>JADCJC010000126.1 GCA_020247395.1 Rhodocyclaceae bacterium
TATTGATCCGGCAATTAAATATGGTGAATTCCTGCCCCCGCGCAGGCGGGGGCCCAATTTTCTATATGTGCCGCGCTAACAAAATTGGGCTCCCGCCTGCGCGGGAGCAGGGGACTTTTTCACCATATTTAATTGCCGGATCAATAGAACATCTTCAATCACCGTCAGCTTCAGATAGACCTCATCACCGCCAGTGGTGTTTGCGTGGTACACGTCCTGCCAAATCCGGTGCTCGGCGTAGGTCGTCATACGTCATACTCTTGTAGAAGTTGGCGGTCGTCAGAGACATGACCACGGCACACATTCCAGCCAAGTCGTTGATGCCTAGCTCACGAGCACCACTGAAGGCTGTGGCCGTCGCTCGAACCTGACCACGTTCGACCATGCCCTGCACTACCGACAACTTGCAGTGAGGTGTGCTTTTTCCATAGGATAACCATAACCAAGTTGGTTTATTTTTCAAGTAGGTTAATTTGAAACCTGCGAAGCAAAAACAGCCTCAGCCGCCAGTCCATGTGTCTGGGTCGTTCCGCAGCCGCTCACGGTAGTCGGCGATCAAGGCGTTGACACGAGGGACAAGCTCATTGGGCACACGGACACTACGCGAGGCGCTGCTGCGCCGATATGTTTTTTTTGACGGGTACGGCTGGGGCTGCAACAGGGGCGCTTAGTTGCCTCAGCGGCTTGTGTGTCGGCACAGTGTTGAATTGCGTCTAAATCTGACCCACCAATTGCATTGAATTTTGACCCACCTGAATTGGTAGGAATTTACACCTATTCTGTGGATAGTTTGGTGGCTTTCCTTGTAAAACTTTACCGTCAAGGCCCTTGTCGGTAAAGGAAAGCAGCGCCTCAGAGATTCACAGATTTACCGTCACAGCTACCGTCTAAAACTTTGGCTTTGGCTGCATCCCGCAGGGTGCCTTTGGATGCATAAGCTGTTGGTTCTCAATGCAATTTTGTGAAATTCAAGACGCTGCTGAACGTCTTGAAATCACTGTACGTTATTCCCACTCGATGGTCGCCGGTGGCTTGCCGGAGACGTCGTACACCACGCGGTTGAATCCACGCACCTCGTTGATGATACGGTTAGAGACCTTGCCAAGTAGGTTGTAGGGCAGCTCCGCCCAATGCGCTGTCATGAAGTCAGTAGTTTGCACGGCGCGTAGTGCGACGACGTTTTCATAGGTGCGACCGTCACCCATCACGCCCACGCTTTTGACGGGGAGATAAACGGCGAAGGCTTGGGCGACGTTGTCATACCAAGTCGGTGGTTGGTCAACCGCCGGAGAAATCCCGCCCACCCCTGCTTTTTCCAACGGGGGGCTCACCGGAGTGGCACGCAGTTCTTCGATAAAGATGGCGTCCGCTTGCCGCAGCCTATCTGCTGCTTCGCGCGTGACTTCGCCCAAGATGCGCACACCGAGGCCCGGACCCGGGAATGGATGCCGATAGACCATCTCGCGCGGCAGGCCGAGTGCCAAACCGAGTTCACGCACTTCGTCTTTAAAGAGCTCGCGTAGCGGTTCAAGCAGCTTCAAATGCAAGCTATCCGGCAGGCCGCCCACGTTGTGATGTGATTTGATGGTGTTGGCTTTTTTTGTTTTGGCTGAGGCTGACTCAATCACGTCTGGATAGATGGTGCCTTGCGCCAGCCACCTTGCATTGGCGAGTTTGGCCGACTCGCGCTGGAAGACTTCAACAAAAACTCGGCCAATGATTTTGCGTTTTTGCTCGGGGTCAAAAACCCCCTTCAGTTCGCCAAGAAAGTCGTCACTCGCATCAACGTAGACCACCTTCATATGCAAGTTATCGGAGAAGGTTCTTTTCACCTGCACCGATTCGTTCAAGCGCATCAAACCGTTATCAACATAAACGCAGGTGAGCTGGTCGCCAATGGCCTTGTGGATCAGCGCGGCGGCCACCGAGGAATCCACCCCGCCAGACAGGCCGAGAATGACTTCTTCGTTGCCGACTTGGTCACGAATCTTTGCCACCGCCTCGGGAATGTATTCGGGCATATTCCAGTGCGATGCCAGACCACAAATGTCGTGCACAAAGCGGTTGTAGATGGCTTTGCCTTGTTTGGTGTGCGTGACTTCCGGATGGAACTGCAAGGCATAAAAGTGGCGCGACTCGTCGGCCATGCCAGCCAATGGCGTCGTCTGGTTCGACGCGATAACTTTGAACCCCGGCGGTAATTCAGTGACTTTGTCGCCATGCGACATCCACACATCGAGCAAACCGTGGCCTTCGGCATTCACCGAATCTTGAATGCCATCGAGTAGCTTTGAGTGGCCACGCACCCGCACTTCCGCATAGCCAAACTCACGTACCAGTCCGTTCTCGACTTTGCCGCCGAGCTGGGCCGCCATGGTCTGCATGCCATAACAGATGCCCAGTACCGGCACACCGAGTTCAAACACAACTTGCGGTGCGCGCGCCGTATCAGATTCAGTCACCGATGCATGTGACCCTGACAGGATGATGCCCTTCGGCTTAAAGGCGCGAATGTCGGCTTCCGACATATCGTGCCCATGCAGCTCGGAATACACGCCGGCCTCACGCACACGGCGCGCGATCAACTGGGTGACCTGTGAGCCGAAATCGAGAATGAGTATCTTGTCTTGCATATTGAGCACTTAGGGAGTGGGGACGGCGGTGGTGCGATTAGCCGGGTGGATGGGCACTCCACGGGTCGAAAAGAAACGCCACGCGAGGAACACCGCAATTAATTGTAGAAATGCCGAAAGGTAGAACACGACACCGATCCGCCAGTCTCCCTGCGGATAGTGCGACACTTCGGCGAGCAGCTGCGTCGCAATAACCGGCGCAATGACAATCGACAGGCTGGATAACGACTGTAGCGAGCCCATCAGCGAGCCCTGCCCCGTGGGATCGGTGGCCTTCGAAACGATTGCCTGCAGCGCTGGCGCTGCTCCATAGGACAGAAAGTTCAACACGATTAGGACGTAAATCATCCAGCCGGCGGTAGCAAGACCAGTGGCGAAGTAGATCACCGACGCCACCGCCAACCCAAGGACACCGAGTCGGACCTCACCCATCAGCTTGATCAATCTTGATAACAACCCGGCTTGTACTACGGCCGCCGTCAGGCCGACCAAGAACAACGCGATACCGTTCTCCTTTGGCCCCCAGCCGAACTTGAAGTTGGTGTACAACACCCAAGTGGTTTGCTGCAGCACTTGTGCAAACGCCGACAATGCAAACACCACGATCAGTAATCCTATGTCTGGCCGCGTGAACAATCGGCGGAATGATGCAAAGGGGTTCGACTTGGCAATCGAAAACCCGGCGCGCTTGTCTTTCGTCAGCGATTCTTTGATGAAGATGAAACCAAAAATTGCGTTGGCAAAACACAATCCAGCCCCGACGTAAAACGGCAAATGGTAGTTGATACTTCCCAGCAACCCGCCCATCATCGGCCCACAAATAAAACCCAGACCAAAGGCTGCACCAATCATGCCAAACGTTTTAGCGCGCTTGGCAGGAGTTGAGATATCGGAAGCGTATGCCGAGGCGGTCGACATCGACGCCGAGCAGGCACCACCAATAAAGCGGCCGAGAAACAGCCACATCAAGCTCGGTGCCCACGCCGTGACCAAGAAATTCAGCCCCATCCCGGCGCTCGAAAAAATCAGCACCGGTCGGCGGCCAATCTTGTCGGAGAGTGCACCCAGCAGCGGCATGCAGAGAAACTGCATGAGACCGAAGGTGGCCGCCAAAATGCCATACCAGCGTGCCTGATCATCGGTCGAGGTGACGAAGTCCCCGACCAGCAATGGCAACACCGGAACTGCCAAACCCACGCCGAGCATGTCCAAAAATACAACCCCCAGGACGAACTTGAATCCGCGTTGTCTGGCAATTTCCGCTGAGTGCGCCAGTGCCGCTGAAACTGGGTTAGCGTTTGTACCACTCGACACGATTATTCTCCAATGCCAACCGCAGACCGAACGACGGCTCAATCAGAATTTGACCCGAAACTGGTTAATTAGTCGGCCCGGTAGTTCGGCGCTTCTTTGGTGATTTGCACATCATGCACGTGACTCTCGCGCATACCGGCCGCGGTGATCTCGACAAAGCTCGCCTCGGTGCGAAAAGCTTCGATTGTTGAACAGCCTACCAAACCCATTGAAGCGCGCACGCCGCCCATCAATTGCGTGATGATCGCCGTCACCGGCCCCTTGTACGGTACCCGACCCTCCACTCCTTCTGGAACCAACTTGTCGGCGTTGGAAATTGTTTCCTGAAAGTAGCGATCCGACGAACCTTTTTGCATTGCACCAAGCGAGCCCATGCCGCGATAACTCTTGTAGGAGCGCCCCTGGTAGAGCTCAATCTCGCCCGGCGCTTCGTCGGTACCCGCAAACATCGACCCCATCATCACTGCGGAGGCACCCGCAGCAATCGCTTTTGCGACGTCGCCAGAGTAACGAATCCCACCATCCGCAATACACGGGATGCCGAGTTTTTCGAGCGCCTTGGCGGCTTCCGCAACCGCCGTAATTTGCGGCATACCCACTCCAGTCACAATGCGGGTGGTACAAATCGAACCCGGCCCAACACCAATCTTGACGCAATCGGCACCATGGTCTGCCAGCGCAAGCGCGCCGGCCGCAGTGGCGACGTTACCGCCGATGACGGCAACATTGGGAAACTTTACCTTTACTGATTGCACCATGTCCAAAACGCCTTGTGCATGGCCGTGGGAGGAGTCCACCACCAGACAATCCACCCCCGCCTCGACCAACGCCGCAGCGCGTTCAAGATTGTCTCCCGCCACACCAATGCCGGCACCGACACGCAACTGGCCGAGTGCATCCTTACATGCTAGCGGATGGTCCTTCGCCTTCTGGATATCCTTGACGGTGATCAGCCCGGCCAACTCAAAGGCGTCGTTGACAACCAGCACGCGCTCGAGGCGGTGTTTATGGATGAGTGCCTGTGCCTGATCGAGGCTGGCACCTTCCTTCACCGTCACCAAACGCGCGCGCGGCGTCATGATGTTTTTTACCGGCTGGTCGAGGTTGGTCTCAAACCGCAGATCGCGGCTGGTGACGATGCCGACCACAACTTTGCCTTCTACCACCGGCAGGCCGGAGAAGCCATGTTGGCGTTGCAGGTTGATGACTTCGCGGACTGTCATTGAAGGGGCGATGGCCAGCGGATCTTTCACCACACCGGACTCAAATCGCTTAACCCTCGCCACTTCGGCAGCCTGCACCCGAATTGACAGGTTTTTGTGAATGATGCCGATGCCACCCTCTTGTGCGAGGGCAATCGCCAATCGTGATTCCGTAACCGTGTCCATCGCCGCAGAAATCAACGGCAAGTTCAGCTTGATGGAGCGCGTAAGGCGGGTGGCGAGTTCGACGTCGCGCGGGTGGACCTGAGAATGGGCTGGGACGAGTAAAACGTCGTCGAAAGTGAGCGCTTTGGCGATAAGTTTCACGAATCAGACTCCGACAAAAGCAGCATTATACGCGCCCTCCTACATGCCCCTACTGAGAGCGCTGGTTGCACGCAAAATACCCGCTGTGCGGCGCATCGAGACCGGCAACCGGGTTGACGCCAAGCGCGTTTGCCCGTACTTTAGACAACTAGGCGAGATAACGGTGCTAAACTATTGACGCGAATGAAGTTTTGGCCATCGACTCCACTTCGATCATCGATCTGTCAGCCACCATATGTCTATGCTGGAATCAGTAAACGTTTCGCCATCGCACTCGTTAACCACATCACTAAGGATGCTGCGCGGTGGTGTGTCGATTGCCGCGCTTGGGCTATTCGCCAATGCCTGCGCGTTGTGGCACCCGTCGCAGACACCTTTACCGTCCACCGCTTCGCCTTCAAATACTGTCGAAACTGCAAAACCGTCAACGGTCGTGCTAAGTGATACGGCTGCCGCCGCACTAGCGCAAGCCAGGCTACAGGTTGCAGATGCAAAACGCGCACGTGCTTTGTGGAAATCTGCGGCGGAAAAACTCAACGCGGCGGAACTTGCTGCATCGAGGCACGATAGCGCCAACACCTTACGTCTTTCAAATGAAATCATTTCCTTGTGCGAGCAGAGTCGTGCGCAGTTGTTATACCCGCCGGTCGCCTGGTGACGCGATACGTAGCTGAGAACGGTACTGCCTTGAGGAGCACCCTATGAAAACGCCAATTCAGCTGTTCGTTGCGCTCGCCGTGTTGCTCGCAGCGGCAACCGTTACCGCACAGGTCTACAAGTGGGTTGATAAGGACGGCAAGGTGCAATACACCGATATACCGCCGCCAACCGATGTGAAGGGCACCCCAAAGAGGGTTGATACAAGGTCGGCCTCTGGACCGGCTGCTATACCGGCAGTGCCGACCAAATCTGCGCCCGACAAGGATGCCGGTAAAGATACCGCCAAAGGCGCACCGGCCAAGCCGCTCACGCTGGAGGAACGCAGTAAAGAATCAGATAAACGCCGCGCGGAACGAGTGGAGGCGGAGAAAAAAGCCACTGAGCAAGCCAAGCTAGACAAAGCTAACCAAGAGCGCTGCAAAGAGGCGTCACATTACCTACGCGACTTGGAAACAGGCAGGCCGATCAGCACAACGGACGACGCCGGCGAACGCAAGATACTAGACGATGCTGCGCGTAGCGCTGAAGTAGCACGCGCACGCAGCGCCATGAGCCAGTCTTGCAAATAGTGATCGTGACAAGGCTAACTCGCGCGTTTACGCCGCTGCGCTTTTGGGTCAATACGTAACGGTCGATACAGCTCGACACGGTCACCGTCACGCAAGGCGTGGGTTAGTGGTCGGGCCTTACCCCATACGCCATAACCAACCACCTCCGCGAGAATACTCGCGGGCAAGTTATCTCTAACGGAGGCGGATGCTAGAAGCTCCCCGATGGTTGTGCCTTCGTCTGCCGTCAGGGCAAGCTCGAGCGCGCAGCCCTTGACACCACAGGCGATGCTAACCTTGATGACGCTAGTCTCATTCACCAGCGTTAAACAGCGCGTCGGCGCGCTGCACAAAACGATCGACAAACGATTCCGCAATCGTTGCCATCACCGGGCCGAGAACGCCCTCAATCATGGGGTTGGAAAATGCATAATCGAGCACAAACTCAACCTTGCAAGCGTCTGCTGCCAGAGGCATGAAGTGCCAACCCCCGGTGAGACTTTGAAATGGGCCTTCGATGAGACGAAGCCGCATCTCGCTCGATCGCACCTTGGCATTGCGTGTCCGGAACGATTGGGTGACACCCAAATAGCGAATCTGAATGCTTGCTTCAGTATGGAATTCATCTTGTGAATGCAGCGTCGCGCCGCCACACCAGGGCAAAAATGCGGGATAGTGCTCCACAGCATCGACCAAATCGAACATTTTTTCTGCCGAGTGGGCGACTAAAACCGATTTAGCAACATAAGCCATATCGAAATTTTACTCGCCCGCTCCATGGTGGAAGAGGATGCACGCGATAAAATTGCTGCATGAGCATCGCTGAAAACAAAAAAGCCTTCTTTGACTACTTTATCGAAGAGCGCTACGAAGCCGGGTTGGTACTTGAAGGGTGGGAGGTCAAGGCAATCCGCGCGGGTCGCGCCCAACTCAAGGAGGGCTACGTCGTCCTGCAGAAAGGGGCTTCCTTTTTGATTGGTGCCCACATCTCTGCCCTCCCTGAAGCCTCGACGCACGTCACGGTAGACCCAGTGCGCACGCGCAAGCTTCTGCTGCGCGAAGAAGAGATCAGGAAGCTAGTCGGCAAAGTTGAGCAGCGCGGCTACACGCTGGTGCCCTTAAACCTTCACTACAAAGGCGGACTGATCAAACTTGACATCGGCCTCGCCAAAGGCAAGAAACAGCATGACAAGCGCGACGCGGATCGAGCGCGGGACGAAAAGCGCGAGGCGCAACAGGCGATGAAGAAATTGGTGAAGTGAACAATTCGCGCGAAGCGGCGCAGGCTAACCCGCAAAGCGGCGTTAAGCCGGGAGGGCGGCCAAAGCCACAAGCGCGACGCGGATCGAGCGCAGGACGAAAAGCGTGAGGCGCAACAGGCGATGAAGAAAGTCGTCAAGTAGTCAAACTAGGGGCACTGGCTGCTCTTGCGTTATTGACGTTGCTGGTTTTGCCCTCGGTTTCCCCAATAGCGGCCACCAAACCGGCAGCGGCCAAAATGCAGCCACCAACCCACTCCTGAATTCGAGATACCTCGCCGGCCAGATAGTGCGCGGCGATAGCTGCAACGATGAGTTCGAACAGGAGAATCACCGCCGCGCGATTGGCCGACAGCTGACTCAGCCCGTGCTGCATACCTACGCTACTTGCAATCAACACAACACCAACCAGCACAACGAGCCACCAGTACTGCGCCAACACCGGCCCCCAACTTGCCACAGGTTGTGCGACAACAAGAAGTGCTACCGGCAGGGCTACCGCCGCCACACCAATTGAACCTGCCACTGACTTCGCCTCCGGCGAGACGCGGTGTTCTCGTCTGACCAGAACATTGCAGAGTGCAAAGAAGAAACCGCCCAACATACCAAGCCACTCGTGGGCGTTGCGGGGAAGCGGCATGCCGAGTTCGGGCCGCCATAACATGACAACGGCACCGGTCATGGCGACTGTGACCGTCACCACGCCACGTCCCCCGATGCGCTCGCCAATGAGAATTCGTGCCAAGGGCACTGTCCACAATGGTGCCAGATAGAACAACAGTACGACGCGGACCACTTCGGCCTCCATGATCGCGACAAGATAGGCTACGTTGGCAAGACCGGCGGTCAGACCGATCAGCAGCAACGAGATGGGATACCTGGGAAATTCGCGCCACGTGTGGCGCAGCACGACGAGCGCAAACAGCACTGCCGCCACGTACGAGAAAAACGTTGTGATCGGCACCGGCAAACCGGCTGTTTCCATGAACCGGTAGGGATACCAGATAACTCCCCACGATGTCGCCGCTATCAACAGCCCTGCTATGGGCAGCGGCGATCCTCTTTGAGTGGCACAGATGGGGGCATCGCCGCGCTGCTGTGTGGACGACTGAGACAACGCGACGACCTTTCTAAAGTACGACAAACTCTATAATGAGCGTTGGAATAAATTCGCAGTTCACGAAATTCTACCGCCTTCAGTCCCGATTCAGCGTAATCCACTCAGTAGAAAGCCCATTCGATATGTCCGATGCCCGCCAGTCCACAATCCAGACCACCATCGATAGAGCCTGGGAACTGCGTGCCAGCTTTTCACCCACCAGCCATCCGGCAGATGTTGGTGAAGCGGTCGATCAAGTTATCAGTGACTTAAACGCCGGTCGCCTACGGGTTGCCGAAAAACTTGGCGGGGAGTGGGTCACACACCAGTGGATCAAAAAGGCCGTGTTGCTGTCGTTCCGACTCAAAGACAACGTCCGTATTGAAGCGGGCGACCTCGGCTTCTTTGACAAAGTGGAGACTAAGTTTGCTAGGCTCGATGACGCCGCAATGCGCGCCACTGGTGTGCGGGTGGTGCCGCCTGCAGTCGCACGACGGGGCTCATTCATCGGCAAGAATGTGGTGCTCATGCCGTCGTATGTCAACATCGGCGCGTACGTTGACGAGGGCACCATGGTCGACACGTGGGCGACCGTCGGTTCGTGCGCCCAAATCGGCAAGAATGTGCACCTCAGCGGGGGCGTTGGCATCGGCGGCGTGTTAGAGCCACTCCAGGCAAACCCGACCATCATTGAAGACAACTGCTTCATTGGCGCACGCTCGGAAGTGGTCGAAGGCGTTATTGTCGGCGAGGGCTCGGTGATATCAATGGGCGTGTACATCGGCCAATCGACCAAAATCTACAACCGGGACAGCGGCGAAGTATCGTACGGGAAGGTGCCGCCATTCTCGGTCGTCGTTTCGGGCAGCTTGCCGTCCGCAGACGGCAAGTACAGCCTCTACTGCGCGGTGATCGTGAAGACGGTTGACGCCAAAACGCGTGCAAAAACTGGTATCAACGAACTGTTGCGCGCATAGTACGCATCAACCTATCGACACCGTACAGCGAGGACAACCATGGCGATTCTGGAAAAACTGTTTCGGCTAATGGCCGAAAAGAATGCGTCGGATATCTTTGTTTCCGCCGGCGCGCCCATCAATATGAAGGTCAACGGTACGGCGATGCCGATCAACCCCCAAGTATTGTCGGCAGAAGATGCTAAACGCATTTGTTATGAAATTCTCAAGCCACATCAAATCGAAAAATTCGAAAAAGAACTTGAGCTAAACCTCTCGTTTCCCATTGAGGGGGTTGGCAACTTTCGCGTCAACATGATGCATCAGAAATCTTCCGTGGCTGCTGTCGTGCGTTACATCTCAACCGATGTTCCCGCGTTCGATTCACTCGGCGTGCCGAATGTCTTGAAACAAGTCATCATGGAAAAACGCGGACTGATCCTAGTTGTGGGCGCAACCGGTTCGGGTAAATCCACCACGTTGGCCGCGATGATGGATTACCGAAACATGATGAAACCCGGCCATATCTTGACGTTCGAAGACCCGGTGGAATTCATCTTCCAATCCAAAAAATGTATCGTTAATCAACGCGAAATTGGCAACGACTCTCTCTCATTCCATGAAGCAATGCGTAACGCCATGCGTCAGGCACCAGATTTGATTTTGGTGGGCGAGATCCGAGATGTCGAGACAATGAAATCCGCGATGATGTATGCCTTGTCAGGTCACCTATGTCTGGCCACACTTCACGCGAACAACAGCTACCACGCGCTAAACCGGATCATCAATTTCTTCCCGCTCGAACAACGCGCCGTATTGCTATCTGATCTCGGCGTATCGCTACGTTGCATTATCTCGCAGCGACTCGTCAAGAATGTCGCAGGCACCCGCTCGCCAGCGGTTGAGATCTTGATGAACACCGGCAACATCGTCGACCTGATCAGCCAAGGCCGGGTCTCTGAAATCAAGGAAGCCATGGAAAAATCCATGACTCCGGGCTCCCAGACTTTTGAGCAGGATTTGTTTCGCCTCATTCAGGCAGGAAAGATTACCGTTCAAGAGGGACTGGCAAACGCCGATTCCGCAACCAACCTATCGTTGCTGGTTGGCAATAGCGGAATGGTCGAAGCTGGCATGAGTGATCTTCCCTCCAAGCCGGGCTCGGGCGGCCCGAACTTTAGCGAGTTCAAGATAAGCTGACGAACTCGTTATCCGGCGGCGTTTTCCAAGCATTTTCACTTGGAAACGCCCGCCAGTCGGGCACTTTAGTAACTGCGTTTATAGTACCGGCCACCAACCCACACGCCGTATGGTCGTGGTACCCAGCTGCTGTAGCCCCATCCCCAATAACCGCGCCCATAGAACCAAGCATCCTGCAGGGCCTCGCGGCGGCCTTGCCGTTCCGCCATCTTCAACTGGCCGTGTTGCATAAAGTCGAGCACGGCGTCAGGCACCCCGTCACGCGAGAGTTTGGCGTACTGCGACGCCGTCACATCGAACACGGTGTTGGAGTCCTGGATCGCTTTGATGATGGCCTGGGCGTCCTTGCCGTCTTTTGCCAGCGAAACCAGCTGCTCGAGCTGCATGGGCTCGCGTTCAGGCCCGGCTAGGCTCGCACACCCCGCCAAACCCATCGCGGCAGAGACCAAAAAAATAATTCCGAGTAAACTACGCTTCATGTTGCACCTCCTCAATTCATCTACAAATATCCGCTCACGCTTTCGGTCGCCCCTCTGGGTAACGGTGAAACGACGCGGGTCACACTCCGGTTAATTCTGCTCGCTCGATTGTAGCGCGGCAGAAGGTTTAGTGTCGCCTCAGTCTGTTGCCAATTCCGTCTCGTTACGCCAGACGACATGCTGAGTCTGACACCTCTTGGTCAACACAGTACTGTACGGCATCATCCGCAACCACGCGGCCCTGATAAGTCAACGATGGAGAACATAATGGATTTTTTTGAAAACCCTATGGGCACCGACGGCTTTGAGTTCGTCGAGTATACGGCCCCCGACACCAAGGCGCTTGGTCGACTATTTGAACAAATGGGTTTTGTGGCGGTGGCAAAACATCGTTCAAAGAACGTCTTGCTCTACAAACAGGGAGACATCCAATTTATTGTGAATGCCGAGCCGGACAGCTTTGCGCAGTCTTTTGCAAGGGTGCATGGGCCGTCGGCATGTGCCTTTGGCATCCGCGTAAAGGATGCCGCCTATGCATTCAAACGCGCGGTCGAGCTTGGCGCAAAGCCCCATGAGGGTCCGGTCGGCCCGATGGAGTTGAATATTCCCGCGCTACAGGGCATCGGCGGCTCACTGCTTTATTTGATCGACCGTTATGGCACGCGCACCATTTATGACGTCGACTTTCTACCATTGCCGGGCGTTGATCAACACCCGGTTGGCGTTGGTCTCGAATATGTAGACCATCTGACTCACAATGTCTACGTCGGTCGTATGGACACATGGGCGCAATTCTATGAAAAGCTGTTCAACTTCCGCGAAATACGTTACTTCGATATCAAAGGCAAGAAGACCGGGTTGACCTCGCGCGCACTGACCAGCCCCTGCGGCAAAATTCGTATCCCGATCAACGAGCCATCCGACCAAAAATCACAAATTCAAGAGTATCTCGACGCGTACAACGGCGAGGGCATTCAACATATCGCACTGGCGTGCAAGGACATCTACAACACCGTTGAAGCGCTGCGTTCTCACGGTGTGAAGTTTCTCGATACACCCGATGCCTACTACGCATTGGTCGATAAACGCGTCAAAAATCACGGTGAAGATTTGGAACGCTTGAAGAAAAATCGCATCCTGATCGACGGCGAGGGACTCGACCGAGAGTCCCATGAAGACAAGTTGCTACAGATCTTCACCGAGACGGCGATTGGTCCGATTTTCTTCGAGATCATTCAGCGTAAGGGTAATGAGGGTTTTGGCGAAGGAAACTTCAAGGCTCTATTTGAGGCCATTGAGGCAGACCAGATCGCGCGTGGAGTGCTCTGATGGAAGCAGTTGGCGCGCCAAACCGATATATGTCTGGCTTCGGTAATGAATTCTCCACGGAGGCAATCGTCGGCGCGCTACCCGTCGGACGTAACTCTCCACAGCAGCCGGCGTTCGGCCTGTACGCCGAGCAGGTTTCGGGAAGCGCGTTTACCGTGCCACGCGACCACAATCTGCGCTCCTGGCAATATCGTTTGCGTCCATCAGCCGAACACGGCTCGTACCGTCAGATTGCAAATGGCATGATCCGCACTGCACCGTGCCATGAAGTCTCGACATCGCCAAATCGTCTGCGCTGGAATCCCATGTCTTCGCCAGCTGCACCGACTGATTTTGTTGACGGCCTAATGACGATTAGCACCAACGGTAGCGCACGCAGCCAGCATGGCATTGCCGTGCACCTGTATGCCGCCAACATCAGCATGCGTCGCTGCTTTTGCAACGCCGACGGCGATTTGCTGATCGTGCCGCAAGACGGTGCGCTGTGTCTGAAGACGGAGTTTGGCGTGATTGATCTTGTCCCCGGCGAAATCACGGTGGTGCCGCGTGGCGTCAAGTTTCGTGTCGAATGCGCGGCACCCATTCGTGGTTATGTATGCGAGAACTATGGTCAGCCGTTTCGCCTGCCGGATCTCGGTCCGATCGGCGCGAACGGGCTCGCCAACACGCGCGACTTTCTAACGCCTACAGCGTGGTTTGAAGATATCGCAGGCGAGACCGAGGTGGTGACCAAGTTTGGTGGCAATCTGTGGTCGTACAAAACACCGGGGTCGCCGCTAAATGTCGTTGCGTGGCACGGTACATACGCACCCTATAAATACGACTTGGCTAATTTCAACGCCATCAATAGCGTCTCATTCGACCACTGCGACCCGTCAATCTTCACAGTGCTGACCTCGCCATCGGAATTCGCTGGCACTGCTAACGTGGACTTTGTGGTGTTCCCGCCGCGCTGGATCGTTGCCGAGAACACGTTTCGACCACCCTGGTTCCACCGCAACGTGATGAGTGAATACATGGGGCTCATCCACGGCAAATACGACGCCAAGGCCGACGGCTTCTTACCCGGCGGTGGCTCACTGCACAATTGTCTGTCGGCACACGGCCCGGACCTGGCAACCTTTCAACGCGCCAGCATTGAGCAGCTTCGCCCCGTATATCAAGGTAACACCCTCGCGTTCATGTTTGAGAGCCGTTACGTGTTTGAGCCCACCGCTTTTGCGATGTCCACTCCCGCGCTCCAAGCAGACTATGATGACGCGTGGAACGGATTTGACTCTGCAAAGGTAAGCCCATGAAATTTGCCACGCTAAAGCATCCGACCAAACGCGACGGCGTTCTGCACCTAGTCGACCAAAAACTAGGACGCGCCATTGACGTCTCAGATATTGCGCCGACACTGCAATACGCACTCGAACACTGGACAAGCCTCGAGCGAAAGTTACTCGACGAATCCGAGTCACTCGAATGCGGCACGGACCGGCCGATGATCGATTTTGCCGCCGCCCTCGAGGCTGGCCAGGTTGCCGCACCGCTGCCCCGCACGTATCAGTGGCTCGACGGGTCTGCCTATTTGTCACACGTAGAGCGAGTCCGTCGCGCGCGTGGCGACAAGGTACCAGAAAGTTTTTTCCACGACCCCCTGATGTATCAGGGAGGCGGCGACGCCATGATGGGCCCACGCGACGATTTGGCGTGCCTTTCCGAGGACTGGGGCATTGATCTCGAAGGTGAGGTCGGCGTCATCATTGGCGACGTCAAGATGGGCGCTTCCGCAGCAGAGGTGGCTGCGGCCGTTAGACTAGTCGTGTTGATCAATGATGTGTCTTACCGCAAGCTAATTCCGGGTGAGCTCGCAAAAGGGTTTGGCTTCGTCAATGGCAAGGGACTCAACGCCCTTTCACCGGTCGCTGTCACACCGGACGAACTTGGCAGCGCATGGTGCGGCCCCAAGGGTGCGGGCAAGCTCGACTATCGCCTCGTGTGCCACGTACGCGAAAAGTGGTTTGGCAATCCCAACGCGGCTGACGACATGACGTTTTCGCTGTTCGATTTAGTCGCACACGCCGCAAAGACGCGCCCGCTGATGGCCGGCACCTTGATTGGTTCCGGTACCGTGTCTAACCATGACATGTCGACCGGGTATGCGTGCATTATGGAAAAGCGACTGGTTGAACAAGTTGAGCTCGGCGCGGCCCGAGAAGACTTCCTGCGTTTTGGTGACACAATTGAAATTGATATGTTTGATCACCACGGCGAGACAATTTTTGGCGCCATCAAAAACAAAGTCGTGTGTGCCAGCGGCGCAAATGGAGTGACATAGTGGCAGGCCAAACCAATCACGCGCTGCGTGGGGATTACACCAATATCCGTCCCGACTACACCGTCGATCAAGACTACCGTCGATACACGGCGGCTGAACAAGATTTGTGGAAGCGCTTGTACGCACGGCAGTCGGTGTTGGTACCACAGTTCGCTTGTGACGAATTTATCGACGTCCTGAACTCACTCGACTTCGGTCTTGGCATTCCACACTTCGACGCCATCAACGCAAAACTCTTTCCAGCAACGCGTTGGACATTGGTTGCAGTGCCGGGCTTGTTGCCAGACGATGTTTTTTTTACGCATCTGGCCAATCGACAGTTTCCGGTTTCCGTCTGGCTGCGCAAGCCGGAGGAATTCGAGTACATCGTTGAGCCTGATATTTTTCACGACTTTTTCGGACACGTGCCGTTACTCTTCGACCCAACTTTCGCCGACTATCTTGAAGCATACGGCGAGGGCGGCGTAAAGGCGAAGGGGCTGAATGCACTTGATTATCTGGCGCGGCTTTACTGGTACACGGTCGAGTTTGGGCTCATCAACACGCCAAAGGGTTTACGCGCCTACGGCGCGGGAATTCTTTCATCAGCGGGCGAGCTACCTTATTGCATACAGAGCGCCAAGCCAAATCGGATTCGATTCGATTTGCTGCGGGTGATGCAGTCGAATTACAAAATCGACACCTTCCAGGAAAGTTATTTTGTGGTCGAAAATTTCCGCGAGTTGTTCGACGCGACCTCGCCTGATTTCACACCTTACTATCAGGAATTGCATCGGCGGCCAAACTTAGCGGCGGCAACTGTGCTCGACACGGATCAACTCATTAAAGGCTAGCGTTGGCGGGCAGTTTCCGGCGCTTTTGCTTGAAGATGCCCGCTGAATGGCGGGTTTGACTACGTTGAGACTGGTTGCCGTTAGTCGACGCGCAGTGGGTGGGGAACACAGGTTATTCGTAACGCAATGCGTCAATCGGTGCGAGGTTCGCCGCTTTTCTTGCGGGCAAAATGCCAAAGATCATGCCGATGAGTGCTGAAAACGCACAAGCACCGACAACCGCCACCCAAGGTACTGCCGGATTAGGAAAATTTGGAATCATTTTGGCAATTCCAAACCCAAGGGCAAAACCCAGCACGATACCGATTAGCCCACCGATAATGGCAAGCACGATCGCCTCGATCAAGAATTGCATCAGAATGAATTGGCGGGGCGCACCAAGCGCCTTGGCAATGCCAATTTCACGCGTGCGTTCAGTGACAGATACAAGCATGATGTTCATGATCCCCACGCCACCGACCAAAAGCGAAATGCTGACGATGCCGGCCACCACCAGAGTGATGGTGGTGGAGATTTCATTGAATGATTTAGCCAATGAATCGGATGCCTCGATTTTGAAATCATCGGGCTGGTTGGGTTTGAGCTGGTGAAGTTGGCGTAGCAGCGTTCGCACGCGATCTTTGGTAGATTCGATAGCGTCCAAATTTGTCACGGAAAATGTCACCCATAGATCGGGCTTTGTAAGCACCCCAGTGACGGCGAGAGCAGTTTGGTAGGGCATGAGCAAGTAGCTGTCTTGATTGAAGCCAAAGACTTCTCCGCGCGGCTCCATGGTACCGACGACCTTGAACCATTCGTCGCCAATCTGAATAAACCGCCCCACGGGATTTTGCGGTAGCTTTAAATCTTTCCGCATTTGTTCACCGAGCACGACTACGCGTCTACGCGTTACATCGTCACTTTGAGTAAGAAAGCGGCCGTACCTCGGGAAGGCCTTTTGGACTTCCTGATAACTCTCCGTGGTGCCGTAGAGCTGCCCCGTCGCTCTGTTCGCACCGTTGCGAACGCCAGCAGACCCACCATTTCCCGCGTAGACGATAGGTGTCACGTTGCTAATGCCGTCAATGCGGTATTTGAGCTGATCTAGATCGGTCGGTCGCAATCGATTGCGTTTGCCCCGCAGCTGGTCTTCAAGCGGCGTTTCTGAACGCAGCGTTAGCGTATTGCTGCCCAAGTCTTGAAATTGCCGACTGATTGATTGGGACAACCCTTGCACCAACGCCACCACACAAATCACCGATCCGACACCGATGATGATGCCGAGCATAGTCAAGAAGCTGCGCAGACCATGGGCTTGAATGCTCGCAATCGCAGAATGCAAACATTCCTGAACCGCGTAAAAATTCGATAAGACGCGGTTGACTTCGCCGTCCCTATCGTTGGTCATTGCATCGGTTGTTGTCACGCAGCCGGACTCGATGCAATTGCAGGGGGCACCAGAGCTGCGTCGGCACCCACGACAGATTGAACACGCGACAAAACTGGTGTTTGTAATCGGTCCTCCGCAATGCGACCGTCGTGGAGGCGGACGACGCGATGACAGTACGCGGCCACATCGGGCTCGTGTGTCACCACGACCAGCGTTAGGCCATCACGGTGTAACTCGCAAAAAAGTTCCATGATCTCCATAGCGGTTTTGCTATCAAGATTGCCTGTAGGTTCATCGGCGAGCAGCAACTCGGGGCGGCCTACGATTGCGCGAGCGATCGCAACACGCTGTCGCTGCCCCCCGGACAATTCATTCGGTTTGTGGTGTAGGCGATGTTCAAGGCCGACGCGCGTAAGCGCTTCTTGGGCGCGCGCCAGTCGTCGTGCCGGTGAGACGCCGCGATAAATCAAGGGCTGCGCAACGTTGTCGAGCGCCGATGCGCGCGCGCGTAAGTAGAAATTCTGGAACACGAAGCCAATCTTGCGGTTTCGCACTCGTGCTAATGCGTCCTCGTCCAGACCCGCAACGGCCTCACCGTCGAGCGCGTAATGCCCAACGGTCGGCAAATCGAGGCAACCAAGCACGTTCATGATCGTCGATTTGCCCGATCCAGACGCACCCGTAAGTGCGACGTATTCGTTGCGCTCGATCATCAAATCGATATCGACCAGCGCAGGAAAGTCGTTTTCGCCAAGACGATAGGTCTTGCCAATTCCTTCAAGCTTGATCATGGAGTGCTGCGGGAAGGTGGCGCATTACTGGTGCTCGATTTTTCCAACGTCGCATCCGGGTTTGCGGGTGTATTTACCGCAATCTTTTCGCCGTCACGCAAGAAACGCACAGTTTTGGGCGGCCCGACGATGACCGATTCGTTTTCGATCGCACCCTTCAAAACTTCAATGTAGGCATCATCAGCAATTCCTACCTGGACTTCGCGTTTGACAGCCTTGCCGTCAACGGCGATGAGAATACTGGCCTTACTGTCACCAGTTTTCTTAGCAGAGGCAGGGGTTTCCGACTTCGCGCTGCCAACCCCCTTATCACTCGTATCAATCTTATCTTTTGCATCCTCATAACGCACCGCTTGCACCGGAACCACCAGGCTTTTGGGCCCTCCGCTCCTGTTTGTGAAAACTTCTGCGCGACAACTCATGCCGGGTCGAAGCTCAACCCCGTCACTGGGCTGCAAACGAATTTTGATCGGGTAGGTCTTGCTCTGGCCAGGAAGTTGCCGAGGCGTGATGGCAACTTGTTCAACCAGGCCCGACAGCGATTTCTCGGGGAACGCTGCAGGAACAATCTTGGCTTCCTGACCTTTGCCAATACGGGCGATATCCGTTTCGTCGATGTTGACCTCTGCATACAGACTCCCCGTGTCGGCGATCACCATCAAACTGGATCCGGCAATGCTGGTCGCGCTTGGCACTGCCGTTTCGCCAACTTTGATGTTGACCGACGTCACTTTGCCACTGACGGGCGCACGAATTTCGGTTTTTGCTAGGCGCTCCTGGGCCTGTTTTAGTTGCGCTTCGGTTTGCTTAACCGCTTCTCGGCTAGCGCGCAGTTCAACTACCGCAAGATCGCGCTGTGTCACGAAATCGTCGAACTTCACTGCCTCGATCATGCCCTGTGAACGCAACGCTTCGTAGCGTTTGTATTTGGCTTCTTGCGCGTCGCTATTGACTTGCTGACGCTTAATGTTCAGCTCAGCTTGGCGAAGACTCGCTTGGGCTTGGGCGATTTCTGCCCGATAGGTTTCGGGATCGAGTCTTAACAGTATCTGGCCTTCCTTGACCGCATCACCTTCTTTAACCAGAACTTCTTTCACCCGTCCCACAACCTCAGACGCCAAGGTTATTTGACTCTCATAGATTAGCGTACCCGAGGCCAGGATAGATGGCGTCAGACTGCGCGGCGAGACTTTCTCCACGTCGACTTTTTTTACGTCATCGCTGCGCAGAATCTTAAGCGTGACTGGCAGGATAACGAGCAGCGCAATGATACTGAGGACGATCCATTTTCTTTTCATCCCGACCTTTCCTTTATCGCGCAAATACGTACGCGTAAGTCGCCCAACCCGCGTAGATTAGCGCCAGTGGCACGATCACGACCAATATGCCGTAGGTTGTCGATCGCTGGGAGAATACTTTTACCCCGACGACGGTCAACCACCAAACATAGGGATTCAGTATGGTGACGGATGACAGCAGGCCATGCCACTTATGGCCTGCCGGTACGTGGAAGATGAGTTCGTTTAGGGACAATATCGATAACGCATCTGGCGTAATCTGGCCATCGCTTCGCAACAAAATCACCACCCACATCAACGCCACCGCCAAGATTGCGGGAAAGCCCGACCAACACGCGAGAGCAAACCATTGTTTGAAGTTGACGTCCAGCCGCGTCAACTTACCGATGAGCAAGTAGTAGAGCGCTTCGAGCAAACGGACGATTGGGGGTCCGACGGCCGCGCCGATGACGGTAGACCACATCATCATATTCTTCGAAAGCATGCCCGATGCTTGCTCACGCTGCGCGGCAGTCATTTTTTCGTACTGGGATCCGTTTGAAAGAATCTGATCACGCAGCCACGGAAAATCAACGATTGAATAGAACCAAACGAACGTCGCGGCCGTCAGTACGGATATCACAATCAACGGAAACCAAAAGTTCGGCTTTTCCTTGAGAGCCTGAAACGCGGCGGCTGGGTTGAGAAGGAGCTGCCAGGCAAATTCCAATTTTTTCATGACGTCGCGTTAACTAATTGTTACCGTGTGCGATTATAAGCACTCCGCGCACGCTTACTTACGAATCGCGATTAGTACCTGCGAAGCGCCGATGGATGCCTGATTGTGCGACGTGAAACACCGCTCGACGCTTTCGAGATGCGAGAAGGCACCCTCGGATACACTGCAATCTTGATCAGGAGCGAGTCGGCGACATGCTCAACGTCCTGCGGAAGTGGAGAGTAAACGCGAAAATCGTTCAGGCCGCCTCCCGGCCAATCGGCGCGTTCACCGCCGCACGCGCTTTTCAGTCGACTAGCGAGTCAAGCCCTACCGGACTAACTCCCCGGCGGCTTGGTATCGATAAACTCTCGGCGGGCCTCAATACGCTCGATCCATGCGCGCAAATTTGGGTAGGTTTCGCGCCAATTTATTTCGGGTAGGCGGAACTCAACCCATAGCAATGAACAGGCTAGTGAGATATCGCCTAGGGTGTAGGTCTCACCGTGGCAGAACTTGCGATCTCCCATCTCGCGTGCGGCACCTGCAATGCCGCTTTCAACTTTGCCGAGTTGCCGTGCGATCCAATCCTGACTTTGCAGTTCAGCGGGGCGTTTACGCTCCAAAAACACCGCGATACCGGCATCGGCAATACCATCACCAAGCGCCTCCCAACGCTTTACCATGGCGCGCTCACGACCGCCCTCCGGAATCAAGCGTGATACCGGTGCCACGCCGTCGAGATATTCAACGATGACTCTTGAGTCGTATAAGGTCGTGCCGTCATCCAACACCAATACGGGAATCTTGGTCAGCGGGTTATACAAACCCACTGTCGTATCAGCTGCCCAAACGTTTTCTTCGTGCCACTCAACATCCAGATGTTTTTCCGCAATAACAATTCTGACCTTGCGGCCATAAGGAGTGGTGAGGGATGAAATTAGCTTCATGAAGACTTGTCAAAACATCGGAACATTCCACTTGAAATTATAACAGTCACCCACTGCGCCTAACACCAACAGGTGGTCAAAAGCGGCCATCAATCACCCGTTTGGCTGATAGGGATGTTCGACGACTTCAGTGCATTAAGCCCGTGCTAAAGTCTTTTTGTCAGTTAGATTGATTGGTCTGTATGTCGCTCCCCCACTCTCCGATTACCGCACTGTCGCCGTTGGATGGCCGCTATGCCACCAAGGTTGAACACCTGCGTGAATTCTTTTCTGAATATGCGCTGATTAAGTATCGGCTCCACGTCGAAGTCGAATGGCTGATCGCCCTCTCGATTGAGCCCGCAATCAATGAGCTAAAGCCGTTTAGCGCGGATACGATCCGCCGAATGCGTGAACGTATCACCGCATTTACACCCGCTGACGCAGAGAGAGTCAAAGCAATTGAAGCCACCACCAACCACGACGTAAAGGCAGTTGAGTATTGGCTGGGTGAAACGTTTCAATCACTTGCTGAAGTTGCCGCAGCAAAATCATTCATCCACTTTGCATGCACCTCGGAAGACATCAATAACTTGTCGCACGCGCTGATGCTCAGCAGGGCCAGAAGTGAATGTTTGTTGCCCGTTCTGCGCGGCACAAATACAAAACTGGCAGCGTTGGCCCACGAACATGCGGCCTTGCCGATGCTCTCGCACACCCACGGACAGCCCGCCTCACCAACCACCTTGGGCAAAGAAATAGCAAACGTGAGCGCGCGACTAAGCCGCGCAACTGCGGCGATTCAATCCGTGCAGATACTGGGAAAGATCAACGGTGCCGTTGGCAACTACAACGCGCATTTATCCGCTTATCCGGCGATTGACTGGCCGGCATTCGCAAAACGGTTCGTCAGCGACTTGGGGCTGACCTTTAATCCATATACGATTCAAATCGAGCCACATGATTATATGGCGGAGCTATTCGACGCGTTGGCCAGAACCAATACGATACTCATCGACCTCAACCGTGACATTTGGGGATATATCGGCAAGGGCTACTTCAAGCAACGCACCAAGGCTGGCGAAATCGGCTCCTCGACGATGCCACACAAAGTTAATCCGATTGACTTCGAGAACTCGGAAGGCAATCTTGGGCTGGCCAATGCGTTATTGCGCCACCTCTCCGAAAAGCTGCCAATCTCACGCTGGCAGCGTGATCTCACCGATTCGACTGTGCTTCGCAACATGGGTGTGGCGGTAGGTTACTCGTTGCTCGCTTATGAATCATTGAACCGCGGCTTGCACAAGCTGGAGGCAAACCCGGCAAAACTGGCAGCAGATCTCGACGCCCAGTGGGACCTGCTTGCCGAACCGGTGCAAACCGTCATGCGCAAGTACGGCATTACAAATGCCTACGAACAGCTAAAGGACCTTACGCGAGGCAAGGGTGGTATCGATCAGGAATCGATGCAGGCGTTCATACGCACCTTACCGCTACCGCCTGACGAAATTGAACGATTGCTGACGCTCTCACCGGCGACCTACACCGGACTCGCCGCAGTACTGGCCGCCGACGTAAGAGCATAAACGCAACAAATGGGCCGACATTCAGCTGACCCAATCGCTTGATAACGGCGGCTCGCGCAACATCAGCCGCCGACACCCACAGGTTAGCCCACTTGGGGATTCACGCGTGCAAACGTCGTTGTCATCTTGTTCAGCGCGTTTAGATATGCTTTCGCCGAGGCAATGACAATGTCGGTATCTGCTCCAATGCCGTTGACCACCCTGCCGCCTTTGGTCAGACGCACCGTTACCTCACCTTGGCTATCCGTGCCCTCGGTGACATTGTTTACCGAGTAAAGAAGCAATTCTGATTCACTCTTCAGCACGGATTCGAGCGCCTTAAAGGTTGCATCAACCGGCCCCGCGCCGTTGGCCTCACACTTCACCTCCCGGCCCTGGTCAGTGATGGTGAGCTTCGCATAAGGCGATTCGCCGGTCTCAACGTGGGCCGTGAGTGAGACAAGATGGTACTGCTCAATCTCCGGCGTGACCGCTTCATCGGAGACGATGGCGTGAAGGTCTTCGTCAAAGATATCCGTCTTCTTATCCGCCAACTCCTTGAACTTCTTAAATGCCGAGTTCAGCGCCACTTCCGATTCGAGCTCGATACCTAACTCCTTTAATCGCTCGCGGAATGCGGAGCGCCCCGAGAGTTTGCCCAATGTGAGGCGGTTGTTGTGCCAGCCGACATCTTGGGCACGCATGATTTCGTAGGTTTCACGATGTTTCAAAACACCGTCTTGATGGATGCCCGATTCATGGGCAAAAGCATTTGCGCCAACCACCGCCTTATTCGGCTGAACGGGATATCCGGTAATTGTCGAAACCAGCTTTGAGGCCGGAACAATCTGTGTCGCATCAATTTGCGTCTCCACACCAAAGTAGTCTTTTCTAGTTTGGATAGCCATGACGATTTCTTCGAGCGCCGCGTTACCAGCGCGCTCGCCTAAACCGTTAATCGTGCATTCAACCTGACGTGCGCCGGCCTTGACCGCCGCCAGTGAATTCGCCACCGCCATGCCGAGATCGTTGTGGCAGTGTGTAGACCAAACCACTTGATCAGCGTTTGGCACGCGCTCCAATAACGTTTTGAAGCGTTCAGCCCACAGTTCTGGAATGCTATAGCCCACCGTGTCAGGCACGTTGACGGTTTTTGCGCCAGCCTTGATGACGGCCTCAAACACACGGCAAAGAAAATCCATCTCGCTGCGGACGGCGTCTTCGGCAGAAAATTCCACGTCATCGGTAAAGGTGCGGGCAAACTTCACAGCGTCGATCGCTCCCTGCAAAACTTGGTCCGGGCTCATGCGTAACTTGTGCTGCATATGGATCGGCGAGGTCGCGATAAAGGTATGAATGCGTCCCCGTGCCGCCGGCTTGATCGCATCGCCAGCCTTTTGAATGTCCCCCACTTGGGCACGGGCAAGTGAACAAACCGTTGAATCTTTAACCGCAGTGGCGACGGCGTGAATCGCCTCAAAGTCACCCTGGCTCGCCGCTGCAAATCCGGCCTCAATCACGTCAACCCGCATTTTCTCAAGTTGTTTGCCGATGCGTACCTTTTCTTCCTTTGTCATTGACGCGCCTGGGCTTTGCTCACCATCACGCATCGTAGTGTCAAAAATAATCAAGTGTTCCATGGTTTTGCTCCGCGCCTCACCGGCGCTTAGTTAACGTCAAAAGACAAACATATTCTCTCTCGCCAGATTGTGGCGGACGAAAATCTACTTGGCAGGAGGGAGTTGGGTTATTTTTGCGCGGGGAGCGCAAGCAGTAGACTGCGGGGCAGCAGCGATGTGCACAACAATGGCAATACACGCAACGCTACCCGGCCCGAGGAGGCGCACGCCAGTTGCTGAGTTGTTCGAGACAAATTCATGTTTTCAATATAGCGCGTTGGACGAGGGCGCGCAACCGAAGCCACTACTCAGCAGGCGTTTTGGACTTGCCGGGATTCGCAGGATTGTTGGGCGAGCGAATCGCCCGCATTGCCCAGATAACATAACCAGACAATGCATAACAAAGAAACAGTCCGAACAAAACATGCGAAGGCTGAATCGATATCAATAAATATCCCACCACAATGGCCGGAATCACCCAAAACGGTACACTACGCCGCAGGTTGAAATCCTTGCCGCTATAGTACGGGACGGTGGAGATCATGGTGACACCGGCAAACACCGCCATCACCCAAGCAACCCAGCGAACATCACCGCCACTGACTTGCCATTCGTTGAGCACCCAGATCAATCCCGCCATTAGGCAGGCGGCGGCAGGACTCGGCAGCCCTTGGAAAAAGCGTTTGTCGACAACGCCAAGATTGGTGTTGAAGCGCGCAAGCCGCAGTGCCGCACAAACACAGTAGATGAAGGCCCCTATCCAGCCCCATTTTCCGAGGGGTTGCAATGCCCAGGCATACATCACGAGTGCCGGAGCAGCGCCAAAGGAGACCATGTCAGATAACGAATCGAGTTGCGCGCCGAACTCGCTGGTGGTACGCGTCATACGCGCCACGCGACCATCAAGGCCGTCGAGCACCATCGCGACAAAAATGGCAATACAGGCAACCTCAAACTTTCCGTCCATCCCCTGTACGATCGCGTAGAACCCTGCAAACAACGAAGCCGACGTGAACAGATTCGGCAATACGTAGATGCCCTTACGGCGGCGCTCCGGATCGAGCAGCCCTTTTTTCAGGCGCGGAATGGGTGAATTCATCAGCGTATTGTAATCCGAGGCATTAGGTAGCGCCGCTCGGTGCCGTACCCATTGCCTCACCCATCAAAATCGAACCGGTCGGCAACCACGCTGGATTGAAGCCAATTGCGCCTTTTGGAAACAATAACACAACGGTCGATCCGAGCAGGAAGCGCCCCATTTCGGCACCGCGTTGCAATGCAATTCGCTCACCATCGTAACGCCACTCGCGCATGGCACCCGACCGTGGCGGATTCACCACCCCATGCCACACCGTTGCCATGCTGCCCACAATGGTGGCACCGACCAGCACCAACACAAACGGCCCGAATGACGAATCAAAAACACACACCACCCGCTCATTGCGCGCAAACAGTCCCGGCACTGCCCTTGCCGTGGTCGGATTTACGGAAAACAAATCTCCCGGCACGTAGATCATTCGTCTTAACACGCCGTCATGCGGCATGTGGATTCGATGATAGTCCTTAGGACTTAGATAGAGTGTTGCGAAACTGCCATCTTGAAACCCGCGAGCGAGCGATGCATCACCACCGACCAGCGCAGTTGTCGTATAACGATGCCCCTTGGCCTGAAAGATTTGATCGTTCTCAATCGCCCCAAACTGGCTAATCGCGCCGTCGACTGGGCAAATAAACTCTGCCGCGGCGAGCGGCCTTGCGCCATCGCGTAATGGTCGGGTAAAGAACTCGTTGAATGTCGAGTAACTTGCAATGTCCGGATTGGCGGCTTCAGCCATGTTTACCCGGTAGCGTCGGACAAACCATTTGATGATCGACGTGGTAGCTGAGCCTAACCTGGCACCCGCGCACTTGCCAGCCAGCACGGTCAATGCCTGTTTTGGTAGCAAATACTGCAGGGAAACGTTGAGATGATCGCGCACAGTAGCTTCGAAAATGGGGGGCGGTTTCCGGCGGCTGCAACCAGTGGCTGCGTGACCGGTAAAAGTGAAACGGGCGCCTCGCGCCCGTCTCTGTGGGGCCTGATGAATCTAATTCCTTGCTTGATCAACCAGCTTGTTCTTCTTGATCCACGGCATCATCGAACGTAGCTTTTCGCCAACCTCTTCGATCGGATGTTCGCGCAGCAGGCGGCGACGAGCGGTCAGCGTTGGCGCACCAGCCTTGTTCTCGAGGATGAAAGACTTTGCGTATTCACCGGTCTGAATGTCGCGCAGAATGTCCTTCATGACCTTTTTTGTCTGCTCGGTAATCACTCGCGGACCACTGACATACTCACCATACTCGGCATTGTTGGAAATGGAATAATTCATGTTGGCAATGCCGCCCTCGTAGATGAGGTCAACAATCAACTTGGTCTCATGCAAACATTCAAAATACGCCATTTCGGGAGAGTAGCCCGCCTCCACAAGTGTCTCGTACCCGGCCTTGATAAGTTCCACGATGCCGCCACACAATACGGCCTGTTCGCCGAATAGGTCGGTTTCGGTTTCTTCGCGGAAGTTCGTTTCGATTACGCCGCCTCGTGAGCCGCCATTCGCCTTTGCGTAAGATAGCGCGAGGTTCTTGGCCTTCCCTGAGTTATCCCGATATACGGCGACTAGCGAAGGCACACCACCGCCTGCGACATAAGTAGACCGCACCAAGTGGCCAGGACCCTTGGGCGCGATCATGATAACGTCCAGATCGGCGCGTGGCGTCACCACGCCGTAGTGGACGTTAAAGCCGTGCGCAAACGCCAAGGCCGCGCCCTTCTTGATATTGGGATGGATTTCACTGTAATACACGTCACCAATATTCTCATCCGGTAACAGCATCATCACAACGTCTGCCGTCTTCACCGCCTCTGCCACCTCCGCCACTTTCAAACCGGCCTTTTTTGCTTTGTCCCAAGATGCGCCACCCTTGCGCAGCCCGACGGTCACCTTCACGCCGGAGTCGCTGAGATTTTGTGCGTGTGCATGCCCCTGTGAACCATAGCCAACGATGGTGACTTTTTTGCCCTTGATGAGGGAAAGGTCGCAGTCTTTGTCGTAATACACTTTCATCACATTTTCCTTTTAGTCGAGAACAATTTTATTTGCGTGTTTCACATGCGGAAATCCTGCACTGCTCACCGCCTAGTGTGGGGCACACAATCTCAATCATGAAGCTTTGACGATCCATTCGCCACGGCCCAGTCCGCACGCCCCAGTCCGGACTGTTTCAAGTACGAGCGCACGATCAATCGCCTCAAGAAACGCGTCTAGCTTATCGCCGGTGCCGGTCAGTTCAATAACGTAGGTCTTCTCGGTAAGATCAATTACCCGCGCACGAAAAATATCAGCGGTACGTTTGAGCTCGTCGCGGTCTTTGCCAACCGCGCGCAATTTCACCAACATTAGCTCACGTTCGACGTGTTTGCCTTCATTCAAATCGACTATCTTCACCACGTCAACCAGCTTGTTCACCTGCTTGGTGATTTGTTCAATCACATCATCAGAACCAGTCGTGACAATCGTCATTCGAGATAGGGTTGCGTCTTCTGTAGGTGCAACTGTCAACGATTCGATATTGTATCCACGCGCCGAAAACAGCCCGGCGACCCGTGATAACGCCCCTGCTTCGTTTTCCAGCAATAGAGAAAGAATGTGGCGCATCGCTTATAGGTCCTCTGCAAGAATCATCTCCGAGATGCCCTTGCCACCAGGCACCATCGGGAATACATTTTCTGTTTGATCCGTTTGGAAGTCCAAAAACACCAAGCGATCTTTCATCGCGAACGCATCCCTGAGCGCACCTTCAACGTCACCCGGCTTTTCAACTTTCATCCCGACGTGTCCGTACGCTTCGGCCAATTTCACGAAATCAGGCAGCGCCTCCATATAACTTTCCGCATGACGATTCCCGTGAAAAAATTCCTGCCATTGACGAACCATTCCGAGATAACGATTGTTTAGCAGGATGACTTTGATCGGCAACCCATATTGCTTGCAGGTCGATAGTTCCTGAATATTCATCTGGATTGACCCCTCGCCGGTGATGCAGGCGACATCCGCGTCGGGAAACGCAAACTTACAACCCATTGCATACGGCAGTCCAACACCCATGGTGCCAAGTCCGCCGGAGTTAATCCAGCGGCGCGGCTTGTCGAATCCGTAGTACTGGGCGGCCCACATTTGATGCTGGCCCACATCTGAAGTGACATAGGCGTCGCCCTTGGTCACTTCCCACAGCTTTTGCACCACGTACTGCGGCTTGATGATGCTGTCGGATTGTTTGAACTTCAGACAGTCCTTGGCGCGCCATTCCTCGATTTGCTTCCACCATGCAGCAATGTTTCCCGGCTTCTGTTCCGCGTTCTGCAGTTGACTGATCAAATCGTCGAGCACATCTTTGATATTGCCGACAATCGGCACGTCGACCTTTACGCGTTTGGAGATCGACGATGGATCGATGTCAATGTGAATGATTTTTCGCGTCGGATTGCCGGCGTTAAAGTGTGTCGGATTGCCGATCACGCGATCATCAAATCGCGCCCCAATCGCAATCAACACATCACAGTTCTGCATCGCCATATTGGCTTCCACGGTACCGTGCATACCGAGCATGCCGACGAATTGTTTGTCAGTCGACGGATAAGCACCGAGCCCCATTAAGGTGTTGGTACAGGGGTAGCCCAACATTCGAACCAGAGCCGTCACTTCCGCCGAGGCGTTACCGAGAATCGCGCCGCCACCGACGTAGATCATCGGGCGGTCTGCGGACAGCAACATTTGCATGGCTTTCTTGATCTGTCCGCTATGGCCCTTGTTGGTCGGACGGTAGGAACGCATTTCCACCGTCGCCGGATAGTGAAATGGTGCCTTTGCCATGGAAACGTCTTTGGGAATATCAACCACTACCGGGCCCGGTCGGCCGGTCGTTGCAATGAAGAATGCTTTCTTGATGGTCTCTGCAAGTTCGCCGACATCTTTGACCAAGAAATTATGTTTTACACATGGTCGCGTAATGCCTACGGTGTCACACTCTTGAAACGCATCTTGTCCAATAGCGTAAGTTGGAACCTGCCCGGTGATGATGACCATCGGAATTGAATCCATGAAGGCAGTGGCGATGCCGGTAACGGCGTTGGTGACACCGGGGCCGGACGTGACCAGGGCAACGCCGGGACGGCCGGTGGCACGCGCATACGCGTCGGCAGCATGAACGGCCGCTTGTTCGTGGCGCACAAGTACGTGTTTGAAATTGTTTTGTTTATGGATCTCGTCATAAATCACGAGGACCGCGCCGCCAGGGTAGCCGAATACAAATTCGACCCCCTCGGCTTTCATCGCGTGACAGACAATTTCTGCGCCGCTCAAGAGGTTGCTGGAGGCCTCGGTTGAGGCGGATTGTGGAGCATCCGAGAGTTTCATAGGGTTCACCGCAGGGAAATCAATACCGACAAAGGAGCTCGCGGGTCTCGGCCAGCGTTCGCTTCCATCGCAATTGGTGACTCTTAGGTGACGTCTAGGGGGTAGGCATGGCGCGTGACGTCGCCGGAATTGAGTGTTTATCCATTTTGCATCGTAGCCGGCGGGGATCGCCAACACATGCTGCGGTGCAAAACGCTACCTTACCACAACTGCCTTCCGACTTAAAGCTTCCCACCGGTAAACTGTTATCGAGCAGGATTCTTGCTAGACTACGTTGGTCCACCAATCAGTGCTTCAAGGCGTTGCCTTGTTTACCGCAAACGTTGCCCTGTGCGCGCCGCACCGCTGCATAGGTGCATTTGGCAGCATTATTGTCCACAACAATCGGAACATCGACACGAGGTAAATTCTGGCTTCCCGGCAAGAACTTTCTGATTTTTTGGCTTCTGTCGAGCGTAGGGCGTTCAAGCAAGCGGTCTTTGCGGTTAAGGATGACGATTCTGCGCTAGATGTGGTGCAAGACTCCATGCTCCGGCTGTCTGAAAAATACGCAGATCGGCCGCCTGAAGAACTGCCAATGCTGTTCCAAAAAATCCTCCAAAATGCGATCCGTGACTGGTTCCGGCGCAGCAAGGTAAGATCGACGTGGACAACCCTGTTTTCATCGTTCAGCAGCAAAGATGAAGATGAATTCGATATCCTGGAAACTTTAGCGGCTGAACAAGCGTCAAACGTCCCTGTATCGCCCGATGATCGACTCGAACAGTCGCAAGTCGTTGGGGCGATAGAAGAAGCGGTGGAAAGGTTGCCAGCGCGTCAACGTGAAGCGTTTCTGTTGCGTTATTGGGAAGATTTTGATGTGGCCGAGACGGCCAGCGTGATGGGATGCTCGGAAGGCAGTGTGAAGACGCACTGCTCACGCGCAGTCAGTGCGCTGTCGGCTCTTCTGCGAGCCAAAGGTATCACTCTTGAATCAATCGTTGCCAAATGAATTACCATAGTCGAGACCAAACAACGTTGTAACGTGATGAACGAAAAAGACTTTTCCCATAAATTGACTTCCTATTTGGATCTCAGCGCGGGTCGGGTCAGCGCATCTGCTGCGGCGAAGTTGCGGAGTGCGCGTGAGTGTGCGCTTGCATCGTATCGTCCGCCGATACGCGTTTTGGGATTGGTGACTGTTTCAGGCCGCTTGGCCGATCCATCATTACTTGTACGCAACCCATTGTTTTGGTTACCGATATTGCTGATCATCACCCTCATTTTTGCTTTACAACCCGCGACCGATGATCTTTATGATGAAACTGGGGTTATCGACGCCAAACTGTTGACTGGCGAATTGCCAATCGACGCATTCCTAGATAAAGATTTCGCTACATGGGTGCAGGAAAAAGAGGCGGCAACGCAGTAACAGCGTTCACCGAGTTTTCGCCGAACAGGTTTGCCCGCGTTGTGAGCCTCGCTGCGCTTACGGCGCTCATTTGCGCCAGCCCTCTCGCCATAACAGGAGTGGCGGCGCAGATGGCAAGTACGCCCGGCCCAGCGCAGGGGCAATCCGCACAAGCAGCAGGGGCGACTAGTCAGTCCAAACCCAAGTCGGTGGCGACCGTCCCGTGGAAACGTGTTCCGGACGCACAGAAAAAAGTCTTGGCCCCACTTGAGGCGGAGTGGCCGACGCTCCAGGGGACGCAACAACGCAAACTACTTGGTGCAGCCAAGCACTACCCAAGCTTGACCTCTGTCGAGCAGGAGCGCTTCCAAGAGCGCTTGAGGAGCTGGTCGACACTTACCCCAGAGCAACGTTCAGCTGCGCGAGATCAATTTCAGTTGCTGAGCAATCTGCCGAAGGAAAAGCAAGCCGCACTCACCTCGCGGTGGCAGCAGGAAAAACAAGCCGAAAAGGCGGCCAAGGAGTCGCCTGCCCCTGCCCCCGCCACCAAATAGCACGCCGTGTCAGAAGCCGAAACAGCTTCGTCGCCAGGCGAAGATATTCCCGCACTTCCTTCAACACCCAGCATCGTGCGTCGTGTGGCGGCGATTCCATATGAGGGTTTACTGCTGCTCGCGCTGGTGTTGATCGCCAGCTTTCCAATCGCCGGACTACATGGTCTCACCCTAACCGGGGTAGCGCACATTGTTTTTCAAGCATATCTGTTGCTGGTTACAGGGCTATATTTCACTTGGCAATGGCAGAAAAACGGGCAAACACTGCCGATGAAAACTTGGCGCTTTCGGGTTGTAGCAGTTGACGGCAAGCGCTTAAGTTGGCCTAGGGCTATTCTGCGTTTCGCCAGCACCCTTATCTTTTTTGGCCCCGCCTGTGCTGGTGTGCTGTTACTCTTTTTCCCTGATCGCGTTAGTCCCCTGATCACGATGTGGGCATTTTTTCCGCTGATGGCAACAGTGCTTTACGCGCGCTTTGATGCCCAGGGCCAGTTCCTACACGACCGTTTAGCTGGCACGCGGCTTGATAACGTCCCACCACCCCAACGCTGATTCGGTTAATGCAAGAAACGTCGCGGGTACTCCTTTAGGAATAGCAATGTGCCCGCGACGGCCAAGAATGTAACAAGCGGCAGGGAGGCAGTCAACGATGGCGGCCAATCATTGAGTACGGTGAGATGGCCGATCATCTGGTTCAAGAAATACGCGCCGATACCCACCATGGTGCCCAATACCAGCATGGCACCAACCCCACCCGCTCGATTCGACTGGATGGCAAATGGTATGGCCAGCAACATCATCACAATGACGCCAATGGGTTGGAAGACCTTGTGCCACAACGCGACCTCATAACGCGTGCTATTTTGTTTATTCTCGCGCAGATGCTGAATATACGCGTTCAGGTTCACAATCGACATCTCTTCTGGCTTTACCCGTAGAACCGAGAGTAAATCCGGCGTCATCGCGGAGACCCATGTCGCGCTAGGGAGCTTCGAGATCCGCGCAAATCCAGTCGAGTCAGGGCCGTCAAAGATGGTGTGCTCAACGTTGGTCAACCGCCAGCGATTCTTTTCTTCATACTGCCCACGCTCGGCTAGACGAATCGACTTCAGCCGGTACGCGGCATCAAACTCAAAAATCCGCAGGTTCATAAGTTCGGTGTCGGGCGTCACGTTTTGAATATTCACAAATGATCGGTCGTCTTTGACCCAGAACCCTGATCGAAACTGTCGCGCCACCACGTTGGTGGTTGCCGAGACACGCATTCTTTTTGCCACCTCTTCTGCGGCAGGCGCAACCACTTCACCGAAGACAAAGATGATGGCTGAGAACAGCACACCAATCAGCGAGGCCAGAAGCGCTAACCTAGCCAGCGATAGCCCGGATGCCCGCATCACCGTCAGCTCTGACTGCATCGAGAGCCGTGATACCGCGAACAGTGTTCCCAGAAGTGCGGCTACCGGGAATATCACGACGACATGTGATGGCTGCGACAGCAACACATAGGCAAAGGCGGTCATCAGGCCATACCCCCCCTTGCCGAGCGCGCCGAGTTCACGGATCAGATCGAACAGTGCGAACAGCGCCAACAACGCGAGCAACAGAAACGCAGTGGCGAGGGCAATTTCTTTGGCGAGATAACGAAACAAGATCGACATCAGATGATTATCCCATCGGCAGGGTGCAAGCCGCCAGCGCTCACTAACCTGCGTTAATCCTAAAATAAACTAGCCCGATCACGGTCGCGACCCAAACCCAAAAAACCAAGCCAAACGCAACCAAAGGCATGTGCTGATCACGCACAAATCTTGGCGACAGCAGCCTCGCCAGCTTTGTCGCCGGACTGGTGATGATGCGAAGCAGAACATACACAAAGTTCTTTTCGCGGTTGATGCCTGCAAAAAGATAAACCAGCCCTTGACCCAGCAGGGCGAATCCCGCCACTTCCGCAAGCGCCTTCAGAATCTTAAGTAGAAATACGACATCCATCTCATCAATCCCAACAAATTCACAAACCAATAAAGAAAAACCCGCGCCACCTCTCGGCAGCGCGGGTTGTTTTACCAACTAGCGCGATACGACTAGCCCATCTGTCCAGCGGTATTCATCTTGTCACCCTTGATGGATGGGTAGCGTACGTGCTCAACCAGGTCCTGCACTTCTTGTGCCGGTGCCTTGGTGATCAAGCTGACAACGATCATCACCAACAGACCTACCGCCACCCCAAACACGCCGGAACCGATCGGCAAGATGTCGAACCAAAGAGGCATCTTTGGCACACCCAAATTGGTAAAGAATGGGTAGGTCCGCAGCATGTAATACATCACCGTGCCCAAGCCAGCCAACATACCGCAGATTGCCGCGATCTTGTTGGCACGCTTCCAGAATACGCCGAGTACCAGCGCTGGGAAGAATGCCGATGCCGCTAACGAGAACGCCGCGCCAACCAAGAACAAGATATCACCGGGCTTCTGCGCTGTGACGTAAGCCGCAACGATTGCAACCACCAGCAGCAACACTTTGGATATTGTGATGCGACGAGCCGTCGTTGCATCGGGATTGATCATCTTGTAATAGACGTCGTGCGACAGCGCGTTGGCGATGGTCAGCAGCAACCCGTCGGCGGTGGACAACGCGGCAGCCAAGCCACCGGCCGCCACGAGGCCGGAAATCACATAGGGTAGACCGGCAATTTCGGGGGTTGCCAACACGATGATGTCCTGACCAATCACAATCTCGGCGAGTTGCACAATGCCGTCTTTGTTGATGTCGGTGATACTGAGCAGTGCTTTATCCACCGCCTGCCACGAATTCACCCATTGCGGTAGATCGGCAAACGCCTTCCCTACCACATTACTATAAATGTCAAACTTCACCAGTACCGCCAGCGCTGGCGCTGAGAAGTACAACAAGAAGATGAAGAACAACGACCAGAATACCGACACACGCGCTTCATGTACGGAAGGCGTTGTGTAATAGCGCATCAAGATGTGTGGCAACGCCGCAGTACCAACCATCAACGAGAAAACCAGCGCCAAGAAGTTGTTACGCTTGGTATCCGATGACTTCTGCTTTTCCTCGTCTGTCTTGCCTGTGCCAACAAACGGTGTTCCGTGTGGCAGTGGTGGCGCGGCGCGTCCGGCTGCCCCTTGTTGCCCCTTAAGCTGTCCCTCATAAGCTTTGACATCTTTCGGGAACGCGTCGACCGCTTTTTCCGCCGCTTGGATCGCCGCACCATCTGGTGTTGGTGCCGCTTTCAGTTCGTCAACTTTTGCCACCAACGCGGCTTTGTCCGCGTTGTAGGAAGTCTCGGCTCCGGCCTTGAGCTTCTCACCGGCGGTCTTAGCGCGGTCAGCAAAAATCTTGCGAACTTCCTGTTCCTTAGGGTCCGCCGTTAGCTGTTTTTCCAGCCCAGTCACCTTTTCAAGCACGGTGCCATAAACCAGTTGTGGAATCGGAATGCCGGTCTCTTTCAAGGACAACCAAACCACTGGGATCATGTAAGCGATGATCAGGATGATGTACTGCGCGACTTGTGTCCAAGTCACGGCCTTCATACCGCCCAAGAACGAACAGACCAAGATGCCCGCCAAGCCGACAAACACACCGATACTGAACTCAAGGCCGGTGAAACGGCTGGTGATCAGACCCACACCGTAGATTTGTGCAACCACATACACAAATGAACAGATGATTGCTGCAATCACACCGATGGTACGAACGAAGTTACCGCCATAACGTGCGCCCAAGAAATCAGGAATCGTAAACTGGCCAAACTTACGTAGATATGGGGCCAAGAACAATGCCACCAAACAGTAGCCACCCGTCCAGCCCATGATGAACGCTAATCCATCAAAGCCTTGTAGGTACAAGCCACCCGCCATACCGATAAACGATGCTGCCGACATCCAGTCGGCACCCGTCGCCATGCCGTTAAACATCGCGGGGACTTTTCGCCCCGCTACGTAGTACTCTGCGACGTCGAGTGTCCGACTCATGATGCCGATACTTGCATATAGCAGGATGGTCGCTGCCAGGAAGGCATAACCAATGTAGACCCTTGGTACACCCAGTTGCTCTGCGATGCCCAGAAGCACGACAAAGCCGATGAACCCGCCAGTGTAGAAGGTGTAATACTTTTTCAGTTGTTGGTTAAAGGTCTGACTCATGCTTCGTCTCCTTCATCAACACCATGCTCAATATCCAGCTTACGCATGTAGACGGCGTAAAAGCCGATGATCAGTACGTAGACAATCAGGGAGCCTTGAGCGGCCATGTAAAAGGAAAACGGCCAGCCAAAGAAACCCCGATGGCCACTTCAAATTCCCCCACTTATGGCCGCCCAAATTCCCCCGGGCAGGACGCGTTGATTATTAGTTGACGGACGGGTTTTGTGCAATGCGGGCGGCGGCTTCTTTTAGCCGA
>JADCJC010000127.1 GCA_020247395.1 Rhodocyclaceae bacterium
CTCTTCCGATCTATGGTCACCGAAAAACTCGGAGCAGGGGAGATATTACTTACCAGCATGGATTGTGATGGAACCAAGTCCGGCTTCGATCTTGCGCTCACGCGCGCCGTGTGCGAGGCGGTAAGTGTGCCGGTCATCGCATCTGGTGGCGTCGGAAACTTGGATCATCTGGCCGACGGCGTCACACTCGGGCACGCCGATGCGGTTTTGGCCGCGAGCATTTTTCATTTCGGTGAATACACCATCGCACAAGCGAAAACACGCCTGCGTGAACGCGGTATCGAGGTGCGCCTGTGAATATGGCAAATGCGATCGTCGCGCAGAGCGTGGTCGATGGATTGAAGTGGGGTGCCGACGGATTGGTTCCGGCGATCGCTCAAGATCACGCCACGAACGAAGTCCTGATGCTCGCATACATGAATCGTGAATCGCTGATGCTGACCATTGAAACTGGCGAAGTGCACTACTACTCGCGCTCGCGCAAGGCACTCTGGAAGAAAGGTGAATCTTCCGGCCACATTCAGCTGGTTCGCGAATTGCGTCTCGATTGTGATGGCGACACGGTATTGGTGAAAGTCGTACAAACCGGCGGCATCGCCTGTCACACCGGCAGGCGGCGCTGTTTTTTTAAGCGCCTTGAGCATGGCGCTTGGATTTTGACGGCCGAGTCTGATCCGGTACTGTCGTCGTCTGCCACCTTCCAAAAGGATTAAAGGATGAGCACTGGAAACAGCAAATCATGGTTTGATGTCTTGGAACGACTTGAATCAACCATCGCCTCGCGCCAGAACGCTGCGGCTGGAACATCCTATGTGGCTAGTCTCAACGCCAAGGGGTTGGACACCATTCTGAAAAAAATTGGTGAAGAAGCAACTGAAACGATCATCGCCGCAAAATCGGCCGATCGCGAAAAAATTGTCTACGAGATGGCCGACTTGATCTTCCATTCGCTGGTCATGCTGCAACGGCAGAACATTTCGTTTAGCGAAGTCCTGTCCGAGCTCGAGCGCCGTGAGGGTATCTCGGGTATTGATGAAAAGAACGCCAGAAAGTGACGAGTGCGATGACCGAGAATCCGACAATTTTTGGCAAGATCATTAATGGTGACATTCCCTGCAAGAAAGTCTTTGAAGACGACGAAGTACTCGCCTTCCATGACATCAATCCGGTGGCACAAGTCCATTTTCTGATCATCCCCAAAAAATTCATCCCAACTCTCGCCGATGTTGTCGCGGGGGATACCGGGCTGCTAGGCAAGATGCTTGGTTTGGTTCCCGTCTTGGCTGCAGAGCAAGGCCTAACGGCGGGGTTTCGCACGGCAATCAACACCGGCAAACTCGGCGGTCAGGAGGTGTATCATCTGCATATTCATGTGTTTGGCAATCGCCCGGGCGGCGAACCGTTACGAACCATAGCGGGCAAGGCCTGACACGGAATCCGATTCCTGGGGGATGAGGCATAACGATGCGCCCCTCCGCCAACGTGGTCGACGCAACGTGACGGCATCCGACCGTCAACACCATCTCTTGCAGCATCCCGACAACTTTACCTGGCAGCGGGTTTATTACCCAGATTGTCACGTTAGCAGAGTGCTGCCACGATTAAACTTATCGCTTAACCATCGACGGCGCTTTTGCACCGTCCATTTTCGTCAGTCAGGAGATCATCATGGGAAGTTTCAGCATTTGGCATTGGCTCGTTGTGCTCGTTATTGTGTTGCTGGTGTTTGGCACCAAGAAGCTTCGCAACATCGGCAGTGACCTTGGGGGTGCCGTCAAGGGGTTCAAAGACGGTATGAAGAACGGTGAAGAGGAAAAAAAATCCGAGCAGCTCCCAGAGAAATCGGGTGTAACCGTCGAAGGCGAAGTCAAGGACAAGCAGAAATCCTAAGCGGTTTCTTCTGAGACTTTTCCATGTTTGACGTTGGCATTTCCGAGATCGCGGTCATTGGTGTGGTTGCGCTAGTGGTGCTCGGCCCTGAGCGCCTGCCTAAAGTGGCGCGCACTGCCGGACACATGTTTGGCCGACTGCAACGTTATGTGGCCAACGTCAAGGCGGACATCAACCGCGAAATGGAAATGTCTGATCTTTCAAAGGTGAGGGAAGAAGTGCAATCGGCGGTCAAGTCGTTTGAGCAGACCGTTCATGAGCATGCCAACGCGGTAAACGCCGAGGCTGCGGCGATAGAGAAGTCTGCCGCTGAATCCGTCGCCCAGGCCACACCACCGCCAGTACCGGTTGCCCAGTCGCAAATCGATCTACTCACCGCACAAGAGGCGGGTCTGCCCCCGGCCGCTGCGGAAACACTGGCAGCACCAGTGGTCGAACACCAGCCGGCTCAGACCTATTCGCCCGTTCAAACCGCGCATCAATCATTTGACCTTGGCATTGAAGCGCCACGTCGAATTGCGCGTTAGCTGGAATCGTTATGTCAGACAATCCCCAAGACACCTTTGTCTCACATCTGGTCGAGCTGCGCAATCGGCTCGTCGTTTGTTTGATTGTGTTCGGCGTCATATTGGTGCCGCTTGTGACACCGCCTTGGTTTATCGCCGGCAAGTTGTACGATTTCTTGGCGGCACCGATGATGGCGGCGCTGCCTCAGGGATCAAAGATGATCGCCACCGGCGTCATCGCCCCGTTTTTTATTCCGTTAAAGATCGCCATGATGACGGCGTTTCTCATTGCGCTGCCGGTGATCCTCTACCAACTTTGGGCTTTTGTCGCCCCCGGCCTTTACAAACACGAGAAACGGTTTGTGTTGCCGCTCATCATCTCAAGTACAGTGTTGTTTTTTGTCGGCATGTCGTTTTGTTATTTCTTTGTCTTCAAATTGGTGTTTACCTTCATCGCCCAGCTCGCGCCGGCCTCAATCAATGTTGCCCCGGATATCGAAAATTATTTTGGTTTCGTCCTGGGCATGTTCATCGCCTTTGGCTTGGCCTTCGAGACGCCGATTGTGGTGGTGGTACTCGTGGCGACCGGAATGGTTTCGCTAGACGTGCTACGCGAGGTTCGTCGCTACGTCATCGTTGGAGCGTTCATTGTGGCCGCAGTAGTGACGCCGCCGGATGTTGCCTCACAGTTGGCCCTAGCAATTCCGCTTTGTATCCTCTACGAAATCGGTCTCTTTGCGGCTCGCTTCGTCAACACTGACGACACGGCCGACGCTCCAGATTCCACGCAGGCGACGTAATATGCGCGCCGGTCGATACGCAGCAAGTAAATCAGTGTTCGCGGTACTTACTTCGGTAGCCGCCGCGCTCGCCGCGCCAAGCGCTTACGCGTGGAGTAACGAAGCCCATCGCATCACGGCCTTTATGGCGCAGGAGATGTTAACGCCCGTAGCAAAGGCAACAGTGGCCGAACTTCTCGACGGCACGGACTTGGCGGAAGCTTCGGTTTACATGGATTCCTATCGCCTCGCGCTGAAGCGCGAGCTTCCGGGTTCAGAGCGCTGGCATTTCGATAATCGGTCTGTCTGTGATGACAGCCAAGGATCCAACTCGGCAATCCGCGCGTGTGAAGACGGCAATTGCGCGTCGGCCCAGATCTTGCGCTGGTTTGTTAAGCTGGCTGATCGCAACAACAGCAAGGAAGAGCGTCGGCTCGCGCTACGCTTGCTGGTGCATATGGTCGGAGACATTCACCAGCCGCTACACGCAGCCGATGATAACGATACCGGCGGCGGACAGAAATGGATGATGAGGCCGGGCGCAAACCAACCGCAGAACCTGCATCTGGTTTGGGATGTGGATTTACCCAAGCTTGCAATGCGCGGCTTGTCGGAACAGCAAGTTGCGAAGGATCTGATCGCTAAGCATAAAGGCAAATTTGCGGGGTGGATGAAAGGTGACCCAGCAATTTGGAGCGCGCAGAGTTATGGCATCGCCAAGCGTTTGGCATATGGCAAGTTGCCCGGCTTCTCCTGCGGCGAGGTAGAAGGCAGACCAACAGGGTTACTCAACGGCAAACCGTGGCCGAGTGAACCACTGCCTCTTGATCGGGACTATGTTGAAGGCGCGGTCGGCATCATTCCCGTCCTGCTCGCGCAATCTGGGGCGCGCATTGGTGGCTTGCTGAACATAGCGCTAGACCCAGAAGGTGCCAAGCGACAAATCCAGCCGCCGCCGGTGCCTGCTGCAACGCCGCCAGAACCTCCCACACCGCCAAAAACAACGTCATTGAGAGAGGCGCTCGGGCGTTAGGCCTTCGTCAAGCGCATCTATGGTTAGACATGCATCTTGGCAATAATGTCTGACTCATCGCGAAACCAAGCGTGCGGCATGTGCGTCGTGCTGTGATTCGCGACTGCATTTCCGTTTGCATCAATGGCAATGAAGCCCACATCGGCGTCAAAATCGCGAGTCATTTGCGCCAGCATTTCGGCGACACTGTCATCAAGGGATTTTCCTCGTTCGACGCCTTCTGAGATCGCGCGGCAAGAAAGTGAGCGAATCACATATTCGCCAGTGCCAGTGGCAGAGCAAGCTGCAAATTTATTGGCGTAGGTTCCTGCTCCGGGCAGTGGCGTATCGCCCACGCGACCCGGCAACTTCAGCGTAACACCGCCGGTCGATGTCGCTGCGCACAAAACGTCTCGCGCATCTAGTGCGACAACGCCAATTGTGCCGCCCGCGTACTCGGGGTGTTTGCGAAGAAACTCGCGAATCTTGAGCGACGCTTTGGCGTCCTTGCCAATGCCAATGCCGATGTCGAGTGCCGCCTTTTTGTGTTTCCAGTCGTCGAATCTGGCAGGCGTGATCGGATCGTGATCGCCGTGCCCCATCACACGGGCGAAGCGCAACGCCCCCTCCCCCGTCAACATGACGTGATCAGTTTCTTCCATCACCTGTCGCGCCACCAAGATCGGATTTTTCACCCGTTGTAACGCCGAGACCGAGCCAATCTGCGCCCCTTCTGAAACCATGACACACGCATCAAATTCCACATAACCGTCGTAGTTCAACACCGCGCCGGTGCCGGCATTAAAGATCGGGTTGTCTTCCAGTACCATTGCCGCCGCACAGGCTGCGTCGAGCGCAGATCCGCCCGCCTCAAGAATCTTGCGACCCGCGTCAACGGCGAGCGTGGTGCCCTCGATGGCATCGGCATCCGAACCTGGACGCCACGAACCGGCACCGCCGTGAACGATTAACGCGATGGTCATTCTCTGTCCTATGCCGAGGGTGTCTGCGTGCGCAGTTTGATGTGCAATTCGCGCAATTGCTTTTCAGTGACCGCTGAGGGCGTTTCGACCAGCAAATCTTGTCCGCGCTGCGTCTTCGGAAAGGCAATCACGTCGCGAATGGAATCCCACTTCTCGCACATCAACGTAACAATACGATCCAAGCCAAACGCAACGCCTCCCATCGGCGGTGCGCCAAACTTCAGCGCTTCAAGCAAGAAGCCGAATTTCGCTTGTTGATCAGCCTCCGAAATGCCGAGCACCGCAAATTGTTTCGCCTGTAGTTCGGGCGAGTGAATACGCACGGAGCCGCCGCCAATTTCCCAGCCGTTCATGGCCACGTCGTACGCTTTCGCCAGCACTTGCGAGGGATCGGTATCCATTAACGCGATGTGTTCGTCTTTGGGCGCGGTGAACGGATGATGTGCGGAAACGTAGCGCTTGTTTTCTTCATCAAAATCATATGCGGGGAAGTCAACCACCCATAAAGGCCGGTAACCTTTTTCGGCAAAACCCTTTTCGTGGCCGATTTTGCATCGCAATGCACCAAGCGAGTCATTGACGATTTTGGCTTTGTCGGCGCAGAAGAAAATGACGTCGCCGTTTTTCGCGTGACACGCTTGCAAAATAGCGCCAAGCGATTCCTCGGTCAAGAACTTCACAATCGGCGACTGCAACCCCTCTTCGTTAAGCTTGGTGATGTCGTTCACTTTGATGTAGGCGAGCCCTTTCGCGCCGTAGATGGCGACGAAGGCAGTCATGTCATCAATCTCTTTGCGCGAAAATTTCTCGTTTCCACCCGGCACACAAAGCGCGGCCACACGCCCGCCTTTCATGTCAGCGGCGGCACGAAAGACTTTGAAGTCAACGGTCTTCATCAAGGCTGTCAGTTCGGTCAACTCGAGAGAAACGCGCAGATCAGGTTTATCCGACCCATAGCGACGCATCGCATCGGCGTAGGTCATGCGGGGGAAATCAGGTAAATCAACGCCCACACCGGCCTTCCAGATCGTTTTGATGAGGCCTTCCATGATGTCTTGGATTTCGCGTTCATTCAGGAAGGACGTTTCAATATCAATCTGGGTAAACTCCGGCTGACGATCAGCGCGCAAATCTTCATCGCGGAAGCACTTGACGATCTGGTAGTAACGATCAAAACCCGCGACCATCAGCAGTTGCTTAAACAATTGCGGACTTTGCGGCAGCGCGTAGAACTGCCCGTCGTGAATACGCGAAGGCACCAGAAATTCCCTCGCGCCTTCCGGTGTCGACTTGTAGAGAAAGGGGGTCTCAACATCAATGAAACCCATGTCGTCGAGATAGCGGCGCGCCGAAGACGCCACTCGATGGCGGAGGCGCAAATTGTTTTGCATCTGCGGTCGTCGTAGGTCGAGATAACGGAACTTAAGGCGCGTTTCCTCGTTGATCGTATCGTCGTCAATCATAAACGGCGGCGTCAACGAGGCGTTCAACACTTCAATTTCTTGGGCGAGCACTTCAATCTCGCCCGACTTCAGGTTAGCGTTGACAGTCCCCGCCGGTCGGCTGCGCACCACGCCGCGAATGCGCATGACGTACTCGTTTCGCGATTGGTCGGCGGTGGCAAAGGCCTCGGGAGTATCGGGATCAATTACGACTTGTAGCAGGCCCTCGCGATCACGCAGGTCGATGAAGATTACGCCACCATGGTCGCGGCGCCGATGTGCCCAGCCGAAGACTGTAACGGTCTGGCCAAGATAGCTTGAATCAATTAAACCGCAGTAGTTTGTTCTCATACATTCACTCACAATAAACTGGGACTTCAGTCGCACCAAGAGCCGGTGTCAGTTGGAAAAACATCAGGCTGCCAATTGATCCGCCAAAGCCATACCGGTAGCGGATTCTCAACTACGCTGCAAAACCAACGACATGCTTCCGACGTTCACCGCAGCGGGTTGCGATGGCAGTGAGGCTCGCCACCCGGCCCTAGTTGCCCGGCCGAGCGGCTACGGATTGGGGTCGGTGCCGGATTTTTTCATCTCGGCCCCGTTGGTGTGGGAGGGTAGATTCATCGGCCGGGGTGGCTCCGCCACCCCCATCGAAATAATGTACTTGAGAGCTTGGTCGATGGTCATCTTGAGTTCAATAACGTCACTCTTAGGCACGATGAGGAAAAACCCGGCAGTAATGTTTGGCGTGGTCGGAACAAAGACGGAAAAATTATTGGTGCCGAGATGATCCGTGACCTCATTTTCCGGCTCGCCTGTCAACAGCGCGACGGTCCACGTGTCCTTCTGAGGATAACGTACCAACACGGCTTTTCGAAACGCTTTTCCTTCAGGAGAAAAGAGCGTATCCGAGATCTGCTTTACGCCGCCGTAGACGGAATTGACGATTGGGATTCGGTGGAGAATGTGATCCCACCATCCGAGTAACTTCTTGCCAAAGAAGTTGGCTGCGATGATGCCCGTACTCAAGACAATTAGTAGTGTCAGGATGACGCCCATGCCGGGCACATGAAAGCCAAGCAACGCGTCAGTGCGAAATCGTTCTGGCAACAGCAGCAATGTTTGATCCATGGTATCGATCAGGAGCTTCAGCACAAACAGCGTGATGACCACGGGGATCCAAACCAACAACCCAGCAACTAAATATTTGCGCATGCGCGGTCGTGCCTTTGGAGAAAAGTTCAGTTCGGCGACGGTGTCGAAGCCGGCGATGCGCTAGGGGCGGCGGCAGGACTCGCCGCAGGCGCGGGAGTCGGGGAAGCTGCGGGGGTAGATGCGTCCGGGGCAGCAGAAGCAGGCGTACTCGCCGCTTTTTCAGTTGTTGGCGCACCCTCGGCCGACTTGTTTCCCCCGCGGAAGTCGGTCACATACCAACCGCTGCCCTTAAGTGCGAAATTTGGTGCGGTCACTTGTTTGGCGTAGGTCTCGGCTCCACAAGCGGGACACTTGGTCAGCGCTTCGTCGGACATTTTCTGCATGACATCATCGGCGTGGCCGCATGTCGCACATTTGTAGGCGTAGATCGGCATGTTGAGTCGGAAACGTCTTGGGGGTGATCGAGAAAGTGAGGATTTTAGCAGACGGCTTTAGCGTGAATACTTCACTGCCCGATGTGCGTTGTTTGGTCAGACAAAAAATCACTCGCCGTCGCCCTGCTGTCGAACGCGAATCTGTCTTTTTACTTAACAACCCCCGCCTTTACTCATACTCATACTTTGTTTCTTGCGGCTGCACACCATGCGTTGGTGTAAAGAGGTGATTTTGGCACTGGCCGTCTTTTCAAACCACGCGGGGAAAAATGCATGTACCAGCGCGGCGAATGCGGCACCGAATAACGCGGCGGCAAAACTGAGCGCGACGGCCATGTGTTGCCAATAGGTTTCGCCGACCGTTTGCGGGTGCGCGGTGAAGAATTTCTTCATGGCCAAGTTCCTTATGGCACATCCGTTGTGTGACAAGCAGTGTAGCGAAGCGGGGACGGAAAGAGCTTGCAGTTATTGCCGCTAAATCGCATTATTTGAGATGGATTTACTCAAAAACTCGCGAATATGGAAAAAACGACGCTGGATACGTTTGATAAGCGGATTCTTCACGCATTGCAAGAAAATGCCATGCTTAGCTTGGCAGATCTCGCCACTGAAGCAAAACTCTCCCCGACACCCACATGGCGACGGGTGCAGCGGTTGGAGGCGGTCGGGGTGATCGAGCGGAGAGTGGCATTGCTCGACGCCAAAAAAATCAACCTTGGCGTGACGGTGTTTGTTGGCATTAGAACCAACCAACACAATCAGGCTTGGTTGGACCGCTTCGCTGCGGCGGTTGCCGAGATTCCGGAGATTGTCGAGGTGTATCGAATGAGCGGAGACGTCGACTACCTGTTGCGGGTGGTGGTTCCCGACATCGCCGGTTACGACGCCGTCTACCGGCGGTTGATTAAGTCCATTGAGCTATTTGACGTGAGTTCAAGTTTCGCCATGGAGCAGATGAAATTCACCACCGCACTTCCGCTTGACTACGCTTAGGACTATTTTCCGCACGAAATCGCGCGCGGTCGCGCACGGTCGAACAGGTAGACGTGCATTGTTCGGCATCATCGTTCAAGCTATGATGCCAGCTTGATCCTGAGAGTCTGCAAAATGCCCGTGTTGCAAAACCGATTCAACCATAACCTTGTGCTGACCGTGGGCGCGATCGCTGTGCTAGCCGGGTGTGCACCGCTCAATCGTGTGCCCGAGACACAGGGCAGGGTGAGCGCAGGCAAAGCTGCCTACCCGGCTGCGGTGCCAGCTGCCAGTGCCGTTGTTGCCGCGCAATTGCCGGCACCGCCCACAGCGATTCCCGCACCGGGCGAGCTGCGTCGTTATGCTGACGTGATCACCAAAGACGCCAAGACTTCACGCGGCATGTTGCTTCATCACAAGGTGAAGGATCGACACTTCTTTGAAATCCCAGAGAAACTGCTCGGACGGGATTTGCTCTGGTCGGCAGAGATATCCCAGGCAAGTGCCGGGGGCGGATTTAACGGGCTGCCACTTGGTTACCGCGTGTTGCGTTTTGAACGTGTCGAGAACCGCATCTTCTTGCGCTCGGTCTCGTTTCAGAACCGGTCAATTGGGGACATCAAGGCGGCGGCCGATGCGGTTGACCTCGCACCCATCGTGATGGCGTTTCAGATTGAAGCCGAAGGCAATGAACTCTCCGTGGAATTGCGCGCAGAAGAGAAAGCGGAGCTAGAAAAAGCAAGGACGGAAAAACCAGATATCGGCGCGGCGGACAAGGCGCACGCGGAGAAGGAAAAGTATCTGCGTGATGCGGCTGAATCGCTCCGTGGCTATGTTGCAGCTGGGACAGGCGATGACGCGTTAGCAAAAACAGTTGCGGCAGTCGAGGCCGCCAACAAGACCAGCGTCGAAAAACCTGCCAGCGCGGGCGCAATCGCGTCGGCGAGCGCGACAGCACCTGCAAAAGCTGAATCAAAGGTGGCCGCTACCGACAAGGCGGCAAGTCGAGGCGCCGTTGAGGTCGCAGCGAAACGTCCATACACGAAAGAAAAGTGGCCGGTGATTGATGCCACACGAATCCTGCTTACGACCTCGAGCGACTTGATCGATGCGCGTAATTTGGGGCCGGCAGGCTTTGGTGGTGTTGACCCCTCGCGTAGCTTGATCGGACAAGTCAAAGTGTTTCCCACCAACGTGGAGGCGCGTTCAACACTGACGTTTGCATCATTCCCCATGCCCATAATGGGTCCCACTGGCGTTCCGCAAATGCCAACCGTCTCACGCAACCCGTCGCGCACCGCGATCGTTCACTACAGCCTGGCGTTGCTACCGGAGGTGCCGATGCAAGGGCGTTTTTCCGATGATCGGGTGGGCTACTTCACCGAGGCCTTCACCGAATACGGCGGTGACCGTAGCGGCACGCGCGGTCGTGAATACATCACGCGTTTTCGGCTGGAGAAGAAAGACCCTAACGCTGCGATTAGCGAACCGCTAAAGCCCATCACGGTTTACCTCGCGCAAGAGGTGCCGACGAAATGGCGCAAGCCGCTCATGGCCGGTGTGGAAGACTGGAACGTCGCTTTCGAAGCCGCGGGATTCAAGAACGCGATTGTCGCCAAAATGGCACCAACCAAAGAAGAAGATCCGCAGTGGGATCCTGAAGACGCACGCTACTCGGTGATCCGCTGGGTGGCGATGCCGATTGCGAATGCGATGGGGCCGAATGTACACGACCCGCGTTCCGGTGAAGTCATCTCAGCACATGTCGTCTTTTGGCATGACCTACTGAAGTTTCTGGAACAGATGTACTTTGTGCAGGCAGGGGCGGCAGATAAACGTGTGGATACGTTACCCCTCAGCGATGAAGTGATGGGTGAACTGTTGCGTTCGGTCGCAACACATGAAATTGGCCACACGCTCGGCTTGCGACACAATCACCGTGCGTCCACCGCATATTCAGTCAAGGACCTGCGAAACGCAGCGTTCGCCAACGCCAACGGTACGGTTGCGTCGATCATGGCTTACGGGCGCTTCAACTCCGTGGCGCAGCCGAACGACGGCGTTACCAGTTTTGTGCCCAAGCTCGGCCCGTATGACAAGTTTGCGATTGAATGGGGTTACAAACCACTCGGCGTCACCAGCGCCGACGAAGAAGTCCCACTGCTCGACAACATGGCAGCCCGCCACATGGGTGAGCCAAACTTGAAGTTTGGTGGGGAAGACTTTGCCGCCTTTCTCGACCCGGAAGTGCTGGTGGACAATATCGGTCGGGAAAGAATTGAAGCCACCCGCTTATCGATTGCCTCACTAGAACGCGCCGCCGCCCGCCTCATACCGGCCACCACCCGCCTCGGCGAGGATTATGAGACTCTGGAACAGACCTATGTACGCCTGCTTGGCCAGCGTACCGCGTATGTCAGCTCGGTCGTCAAACTGATCGGCGGCGTGCGCGAGAACCGCATTATGGGCGGACGGGGTGTCGATACGTTTACCCGTACATCGCCCAAGGAACAACGTGCTGCGATTCGCTTCTTGCTTGATGAAGCGCTGGTAACGCCGAAGTGGCTGGTCGACCCGAGGGTATTGAATAGGATTTCGATGGTCGATGTTGCGGCACCGGTGGTGAATTCGCAAAAGAGAATCCTCGGCGAGATGTTGCAGCCGGTGAGATTTCGTGTGCTCGAAGATGTCGAATCGCTATCACCGGGCACAGGGCTGTCTGCCTACGGTTACTTGGAGCTGGTACAAAAAAGCCTCTTTCGTGAGACGCAACAAACAAGCCCGAAAGTCGATATCTATCGGCGCGAATTGCAGCGTGAGTTTGTTGAGCACCTAAAGGCCTTCTCCGGCGAAGCGCAGCGCTTCAAAAGTTTTGGTTTCATGCTCGCAGCCTCGCAGACCGAACTGCTGGTCGATCTGCGTCCCGCTGCGTTGCAGAGCCTGAAAGACGTGAAGGCGATGCTGCTGACCGGTGAGCAGCGAGCAACTGACCGACCCACACGCCAGCATTTTGCGCAGCTGGCGCGCGACGTGGAGAAGACGCTTAAGATTCGCGGCAGCTAGACGCTTGGCAACGCAATCCCGCGTATTGCCGAGTTATCCTGCTTCATGGTCGCGGCGAGCAGCTTGGAGGCGTGATATACCGCCCGGATGGTGGGGGTAGGCACAGCGGCGCGCACACCGAGTTCGACCACCGCGCCCACTAGCGCGTCGATTTCAATTTCGCGGCCGGCTTCGACATCCTGCAGCATGGACGTTTTGTGTTTGCCCACCTTGGCCGCACCTTCAATGCGTTTTTCGAGCGGAACACGGAAGCTGGCACCGAGCTTTTCAGCGACCGCCTGTGCCTCACGCATCATGTTTGTCGCCAATTCACGGCCGTATGGGTTTTCGCAAATATCCACGAGGGTGGCGTGGGTCAGAGCAGAGATTGGGTTAAACGTCAGGTTGCCCCACAGCTTTAACCAAATTTCATTGCGGATATTGTCGAGTACCGGCGCCTTTAGTCCGGCCTTTACAAACACATCTGAGAGGTCCTTGACGCGATTGCTCAGGCTCCCGTCGAGCTCGCCCAGCGGGAATCGTTCACCCTCAATATGGTGCACCATACCCGGCGCAACCAACTCGGTTGCGGGGTAGACCACGCAGCCAATGATGCGATTGCTGGGGATGCCTTCGAGGCAAACGCCACGTGGATCCACCGACTCCACACGTGAACCAGCCAGCACGCCGCCGTGGTTCACGAAGTACCAAAATGGAATGCCGTTTTGCATGGTGATCACGGTCGTTTTCGGGCCAAACAGCGGCTCGAGCTGATGTACGATCGACTCCACCTGATGCGACTTCAGCGCGAGGATCACACAATCAACATGGCCGACTGCGGCAAAACTATCCGTGGCCTTGACCGTTTTTGCTTCCAGCACGCTACCGTCGTGAAACTTGACCGTCATGCCGCGTGCGCGGATGGCGTCGAGATTTTTCCAGCGGGCGATAAAGGTGACATCTTCACCGGCGGCCGCGAGGCGCGCGCCGACAAATCCCCCGATTGCGCCCGCCCCTACGATACAAAATTTCATCCCAATTCCTCGAAAGCGGTCATGCGACTGATGACGTTCTTTGTTTCACAGTATTGTGCTTTGCAGCAGGGCAACGCACAAGTTTTTTTGTGCACCGCCCGCGGGCCTCGTCTCCGCACATTGCCCCC
>JADCJC010000128.1 GCA_020247395.1 Rhodocyclaceae bacterium
CTCCTCCGGTGCCGCATCAATCTGGTCGTAGGCCTTCGCTTCACCACCAAACTTCTTCGACAACACCGTCGTGATCGCCGCCGTCAACGTCGTCTTGCCGTGATCCACGTGCCCAATCGTGCCAACGTTCACGTGTGGCTTCGTACGCTCAAACTTGCCTTTTGCCATTTCTCGTCCTCGTCAAAAGTATCTAATTCAAAAACTATTTCTTTGCGTTGATGATGGCTTCTGCAACGTTACGCGGGGCTTCCGAGTAGTGCTTGAATTCCATCGTGTAGGTCGCGCGACCTTGGGTTGCAGAGCGCAACGTCGTTGAGTAACCGAACATCTCTGATAGTGGCACTTCTGCCTTGATAATCTTTCCACCGCCGCCAGAAATGTCTTCCATGCCCTGAACCATGCCGCGGCGCGACGACAAATCGCCCATCACGGTACCAGCATAATCTTCAGGTGTTTCAACCTCAACCGCCATCATCGGCTCCAACAACACCGGGCTAGCCTTGCGCATGCCTTCCTTGAAGCCCATGGAAGCAGCCATCTTAAACGCGTTCTCGTTGGAGTCAACATCGTGGTAGGAGCCAAAGTGCAGTGTCACCTTAACGTCAACAACCGGATAACCCGCCAATACGCCGTTGGGCAAAGTATCCATCAAACCTTTTTCAACCGCCGGGATAAATTCACGCGGCACGACTCCACCCTTAATCGCGTCGACGAACTCAAATCCCTTGCCCGCCTCTTGCGGCTCAACCTTAAGCACGACGTGACCATACTGGCCACGACCGCCAGACTGCTTAACAAACTTACCCTCAGCGTTTTCAACTGTACTGCGGATCGTTTCACGATAAGCCACCTGTGGCTTACCAACAGATGCCTCAACGCCGAACTCCCGCTTCATGCGGTCAACGATGATTTCGAGGTGTAGTTCCCCCATTCCTGAGATGATCGTCTGACCAGACTCTTCGTCGGTACGGACGCGGAACGAGGGGTCTTCGGCCGCGAGACGGCCCAGCGCAATACCCATTTTCTCTTGGTCTGCTTTGGTCTTCGGCTCCACGGCCTGTGAAATCACAGGTTCCGGGAAAACCATACGCTCGAGCGTGACAATCGAATCTGGATCACAAAGCGTCTCGCCCGTCGTGACGTCTTTCATACCGATGCAAGCCGCAATGTCGCCTGCGCGGATTTCGTCAATCTCAACCCGGTTGTTTGCGTGCATTTGCACAATACGCCCAATACGTTCTTTCTTACCACGCACCGGGTTGTAAACGGAGTCGCCCTTGGACAAAACGCCGGAGTAAACACGGACGAACGTCAACTGACCAACGAACGGATCGGTCATAAGTTTGAACGCAAGCGCCGAAAATTTTTCTTCGTCGTCCGCCTTGCGCGTGGTCGGCTGTTCATCATCATCCGTGCCTTTAACCGGCGGGATGTCCGTCGGTGCCGGCATAAATTCAATGACGGCGTCCAACATAGCCTGAACACCCTTGTTCTTGAATGCAGAACCGCACAACATTGGCACAATTTCGCTCTTGATTGTACGCTCGCGCAGGCCAACCTTAATTTCGTCTTCAGAAAGCTCGCCGCCCTCCAAGTACTTATTCATCAATTCTTCATTCGCCTCAGCAGCGGACTCGACCATCTTGTTGCGCCACTCCTGGCAGGTGTCGATGAGATCAGCGGGGATTTCACCGTATTTAAACGAGACACCCTTGTCCTCTTCGCTCCAGATGATTGCCTTCATCTTGATCAGGTCAACGATACCCTTGAAGTTCTCTTCCGCACCTATCGGCACTTGCAGCGGAACCGGGTTCGCTTTGAGGCGAGCCCTCATCTGGTCGTAGACCTTAAAGAAATTTGCACCGGTCCGATCCATCTTGTTGACGAACGCAAGACGAGGCACCTTGTACTTATTTGCTTGGCGCCAAACAGTCTCGGACTGCGGTTGCACACCGCCCACCGCACAATAAACCATACATGCGCCATCCAAGACGCGCATGGAACGCTCGACCTCAATGGTGAAATCGACGTGTCCCGGGGTGTCGATAATGTTGATACGGTGCTCTGGGAAATTACCACCCATCCCCTTCCAGAAGCAAGTTGTTGCGGCAGACGTAATCGTGATACCGCGCTCCTGCTCTTGCTCCATCCAGTCCATCGTGGCCGCGCCGTCATGGACTTCACCGATCTTGTGGTTAACGCCCGTGTAGAACAGGATACGTTCGGTGGTCGTCGTCTTGCCTGCGTCGATATGCGCAGAAATACCGATGTTGCGATAGCGTTCAATAGGGGTTTTGCGTGCCATGGAGAACTTTCAATACGCTTTCAATTCGCTCAAACGTGACTCTTGCAACCCACCCACAACGGATGGTAGGGCAATTGACTTCGGTTGCATCTATGCGGCGCGAGTTTTATGCAAGGTGGTTCGTCGGAGACAGTATATTTAGCACCGCACGACGACCCGGCGCAGCAGGAGGCCCGCGCCGTAGCCGAGAGCGGAAAAACTTAGAAACGGTAGTGGGCAAACGCCTTGTTGGCCTCAGCCATACGATGCACTTCTTCGCGCTTCTTTATTGCCGATCCGCGGCCTTCGGAAGCATCGATCAACTCACCCGCCAAGCGGGCACCCATCGACTTTTCACCGCGCTTGCGGGCAGCTTCACGAATCCAACGCATGGACAACGCGAGGCGACGCACGGGGCGAACTTCTACTGGAACCTGATAGTTTGCTCCGCCAACACGGCGCGATTTGACTTCAACCATCGGTTTAACAGCGTTGATCGCCGTGTTGAAAACCTCGATAGGATCTTTGCCAGACTTTTTCTGGATTTGGTCCAAGGCACCGTAGATGATTCGCTCTGCAACTGACTTCTTGCCGGCGGTCATGAGGACGTTGACGAACTTTGAAAGTTCAACGTTCTTGAATTTCGGATCTGGCAGGATCTCTCGTTTGGGGACTTCACGACGACGAGGCATGATTGTTTCCTCTTACTGAATGCAAAAAAATGAAAGGGGCACTTACTTCGCGCCGCCAGCCTTAGGCTGTTTTGCGCCGTACTTGGAACGGGACTGTTTGCGATCTTTGACGCCCGCCGTATCAAGAGAGCCGCGCACCATGTGGTAGCGAACGCCAGGCAAATCCTTCACACGACCGCCACGGATGAGCACAACTGAGTGCTCTTGGAGGTTGTGGCCTTCGCCACCGATGTATGAAATGACTTCGTAGCCATTGACGAGACGCACTTTGGCGACTTTACGGAGCGCCGAGTTAGGTTTCTTTGGCGTCGTGGTGTAGACGCGGGTGCAGACGCCACGTTTTTGCGGGCTGTTTTGCAGCGCCGGCGACTTGCTCTTGACGGTAACTTTGGTACGCGGCTTGCGCAGCAACTGATTGATGGTTGGCATAGGTATATCCGTTCTATTTCACGCAGCGAAGGCCACGCGATTAGTGACTGGGTCAATGGCTAAATTGTTTCCTGCTCGAAACTTGGCTCGATGTGCAAGATACACACGTCGATGAGAAGCTCCGGGTTCGAATACAGGGATGTCAGAATAACGCTATACGGCGAAAGACCGCAGCACGTTCATTTAAGACAGCCTAAGATTATCTGATAACAAATACCCCGCTGTCAATGAGCAGCGGGGTATTTGCCGTCAGTTTGTTTCAGCTTACAAGCTAAGCTGCTTGGTCTTCTGGCGCTTTGTCCTCGGCATCATCCAGCACGAAGCCGTACGAGGCTGAAGAAGAACTCGCGCGCGGACCAACCCGTTTACGGTTGCGGTGATAGGCCAAGCCGGTACCTGCCGGGATCAGGCGTCCGACGATCACGTTCTCCTTGAGACCGCGCAGGTCGTCCTTCTTGCCCATGATGGCAGCTTCGGTCAGGACGCGCGTGGTCTCTTGGAAAGACGCCGCCGAGATGAACGAATCGGTCGAGAGTGACGCCTTGGTGATACCCAGCAAGTTGTAGTTGTAGGTCGCCGGCTTCTTGCCTTCCTTCGTAACCTTGTCGTTCTCGTCCAGAACTTCCGCGCGCTCCAGTTGCTCGCCTGTAATGAACCGGGTTTCGCCCGGATCCACGATCGAGACGCGTCGCAGCATCTGACGAACAATCACTTCGATGTGTTTATCGTTGATCTTCACCCCCTGCAGACGATAAACGTCCTGAACTTCGTCGGTGATGTAGCGGGCCAGCGCCTCCATGCCCTGCAAGCGCAGGATATCGTGCGGATCAGCTGGACCGTCGACGATGGATTCGCCCTTGTTCACGACTTGGCCATCGTGTGCCGTGACATGCTTATCCTTCGGAATCAAGTACTCGTGAGGCATTCCATCGAAGTCCGTAATCACTAACCTCTGCTTACCCTTCGTATCCTTACCGAACGAAACGGTACCGGTGACTTCGGCCAACACACCGGCATCCTTCGGTGAACGAGCTTCAAACAGCTCGGCCACGCGTGGCAGACCACCGGTAATATCGCGGGTCTTCGACGATTCTTGCGGAATCCGCGCCATGACTTCGCCGACGCCAACCTGCTGGCCGTTCTTAACCGTAATGATGGAGCCGATTTGGAAGGTATAGGCGACTGGAGCATCAGAATTCGCCTGCTTGATCTCCTTGCCAGCCGCGTCCACCAGCTTAACCGCCGGACGTAGACCCTTGGTCGCAGCTGAGCCACGACGCTTCGGATCGATCACGACAAGGCTGGAAAGACCAGTGGTCTCGTCGATTTGCTTGGCAACCGTCACGCCTTCTTCCACGTTTTCGAAACGCACCTCACCGGCGTATTCCGTGATGATCGGACGCGTGTGCGGATCCCAAGTTGCCAGCGCAAGGCCGGCCTTGATCTTATCGCCGTCCTTCACCGCCATGACTGCTCCATATGGCACTTTGTGGCGTTCGCGCTCTCGCCCGGCATCGTCGGCGATGATAACTTCGCCGCTTCGTGAGATAACAATCACTTCCTTACGGGCATTCATCACGTGTCGCACGCTCGGCATGAATTTCAACACACCGGCCGATTTCGCCTCGATGCTGCTCGACGCGGCAGTGCGCGATGCCGCACCACCGATGTGGAAGGTGCGCATGGTCAACTGCGTGCCCGGCTCGCCGATCGACTGGGCGGCGATGACGCCCACTGCTTCACCGACGTTGACCATCGAGCCACGGCCCAAGTCACGGCCATAACACTTGGCACACAGGCCGTATCGGGTATCACAGGTCAATGGCGTGCGAACTTTGACTTCGTCGATGCCAGCCGCATCAATTGCGTCCATCGCATCTTCGTCCATCATCGTGCCAGATACCACTATCACCTTACCGGTTTCTGGATGAATAACGTCCCCCTGTGCAACTCGTCCGAGGATACGTTCGCGCAGCGCCTCCACGACTTCGCCTCCCTCAACCAGCGCCTTGACAGCCAAACCATTTTCGGTCTTGCAGTCGTCTTCAATCACCACCAAATCTTGGGTAACGTCGACTAGGCGGCGCGTTAGGTAGCCTGAGTTGGCAGTCTTCAAGGCGGTGTCGGCAAGACCCTTGCGTGCACCGTGCGTTGAAATAAAGTACTGCAGCACGTTCAAGCCCTCGCGGAAGTTTGCCGTAATCGGCGTCTCAATAATCGAGCCATCCGGCTTCGCCATCAGGCCGCGCATACCTGCCAGCTGACGGATCTGTGCGACCGAGCCACGCGCGCCGGAGTCAGCCATCATGTAAATCGCGTTGAACGACTCTTGCGTGGTTTGTTTTCCATCGAGCGTGGTGACAGGCTCAGACCCGAGCTGCTCCATCATGGCTTTGGCGACTTGATCGCCCGCACGGCCCCAAATATCCACCACTTTGTTATAGCGCTCACCTTGCGTAACAAGACCCGAAGTGTATTGTGCCTCGATCTCCTTAACCTCTTGTTCAGCCGTGGAGATGATCTGTTTCTTTTGTGGCGGCACCAACATATCGTCAATCGAGATCGATAGCCCGGCTTTAGTAGCGTACGTGAACCCGGTGTACATCAACTGGTCCGTAAAGATCACGGTCTCGCGAATGCCACAACGACGGAATGCGGCATTAATGAGTTTCGAAATTTCTTTCTTCTTTAACGCTTTGTTGATGTGCGGGAACGGCAGTCCTGGTGGGAGGATTTCTGAGAGGATTGCGCGACCAACCGTGGTCTCGTAACGCTTAACACGGGCAAAAACTTCTCCCTTTTCATCCTTATCGGTCTCGGAGATACGAACCAGGACTTTGGCGTTTAGTGACACTTCGCCGGTCTCGTAAGCACGCTGCGCTTCCGTGACGTTGATAAACATCGAGCCTTCGCCCTTTGCAGCAACACGCTCGCGGGTCATGTAATACAGGCCTAGAACGATGTCTTGTGACGGCACAATTGAAGGTTCACCGGACGCCGGGAACAACACGTTGTTGGACGCCAGCATCAGCGTACGCGCTTCCATCTGCGCTTCGAGCGAGATCGGCACGTGAACAGCCATTTGGTCGCCGTCAAAGTCTGCGTTGAACGCCGCACAAACCAGTGGATGCAGCTGAATTGCCTTGCCTTCAATCAGCACCGGCTCAAAGGCTTGGATACCGAGGCGATGCAACGTCGGCGCACGGTTCAACATCACTGGATGTTCGCGGATAACGTCTTCCAAGATATCCCAAACAATCGGCTCCTCAGCCTCGACCATGCGCTTGGCCGCCTTGATGGTGGTCGCCATGCCAAGAACTTCCAACTTGTGGAAAATAAACGGCTTGAACAACTCGAGCGCCATTTTCTTCGGCAAACCGCACTGGTGCAGTTTCAGCGTCGGGCCGACAACAATTACCGAGCGACCCGAGTAATCCACGCGCTTACCGAGCAGGTTCTGACGGAAGCGACCGGATTTACCTTTGATCATATCGGCAAGCGACTTAAGCGCGCGCTTGTTGGCACCCGTCATCGCCTTACCGCGACGACCGTTGTCGAGCAACGAATCCACGGACTCCTGCAGCATGCGCTTTTCGTTGCGGACGATGATCTCCGGGGCCTTCAACTCCAACAAACGCTTCAGACGATTATTGCGGTTGATCACCCGGCGATAGAGGTCGTTCAGGTCAGAGGTGGCAAAACGACCACCGTCCAGTGGAACTAGGGGACGCAGGTCGGGCGGGAGCACCGGCAGGACTTCTAGTACCATCCAATCGGGCTTGATACCCGACTTGGTAAATGCCTCGAGTACTTTGGTGCGCTTGGCAATTTTCTTGATCTTCGCTTCAGACCCGGTGTTACCCATATCCTTGCGCAGCTGCTCGAGCTCACTCGGCAAGTCAAGCTTGCGCAACAGTTCGCGAATTCCCTCGGCACCCATCAGCGCGGTAAAGTCGTCGCCATACTCTTCTACTTTCGACAGATAGTCGTCTTCCGTAAGTAGTTGGCATTTGTTGAGCGGCGTCATGCCGCCGTCGACTACCACGTAAGCCTCGAAGTACAAAACTCGTTCGATGTCGCGAAGCGTCATGTCTAGCACCATGCCCAAACGCGAAGGCAGGGACTTCAAGAACCAGATATGCGCCGTTGGGCTCGCCAGCTCAATGTGCCCCATGCGCTCGCGGCGCACTTTGGAAAGAGTGACTTCAACACCGCACTTCTCACAAATGACGCCACGGTGTTTGAGTCGCTTGTACTTACCGCACAAACATTCGTAATCTTTGATCGGGCCAAAAATCTTGGCACAGAACAGACCGTCACGCTCGGGTTTGAACGTACGGTAGTTGATCGTCTCGGGCTTCTTAACTTCACCATACGACCACGAGCGGATCTTTTCTGGCGAGGCCAGTCCGATCTTGATGGCATCGAACTCTTCCTCCTGCGTGACTTGCTTAAATAGGTCTAGTAACGCTTTCATATGTTCTCCAAATTCAGTTCGTCACGCGGATTAATAACGCTCGAGATCGATATCGATCGCGAGCGAGCGGATTTCCTTTACCAACACGTTGAACGACTCAGGCATACCTGCTTCGATCTTGTGCTCGCCTTTGACGATCGACTCGTATACCTTGGTTCGACCATTAGTGTCGTCAGACTTCACCGTGAGCATTTCCTGCAAGGTATAAGACGCGCCGTAAGCTTCCAGCGCCCAGACTTCCATCTCGCCGAAGCGCTGACCACCAAACTGCGCCTTGCCGCCAAGCGGTTGTTGGGTTACCAGCGAGTACGGCCCGGTTGAACGTGCGTGCATCTTGTCATCTACCAAATGGTGCAGCTTCAGGATGTGCATATAACCAACGGTGACTGGACGCTCGAAGGCTTCGCCTGTCCGGCCATCGTGAAGCGTCACCTGCGTCTTGGTCGGCGTGAGCCCCAAACGCTTGGTTGTCTCGTCGTCGTAAGCGAGATCGAGCATCGAACGGATTTCCGTTTCTGCCGCACCATCGAACACCGGGGTCGCGAATGGCACGCCCTTAGTCAGGTTGTTGGCCATCTCCATAACCTCTGCCGATGTCAGCTCGTCAAGATTTTCTTTCTTGCCACTGGTGTTATAGACCTTATCGAGGAATTTGCGCATCTTCGGTTCGTCCTCGCCAGCCTTAAGCATCGCACCGATCTTATGGCCCAGGCCCTTCGCGGCCCAACCGAGGTGCGTTTCAAGAATCTGCCCGACGTTCATACGTGAAGGAACACCTAGCGGGTTCAGCACGATATCCATCGGTGTGCCGTCCGCCATAAACGGCATGTCTTCGATCGGCACAATCTTGGAGATAACCCCCTTGTTACCGTGGCGTCCGGCCATCTTATCGCCCGGTTGTAGGCGGCGCTTAACCGCAACGTAGACCTTGACCATCTTCTGCACACCGGGTGGCAATTCGTCACCTTGCGTGAGCTTGCGCTTTTTCTCTTCAAACGCCTTATCGAACTCTTTGCGCGTCAGTTCGAGCGCTTCCTTCAAGGCTTCGAGTTGGCGCGCATCGTCATCCTCGGTCAAACGAATATCAAACCAGTCGTGGCGGGGCAAATCCGCGAGGTAGGCTTTGGCGAGCTTGTCACCCTTCGCCAATTTCTTCGGGCCACCTTTGGCGACCTTGCCAACGAGCATCTTTTCGATACGCTGGAAGGCGTCATCCTCAACGATGCGTAACTGATCTGCCAAGTCTTTCTTGTAATCCTTTAACTGGTCATCGATGATTTGTTGCGCACGTTTGTCGCGAACGATACCTTCGCGCGTGAACACCTGCACATCGATAACCGTGCCGGAAATGCCGGACTGCACACGCAGCGAAGTATCCTTGACGTCAGAGGCTTTTTCGCCGAAGATCGCGCGCAGTAGCTTCTCCTCAGGCGTCAGCTGTGTTTCACCTTTTGGTGTTACCTTGCCAACTAGTACGTCGCCGGCCTCCACTTCTGCGCCGATGTAGACGATACCCGACTCATCGAGTCGACCCAACATGCGCTCAGACAGGTTCGAGATATCACGCGTGATTTCTTCCGGCCCCAACTTGGTGTCACGCGCCACAACCGATAACTCTTCGATATGAATCGAGGTGTAACGATCTTCAGCAACAATCGCTTCCGAGATCAAGATCGAGTCTTCAAAGTTGTAGCCGTTCCACGGCATAAACGCGACCAACAAGTTTTGTCCCAGCGCCAGCTCACCCATGTCAGTGGATGCGCCGTCGGCAATAACATCTCGTTTGGCGATGATGTCGCCAACCTTCACCAGCGGGCGCTGGTTGATGTTGGTATTTTGGTTGGAGCGTACGTATTTAGTGAGGTTATAAATGTCCACACCAGCCTCGCCGGCAACCGTTTCGTTATCGTTCACACGAACCACCACACGGCCTGCGTCAACAAAATCGACCCGACCGCCGCGGCGCGCCATCACCGCAGTACCGGAATCGAGTGCGACTGTCCGTTCGATACCCGTTCCGACTAATGACTTCTCGGCGCGCAAGCACGGTACTGCCTGGCGTTGCATGTTCGAGCCCATCAAAGCGCGGTTTGCGTCATCGTGTTCGAGGAACGGGATCAGCGAAGCTGCAACCGAAACAATCTGCGCCGGCGCAACGTCGATGTAGTCGATTGTCTCCGGGCGCGCCAGCATAAACTCGTTGTGCTGGCGGCAGCTGACGAGTTCATCAACAAAATGGCCAGCTTTGTCGGTATCCGCATTCGCCTGCGCGATGGTGTACTTACTTTCCTCAATCGCCGAAAGGTACTCGATTTCGTTAGTCACCTTGTTGTTGATTACCTTACGGTATGCGGTTTCGATGAAGCCGTATTCATTCACCTGCGCGAACAGCGCGAGTGAGTTGATCAGGCCAATGTTCGGTCCTTCCGGCGTCTCGATCGGACATACACGACCATAGTGGGTCGGATGTACGTCGCGCACCTCGAAGCCTGCGCGTTCACGCGTCAGCCCCCCCGGCCCGAGTGCGGAAACACGGCGCTTGTGGGTAATCTCTGACAACGGATTGGTTTGGTCCATAAACTGTGAGAGCTGGGATGAACCAAAAAACTCCTTGATGGCCGCCGATACCGGTTTCGCGTTAATCAGGTCATGCGGCATCAGATTTTCGCTCTCGGCCTGCGACAAACGTTCACGCACGGCGCGCTCGACGCGCACCAAGCCCGAGCGGAATTGGTTTTCCGCCAGTTCGCCAACCGAACGAACGCGGCGATTACCGAGATGATCGATGTCATCCACTTCCCCGCGACCGTTGCGCAGTTCGACCAAAATCTTGATCACGGCAACGATGTCTTCCGTGGACAGCGTCATCGCACCAGTCAATTCTTCACGGCCGATGCGGCGATTGAACTTCATGCGACCGACAGCCGAAAGGTCGTAACGGTCCGGTGAGAAGAATAACGAGTTGAACAGCGTGTTGACCGCGTCTTCTGTCGGCGGCTCACCTGGACGCATCATGCGATAGATGGCAACTTTTGCGTTTAGCGCATCTACGGTTTCATCGATACGCAAGGTTGACGAGACGTATGCGCCTCGGTCGAGGTCATTTGTGTACAACGTGTAGATCGCCTCAACACCAGCATCTATCAGCTTACGAAGATTGACTTCGGTGAGCTCTTCGTTGGCACTGGCGACAATTTCACCCGTGTCGGTATTGACGATATTGGTCGCCAGCACCCGACCGATGAGATATTCCTCATTGACGGGCAGCGTCTTCATCTTCGCAACTTCCATGTCGCGGATATGTTTTGCAGTGATGCGCTTGTCTTTCTGAACCAGCATCTTTCCATCTTTGGTAAGAATATCGAACTTTGCAATCTCACCCTTGAGGCGGTCCGGCACCAATTCGAGTTCAATCTCACCTTTGTTGGTGATCTGAAATTGATCAAATTCAAAGAATTCACGCAGGATCTGATCGGGCGTGTAGCCGAGCGCCTTGAGCAGAATCGTGACCGGCATTTTGCGGCGGCGGTCAACGCGGAAATACAAATAGTCTTTGGGATCGAATTCAAAATCGAGCCATGAGCCGCGGTAAGGAATTACGCGGGCAGAGAACAACAGCTTCCCGGACGAGTGCGTCTTGCCGCGATCATGTTCGAAGAAAACACCAGGCGAACGGTGCAACTGCGAGACGATCACGCGCTCGGTACCGTTAATCACAAACGAGCCGTTCTGTGTCATCAGCGGAATTTCGCCCATGTAGACTTCTTGCTCTTTCATTTCTTTCACGGTCGGCTTCGAAGCTTCGCGGTCCATGATCACCAAACGCACTTTTGCCCGCAGCGGCGATGCATACGTCAATCCGCGCTGTTGGCATTCCAACACGTCAAATGGCGGCTGGCTCAGCGTATAGCTCTGAAACTCAAGGCGGGCAAACTGGTTATGCGAAACAATCGGGAACACCGAATTGAATGCCGCTTGTAGGCCCTGCATTTTGCGGTTCATGACGGCAACATCTGCCTGCAAAAATTCTGCGTAGGAGTTGAGCTGGGTGGCCAGCAAAAACGGCACATCCAACACACTGGCGCGTTTCGCGAACGATTTGCGAATACGTTTTTTCTCAGTGTAGGTGTAGTGCGGCGCGGGGGAGGCTGCTAAAGCTTGGGACATTGATGTATCTCCGAACGTTGCGGAACGCCGCTTGATGTGGCGTCAAAGTTCTTCGACTGGCGCAGACGGTGAACTGTCGGCGTCATTTGGTGAAGGGCCGCTACCCTTCGCTGGCGGACGGTGAGAGGACCTCACCCGGACCAAACGTCTTCTGCAGTCGTTTCAGAAGACAAACCAAAGTGCACGACGCGCGCTTTGGTTTAGCTTCTTGCGAAAAATCGAAATCAAGCATTGGCGAGGTGTTTCAGGCATTTTTGCCCCAAACGCCGCATGGATATTGCACTTTCAAAAAACAGAAACGCTATTGATGTAACTGCCCGTGTAGGCAAAACCTACGCGGGAACCCAAAAAACTTCGCCTCGTTGCAGGAAGTCTTCGATGTGGATTGCCTTGCGAGCGGGATGAAGTTGGCGGCGAGGAGCGGATGCGTATAAATCATACGCAGAGCACCGCAGCCGCCAAATTCGCCCGCGCAGCAGGCAAGTCGCGCGAAGAATTACTTCAACTCGACTTTGGCACCAGCTTCTTCAAGCTTCTTCTTCATCGCGTCGGAGTCAGCTTTGTTTGCACCTTCTTTGACTGCCTTAGGTGCACCTTCAACCAGCGCCTTCGCTTCAGCCAGACCCAGACCAGTGATCTCGCGAACCGCCTTGATCACACCGATCTTGTTTGCGCCAATTTCCATCAACATAACGTTGAACTCGGTCTTTTCTTCAGCAACTGGGGCGGCCGCACCAGCGCCGGCTGCTGGAGCAGCCATTGCCGCTGCCGACACGCCGAACTTCTCTTCGATCGCCTTTACCAGATCGTTCAGATCCATCACCGACATTGTGTCGAGGGATGCCAAAAATGCGTCTTTATCGAATGCCATGATTTGTTTCCTTTACTAATACAGTTGAATAGGTTGATTGATATCGCAAAAAACTTAAGCAGCCGGAGCAGCTTCAGCAGGCGAGCCGGACTTCTTTTCGGCCACTGCCGCAAGGACACGTGCCATGCGCGAAATCGGGCTTTGCATTAGCCCCAATAACTGCGCCAGCAATACTTCCTTGCTCGGAATATTGGCAAGCGCTTGTACGCCAGCCTGATCGAGGACCTTACCGTTATAGGCACCGCCCTTGATGACGAACTTTTCGTTGCCTTTGGCAAAGTCGTTTACGACCTTCGCTGCGGCAACTGCGTCTTCCGAGAAGCTATAAATCAGCGGGCCGACCATCTGATCTTTGGCAACTTCAAACGAAGTGCCCACGACTGCACGACGTGCCAACGTGTTTTTGATCACACGCAGGTACACGCCCTGTGAACGCGCATCCGCGCGCAGCTTGGTCATACCCACCACTACCGTGCCGCGATATTCTGCGAGCACCATCGTTTGCGCTTTCGCAATGTTCGCGATCACGTCAGAAACGACTTCTTTCTTGCCTTCCAGATTCAAACTCACGTTTGATCTCCTTTCGTTGAAAAATGCATACCGACAAAGTATCGGTATCCACACTCACAGCGACCTTCGCTTGGAGATCCTGATGTTCGGCGGCCATGCCAAACAACATGAAATCGTTGCGGGTGACGCCATCTGCGTAGGGTGACTTGCGCCAATTAATCAGCTGATAATGCTGCCGACCCTACGGTCTTGGATAACCTCGTAATTTCCATACTGCGAAATCAAGAGACCCAATCTTTCCCGGTGAAAAAATACTCACCGCACTCGCTTTTCGGTTTTGCCCGCTGAAATCGTCAGGCTACGCCTGCGATTTCGACATACTCAGCCTAACAAAAGTGGCTTTGTACTTTTGTCGGAATGTCTATCCTTGCTGGCCTTGCGGCTGCGACGAGAAGGCTGACGTATCCAAACGCACACCGATGCCCATCGTTGAAGACAGCGAAATCTTCTTCAGGTAAACACCCTTAGACGATGCTGGCTTTGCTTTGTTTACAGCGGCAATCAACGCCGTCAGATTTTCAGTCAACGCATCGTTTGCAAACGATGCGCGGCCAATCGTACATTGGACGATACCGGCTTTGTCAGCGCGATACTGCACCTGACCCGCCTTCGCATTCTTGACGGCCTGCTCGACGTTTGGCGTGACGGTTCCGACTTTTGGGTTTGGCATCAAACCGCGCGGACCAAGCACCTGACCCAACGTGCCGACAACTTTCATCGCATCCGGCGTGGCGATCACGACGTCAAAATCCATGAAGCCGCCCTTGATGCGTTCGGCCAGATCATCAAAGCCAACGATATCCGCACCGGCTGCAGTCGCCTTTTCGGCATTCGCGCCTTGCGCAAACACCGCAACGCGCACTGACTTGCCGGTACCGCGTGGCAACACGACCGAGCCGCGAACCGATTGATCAGACTTTTTGGCGTCAATACCGAGGTTGATCGCGACGTCGACCGACTCGTCAAATTTTGCGGTGGCGGTCTTCTTGACGAGCTCAAGCGCATCCGTAACGGGGTATGTCTTATCACGATCCACCAAGCCAACAAATTTCTGCATGCGCTTGGACAGTTTTACTGCTTTATCGTTAGCCATTACCGTACTCCCTCAACTTCAATACCCATTGATCGCGCTGAGCCCGCAATGGTGCGGACCGCAGCATCCAAGTCAGCCGCCGTCAAATTCGGCATCTTGGTTTTGGCAATTTCTTCGGCCTGTGCGCGGGTTAACTTGCCGACCTTATCGGTGTGGGGGGTTTTGGAACCCTTCTCAACCTTGGCGGCCTTCTTAATCAGATAGGTCGCAGGTGCCGTTCCCATCACAAAGGTGAAGGACTTATCCGCGAAGGCGGTGATGGTCACTGGAATCGGCATACCCGGTTCCATCTTCTGCGTTTGCGCGTTAAACGCTTTACAGAATTCCATGATGTTCAATCCACGCTGACCGAGCGCGGGGCCGATTGGTGGCGATGGATTCGCCTTACCAGCCGGCACTTGCAGCTTGATGTAGCCAACAATCTTTTTTGCCATTACTTTTCCTTTTGAGTGCAAGCGATGCCGGAAAACGGCATCTCCTCGTTTATTTCATTTAAGCGCGGCCTCTGTTATCTCTTCCAAGCGCACCGGGCCGCCCGTGCGCTTAGCTTGCTGCAATTGGCAAATCTTGGTCGTTACTGCTTCTCTACCTGACCAAAATCGAGTTCAACCGGTGTTGGACGTCCGAAGATCAATACCGAAACACGGATCTTCGACTTGTCGTAGTTCACCTCTTCGACATTGCCGTTGAAATCGGTGAATGGGCCCTCTTTCACACGAACCAATTCCCCGACCTCGAACAAGACTTTGGGCTTCGGCTTTTCCACACCTTCCTTAACTTGATTCAAGATAAGGTCGATCTCTTTTTGTGGAACTGGCGAAGGCTTGTTACCCACACCACCGACAAAGCCGGTGATTTTTGGTGTCGATTTCACCAAGTGCCAGGTTTCATCGGTCATTTCCATCTGCACCAGAATGTAGCCCGGGAAGAAGCGGCGCTCAGAAGTTGCCTTGGCACCCTTCTTCATCTCCACAACTTCTTCCGTTGGCACCAGCACGTCACCAAACATTTCTGACATGCCAGAACGGCGAATGCGCTCAATCAGCGCCGCCTGAATGCTTTTCTCTTGCCCAGAGTACGCATGGACAATATACCAACGCATGGCCATTTATGCGCCCCCGATCAGTTTCGACACCCCAAAGGTCAGGATCCAATCGACCACCCAAAGAAAGAACGCCATGATGAACACAAATACAAAAATCACGCCGGTCGATTGCATCGCCTCTTTGCGCGTCGGCCACACGACCTTCTTGGCTTCCTCAACAGACTCTTTGCCAAACTGTGCAAATTCACGCCCCGGCGCGCTGAACCAGCCAACCACACCAGCCAGCACGACCAAACCCATCATCGCACCAAGACGGACAATCATCGGCTTGTCGGACAGCAAGTAGAACGCCGCAACCCCGGCAAACAACGTCAGTACAGCCACCACGATTTGAATTTTGTCTTTCATTCCACGCACTTTTTGGATTAGCGCCGACTTCCATCGGCGCGTGCCCGGTTGTCGACAACTTGTTTGGCAGGCCAGGAGGGCCTCGAACCCCCAACCTACGGTTTTGGAGACCGTTACTCTGCCAATTGAGCTACTGGCCTGTCGTAGGGGATTGTTTCGCCTGCTGCACACGCCGATTTGTCAGTTGCGATGCTCGACGTATAACGCATACGTCTGTGCTTCTCACTGCCAACTCCGCGCGTTCGCTACGGCGCTACAACCCCTCCGTACCCTGCGAACTGCTTTCTGTTACTTATTTACTTCAATACTTTTGAGACGACGCCTGCACCGACGGTACGACCGCCTTCGCGAATCGCAAAGCGCAGACCTTCCTCCATCGCAATCGGCGCAATCAACTGCACCACAATCTTGACGTTGTCAC
>JADCJC010000129.1 GCA_020247395.1 Rhodocyclaceae bacterium
CATCGCGTTTTGACAAGTAGGGCTCGCTAGGGCCAATAAACCACTGCGAAAAGCACTGCCGTCCGCAGTCCGTGCAGTTCAAGCGATACGCAAGTATGTGTGCCGTCACTACTCAGCTCGACGTAAACTCGAGCCTCGCGACAATGCCTGGCCAATGCCGTTCAAACAGACGGTCGTTGGGCACTTGAGTACTCAGATTTTCTACAAGATCGAGGGCGCATAGGTACAGATTCACGTCTTGCGACAGAATGGAATCTTGCGCAAGCAACACTGCTGCGCCAAGTCGGTCGATGAGTTCACCTTCACTAAGCAGGCGATGCCAGTTGATCGCATCGTGTGGTTTGCGCCAAAACTCGGGGCCGGGCTTGTCGAGAAATATCGCCTGCGACAGCCTTGTCGGCAGCATTGCGTAACTCGCAAAAAGGTCCAGCCGAGTCACCTCGGGGTCATTTTTGAGCGCCCGCCAGAAGGGATGCCAATAAATTTTTTCGCTTCCTAGGCTAAAGGATTCCACTATAGACGTTAATTTTTTTGCACTTTCGCCCAGACCGGGTGTGGTGGCCCCGCGCGCATATTTATTCCAACGCGACGTGTAGTTTTTGTTCGGCGATTCGCCAAGTCGCTTACTAACCAAACTCTCAAATTCTCGCCAAGTGCGCGCATGGCGCCGCTTGAGCTCGAGCACCCAGACCTGGCACCGGATGATGTCGATGTCATCGCGGTTCGGCCGGCCTTTTTTGGGGCTAGTTGACTTAAAAATTGAGTCCAAAAATACCTACGCTTGTTAATCTTTTTTCGAAAAAGTTTTTCGCTGATTATTCTCCGATTTTCAACCACTGTATAGGTGTCCATTGCACATGAAAACTCGCCGGCGCAGGATGTTGGCAAGAAAGCAAATTAAGTGAGTCGTTTAAAAAATAAAAAAAGACTCAGTGCGAAGTGATGCGTTGACAAAAAGAGGTGAAATGAAAAGCTGGACTGGCACATGACAAGTGCCACGCGGGATTTTCCCGGGTGAATGTAGGAGACCGTAACGAAGCCAGAAATGGGAGTTGACCTGCAGGAAAAGAAAACGGCCCAGTGCGCCAACACTGAACCGTTTAGGGGGAAACAGGAATGAGAAGACCTGTTGAATCCATTGTAGAACAGGTGCGATCTTTGTCAATCGCACCAGAGGGAATCTTTTGGACGGAAATTGAGATTCTTCTTGGTCATCCCGGCTTACGTACGGTTCTCGTTTGGAGAGAACCATGTTGCAATCGAACGAATTACTAGACTACTTTGATCGCCTAAATATCCCTGCCGCAGGCAGACAAGCGATTCTCAGTATTCGCGATACAGAACCATCCCGCGCCACGGAAAGTACAACCGTGAGTGCTGCGTCTCGCTACCCAAGCAAGAAAATGCACGTGACGCTGCAAGCGGAGAGCCGTACGGTCGAACTGACGGCGTTGACATGTTGGGACCATGACCAGGACACGGTGGAAATCTATGACCAGCCGCCGAGCATTAAGCTGCGGTACGCAGACGCAAAAGGCGCCATGGTGTCCCACCGAGCCACCCCTGACTATTTCCTGCTGCAACGGAATTTCGCAGGTTGGGTGGAATGCAAGACCGAGGAGGAGCTAGAAAAGCATGTCGCCGACGGCAAACATCGATACCTCCGAGACGCGTCTGGCCGGTGGCGCTGCCCAGCAGGGGAAGAATTTGCCGCGACGCTGGGGCTGGGCTTCAAGGTGTGGACACCGGCAGAGGTCTCGGAACTATTCGCTGTAAACCTTGTGTACTTGGCCGATTTCTGGCCGGATGGCAACACACCGGTCGATGACGCGCTTCAATTGGCGTTGACCAGCCGTCTTGCAACGGAGAAGCGCATGCGACTCCAAGACTTGCTTGACGAGTACGGGACGGATTCTCAACGCAGGGCTGAGATCTATCGCCTCATCGCTCACAACATCATCTACGTTGACCTCAACCGGCACCGCATCGCAAAGCCGGAAATGGCACAGGTGTTTGTTGACCAAGCCACAGGCGACGCCTGGTTTGCACTCCAAGTGCAGGCCGATGCGAAGAGTTACGCGACGGATTTCGCCGGCCCGGTCACCTTTGCACCGGGCGAAACTATTCTTTTAGACAACCAAGAATACAAAGTTCTTACGGTGGGCGGCGATAAGGTCACGTTGAGGGGAGCTGACAATTCGACGCGTACGATTGACCTTTCCGTCGCACTGCAACAAGCCAAACTGGGGCTGATCAGACTCATATGCGATGGGCTTAACGAAGCCTCGCGTCGGGTGGAAGGAATCATCGCTCGGGCCAGCACGCAAGACTTGCAAGACGCGCTGAATCGGGCGAATTGGCTCAGATATGAAGATGCTCAAGCTGCCGGCGACCACTCCGTCGACCGACCGCAGGGCAAGTATCCCTGCCAACGAACGCTGAAACTCTGGCGATCGCAAACCAAAGCGGCGCTACTTCAGCACTCGAACGAGTTTGCCGGCTTGGTCACCTACCGCTGCAAGCGTGGCAATCGGACGCCCCGCTTAGATGATCGAACGCTTGAACTCATGCGTGAGCAACTGAGTGCTTGGAAAAATAATCCGGACAACCATAGCCTCAAGTATTACTTTGGCAAGCTTCTGAAGTCATGCGAAGAAAAATCCCTCGTAGCGCCGAGCTACAAGACCTTCACGCAAGCCAGAAAATCCTTCGACATTCACGAGGTTAAGAAAAACCATCACGGCGAAAAAGCCGCCTATGACCTGAAGCCGTATCTGACCATTGACCGATACACCCCGCGCCACGGGGAACGTCCGTGGGAGGTTGGGCATATCGACCATACGACCTTTGATGTGCAGCTAAAAACCAATGCCGCCGGCGGAAAAACTCGGAAGGCGCATCTCACGGTACTTCTCGACGCGCATACCCGATATGTGCTGGCTTGGGTACTCTCCTTCAATCCTCCGGGGTACGCCAGCTGCATGAATGTCATTCGGGAATGCGTGCGGCGTCACAATCGACTACCAGACCGAATTGTTTCCGATGGCGGCGCAGAGTTTCAATCGATCTACTACGAGACACTTTTGGGGCGAGTCAAGGTTAGCAAAATCAATCGGCAGAAAGGGCAGCCACGCGCTGGATGTCTTATTGAGCGCTGGTTTGGGGTCGCTAACGAAGAATTTGCACACCTTCTAAAGGGAAACAATACGCCGCTGCAGAACCCACGGCAGCTAAGCAAGTCGCACGATCCGCGCCTAAGGACCGAATGGGACCTGGTCTCGCTCGACGACGCGCTATCGAGGTATATCGAAAACACGTACCACCTCAAGCAACTCGAAAAACTTGGTGCGTCGCCTAAAGAAGCATTCGAAGAGGGGAATTTGCGGGCAGGAAGTCGAGACGTGCGGTACATACCATGTGACCAATCGTTCTACTTGCTGACACTACCGTCAACGCGGAAGGGAACATCGCGAGTGATCCGCGGACACGGTATCAAGCTCAACAACATCTACTACACCGGCGCCTCAATCCGCCGAGCCGGCATGGCTGGGAAAGACCTAGAGGTTCGCTACGACCCGCTCGACGTGTCGGCTGCATGGGTCTATGTCGACGGCTGTTGGAGCAAACTGAAGTCTGAATACGCAGCGGAGTTCAAACACCATTCAGTCAAAGAAATTCAAATCCTGTCCGACGAAATTATTCGTCGCGCAAAGGATTCGGGACAGCGTCAAATCATCAATGCACGAATCCTAGCGGATGCGCTGCTAACCCCTGACACTGACAGTCCGTCATACCGGCAGCGTTTAAAAGACCAAGAGTCGCGCCAGGTCTTGGAGAGCGTTACGGCGCAGGATGCGCCGTGGTTCCAG
>JADCJC010000013.1 GCA_020247395.1 Rhodocyclaceae bacterium
AAAAAAACGCCCGGAACCCCAGCGTCAAGGCAGTGGGTTCCGGGCGTTTCCATCGGCGGGCCTGACGGCGTCTTTAATCATTAGCGGCTGTCACGTTTCACGAAAAAAATCCATCGGCGGGAATGCCGACTGCTTAGCAGTCACTTATCTCGTGTGCTGTTTTGCTAATCCGCCTAACAAGGTGATATAACACTCGTTGTGACCACCACTGACTTTTAGCGAGCCAAGATGAGACTAATAGACTGTTTTTTTAGACGTGCGTCGAAGTTTGTGATGATCGGCATGGTGGCGTTGCATTACGCTGCTTCATCCGATGCGCAAGACCCTGCCAGCGCGTTCATTCCGAAAGACGTAACCCGAGTCCAGACAGTCGAGGGCATTACCGAGTATCGGCTCAGCAACGGCATGAAGGTATTGCTAGCACCAGATGCATCAGACGACAAGGTGACCGTGAACATGACCTATATGGTCGGCTCACGACATGAAGGGCAAGGTGAAGGCGGCATGGCGCACCTGCTTGAACATTTGGTCTTCAAGGGCACGCCGAAAACGCCCGACCCCAAGCAAGAGTTTCGCAAGCGCGGCTTTACGTTTAACGGCACTACGACGTCTGATCGGACCAACTATTTCGCCACCTTTACCTCAAGCCAAGAAGCGCTTGATTGGTACATCGGCTGGCAGGCCGATGCGATGGTGAACAGCTATATCGCAAAAAAAGACCTCGATAGCGAGATGACTGTCGTGCGCAATGAGTTTGAAATTGCCGGCAACAATCCGTTTCAATTACTGGGCCAAAAGTTGGCTCATGCCGCATATGAAACACATGCCTACGGCAAACCGACCGTGGGCAACAGAGAGGATATCGAAAACGTCGACATCGAAAAGCTGCAGGCCTTTTACAAGCGCTACTATCGCCCTGACAATGCGGTGCTGATTGTGGCCGGCAAGTTTGAGGTGGCAAAAACACTCGCCGCGATGCAACTTTCACTCGGACAGCTGAAGAATCCGGAATCAACGGTTCCAGCGGTACATGCGCGGGAAGCGCCTCAGGACGGCGAACGCACCGTGATCGTGCGACGGCCGGCACCGACACAGGTGATCATCGCCAACTATCACGCACCTGGTGCCATGCACCCCGATTCGCCCGCGCTAAATGTGCTCGCCACTGCGCTGGGTGACGTGCCTGCGGGACGGCTCCACAAGGCGCTCGTTGAATCGAAACTCACGCTCGGCGTCTTCGCCGCAAGTGTTCCCAGACGCGAGGCAGGCACCATCAGTTTTGTTACCGGTCTGGCACCGACGGAGGACGGCGCGAAGAGCCAAAAGATACTAATCGACACCGTGGAAGGTGTTGGCAGCGAGGCGATTCGACACGACGAATTTGAACGCGCCAAGACCAAGATTCTCAAGAGCTTGGAGCTCGCATTTGCCAATGCGGCGGCGGTGGCCGCCGGCGCAATGGAGTTTGAGGTTACCGGCGACTGGCGCGGCGTCTTCGTCAACCGTGAGCGGCTAAAGGCAGTGACGCTCGACGACGTGAATCGCGTAGCGCGCACTTATTTGCTGCAAAGTAATCGCACATTGGGACAGCTCATTCCTACACCGTCGCCAGTTCGTGCGCCCGCGCTGAAAAAGCCAGACGCGGCCGCGTTCCTAAGCGGATTTCCGCTGAGCGAAAAGGGCTTGGAGTCGGTTGCCTTCGACTACAATCCCACGTTGCTTTACGACAAACTCCTGATTTCCCAAACACCGTCGGCCATCAAGATGGCTGCGCTGGTGAAGCCAGTGCGTGGTGACTTGGTGAAACTGAACATTGCGTTTAGGTTCGGCACCGTTGAGTCGCTCCGCGATATGGAGGTGCCAGCATCGATGGCAGGTTCGATGCTCTATATGGGCACGAATAAGATGTCGCGCCAACAAATTCAGGACGAGCTGGTCAAACTGGGCGCCTCGCTAAGCTTGGGCTTTTCCGTTTCGGGTGGTAACCTGTCTCTCACGGCGAAGAAAGAAAATGCATTACCCGCGTTTCAAATCGCGCTCCATCTGCTGAAGGACTCAACCTTCCCGGAAAAGGAGTTTGAAGAAGTGCGTGCCACGTCCCTCAAGGCGCTTGAAGGGTCAATCAAGGATAAGTCCGCTCAAGCCAATAATGCGTGGCAGCGTTATGGCAATCCGTATCCGACAGGCGATCCGCGCTACGCGGCAACGTTAGAAGAAGCCGAAGCGCGCGTGAAGAGCGTCTCCCGCAAGGAGACGTATGAGTTCTATCGTCGTTTCTATGGCGCGGCAAACGCGCAAGTTACCGTGCTTGGGCCAATCGATGTGAAAGCCTATGAGCAAAACGTGTTGGCGGAATTGGAAAAATGGCAAGCAAAAGAGCCTTGGAAGCGGATTGAAAATCCAATGATCGATTTGAAGCCTGCCCGTCTTACCTTCGACACGCCTGACAAGTCAAACGCCAGCATTCGTGCCGCTCACAACTTGCCCGTTTCATGGCGAGAAATGCCGACGGAAGATTTTGCCCTCAGCCTCGCTACGCGAATCTTCGGTGGGGGGCCCGGTTCACGTCTATGGAGCCGTCTCCGCGAAAAAGGCGGCCTCAGTTATACCGTGGGTGCCAACTTCAGCGCGAGCGGTTACGAACGCAGTGCCAGGTTTTCGATGTCCGCTGAAGTCGCGCCAGAGAATGTCAGCGTTGCTGAGAACGCGCTAAAGGAGGAGTTACGTCGTTCCTTGAAAGACGGTTTCAGCGATAAGGAAGTCGAAACCTTTAAAGCACAGTACCTGGCGGATCGTGTTCGCAACCGGTCCGGCGATGGCTTTGCGATGAGTTTTATGTCTACCCAACTCGAATACGACCATCCGAGAGGGCGCGCAGAAATGAACGATGCGTTGATTGCCTCTCTCACAACCGAACAGATCAATGAAGCTTGGCGCAAATACATCGATATCGACAAGCTGGTATGGGGTGTTTTCGGCGATCAATCAAAGATCAAGTAGCGATCACAACGCATTCGCCCGTTTCAAAACCGCGAGATACGGAATGCCTCTAGTGTCCGGGGGGTGACATCGCTACGCAGCAGCTCACTGATAAGTCGCGCCGTCACCCCCGCTAGCGTCACCCCCAAGTGCTGGTGACCAAAGGCGAAGTAAATCTCGCGGCCATCGGGTGCTTTGCCGATGACAGGCAGGTGGTCGGGTAACGACGGGCGAAAGCCCATCCAAGTGCTGACACCAGCTTTATCTGCGTCCGGCAGCAGAGCGTGCATGTGTTTGTGCAATAAGTCAAAGCGCCGCTCGTCCGGTGGTAAATCAAGGCCGCCAAACTCCACCGTACCGGTCATGCGCAATCCGCACGACATTGGCGTCATGATAACTTTGCGTTCATAGGAGGCGACGGGAATGCGGAAAGCCGGTTGCGCACGCGGAAGCGTGAGATGGTATCCCCTCTCAGTGTCCAGCGGCACCGTATAACCAAACTGCGCGGCTATTGGTGCCGACCATGCACCCGCCGCCAGCAACACTCGTTTGGCGGTGATGCGGACACCCCCCGCACCATGCGCGGTGAACTGTTGCGCGCTATGCGTCACACGTTCAATTTGGCTGCACGAAAATTGGCCGCCGGCTTTTAAGAGTGCCGCGAACAATGCCTGACAGACCGCGAGTGGGTCTTCTACATGGCCAGTGCCGCGGTAGAGATACGCGCCTTGTATCGGTGTTGCAATATCGGGCGCGATTTGCCTGACTTGATCGGCGTCCAACCAATCGGCGTGAACACCATACTTGGCGAGCTCCTCCGTCTCGCGCCTAGCGGAAACTAGTGAAGACTCTCGCTCGACAATGACCAGGTGGCCGTCCATGCGCAGCAGTTGGGCGGCGTTGGCCCCGGCCAATAATGCGTTGAGATCGGCAGCAGCAGTTGATTGCAACGTCGACAAGGCGACGATGCCGCGTGAGAAGGCCGATGGCCGCGACGCCCAGAGAAATCGCGCGAGCCAGGGCAAGATGTGAAGGATATATTGCGGCCGAATGCGAAGCGCACCTTCGGCATCCATAAGCGTCGATAACGCGCCACGCACTACCTGCGGCGAGGCAAGCGGATAAATTTGCTCGGTCGCGATATGGCCGGCGTTGCCGAACGACGCGCCGTGTCCCGCGCCAGCGCGGTCAACCAGCGCAACCTTCAGGCCGTCATGCTGCAACCGGAGCGCGCAAGCGAGCCCGATGATGCCCGCGCCAATCACAACGATGTCGGCTTGCCCTGTTTGTGTCTGTGCGGCCAATTCTGCAGTCAGGCGGGGAATTTCGGCATGGTCGAAATGGCATGTTTGATGATGCGTTCAGCGTCCGCTAATTCATCGCCCACCAGCACCATCCGAGGCGCGCGTACCGCCGCGCTCCCCATGCCGACGTGTTGCTGCACCAGTTTGATGAGCTGCACAAACTTTGGCACCGTGTCGAGCTTCAGGAGCGGCAAGAACCAGTGGTACAGCGGCTCGAGTTCATGCCATTTGCCCGCGCGGGCCATGTCGAACAACACCACCGATTCACGCGGGAAGGCATTGACTAAACCGGCCACCCAGCCCGTTGCGCCTGCCGCGATACCTTCTACGATGATGTCGTCCACACCGACCAAGATATGCAGACGCGAGCCGATGAGCGATTTGATCGCTGCAATGCGGCGGATGTCTGCGCTCGATTCTTTGATTGCGACGAGGTTCGGATATTCACGCGCCAGCTCGGCGACTTGTGGCGGAAGAAAATCCGTCTTGTAGGCGATTGGATTGTTGTAGAGCATACAAGGTAGATCAGTGGCGGCGATCACTTGTGAGACGTGGTGCTTCATCTCGCGCCAATCGCTGGTGTAGACGTAAGGCGGTAACACCATCAAGCCACCGCAGCCAACCTGTTTTGCCATTTTGGCGAAATCGACGGCCTCGGCAGTGGAGAGTGCGGCAACGCCTGGAACCACGGCGGCGTCTTGGTTACCGGATGCTCTGAGTGTCTTTACCAGCGTCTGCAAGATAGCTTTCTTTTCGTCTCGTGTAAGCGTCGCGGTTTCGCCGAGCGAGCCGAGCGGGACAATGCCGCTGCTGCCGGCTTCGATCATCAGGCCAACGTGTTTGTCGAGGAAGGCGTGATCGACGCTGCCGTCTGCGTTGAACGGTGTAGTGATGGCGGGAAGTACACCGTTCCAGAATGTTTTTCTCATCAATGACTTTCCATACGTGAAGGGGTGAGATGGATCAACGATTGCAAAACAGGGAGCTACCCAGGGTGAGTGATTACTGGATACCAAATTTGAATGGGTCATCCGCATCAAGCAGTAGCGATCCCTCGCCACATACGTAGGCGCGACCGCTGATGATGGGAACGATGCCGTTGGCAGCGCGACGGTAGCTTGCCTCAAAACAGCTACCGACGATGCTCTCTTGACGCCACCGTTGGCCTTCGAGCAATTTCGCGTCATCGGCGAGACAGGCAACCTTGGCACTGGTGCCAGTGCCGCATGGCGATCGGTCATAATCGCCGCCCGGGCAGAGGACGAAGTTGCGGCTGTCGAAATTTGCTGATGACGGTGTACCAAACAACTCGATATGGTCAATGGCGGCACCGTCCTGTCCGGTGATGCCTTGTTTGCCGAGCGCATCACGGATGGAGCGGGCGAAATTGCGAAGGTCAGGGATGTCGCTGCGGCCAAACGGCAGGTGATTGGCGTCGACCAAAAAAAACCAATTGCCGCCCCACGCAACGTCGCCGACCACCTCGCCGTAACCTTCCACAGCGACCGTCACAGCCTGTTGGTGGCGGTATGAGGGCACGTTCTCGATTGTCACCATACCATCATCGGCAAGTGTGCAGGCGACGGTGCCGACGGGCGTGTCCAATCGATGCACGCCGGGCTGGATTCGCCGCAGATAGCGCAGCGTGGCGATTACGCCGATGGTGCCGTGGCCGCACATGCCAAGATAGCCGACGTTGTTAAAGAAAATCACCGCTGCAACCGACCCGACTTTGACGGGCGGTAGCAGCAGCGCACCGACTGTGATCTCCGAAGCACGAGGTTCGGTGCATACCGCTGCCCGATACTGATCGTGTTGCTCGCGTAATGCCGCAAGCTTTTCGGCGAGGGTCGAGTGCGGTAGGTCGGGGAATCCGCCCAAGACCACACGCGTGGGCTCGCCGCCGGTATGCGAATCAATGATGGGTATTTTTTTCATCCCTTGATTTTGCAGGGATTATGGTGCTTCGGGGAAAAGCAGCGCGAATACTGGTCGCAATGCCAATTTTGTGCGGGGCGGTGGATACCGATGTTGGCGAGCGGATATGCCACCGCCCGCTGGTCGGTCAGCGCATAGCAACGTCGCGTGTATCGCTGGTGCGTCGTTTACAGCGACGTGGACGCCATGTGTCACTTGCGACGAAGTTTTTGCACGGCGAAGACGATCGCTAAACAGACTGTGCCCGCGATCACCCCAAACACGCCATCCAAAATTGTCGGGATGATCGCATCGAGAAACAATCCGATGAAGGGGACACCGCCAGACACTAAGCCCACACTGTCAAATATGTGCTGGAGTGCCGGCCAACCATGCACCAAAATACTGCCACCGACCAAGAACATTGCGGCGGTACCGGCGACGGAGAGCAGCTTCATCAGCCAAGGAGCCGCCAGCAGAGTTTGCCGTCCGAACCCGCGAATAAATGTATCGAGGCTTCCAGAGCCGGTGCGTTTCATCAGGTGCAGCCCAGCATCGTCAAGTTTGACGATGGCCGCGACCAGTCCGTAAACACCGATGGTCATGGCGATTGCCACCACCACTAGCACTGCCAGCTTTTGCATGAAGGGTGCGCTGGCCGCCGTACCCAGCGTGATGACGATGATCTCGGCCGACAAAATGAAGTCGGTGCGAACGGCACCTTTGACTTTTTCTTTTTCCAACGCGAGCAGATCGGCCTCTGGATTCAAAAGAGCCGCAGTTAACGCCCGCCGATGGGTGTCCGTTTCTTCGACCGTAGGTAAAAACTGATGGGCGAGTTTCTCGACTCCTTCGTAGCAAAGAAACGCGCCACCGAGCATCAGCAGCGGGGTAATCGCCCAAGGCGCGACGAGACTGATGGCAAGCGCGGCTGGAACCAAGATCGCCTTGTTCCACATCGAGCCTTTGGCTACCGCCCACACTACTGGCAACTCTCGTTCGGCCCTCACTCCCGCCACCTGCTGGGCATTCAGCGCGAGGTCGTCACCGAGCACCCCTGCGGTCTTCTTGGCGGCAACCTTGGTGAGCATGGCGACATCATCGAGGATGGCGGCGATATCGTCGATGAGTAACAGAAGACTGGATGCGGCCATGTGCGTGCGACTTTCAAAGTATGTTGCGGGGAAGCCGCAGAGGGTTATCTATGCGGCAGGGGAATTGTATGTGAGGGAAGCGACCGCATACAATTAGTCTCACTTGCCCGCCGCTCACTCGCATGCAAATTGCTGAGCCCGCGTCTTTTCGGCTAAACTACGTTTTTTCAGGCGCATAGCTCAGCTGGTTAGAGCACCACCTTGACATGGTGGGGGTCGTTGGTTCGAGTCCAATTGCGCCTACCAATTCTGATAGACGAGACAAAGATGGTTATGACACCGCTGACTACGCCGAAAGGATTTATTCGCTAGCCGCGCGGCATCGTTTTGTCTTGTTCATTCCTAAAAAGCGCGGTGTCAGCCGCGCTTTTTTTTTACTTGGTTTCTTCGAGGTCCCCATGGTTTCAATCACGCTCCCTGATAAGTCCGTCCGACAATTTGATGCGCCTGTCACTGTTGCCGACGTCGCCGCAAGCATCGGCGCGGGGCTCGAGAAAGCGGCACTCGCCGGCAAAGTCGACGGGAAAGTGGTCGATACCAGCTACTTGATTGATCGCGACGCTTCGCTTGCCATTGTGACGGACAAAGATGCAGACGGGCTCGAAGTCATCCGTCACTCGACCGCGCATTTGCTGGCTTACGCGGTCAAAGAGCTTTTCCCCGAAGCGCAGGTGACCATCGGCCCGGTGATCGACAACGGCTTCTATTATGATTTTTCGTACAAGCGGCCGTTTACGCCTGAAGACCTCGCCGCCATCGAAAAGAAAATGGGTGAGCTCGCGAGAAAAGACGAAAAAGTCACGCGCAAGGTATTGCCGCGCGACCAGGCAGTAGCCTACTTCAAAGGGATCGGCGAGGCCTATAAGGCGGAGATTATCGAATCGATTCCTGCTGATCAGGATGTTTCGCTCTACACCGAGGGTAATTTCACCGACCTGTGTCGTGGTCCGCACGTGCCGTCTACGGGCAAGTTGAAGGTCTTCAAGATCATGAAAGTCGCCGGGGCGTATTGGCGCGGCGATTCCAAGAACGAGATGCTCCAGCGCATTTATGGTACAGCATGGGCGAAGAAAGAGGACCAAGAGCAGTACCTGCACATGCTTGAGGAGGCCGAGAAACGCGATCACCGCAAGCTCGGCAAGTTGCTTGACCTGTTTCATATGCAGGAAGAGGCGCCCGGTATGGTGTTTTGGCACCCGAAAGGCTGGGTAATCTGGCAGCAAGTTGAGCAGTACATGCGCCGCGTCTACCAAAACAACGGCTACCAAGAAATTCGCTGCCCACAGATTTTGAACCGCTCGTTATGGGAGCGCACCGGTCACTGGGATAACTACCAGGACAACATGTTCACCACCGAGTCGGAAAAGCACGACTACGGCATCAAGCCGATGAATTGCCCCGGCCACGTGCTGGTGTTCAACTCTGACTTGCGTTCCTATCGCGACCTGCCGTTGCGTTATGGTGAGTTCGGCTCGTGCCACCGCAACGAGCCGTCGGGTGCGCTACACGGCATCATGCGTGTCCGTGGCTTTGTACAGGACGATGGCCATATTTTCTGTACTGAAGAGCAAATCCAACAGGAGTGTACCGACTTCAATCGGCTGGCACTTTCGGTCTATAAAGACTTTGGGTTCAAGGACATAGCAATCAAAATCGCGCTCCGCCCGGAAAAGCGGGTGGGTTCCGACGAAACTTGGGACCGCGCCGAAAATGCGCTGCGTAACGCCCTGACGTCCTGCGGTGTGGGCTGGGAAGAATTGCCGGGTGAGGGGGCCTTTTACGGCCCGAAAATCGAATATCACTTGAAGGATTCGATCGGCCGCTCATGGCAGTGCGGCACCATGCAGGTGGACTACAACACCGCCGACCGCTTGGGCGGGGAATATGTCGACGCCCATAGCAACCGGGTCGCGCCCGTGATGCTCCACCGGGCGATCGTGGGCTCCCTGGAGCGCTTTATCGGAATCCTGATCGAAAACCACGCCGGGGCATTGCCGCTTTGGCTGGCACCGGTCCAGGTGGTTGCGATGAACGTGACCGAACACCAAGCCGCGTATGTTTCTGAGGTTGTCGACGCCCTAAAAGTGGCGGGAATCCGGGTCCATGCCGATTTGCGGAATGAGAAAATTTCCTATAAAATACGGGAACATAGCTTGCAAAAAGTTCCCTACCAGTTGATTTTGGGCGATAAAGAAATGCAGGCTAGAACCGTGACTGCACGGCTCCGAGATGGCAAAGGCGGTGGCGAAAATCTCCCCCCGATGTCTTTGGAAGAATTCGTTTCCCGCTTAAAGGACGAAGTGTCGGCCAAGCAATAGTCGGCGTTTAACTCTTTTACGCTGTAAGTTTCGTCCTTGAGGCGGCCTTCCCCAGCTGCCCAAGACTGTCGTTAATTGTCAGGAGAGTTCTATCGCTACCGAAAAAGAAGTTCGAATCAATTCGGAAATCAGAGGTATTCCGGAGGTTCGATTGCTTGGCCCAGACGGCGAGCAAATTGGCATTGTGAGTCTGATGGACGCACAACAGCGTGCTGAAACAGCTGAGTTGGATTTGGTGGAGATCGCGCCAACGGCGAAACCACCGGTTTGTCGAATCATGGATTACGGCAAATTCAAATACCACGAGGCGAAGAAGGCGCACGAGGCCAAACTGAAGCAGAAGCAAATTCAGGTCAAAGAGGTGAAGTTCCGCCCGGGCACTGATGATGGTGACTACAACATCAAAGTCCGTAACTTGAAACGCTTTCTGGAAGACGGCGATAAAACCAAAATCACGTTGCGGTTTAGGGGACGTGAAATGGCGCACCAAGAGTTGGGCTTGCAACTTTTGAAGCGTGTGGAAGCAGATTTAGCGGAGCTGGGGCAGGTTGAACAGTTTCCAAAAATGGAAGGCCGTCAGATGGTGATGATGGTCGGTCCGCGCAAGAAAGCATAAGTTTGAGAGGCGCGTCTCCTCGGTATCACGAAGACGCTCGGTAGTAGTACCAAACAAGCCGACTTCAGGTACAAAGTGTGGAATGGTTCCACCACCTGCTGCGGTAACGTAAAGATGGGCTGGGCGAGTCCAGAGTGCAGGCATGACGAGGCGCGCTGAGCAAAAAAATCCGGAATTGCCTTAAGCGCGATGAGGAATTTTGAGCGAAAGCGCAACAACGTCAGGTCAAGCGAAGACGAGCACGGTTCAGAAGAGAGGTAAAGTAAATGCCAAAAATGAAGACCAAGAGCGGAGCAGCCAAGCGCTTTAAAGCGCGTGGATCAGGCTCGATCAAGCGCTCACAGGCGTTCAAGCGCCACATCCTCACCAAAAAAACGACCAAGTCCAAGCGCCAGTTGCGTGGGACAACGGAGATTCATGCAACCAATATGGGCCATGTCCGTGACATGCTGCCCTACGCGTAAAGGAGACCGCCATGCCTAGAGTTAAACGTGGTGTCATCGCGCGCGCCCGGCACAAAAAAGTTCTAGACCAAGCCAAGGGTTACCGCGGCCGTCGTTCCTCGGTCTATCGCATCGCCAAAGAAGCGGTGATGAAGGCGGGTCAATATGCCTATCGTGACCGCCGCGCGAAGAAGCGTGTTTTCCGCGCGCTGTGGATTGCACGTATCAATGCTGCGGTTCGTGATGGCGGCATGACCTACTCGGCGTTCATGAACGGCCTGAAGAAAGCCGCGATTGAGGTCGATCGCAAAGTCTTGGCGGACTTGGCGGTGATGGACAAACCCGCGTTTGCACGATTTATCGAGCAAGCCAAAGCCGGGCTTGCCGCGTAATCGCAAAGTAACGCAACGCAAAAGGCCCGCAGCAGCGGGCCTTTTTGTTTATGTTCTTTTTGTTTAGGCATTACCCGTTTCTGTCTCACCCGCTTCTCATTCGCCGAAGCCGCCGCATCATAGCGGTTACGCGACAGGATCCAGACCATGACTCTTGATGAAATTCTTGCCGAAGCCACTACTGCGATGAATGTGGTGACGACCATCCCAGACCTTGAGCAGGCGAAGGCACGCTTTCTCGGCAAGACCGGATCGCTCACCGAGCAACTGAAGGCGATGGCTAAGTTGCCGCCGGAAGAAAAGAAGGCAGCGGGAGCCGCGATCAACGTCGTCAAGACGCAGGTGGAGGTGCTGATCAATGGCGCAAAGGCACGTATCTTGGATGCCGAACTTCAAGCAAAGCTGGCGGCAGAATCGATCGACGTCACCCTGCCGGGGCGTCGCATTGGCTCCGGAGGACTGCATCCCGTGACGCGCACGCAGGAGCGCATTGAAGCCCTGTTCGCAAGCATGGGATTCAGTGTTGCCGACGGCCCTGAAATTGAAGACGATTACTTCAATTTCCAGGCCCTCAACACGCCGGAGAATCATCCCGCGCGTTCGATGCAGGATACCTTCTACATTGAAGGCTCAAAGAACTTGTTGCGCACGCAAACGTCGCCAGTCCAAATCCGGCACATGCAGTCACATAAACCGCCGATCCGAATCATCTGCCCGGGACGCGTGTATCGATGCGACCACGATGCGACGCACTCGCCGATGTTTCATCAAGTCGAAGGCTTGTGGGTGGAGGAGGGTATCAGCCTCGCCGATCTCAAAGGCACGCTCACACAGTTCCTCAACGCGTTTTTTGAGCGCGACGACATGCAGATTCGATTCCGTCCGTCGTACTTCCCGTTCGTGGAGCCGGGTGTTGAGGTAGACATGGAATGGGGAAAAGTAAAAGACAGCAAAGGCGGAAAAATCAAGTGGTTGGAAATTGGCGGTGCGGGGGTGGTGCATCCGCAAGTCCTGAGAAACGGCGGAATCGATCCGGAGAAATATTCGGGCTTTGCATTTGGTATGGGGCTCGATCGTCTCGCGATGTTGAAGTACGGTGTCAATGATTTGCGCTTGTTCTTCGAGAACGACCTTAAGTTTCTTTCCCAATTTCGCTAAGAGTTGATGACATGAAAGTATCGATAAATTGGTTGAAAGAACTGGTGCCCGTCGATCTGTCGGTAGACGAGATCGCGCACAAACTCACTATGGCGGGCCTTGAAGTTGAAGAGCAATCCCCAGTCGCCGCCGCATTTCACGACATTGTTGTGGCCGAAATCAAATCGGTCGCCCCGCATCCGAATGCAGACAAGTTGCGTGTCACCGAGGTCGATGCGGGGACGGGCGCGCTGCTTCAAATTGTGTGTGGTGCGCCGAACGTTGCCGTTGGCATGCGCGTGCCTTGTGCAAAGGTTGGTGCAGAGTTGCCCGGGCTGGCGATCAAGCAGGCGAAGCTGCGTGGCGTTGAATCGAACGGCATGCTTTGCTCGGCGCGCGAACTCGGGCTGTCTGACGACCACGGCGGCTTGTTGCCATTGCCCGCAGATGCACCGATCGGTACAGATATCCGTGAGTACTTGGATCTCGATGACGTCATCGTCACGCTAAAGATGACACCCAACCGCGGTGATTGTTTGTCGATGATTGGTGTTGCGCGCGATTTGGCGGCAGTGACTGGCGTCGCGCTCAAGCTGCCTGCGATTGAACCACTGGCGGCTAATTCATCCGAGCAGCGCACGGTTTCAATTGACGCGACAAAGGCGTGTGGGCATTACCTCGGTCGCGTAATTTCGGGAATCAACGCCAAGGCGCTGACGCCGGAGTGGATGAAGCGCCGCCTTGAGCGCGCTGGCTTTCGCAGCATTTCGCCGCTGGTGGATATCACCAACTACCTGACACTAGAGCGCGGGCGTCCGATGCATGCGTTTGACCAAGACAAACTTTCCGGCGGTATCAACGTTCGCTTCCCGAAAGCGGGCGAGGAGATGAATCTGCTGAATGAACAGCACGTGGTACTTGCCCCCGATATGCTGCTCATCACCGATGAAGCCGGTCCGGTTGCCATTGGCGGCGTGATGGGCGGCCTTGAGTCGTCAGTCACTGATTCGACGACAAGCATCTTCTTTGAGGCTGCTTATTTTGATCCGGACGCGGTGCAAGGCAAGACGCGGGTACTCGGCATCAACTCCGACGCCGCGTATCGTTTTGAGCGCGGAGTGGATCCACAGTCTGCGCGAGACGGCCTCGAACTTGCAACCCGCTTAGCGGTGGAGATTTGTGGCACCTCGGAAACCAAGGTGGGCCCCGTGACCGAAGCCAAAGGTGAGTTGCCTATCCGCAAACCGGTAAACGTTCGTCCAGCGCGGGTCTGTGCTCTTATCGGTATGCCGATTGAGACCGGTGCGATGACGGATATTTTGGGGCGACTCAATTGTCAGGTTGCAGAATCAGGCGGTGTACTGCAGGTGACCGCACCGAGCTACCGCTTCGATCTGAATTTGGAAGAAGACTTCGCCGAAGAAATCGCGCGAATTCACGGCTATGAGAACGTCCCCGCGACGCCCCCCATAGCGACCGTGCCAATCACGCCGATTCCTGAAGCGGCGCGCACCCGAAGCAGCCTGCGTCATGCTTGTGCGAGCCTCGGCTACCAAGAAGTCATCAACTACAGTTTCGTCCCTGAAGAGTCTGAAACCAAACTAATGGGTAACACCACGCCGGTGCGGTTAGCCAATCCGATCGCATCGCAAATGAGCGTCATGCGAACCAGCTTGCTCGGTGGTTTGATTCAATCCCTGCAACACAACCTTAATCGCGGCGAGACGCGTGCCAAGTTGTTCGAGATCGGCCGGTGCTTCACTGGCTCGGACGTGGACATCGCCAATCAACCCGAACGTTTGGCCGGTCTGGTTTACGGTGCGAGGTTTCCCGAGCAGTGGGGCGAGAGCAAATCTGAGCGATTTGACTTTTTCACGCTAAAAGGTGACGTTGAGCATCTCCTCAGCTTCACTGGGTGTGACTTTGTCGCAGCGCCTCATCCGGCGCTTCACCCGGGACGAAGCGCTCAGATTTGGCTCTCCGACCGCAAAGTGGGCTGGATCGGAGAAATTCACCCGCGCTGGCAGCAGGAGTTTGAGCTGCCCGCTGCGCCACTGGCATTTGAGCTTGAGCTTGGCTTAATCCAAACAGTGCCACAGGTTTGGTATACCCCCATCTCGCGGATGCAGGCTGTCCGGCGAGACGTGGCTGTTTTAGTCGATGATGGCGTCACAATCGGCGCGATTGCTGCGGCCTTCAATAGCCTAAAGTTGCCGAACATTGTAGATTTTGGGCTGTTCGATGTTTACCGCGGTCAAAACTTGGATTCTGGGAAAAAAAGCCTTGCGTTTCGGATAGTTATGCAAGATACTGAGAGAACTTTGACAGATGTGGAATGCGATGCAGTCGTTGCCCGGTTTATTGAGGTAATTTCTCATAAATTCGGTGCAACTCTCAGAAAATAAAGAGAAAAGTTAGATGACATTGACAAAAGCAGAGCTTGCCGATCTGATGTTCGAAAAAGTCGGGTTGAACAAGCGCGAAGCCAAAGATATGGTTGAATCTTTTTTCGAAGAAATCCGTATGGCGCTGCAACGAGGGGAGAGTGTCAAGCTGTCTGGTTTTGGTAATTTTCAGCTTCGCAATAAGCCGCAACGCCCGGGTCGCAACCCGAAGACCGGAGAAGAAATTCCGATTACGGCGCGTCGGGTTGTGACATTTCATGCCAGCCAAAAATTGAAGACCCTCGTGGAGAAGTCCTTTAATGGAAACGCTGCCGTCCAGTAGTCTCCCCACCATTCCCGCCAAGCGCTACTTTACGATTGGCGAAGTCAGCGACCTGTGCGGTGTCAAGCCGCACGTGTTGCGGTACTGGGAACAAGAATTTACGCAATTGAAGCCACTGAAACGTCGTGGCAACCGTCGCTACTATCAGCACCATGAAGTTCTTCTGATCCGCCGCATCCGCGAGTTACTCTACGAGCATGGGTTTACCATCAACGGTGCACGTAACCGTCTTGATGCCGTGGAAGCACCCGTGGCCCCACCAAGGTCGAGCGTGCCTCGGGGCTCGTCCAGAGTACTAGAGATGCGTGAAGTCCGAAGTGAGCTGAAGAGTATCCTTAAGATGCTAGGGGCGCCCTAGTCGTTATAATTGCAGTCAGTCGGAGCGTGGCGCAGCCTGGTAGCGCACTTGCATGGGGTGCAAGGGGTCGCAAGTTCGAATCTTGTCGCTCCGACCAATAATCAATGACTTAATTGTCAAGAATGCCCAAGCCACTCGGTCGGGCAATGATTTGTTTGCCCCGCCCTTGCGTTCAGCGAGGCTCTCAAACATTTACGGCTGGCCTAGACTAGCGCCTCCAACAACACCAGCAGCAGTAACGTCACCACCAGATAGACGACTAACCACCAGGCTTGTTTATCGACATCGCCGGGCACGGTGTTCCAATTGCCTTCGACGGTCGTACGGCGCTTGGCAAAACGCGCACGTTGCCCGGGGATCGAGTAAGCCGACCATTCGGCCTGTTTACCGTCCAAGATTCTGCTCAAGCTCCAGCCGACAATGATAGTGACGGCACCGCCGATCAGACAGAACCAAGGCCAAGCAACGCGCGTTCCCGTAGCCACATACCAGATGACGGCAAAGCCCGCTATCACACCCACCATTAAGCCGCGTTCGGTGGTGTGTTTCGAAAAAAAGCCGAGTGCGTACATCCCCAACTTTGCCCCGACAAAGTAACTGCCGATTTTACTAATGACTTCCAGAATTGAGCCGTCGCTACGGGTGTACAGCATCGCCGGGAAGATGATGAGGATCGCCCACATAACCGTCGCACAACGCGTCGCAAACAAGTAATGTGCGTCGGATTCGTCACGCTTGAAGTAACGTTGGTAGAAGTCGACCACACTTGCGGTCGCCATGGAATTGAATGCTGAACTAAGGGTAGACATGGAGGCCGCTAGCACTGCGGCGGCCAATATGCCAAGCAATCCAGGCACACCCGAATCAGCGGCAAATTGCAGAATGATTTCGTTGTTGTTGGCGAACGGCTTGCCGCCGTAGTAGCCGTAGGCGAGCACGCCGATAAAAAAGAACAAGAAATAAATCGGGAACCCCATGTACCCCATCAACAAATAGGCTTTTTTGGCGTCGCCGATGGTGGCAGCACCCAGTGTGCGTTGCACCATCATTTGGTTTGCGCCATAGACGGTGATATGAAACAAGGTCATACCGATCAAACCTGACCAAATCGTGGTCGAGATTGTGATGTCAGGTGTCGGGTTTATCGCATTGAGCCGACCGGACGCTTTCAGATTTGCCAGCACTTCAAGAATGGGTACTGGCATGGCAATAATCAACGCCACCATGATCACGATGGCACCACCAAACAACACCACGGCCTGAAAGACGTCAGTCCAAATCACTGCCAACATACCTCCCATCGTGGTGTAGATGAGAGCCAATACGGTAATAAGCACAATGCTCACCGGTACTGAGATCCCGGTGATGAATTGCAACACCAGCGCTGTAGCATACAAAATCGCGCCGGTTGAAAGCCCTTGGGTGACGAGGAAAATGGTCGACATCACCGCGCGTGAGGTCGGACCGAAGCGCCGTTCTTGGTAATCGTAAATTGATGCCACGCCACTCGCGTAAAAGAACGGCAGGAAAAAACTCGTCACCAGCAATATCACAATCGGGTAATTAAGATGGATCGCCAGTGCGGCCAAGCCGTCCCGGTATGCCCACGCCGGCGCACCGAGGAACGACAACGCGCTGATGTAGGTTGCAATCACCGATAAGCCAATTGCCCACCACGGCGTACGACCGTTGCCAATGTTAAATTCACGCGCGGTGCTGACCTTCCCGCCGACGATGTAGCCGAGCACCAAATTGCCCGCCAAAAAAGCGACAAGAATAGACCAGTCGAGCGCATCAAATTTCATATTGGCTAACCCCTCGGTGGCGCACAGTCACTGCTGGTGACCAATTATCAGCTCGACCATAGTCCACTGGTATGTCTGTCGCGCATTGTGTTCGTTCAGAAGCAAAAGTCCTTTATACGCGGGCATCTTCAGCCGCTTGTGCCTGAAAACGCCCGCCGATACTGGCGATCCAATCTTGGAGAATCGCCGCCGTCTGTGATGGTTGTTCGAGCGGCGCGAGATGTCCGGCCTCACCGATTAACCGGAACTGCGCTTGTGCCAGCTGTGCGGCCATCTGTCTATGTTGCGCTGGTGGACACAACGTGTCGAATTCTCCACACGCTACGAGCACTGGTTTCTGAATACACGAGAGCAGCGGCCAATAGTCGATTCGCGACGCCAGCGCTGCAGACTGCTTGAAAAATGTTGTTAGGCCGGCATCCGCCGCCATGGCCAACACGGTTGCCTCGACGGCTGGTGACACCGCCAGCGGAAAGTAGCTGGGCAATAAGTGTGACCGCACCACGGCCTGGAGGCCGTTGTCACCCGCAAGGCGTGCTTGGTCTAGTTGCTGCTTGCGTGCACGACGTTTAGCCTCGGTATCGGCGCGGGGATTGGTGTCAAACAACGCTAACCCCACGATACGCTCCGGCGCTAATCGCCACATCTCAAGGGCTACCATGCCACCCATCGAGACACCAGTCGGCAACAACAATCCGGTGGTGACCGATAACGCGCGTTCGGCCATCGCCTCCACGCAATCTAGCGCGCCAAAATCGACAAATTGCTTCCGCCATTGCGGATCAAGACGCTCGGCAACGGGCTGCCAGACGCGCATGTCGCACAATGTTCCAGGAAGCAGGACCAGTGTCGGTGTTGACACATTCATCGGACGGGTTCAGGCTAACGAAGCGGTAGCGACCACCGCCGCCTGCGGGCGCACTATAAACACTTCAGCGTCGTCACTCGCCTCTAGCCATCTTGCCGTATTGGCAGGCGCGCTAAAGGTGTCGCCGGCCGCGAGCGCCACACATGCTTCGTTACCCATACCCAAGGCAACGGCAGTCTTTGCGTGCCAATCGAGGCGCCCACGATGGACTAACAACACTTCGCTCACGTTAACTGAATATGCGGCGCTGCGCGCACCAGCTTTTATGGTCAGTCGTCGAACGGTGAATCCATGCGCGCTACTGATGGGTGCCGTCCCGTGAGCATCGGCAAGAATTACTGCTGCATCATCGACACCCTCGGCGATAAGGGGCGAGGTGTGGTCGGTAACCAGACTTGTACGGCGGGCCACGTTGGCAAACATTTCTGCGGCCGTGGGTACCCTAATGTACGCAATCTCATCAGCTCGCGAAGGGCGCACCGCCGCCTCGTCAACAGGAATGCTCTCTCCCAGGGTGGTGTCGACCAAGCGCCCGCTTTCTAGCAGCACCAAGCCGTGGTCGCGCGCCTTTTCGATCACATGTGGTGCCCAATGCACACGACCAGGGTCGTCGCCGCCGAGAACCGCAAACATGAAGCCGACGTCCTCACCGACGTTCTCAAATCCGCGAAAGACATGAATCGGAATCGAGATGGTGTCGCCCGGGTACAATACAACCTCTCCCGCGTCGCCGTGTTCACCCCAAAAAAATCGCCATGTGCCCGTGTGGATGATGAACACTTCGGCACTGTCGTGGCTGTGCAGCGAGTTGGTGCAACCCGGTGGTTGTCGTGCCGCTCCGATGTTGAAGCCGTGCGGCTCACGGATATGTACATGTTGCCTTGGGTTTTCTGCCACCCCCGGGCCGATGATGGTGAAGTTTTCTTTCTGATCGCTGCCGGGGCTACGAGCATCAATGAAGGCGTTGGTACACGGAATCAACTCAGCGTAACGGACCAGCCGTTCTGCCAGCGGAGTCGACAACCGGGGCACGCTGTTCATAACAAGGCCCGCCCGCCATCGACATCAAACACCACGCCAGTGGAAAACACAAAATGGGTAGCGCATGCCACCACCGCTTGCCCGACCTCTGTTGGTGTACACAAGCGGCTCAACGGTGTGCGCGTCACCTGTTCGTCGCGCCAACGGACATCAAGTTGCTTTACGAACTCGGTGTCCACCAAACCAGGTGCAACAGAGACCACGCGAATGTCGGGCGCCAATGCGCGCGCGAGCGATTTGGTGAGGTTATCTAGGGCAGCTTTTGAGGCGCAGTAGGCAATATTGCTGCCCATCGCCGACTTTGCGGCAATCGACGAGACGTTTACCACCAAGCCGTCAGCGTGGCGTTGTAGCAGCGATTTCATCGCGCGAACGAGCGCGATTGGCCCGCGCACGTTAGTCGAAAAGATTTCGTCGATCAGCTTGTCGTCAAGTTCAGCCAAGTTTGCATGTGCCACGAATCGTGTCACCCCCGCGCAATTGACCAGCACATCGAGCCTGCCAAAGCGCTGCTCGATTTCTTGTGCCAGACCTGCCAGTGCAATACTATCGGTGACCGGCGCGGCCAACGCGATGTGGGGACTTTCAGCAGAGGTGGCGCAACTTGACATGGCAGTTACCAGCGCTTTCGCTGCGGCCGCAGACTGGTGATAACCGACTACAACGGTTACCCCTTCTTCGGCCAAGGCACGGCAAATGGCCGAACCAATGCCTCCAGCACCGCCTGTCACTAGGGCTACTTTGCCTACTAACTTGCCGGGCACGGTGACGTTTGAATCATGCATTCAAAGCCGCAACTGGAGAAAGTCGGCGAACACGGATGTCAGCTTGCTCTTGGTGACCGGCAAAATGTTCCAGTCCGCAGAGCCGTGAGCAGTACTCACCGATCGTGACGGAAGCTTCATCGGTCAGCACCCGCTGATAGGTGTGGGTTTTGATGAACTTGCCGACCCAGAGCCCGCCGGTGTAGCGCCCAGCTCGATTGGTCGGCAACGTATGGTTGGTGCCGATCACCTTGTCGCCATACGACACGTTGGTACGGTGGCCGAGAAAAAGCGCGCCGTAGTTACGCATATGTTGCAGAAACCAATCCGGATTTTTGGTCATTACTTGGACGTGCTCAGAACAGATGCGCTCCGCTTCTTCGAGCATTTCCGCGTCCGTGTCACACAAAATAATTTGCCCGTAGTCGCGCCATGCCACGCTCGCGACGTCACGTGTGGCTAGGCGCTTTAGCACGGCGTCAATTTGCGACGGCAATTCATCGGCGATCTTTCGGCTTGTAGTGATACAAACCGCAGGTGAGTTGGGGCCGTGCTCGGCTTGACCCAACAAATCGACGGCCACCAGTTCCGCATCGACCGTATCGTCACAGATCACCAGCGTCTCGGTCGGGCCCGCAAACAAATCAATGCCCACCCGTCCATACAACTGACGCTTGGCTTCCGCGACATAGGCGTTGCCGGGGCCGACCAACATGTCAACGGGTTTAACGTGTTCGGTACCCAAGGCCATCATTGCCACAGCTTGCACACCGCCAACCACATAAATTTCATCTGCCCCGGCCAACGCCATCGCGGCCACGATCGCATCTGCTGGTTTGCCCTCGTACGGAGGGGCGCAGGCAATCACGCGTTCGACCCCCGCGACCTTCGCGGTCAACACTCCCATATGGGCGGACGCCAGCAGCGGATATTTGCCGCCGGGGACGTAGCAGCCGACCGAACGAATCGGAATGTTTTTATGGCCTAGGATGACGCCAGGCAGAGTTTCGACCTCGACATCGCGCAGCGACAACATCTGCACCTGCGCAAATCGTTTAATCTGGGCTTGCGCAAACTTGATGTCGTCTATGGCCTGTTTCGGCAAACGACCGATGCAATCGTCAATTTGGCCAGCCGTCAATCGAAGTGAGTCCGGTACCCATTTGTCGAACTTTGCCGAGTACTCACGCACCGCCGCATCGCCACGTGCCTCAATATTGGCGAGGATGGTTTCGACAGTCGCGCGAACATTGGCGTCAATTTCCGCCTTTTGACTAGCGGTCTTGCCGTGTTTGAGTATTTTGATCATTGGGCCGACCTTGAAATAGAAAAAAAACAGGCGAGCAAAACAAAATCACCCATCTATTTTGACTCAAGTTGTACTGCGAATGCAAACAGATGACATACTTATATTCAGAAATCTAGCAATCGTGGCCAACTGCCAGACGAAATAGCATCGATTTTTGGCTTGAATTCGCAGTAGTGAATACAATGCCATCAGCGGATGACGTAGCGTTTCATGGGGCGCGGCACGAATCCCGCAGCAAGAATTCAGCAATTAGTCGGCAAAAGGAGTGGAAGCCGCAATGACTAACCAAGACCGCAACAACAGTAACTCGCCGTTGGTCGGCTTTGATCCAGAGTTTCGCGATCTAGATCACTATATTCGCGTGATTACGGAGCGTATCTGGGAAGGGCGACGCATTGACGACATCCATAAGTACTATAGCGACCCCTGCGTGGTAGAAACGCCCGCGAGTGTGACCACCACGGTTGCGGACGTGGTTGATGGCACCAAACGCACACTTGCCCAGTTCCCTGACCGGCGATTGTTAGCCGAGGACATCATTCAATCGGGCGACGCCGTCGGTGGTTTTCTCAGTTCACACCGCATCATTTCGACCATGACTCATCTGGGCGAGGGCGACTTTGGGGCGGCCACCGGCAAACGCATCCATGTGCGCACCATCGCTGACTGTGTGTGCAAACAAAATCGCATCATTCATGAGTGGTTAGTGCGGGATCAATCTGCGATTGCGTTACAAATCGGCGTCTCGCCGCAGACGCTTGCACAACGCTGGTTAGATACCAAGCCGGGATGGTCGAAGCCCAGAATACCCGATTCACCAGCAGGTTACCGCTCGGCGTTAACCGATGACCCTGTTGCCTGCGCCTACGCCAGCGCGCTGACGCAATTTGCGACGCAGAAGTTGACACCTGCTGGCATGGCGCGTACCTACGACGATGCGGTTCACCAGCTCGGCCCAGGTGGTGTTACCCGATACGGCCACGCTGAAGTCGGACACTACTGGCAAACTTTGTTTGCGATTTTTGCGCCGCGTCAATTTGATATTGAACACCTTGCCGTAAATCGGGGTGACGGTCGCGCCGATCGGGTAGCCGTGCGGTGGCGCGCACAAACGCGACACATCGGCCAGCCGACCTCGCAGTTTGGTCGCGCCAGCGGTAACGCCGTTGAAATCATGGGTATTAACCACGTTGAGTGCTGGCGAGGCAGGGTGCTACGCGAGTGGGTATTGACCGACGAGATCGCGCTATGGATGCAGGTGTTAGGCGGCAGACCGGAAAACCACCCATAGTCAAAATGCCGACCTGACGGGCAGTGTCAGGAGTGATTTGCCCGAAGACGTTTACCCGCTAAGGAGTTTTGTTGCTTTCTTGTTGGCTACGCTGACATACTGCCAAGTCTTGCGGCCAGTGCGCGTGCGCCATCCAGCAAAAACTGCTGATCTGAGGCCAGCATAAAAAACGATGCGCCAGCACTTTGCCAACGTTCGCAAGTCTCCGTCGGTGGAAAAAACATGCCGACCGTTTTTTGGTGACGTTTGCCCGCCGCGCAGATTTTTTCAACCGCGTTGACGACCACCGCATCCATCGGGCTACTGGCACCGAGCGAGACGGTGAGATCCATACGACCGACGAACAGACAGTCGATACCTGTAACCTGCGCAATGTCGTCGAGATTGGCAAGCGCTTCCGCGTCTTCGATCTGGGCAATCAAGGTCGTTGTCATGGCACTAGAGGCAATGTGCGCCGCCATTGATTTAGTCGTATAACGCGCCGAACGGCTGGAGCCGGCATAACCTCGTCCGCCGGGGCCGTAGTGGGAGGCTTTCGCAAGCTCGTGCGCTTGTTCACCCGCAACAATGTGTGGCAGTACGATGCCGGTCGCTCCACAATCAAGGGCGCTCAGAATTTCGCCCGCACAGCTCGACTGCACCCGAACCAGGGACGGCATGTCTGAAGCGCGCAGGGCGGCAATGCATTGATCTAATTCGAGCCGACCGAACGGAGCGTGTTCAGCATCGATGCAAACACAGTCCAGCGCCGACAGCCCCAACACTTCGCAGACAATTGGCGATGGCGTCTTCAAAAACGTTCCCATCATGGCAGCTTGTCGGCGCAGCCGGGCACGGAAGCCGGTGATACGGTCAATGTGGTTGATTTCGTTCATACTGGCATGCTCACCCTGCGCGCCACAAACGTTTTGTCGCGATGGCAGCGCCTTCGGCGAGTGCCGCTAATTTTGCGTAGACAATTTCAGGATCGACGTTGCCAAATCCGGCAAACGTGGAGAAGCCGCAATCGGTGCCGGCAATCACCCGGTCTCGGCCAACGATATTGGCAAAACGCTCAATCCGTTCGGCCACCAACAGGGGATGCTCGATGAAATTTGTCACTGAATCGAGCACCCCTGGAACCAAAATTTTGTCGTCTGGAATCGGTTGATCACGAAACACCGTCCATTCGTGCGCATGGCGCGGATTGGCAGACTCAAACAATAACGCCTGCGGTTTTGCACGCAAGGCAATCGGCAGCACTACATCCATCGGTGCATCACAGTGGTGTGGTCCTTCGTAGTTGCCCCAACAAATGTGCATGCGCACTTTTTCGGCTGGGATATTACGTAACGCTAGGTTGGTGGCCTCAACATGCTGATGAGCGAGACGGACGTATTCGGCCTCGGTTTTGTCCTTAAACATCATGTGTCGGCCTAGGCCTAAGTCTGGACAGTCGAGTTGAAGTGTGTGGCCTGCTGAGACAATGGCTTCGTACTCAGGACGCATGGCTTCTGCCAGCGCTTCCAGATACGCCTCGTGGGTGGGATAAAACTCATTCGGCTGAAACAACGCGATCACGCCAGGGGAGGCCGCGTTCATAAACCCGCCCGTCGGCGGTGTGGCGGTCAATGCCGCTCGAAAGTTGGCGAGATCGACGTTCAAGGGCTCTAACGTTTTTGGCGCAATAGGGCCCACGCAGCGCGGTCGGCGATAGCTCGGTGTGCCGCCGGATGAGGCCAGACGTTTCATAAAAGACGGAAATGCTTCAAGGTCTTGAGGCGTGCGCCGCGGGCTGTCGCCAGCAAAGCCAGTGATACGATCCTTGATATAAGTGGCATAGCTAATTTTTGACTGCTCGCCGTCGCTCACTAGATCGATGCCGACTGCAACTTGGCGCGCCACCACATCGCGAACTGCGGCAGCCATGGTGGACTCAAACTCGGCGACTGCATAACCGCTACCGAGCTCGTGTGCAAAAATTAGCTCTGCGACCCGCGCAGAGCGCGGGAGACTGCCGACGTGGGTGGTCAGAATACGATCCAATTCCTTCTCCTCCTATTGATGCGCGATTTTGCCGAGCCGCGCGGTGCCACCTTCGACAAATTGTGCGGCGAACACACGCCTCTCTGGCGCTGCCGCGGGATGATTAATAATCGAGGTCACCATCTCAGCGGCCGCCTGCGCCATCTGGTGCATCGGCTGACGCAGGGTGGTGAGGTTGTAGCTCAACCACGTCGATGGTTCGACCCCGTCGAAGCCCGCAATCGACAGCTTTTTCGGTACGTCGAGACCAAACTCATGGCGCGCGGTGTCGACACAGCCAATCGCCATCACGTCGTTGCCGCAAATAACTGCATCCGGTGTCCGCCCGCGCGTTTGCAGAATCTGTCGCAACCCCCGTGCGCCGCTGTCGTAGTCGTAGTTGCCTTGGACCACCACCGGCTCAGGCAGACCAAGTTCGGCCAGCCGCTCGCGCGCGCCGCGAGTGCGTTCCTGTCCGACAAATGAATCTTTAGGACCGCTGATAATGGCGAAACGCTTGTGGCCAGCTGCCGCAAGACGCGAGACTAATATCCGCGCGCCTTCAATTTGATCGCAAACTACCGCATTGACGGCGCGCTCCCGCAGCGTTCGATTAAAGAGTACAAACGGGATATGACGGCGCTCGAACTCGGCGACTTGTTTTGGGTTCAGGCGCGCGGCGGCGATGACGCCGTCGACTTGATATTCCCAGACTTGGGCAACCATTTTATCCGCGTCGCCCTCGTGCGGTAGCGTGAACAACAGCACCCGCAAGCCATGACGCGCGAACTGTTGGCTGAGTTCGGATAACACTTCCGGGTAATAAAGATTGGTCAGATTCGAGATCAATACCGCGACTAAATTTGAGCGGCGGGTAATCAGGCTGCGGGCGATCGCGTTCGGCGTATAGGCCAGTTCGTTGGCTGCGGTCATCACACGTACCCGCATCGCCTCCGAGACGCTGGCACCGGGCTTAAAACAACGCGACACCGCCGACTGCGACACCCCTGCACGTCGAGCGACATCATAAGAAGTCACCAGCGGTGGGCGGCCGGGCGTCTGCGATGATTGGCCTGATGCCTCTTGTCTCGGGGGCTGCAGTTTGGCAGGTGATTTACGCGTCGAGCGGCTGGTTTTCAATGACATTCTTTCCCAGAATGAGACAAACTGATAAGCGCGAGATGCCGCAGAGCGCATTGCGGGATGGCCGAAACGCCTTTTGGCAACCACCGGCGGTCTGCATGCGTCGTCAAACCATTTTGCCAGATCATAGCGGCTGGTGCCGCCACAGCCAAATACAAACCCATCCTGGATGCGTCGCGAAGAGGGTAAATCTACAACAGTGCGGAAAAAACGACAAATAGTAGACTGCGAATGCAAAATTTCTGCTAAATTATTCATGACATGATTATGAGAAGAGCATCACTGCGCCGAATATATGCCTCCAGTCGTGTCGACGAAGCAACAATGAGTTTTTTTGCATGCGAAGTACAGAAAGAGTCAGCGATTGCGTGGTCGCGCCCCCTGCATGGGGCGACTTACGGGTGAAGTTGATTGGCCCTTTCGTTAGCAATCACAACAATTTTCTTTGGAGGCACGGATGAAAACATGGCCACGTAAGACGCTCGCACTACAGGTTGCAATCGCCATCAGCAGCGCTGGCACAATGAGCGTAGCTGCCTTTGCCCAAACCTCGGCGGTGCCAGCAGCTCCTGCATCGTCGGCACCCAAGCCAGCAGGAATCGAGACCATCACCGTAACCGCGCAGCGGCGTGCGGAGAACCCACAAGAGGTGCCGGTATCGGTTTCGGTAGTCGGCGGCGACCAGTTAGCCGAACGTAACATCACCGACTTGTCGCAAATGGAATCCATGTCGCCGGGCTTTACGTTTGGCCGCTCTGGTACCGATGCGCGGCCCGCGATTCGTGGCGTGCGCACCGAAAACGTCGCAATTAACGGCGACACTACCATTGGCTTTTTTGTCGACAGCATTTACAAGTCGCGCGCGCAGCAAGCGTTGGCTAGTTTCATCGATGTCGATCGGGTCGAAATCCAACGCGGACCACAGGGAACCCTATATGGCCGCAACACCTTTGGCGGCAATGTCTCGATTGTGACTAATGCGCCCAATCTCAATAAGTTCGAGGGTAGTGTTAGCCTGCTTGGCGGTGCGTTTAATCGTGTCCGCACTGAGGGGGTGGTCAATATTCCATTGAGCGATGCCTGGGCAATTCGATTTGCCGGTGCCGTTGATCGTGCCGACGGATACGTTAAAAACGACTTTAGTTCCTCTGCAGATTTGTTTGACCAGGATCTCAAGTTTGGCCGTGTCGCGCTTCGCTTTAAACCTAATGCACGCTTTGATGCGGTACTCCGTGTAGAGGGCACCGACCAAGGTGGCAATGGCGGCTCGGCTTTTGGCTACAAACAAAAGGGCACCTACTATGACCCGGCGTCCTGCCAACAACTCTTTAACGCCACAGAGTTGCGCATGAACGTTCGCCCCGGCAATCGGGATGGCGTTAATGATTGTGTGCGCACCGTCGGCGCAGGCGCTGGCACTGCCGCCAACGCGGTTGGCTCTGGCGTTGACCTTGGCATTCCGCTCTATCGTGCGGGTGACGGGTATCGAGTAGATAACGACTATAAGAGCTTCCTAAAGTTGAAGGACACCAGCGCGTCGTTGGACTTGAGCTATCGCCTCGACGCTTTTTCTGTGCGCTCCATCACCGGCTACACAGACTTTGACACCGAGCGCACCTCGGACAGCGACTTTTCCGCATCGACCATTGCCATCGACTACCAGCGCACCACAGCAAAAACGTTTTCCCAAGAGTTGCAGTTGATATCTGAAGGCAAAGGCCCATTTGGCTACGTCGCGGGCTATTACTACTTCAAGGACAAAATGCGCGGTACGTTTATCAACCAACAGTTGCCGCGCACAATTCGTTCTACTGCGATCACAAGCCCGTTGTCATTGCCGCAAAACGGTGCCGGTTTTTTTGATGATCCGTTTGCAGAAACCGAATCGAACGCGATTTATGCGCAGTTCTCGTGGAAGGCAACCGATCAACTGACGTTGACGTTGGGTGGCCGTAGCACACAGGACAAAAAGGACTTCCGTTTTGCAAGCGCCAACGCCACACTTCCTCGCAATGCGGCCGGCCAACCGGATGGCAACTTAATCACGCTAGCAACGCCGGCTCCGCCTAGGTCGGCCTATGGAACAGCGGGTGCCTCCAACTGCAATCCGGTTCGCGGGCCGGGCTTTTACTGCGACCCGACCAACCCCAGCATCTTGTTCGGCGGCACCTACGACAAAAAAACGTTTAGTAAATCGACTGGCAGATTTGCCGCTGATTACAAGCTTTCGAAACACAACTTGCTCTACGTCGCTTACTCAACGGGGTTCAGGTCTGGCGGGTTTAACTCTGGACAAGCCGTCGAGTCAGTGCGCACCTTCTTGCCGGAGGAAGTCAAAGCGGTTGAAGTTGGCTCAAAGAATCGATTCTTTGACAACACGTTGCAGATTAACGTCGCCGCATTTAGCAATAAGTACACCAACCTGCAAGAGCAGCGCCAAGTGCCCGTCGGTGCGACGACAATCTCGACGATCTTCAACGCGGCTAAGGCCAAGGCGGAGGGGGTGGAACTTGAAGTCGAGTGGCGCGGAGTAGAGCGTCTCTCCGTCGCTGCAGGCCTGTCGTTATTGGATGCAAAGTACACCAGCTTCCCGGATGTCGCCCTGCCGTTTGGCACATCAATTTTGGTCACTGACGCCAGTAACGTCGCCGGTACAACGGTCAACGGCATTGTAATTGCTCCCCCAGGACAGCGCCGTGTTTTTGCCCCTGGGTATTCGTGCGGTGTGCTACCGGGCACAGGCGGCGCGGGACAACCGCCTGTTGCGTTCGGCTGCGATCTGTCCGGCAAACGGGTGCCATACGCGTCGCGTTATCAAGGCTCAATTTCGGGGGCGTATGAGTTTGACATGCCCAACGGCGGACGTTTAACACCGATGATTGTCGCGACCTTCAACAGTGGTTTTTATGGCCAGCCAACAAATGCCGAGATCGAAAAGCAGGGTGCGTACACGAAATTCGATATCAAACTCAATTGGGAAGTGAATCGCAACCTGACCGCATTGCTCTATTTGGATAACGTGACCGACAAAGAAACCATCAACCGCTTTGTGTGGGGTGGCGGAGGTGCATTGCAGGTGAGCTCGGCACCACCACGCACGTTTGGTTTGCGCGTGAACTACAACTTTAAGTCGCTGTAAGCGACGCATTGGGTCGCGCCGTTCCGGCCGATTTGGGCCGTCTTACCCGCGAGGGTTAGACGGCTTTTTCATTATTGACTGAACCCCGACATTAAAGCGATGCACACAGTCATTTCACAGAAACAGCACTACCTAGATGCGCTAGCCAAGATCGGCGAGTTATCAGCAGTTGCGCGGCTAGGTGCAATACGGCAACTCTACCGTGCAGATGTGGAATGGCACGGCCCGCACCCGGTCAACGCGCTGTCAGGCGCGAACACCTTGATCGAACAGTTTTGGCAGCCGCTGTTTACCGCGTTTCCTGATCTCGAGCGCCGAGACGACATCGTTATCGCCAATACATTTGGAGGCGCGACTTGGATCGGCGCGACTGGGCACTACACCGGGACATTTGCCGCAGATTGGTTGGGGCTGCCAGCGAGCGGTGGCGTGGTCAACATTCGCTATGGAGAATTCAGCCGGATGGAGGCAGGACAAGTCGGCGAAGCTTATGTCATCTTGGACCTGCTCGATGTAATGCGCCAAATCGAATGCTGGCCACCTCATCTGCCAAAGGGGCGCGGTCTTACCGATCGTATTCCTGGGCCGGCAACGCGAAACGGTGTGTCGCTATCGCTCGCTCCCGCGACTGAAAGCGAAAAGTCACTCAGGCTGGTTGAGTCCATGATCGCTGGCCTGATGCGGTACGATCAGAAATCGCTCGACAGCATGGGCATGCAACGCTTTTGGCACCCACAGATGATGTGGTACGGCCCGGCCGCCATTGGCACCAGCCGCAGATTAGAGGGATTTCAGGACGTACATCAGCGCGCCTTTTTGGCGGCATTCCCGGATAGGGTCGGCGGCAATCACAAGGCGCGAATCGCTGACGGGGCGTATGTTGGCTCGTGTGGTTGGCCGTCGATCAACGCGACCCACCTAGGTCCTTGGCTGGGAGTCCCCGCCACCAATCGGCGCATCACTATGCGGGTCATGGATTTTTGGCGACGAGAAGGCGATTTTCTGCGGGAAAACTGGGTGTTTATTGATCAGGTTGATTTGCTGTTGCAGATGGATGTTGATGCATTTGCGCATCTGCTTTATCGCTAACCGCGGCGTGGCACAGCTCTCAGTTGCAAACGCCTAGCCAACCCAAGCAAAACAAGACGAGCGCCTTAACCCGGCTGGATGATGCATTGATCAACTGCATATTGCGCCTTTGTAAGTCACCAAGACAACGTTGGTAGTAAACATGCCCCGCACTGTCTTCGCGTCCTACGATTGGCCCCGTTCACCGGCGGTGAGGCTTTAGCGCCGCGAGTAACGTACCACGTTCGACGATTGCCCAACTTGGTTGGTACGAATTCCGCGACCGTCTCGCGCGACTTCAAAGCGTTCGGTTCCCAGAAATAGAATCCCATTCCTGAAATAGCCGTTCACGCGTAACGAGCCATCCACGATGGCCTCAACATCACCCGCTTCGTGAATCGTTAGCTCGACATTGCTGCGGTAGATCGGGTTGTAGCCGCGCCAAGTACCAATTGCAAAAACCGGTGCCGAATCGGCATAGCGCGATTCTGCACCCAAGCCACCCGGTCGATAGTTTCGCCAGCCAGTGCCATGACCTACTACTTCGATGCGCCATTGTTGGTTTTCGCGCCCGTGGCAATCCCATTGCTGCACATTGACACCATCGTCACCGCCGGCATTGTCGAGGTCAATACATTTGTTGCTGGCAACGCTTACGATGCGGAAGAAACCGCGCCCGGCCTGCTCAACTCGCCAACGCTGATTGTTACCGCCGTTCCAGGTGTACTGCGCGATATTGCTGCCATTGGTAGCCTGGGCACCCACCACATCCATCACCTTGCCACTGGCACGGGAAACGATCACCGTTTCGCCACGCGCGACTTCGATGAAATCCCAAAGCTGCGCCGGTGTGCCGTTGCACGTCCACTGTCGGATGTTCGTGCCATCGTTTCGCAGTGCTTTTTCAACATCGATACATTTCGACGTAGCACGGCTGACAATCATGCCGGCATATACCAATCTGCCGATGGGGCCCCCACCAGTGGCATTTGGCATGGTCGGGTACGGTCTGGCCGGGTTCAATGGCTCGCCTCCAACCCATGGACGGTTGGGTGAGGATGAGACCGTACGGAGTTGCCAGCGTTGATTGTCACCGCCATGACATCGGAACTGCGCGATGTTAGCACCGGAGTGGGTCGCACTGTTGGAAACGTCAAGACACTTGCCGCTATTTACGTTTACCAGCCGGGTGCGGCTGCTCGAGCCCTCGGTACGCCAGCGCTGTGCGCCGGTGCCGTTCCAAGACCATCCCCGTACGTTGGCACCATCGTCCTGCGAGGCACCACTTACATCTAGCGCTTTGCCCGTCGCGCGGTTTACCACCGCAACTTCCCTGTTGCCTAGATCGATCAAGTGCCATATGGCGGTATCGTCGCTGCAACTGCCTTGCTCAACATTGATGCCATCGCCTACATTACGCGACGTCAATGCGACACAGAGCCGACTACCGAAACTAACAAAATTCACCGTTTGTAGAATCCGACCGGGGGGTAGTTGTGCAAATGCAGAAACTCCGCAAATAAATGCGACGCTACCCAATAACAGTTTTGCGCAAGTTTTGGATTGGGGCACTGAACGGGGTGGGGTATTCAACTGAGTCTCCTAGCGCGTTGATGCCTTGAACATTGTTGCTAATGCCAACTACAACGCATTACTTTCGGACTCGGATGGCAGACCAGCACGCGGCGAAGCCAGTTACTGCATTTGCTGCCAAACATCGGTTCACCCAAGCCAGAAGGCCAAGTGGAGTTTGATCACAGCAGCATAAGGCTGCCCATGGGCTCACACCATTGAGCAAGACAGGTTCGTCGCTACCGCTTGGTAGCCGCGAGTCGATGAGGCGGCGAATCCGATCCAATTCGGGAGCGACACCCGCTACCCTGCTACAGTATAGCAATCACGATATTGCGCCCGCGATCTTAAAACTGTGTGGCCGTGGCCGCTCAAACTGTCCGGGTTACGGGCTCTCCAACGGCTAATCTACATGCCTAAATGCAGTAGTCTATCCAATATAGTGAAATATCCTACCCCACCTATCCATGAGAGAGTCCGGTCATGCCCAAACCATCTATCGTTTCCCCGACAGCAGGAGCTGGGGGCTTACTCGCTTGTGTTTGCTTTCTCCTAGGTGCCGCCCTGTCGGCTTGCGGCGGCGGCAGTGGCAGCGGGGGCAGTTCGCCCGAGCCAGTGGTCAAGCGTTTGGTGGATTTCTCCACTAGCCCCGTATGCATCGGTGCCGACGCCGACTATACCGCCGCCACCGCTCCGCCTGACACGATTTCAACGATGGCACCTGCGCCTGCGCCGTTTCAGGGGCAGGGCTGGCGGCTTTCTGGTACGAACCGAAGCGACGATTTGTTTATCTATGCGAAGTGTCGGCTGGTCGGCCTCAAGCCGCAGCAGAGCTACCGAGTGGAGTTCGCCGTTGATTTTCTGACCAGTGCTCCCTCAGGTTGCGCCGGCGTGGGCGGTGCGCCCGGCGAGGGAGTGACGGTCCATGCGGGTGCCACCGCGCAAGAGCCGATGACGCAACTTAACGGTAACGGGTATTTCCGGGTCAACCTAGACCGCGGTAACCAGACGCTAGGCGGCACTCAATCGCAGGCGCTGGGGCATATTGGCAATTCGGTCAGCAGCTGCACGCAGCAGCAGTTCGCGGCCAAAACATTGGCACCAGCTGCACTGCTACAAACTCAGGCCGATGCGCTGGGCGGCATCTGGCTGCACGTGGGCATTGACTCGGGTTTCGAGGCCTACAGCGAGGTCTACTTGCGATCAGTGGCGGCGACCTTCACACCACTCGCTCGCTGATTGTGTTGAGGGAAGCGTGGGGCAGGACGACTGCGGTACATTGTTTGCCGAAGGCACGGCTGCACGATTGATCCGGTCGCTGCGTTCTAGCCTGAATATTTCACCGGTCGTCAGTTCTTCGCGGCAAATTGTCTCTTAACGATCGGCAAACCAAGTTGGATTGTTCCTCCTTCGCCGCAGACGCGGGCCGCACGTTCGCTCTCGCGCCGTTGGCAGGTACCATGCTTGACAAATAGGCCTCGTTCTTCCACACGGATCTGACAAACACGGCTCGCTGCGCTGTGTCGCTCAGGCGAAAAATCGCGCGCCCACTATGCCGCTCTCCAACGCGCGCTCATGAAATGTTCAGGTTCGAGCAAAATTTGCCGAAATAGACTGCAAAGCGCAATGGCGTAAGGCTTGCTGGGATCGTTGGCGAACTGCCAGGTATTGCTGCGATGTTTCCGTGGGCACGATAGAATCTCGGTTTTGTTGCGGAGCACCGCCGCTATCTTTCTGCCCGGCCGCTGAAGAAATAGGCAGTGTTGTTCGGCTAAGCGGCGCTGCTTCTCCCCAGATACCTCGAATTCGCTTGCGGTAGGCGATTGGTAGCCGGTACTGCTAACTTCAAGACCCAACTTAGTCATCGCTGAAAATCAAGAATGCACAGATGCTAAACCGCCACCAATCCGCGCTTAGCGTTCCGGTCGAAATCATCAATCGCATCGACCAAGGCATCATATTGGCGGATGCAGACGGGCGGGTTCAGTTTGTGAATGCTGCCTTTTCCGACTTGGCCGGTCTGGATCTTGAGAGTTTAACTGGTCTGGCGGCGGAAGACGTTTTTGCATTGGCGTATCGGTCCAAGCTTAAGGAGCAACGCCAGCAGAGGCAGGCGGGACAAACGGCGACTTACGAGTCTTCGCTAATCAGCGTGAGCGGCTCGGAAATCGCTGTATCCATCACAGAGTCACCTCGATGGAAAGACGGCAAGTGTGATGGTTCCGCGATGATCGTGACACGTTTAGCCCAATGCCGACTCGGACCAGGGGCTTTGCCAGATAGTGGGGTGAGTTTTCCCAAATTAGCCGATTCGTTTCTTAGCGGGTTTGTGGTTCATCGGGACGGCGGGATTATCTATGTTAATCCGACTGCCCTTAGGCAATTTGGTGTCGACAACGCTCGTGACATGGTGGGGCGGTCCTTGATTGCGTTCATCGCTCCGTCTTCGCGAGCATTTGCCGCACTTTGCATTCATCCAGCTGCGCATGCTGCAGTGGCCTTGCCTGTCGCCGAGATACAGGGTCTTCGCCCCGACGGCACGGTCTTTGATTTGGCGGTGCAGAGCATACAGATCACCTATAAAGGTGAGCCCGCAACCTGCACAAGTATCCGAAACATTAGGCAAGGCCAGCAAGCTGAACCAGCCTTGCGCCAGACAGAGGAGAGACTACGGCTGGCACAGGAGGCAATGATTGGCGTTGTTTATGATCAGGATATCGCTGCCGGAACCATCTGGTGGAGCGACCGGGTCACGCAGCTTTATGGTTGGGATGATCCCGCAATGCTGAATAGTCCGACGTTTTGGAGAAAATGCTTGCACCCAGATGACCGTGAGCGTGTGATTGGCGAGTTCGGCTGGGTTAGTGCCACGAGCGTCAACTCATACTCAGGGCGATATCGCTTCCTACGCAAAGACGGTCAGTATGCCCATGTTGAAGAGCGTTGTTGCCTAGTCCGCGATGAAGATGGCGGGGTCGTCCGCATTGTCGGGGTGTTACAGGACGTGACAGAGCACCGGTTGGCAGAGATCGTAACCAACCGCAACTTGCAAGACCTCAGGCTGATCCTAAACAAAACTGGGGGATTGTTCGCCCGGCTTGACCGGGATCTGCGGTTTACCTTTATGAATGATCGCTATGTGGATGTATTTGGTAAACCACTAAGTGAAGGTCTCGGACGCTCCCTGCTTGAATTCCACGGCGAGGAGTTCTTTGCACGCATGGTGCCCTACGTCACTCGCATGTTCACAGGCGAGACCGTTACATTTGAGAACTATTTTGAGAGTCCCATCGGTCGGCGCTACGGCTTATGCAGTCTTATTCCGGACCGCGACGAAAGTGGGGTGATCGTCGGATGTTTTGCGGTCGTTGTGGACATTACCCGGATCAAGCGAACCGAGGCAAAGTTAATTGCCAGTGAAGAGCGTTTTAAATTCGCCATTAACGCAACCGAGGAAGGGCTTTGGGATTGGAACATCACAACCGGAGATCTCTTCCTCGCGCCGCAGTGGGCACGCTTGCTTGGATATGAACATGGCATGGTTCCGCAGGAGCTATCTTTCTTTATCTCTATCATCCATCCCGATTACGTAAGCGTACACCGCGAATCCTTGGAGGCTCATCTGGCTGGCAAGACGCGCGCTATGTACACCGAATTGCGCTTAAGAACAAAGTCTGGTGAGTATCGATGGTTCGCTAATCGCGGTCGTATTGTCGCGACCGATGACGCGGGAAAGCCGACTCGAATGGTCGGTACGATCTCTGACATCTCTGCGCAAAAGAAGGCAGCCGTTGCGCTGCGGGATAGTGAAGAGCGTTATCGCGGGTTGGTTGAGTGGGCGCCTGACCCTGCAATCGTGCACCGCAGCGGTAAGTTGATCTACATTAACCGTGCCTTTGTCGACCTAATTGGTGCGCGAAGTGTCGATGAGGCGATGCAGTGCAGTCTGTTAGATATTGTGGCTCCCGAGTTTCACGCTGTGGTCATCGAGCGGATGCAACTGCTTGCATCGGGCGCCGAGTTTGCACCGTTAATGGAAATGCGCGGTATCAGACTCGACGGGAAGGAAATTTTTGTCGAGACGCATGGTAGAAGAGTGAGTTACGACGGCTTGCCTGCATCACACGTGACGATACGCGACATCAGTGATCGCAAATTCGCTGAGCGGGCCCGCGCCGAACTCGAAGGCCAGCTACGTGAGGCCCAAAAAATGCAAGCGATTGGCACCTTGGCGGGTGGGATTGCGCATGACTTCAACAATATCCTCACCATTATTCTTGGCAACGTTGAGCTGGCGCGGGAAGACGCCAAAGATAACGCGCCGGAACAGGAAAGTCTTGAGGAAATTCGTAGGGCGGCGACACGTGCTCGCGACCTCGTCAAGCAAATTTTGTCGTTTAGCCGTCGGCAGCCAACGGATCTTAAGCCTACCCCGCTGCGCCCAGTCGTTGATGAGGCAGCAAGACTCCTACGGTCAACGTTGCCTGCACGATTATCCCTAACGACTCAAGTTGAAGCCGATCTGCCGCCGGTGATGGCGGATTCCACGCAGATTCAGCAAGTCATCATCAATCTTTGTACCAATGCAATGCAGGCTATAGACCGGCAGAGTGGGGCAATCGAAATTGCTGTCGAGTCCATCGTGCTAGATGACTCACTGGCTTCGACCCATCCTGACTTGGCGGCACTCAAGCAGAAGCAGCGCGGCCCGCTGCAGAGGCTGTCCGTTCGCGATAACGGCTCAGGCATGTCTGGCGAAACTCTTGTGCGTATTTTTGAGCCGTTTTTCACGACTAAATCGGTTGATGAGGGTACCGGGCTAGGGCTATCGGTGGTGCATGGTATTGTCCAAGGACACGGCGGCGCGATTACCGTTGAAAGCGAGTTGGGCGTGGGCACAGCCTTCTCAGTCTATTTGCCGCTTGCCGTTCCGCACCAGTTGTCAGCCATCGACGATCGGTCGAGAGCGCCGGAGGTCGTAGCCGTGTCCGCACCGACTTCGCTACGTCTGCTCTATCTTGACGACGACGAGTCACTGGCCTTTCTAGTAGAACGCTACCTGCGGCGCCGCGGGGTTCAGGTCACGGTGTTTACTGAACAGGTGGCGGCGCTCCACGCGCTGAAGGAGAACCCATCGGAGTTCGACTTAGTCTTCACCGACTACAATATGCCTGGCATGTCCGGGCTGGAGGTGACTCACGCTGTTCGGTTGATAAGCCCCGCGCTACCTGTTGTTATCGTCTCAGGGTTCGTTGATGAAATCCTGCATACCGAAGCGCAGAGTGCGGGCGTTACAGAAGTCGTGTTCAAGGCCAGTGGGGTCGAAGAGTTCTGCGAAACATTGGTGCGGATGTCCAAAGATATGCGGGCTGTGACGCGACTAGCGCACGACCCGTCAAATGTCTAGTTCCGAAGACGTGAGTTTGCCAATCGTTTGTCGTTAATGTCCTTTGAACTAATTTCAGCCGCACCGATAAATGCAACGTAGGCAGCATTGTCGTCTGTTTACTGAGTCGAACAATGCTGCCGACTCCTGCTACAAGGTATCGCCTTGAGCTTCGGTCGGCTGCCCGCAGCAGCTTGGCGGCAATTTACTGAATCTGCTTCCAAACATCGTTTAACCCAAGCCAGAAGGCCAGATGTAGCTTTATCGCCCCGGCATTGGTGCGAATGGTCGGCATCTGATTGCCGTGATAACCAATGACCACGACCGTGCCGCTTAATGCGGATAGCGAGGTTTTGCCTTCGACAACATCGGCAAATGAAAAGTACGCGGTATCGTGTGCGCCGCGAAATGCGTTCGCCGATAACTTGATCTGGCTTTTGGCGTCTAGCGAGATTGTTTTTCCGCCGAGTTGCAGATGCTTTCCCGGCTCGATGTTGAGCGCAGGATCGCCAAGTGCCAATGAAATGGCGGCGACGGTGAGGGAGGGGTAGCTGTGATCGCCAAGGCGCTCAAAGGCCGGCACGCGGTCAGGGCTGGTGATGTCGACAAAGCCGACGCGGTGGGCGCGATTGCTCAACACCGGGAGCGGCAACCAGGCCGAAACACCGCTCACTGCCACCGGGCCGGCGGGTACCGTCAGTGCAAATCGATCTGGCAAGCGATTGGGTTTGGCTTCGCTGTCGTCGATGCGTGCTTGCAAAATAACTTTCGTTTTGCTCATGGCGCTCGCTAACGCGACATCGCTTGCCGTATTACTAGGTGCATCATAAAAAAACTTCAGCACTACGCCACGCACACCCGCGGCGGCGAGTTTATTGATCGCCTGCGCCGTTACCGCCCGATCAACGGGGAAGCCGCCGTACTTTGCCGCGCTGGCGTCATCGATCATCACCAGTGCAAACGGGGATGGTGCCGCTGCAGTTATAGGTATCGGAATCGCTGCGGCGAGGCCGACGCACAGAGCAACACAAAGATGTTTCATCACATCTGTCCCACCGGGTTTCGCATCACACCAATACCTCGAATTTCAGTTTCCAGCAGGTCACCAGGCCGCATCCACTCCGGCGGCTTGCGCGCGAACCCGACGCCTTCGGGCGTACCGGTTGAGATGATATCGCCGGCCTCAAGCGTCTGCCCGAGCGAAAGATCACGGATTAGGCGCGGTATCTTGAAGTAAAGATGTTTGGTGTTCGATTGCTGTTTGACGACGTTCGATACTCGACATTCAACGTGTAGGTCATTGGGATCAAGTGCATCAGCCGTGACGATACAAGGCCCCATAGGACAGGTTCCGTCGAGCGATTTGCCTTTGTCCCACTGTCCGCCGTGACGACGCTGAATATCGCGCCACGTGACGTCGTTGATGACGGTGTAGCCAAATACGTGCGACATTGCATCGGCTTCAGTAATGTTTTTGCCGGCCTTGCCCAATACCACACCCAACTCTACTTCCCAATCCAGTTGGGTTGAGACATTGGCATTAAATGGAATTGCGTCATAGGGCCCCGTCACCGCCGTTGATGCCTTTGAGAAAAATACCGGCCACTGCGGCAACTCGCGAGAGTCTTGCATCGACGCGGCACCTTCGGAAAAGTGGTCGAGGTAGTTCCAGCCGACACAGAACACGTTCTTGCGCGGCCGCGGAATGGGGGCCTTTAACAGCGCACTGTTGAGCAGTACTGGTGTTGTCTTGGGCGAGTTCTTGATCTCGGCGAGAAGAGCCAACGTTTCTGCCCCCCCATCGATGACGTCGAGCATCGTTGTTACGTTGAGCTGCGACTGGCGAGCGGCGGCTTCGGCTGCCACGTCGATTACCTCGTACTTGCTTACCCAGATCCCGGTTCGGAGTTCATGACTATTGAGCATCTGATAAGTGACAAGTTTCATGGCTTATCCAAAATGTTCTTCGAGTTTCGCCAGTGGATGTTCTGCTGGTGACCAACGTGGTGCAAAAAACGATTCCACCATGTCACAACTTACCTCGGCCAGCGTGGCAGGCTGCCAACGCGGCTGGTTATCCTTATCGATGGCCAGTGCTCGAATACCTTCCACCACGTCGGGGTGTTCAAAGGCGCGGTACATCATGCCAAGTTCGAGCCGCAAACAATCGGCCACAGGCAGCTTATGCCCGGCCTCAAGCTGCCGCTTGGTCACTTCCAGCAGGGTCGGCGAGCGCTTCAACAAATCTGCCGCCGTTTTCTGCGCCCAATCGGCCTGTGAGGGCTCGGTTTCGCCCAACAGCGAGGTGATGATCTGCTGCACGTTGCGTTTACCCGCAAAGTGTTTTTCTATCGCAAGGTTTAACGCGGCGAGAGCGGACGCAGGGGGCGTTGTTGCGTGGGCAGTGACCAATCGAACGACGTCATTCACCGGCGCAGCGCTCCAAGTCCACGCCTCTAGCTGCCGCAAGAGAGCCTGTTGTGCATTAACGCTCATATACGTGTCCGCAAGTTTTGCGGCAAGCGCGTCTGTACCGTTAATCATATTGGATGTCAGACCCAAATAAAGTCCCATCGCGCCGGTGGCGCGAGACAAGAAGTAGGTGCCTGCAACATCGGGAAACAACCCAATCTTTGTTTCGGGCATTGCCATCTTGGTGCGATCGCCGACGATACGAAACGTGGCACCTTGCGAAATGCCCATACCGCCACCCATGACGATGCCATCCATCATCGCGATGTAGGGTTTGCCAGTCGACTTCAAAAACCGATGCAGCTGGTAGTTGAGTGTGTATTCGGTGATGAAGAAGTCTTCATGCACAAGTGGGCCAAGGCCGGTGATACTGTTGTAGAGGCCGCGTACGTCGCCGCCCGCGCAGAAGGCTTTTTCGCCACTGCCGCGTGCAACAACGGCATAAACGTTTGCATCATGCGCCCATTGGTCAAACAGTTCACGCATGCGCTTCAGCATATCAAGCGACAACGCATTAAGCGCCTGTGGGCGATTTAGCGTGAGGTATGCGACGTGGTTCCGGACGTCAAAGAGAATTTCCTCGTTGGCTGAGTTATACATGAATTAAAAACGAAAGTCGTTTATTGGCGGGCGTTTTCACCCACTTATGTCTGAAAACACCCGTGGATGTTAGGGGTCACTTGTTTTTCCAGTTGGGTTTGCGCTTTTCTAAAAACGCGTTCACACCTTCTCGCTGGTCTTCAAACGTGAATAGGTCCATGAAGCGCTCGCGCTCCAACGCCAGCCCGGCCGATCGTGGTATGCCGTTGCGCGCATTGTGGATAAGCGACTTGCAGAATGAGACCGACTTCGGTGAGAGCCCGGCAACACGCTCGGCCATTGTTATCGCGGCACCGAGTGACGCACCTTTCTCAACCACTTCCTCAACCAAACCGATGCGTAGCGCCGTTTCCGCGCTGACGCGTTCGTTGGTGAGAATCATGCGTTTGGCCCAACCTTCCCCCACCAGCCAAGGCAGGTTTTGTGTTCCGCAGCCGCCGGGCAGTAAGCCCACTGCCGGTTCGGGCATAGCCATTTGTGCGTGAGTTTCGGCAATGCGAATGTCACACGCCAGCGCGCCTTCGAGTCCGCCACCCATGCAGTAACCATTGATTGCGGCAATGGTGACAAAGCGCGCGTTCATCCAAACCTCAAACGCTGCTCCAAACGTGTGGATGAAATGGCGCGCCGCCATGATTTTTTTTTCATCACCACCTTGGAAACGATTCAAGTCTGCGCCAGCGGAGAAAAACTTCTCGCCTTTACCGGTTAACACGGCAGCGTAGATACTGTCGTCGGCTTCGAGCTTGTGCGCAAGGTCTTTGAGTTCGCCGAGCGATTCAGGCGTCCAAGTATTGGCGGGCGGGTTGTTAAGCGTAACTACGCAGGTGTGGCCGATGATTTCGTGACTGATCATATTGTTTTCAAAGAGATGTAGCTTGTACGAGCGATACGATTTGAATTGTCATTCCGGCTTTGTTTTGAAACCGCGCCGAAATCCAAGTTACTCCGCGCGAGATACGAGCAATACTTGGTTGCCGAACTGCGTCGGGACGACCCCTTTAGCACACTACTTCTGCAGGTATAACTTAATGATGCTCGAAAAATCCAACGCCCCATTGCCCATCGCCGAATGCATTTGGTAGAGCTGCTGTGCTGCAGCGCCGAGCATCACGGGTTGTTTCGCGGCCTTCGCTGCCTCAGTCACCAAGGTCAAGTCCTTAAGCATCAGATCCGAGCCAAACCCACCCATGTAGCCACGATTCGCCGGTGCCGTCGGCACCACGCCGGGGTAGGGGTTGTATGTGTCGGAAGACCAGCAGCGCCCGCTAGACGTATTCGCAATACTGGCGAACACGTGTGGGTCCATACCGAGCTTAGTTGCTAATGCCATGCCTTCAGCGGTGGCGATCATTTCGATGGCGAGCATCATGTTGTTGCAGATCTTTGCCACTTGGCCGTTGCCATCACCACCGCAGTGGACGATGTTCTTGCCCATGCAGTGCAGAATTGGTTTGCTACGTTCGACATCTGCTGCGTCGCCGCCAACCATGAACGTGAGCGTGCCTGCCTCGGCACCTCCCGTGCCACCCGAGACCGGCGCATCGACCATCGCCAATCCCCTGCCACGTGCATCGAGGGCGACTTCGCGGCTGGTTTGCGGGTCAATCGTCGAGGAATCAATGAGCAGCGTGCCCGGCGCGGCTGAAGCGAGCACGCCATAGGCATCTTGATACACGCGGCGCACGTGTGGCGAAGATGGCAGCATGGTGATGACCACATCAACGTCCTGCGCGCACTTGCCGGCAGAGGTTGCGGCTTCGCAACCGATTGCAGTCAGCTTCTCGACCAACTCGGGCACCAGATCAAACACTTTGACCGTGTGGCCATGTTTTAGGAGATTCCTCACCATGGGATTGCCCATGTGGCCTAGTCCTATAAAGCCAATCCTCATAAATCGCTCACTTTCTTGCAAGTCGACGGCGCTACCCAGCTGGCAGAAACGAAGCAATGGTCGCGCTCATCGCAAGGAGAAAGCCAAAGAGTGCAACGGCCGTCAGCAATGCGCGCGAAGTCGATCCTTCCTTCGCTTCGAAAACTTTCCAGCACTGAGGCCCGAGCATGTAAGGCGTCAGGAACGCGATATATCCAACATTCATCGCTACGCGAAATACGTCCGTTGCAACGATTCCGCGCAGCAATGCTACACAGCACACCACCCAGAAGAAGGTGCTGATCCATTTCATGTAGTCGAGCTGGCTATCAGTAGTGTTCGCATCCCACCAGGTAGACAATAGTGGCTTCATGTTTAGCTCCTCATTTCAGAGAAATCGTCGTATTCACGCCGCCGCTTTTGCCACCATCGACAGCGGCATCATCAAACCACCGCGCAGTCACGGTCTTGACCTGCGTATAGAAATGCACCGCCTGCTTGCCGTAGGGGCCGAGGTCGCCGAGCTTGGAGCCACGTGAACCGGTAAAGCTGAAGTAGGGCACGGGCACGGGGATCGGTACATTGATGCCGACTTGGCCAACGTCAATTTCGTTTTGGAACTTGCGCGCAACTGCACCCGATTGGGTGAAGATGCCCGTGCCGTTGCCGTACGGGTTGGCGTTGGTCAGCGCGATGGCTTCGTCAAGCGTATCAACAGAAACGATAACCAGCACTGGCCCAAAGATTTCTTCCTTGTACACACTGTGGTGCGGCTTCACGCCAGAGAGGATCGTCGGCGCGATGAAGTTGCCGCTGGGGTAGCCGTCGACGTTTGGGTTGCGACCGTCGAGGTCGAGTATGCAGCCCTCGGCAACCCCTTTGGCAATCAAACCTTCGATACGCGCCTTGGCTTGTTTGGAAATCACCGGCCCGACGTCCGTGCCGACGACGGTGCCAGCGTTGACCTTGAGCGTTTTGGCTTTGGCAACAATATCCGGTACCCAATTAGCGGCTTCGCCAACCAGCACCGCTACAGAGGTCGCCATGCAACGTTGTCCGGCTGCGCCAAACGCCGCGCCAACCAAAGCGTTGAGAGCTTGATCTTTGTTCGCGTCTGGCATGACAATCGCATGGTTCTTTGCACCCATCATGCACTGCGCGCGTTTGCCGTGAGTAGAGGCCAAGTTGTAAACATGTTCCCCGACGTGGCACGAGCCAACAAACGAAACAGCCTTGACCGCGGGGTGCGTACACAAACGGTCCACCGCCTGTTTGCCGCCGTGTACGATATTCAGCACGCCGGGTGGCACACCGGCTTCAATCGCCAACTGCGCAAGCAGGACGGTTGTCATCGGATCTTGCTCGGACGGTTTGAGTACGAATGTATTGCCGCTGACAATGGCCATTGGGAACATCCACAGCGGGATCATCGCTGGAAAATTAAACGGCGTGATGCCTACACACACCCCGATCGGCTGACGGATGAAATAAGTATCGACACCTGAGGCAACGTTCTCAGCCATCTCGCCCAGCGACAATGTGCCGATGCTCGCGGCGTGTTCGACGACTTCGAGGCCACGAAACACATCTCCCTCCGCGTCGGGCAATGTTTTACCCTGTTCCGCAGTAAGACAGGCCGCGAGTTTTTTCATGTCGCGACGGATCAACTCTTGAAGTTTGAGCATGATGCGGGCGCGTTGACCGATCGGCGTGTTTTTCCAAGTCTTGAATGCCTCGGCAGCCGATGCGATTGCCTCGTCAATCTCACCGCCAGCACACATTGGCACACGCGCCAGCACTTCCTGTGTTGCCGGGTTGACGATATCACGCCAGTCGGAGGAGTTTGAGTCGCGCCAAACGCCATTGATCAGTAGCTTGACAGTAGGAATCGCGTTGGGTTGAAGCACGGCAGCCATGAGGCGTCTCCTCAAATTACTTAGAAAATTATACGCTTCGGGCTGTTTTCGATTTGAGTTGGACGCCTTACGCTAAAAGCGCAATATGCCCGATTGGCGGTCATTGCCAGGCCGAAACGCTTGGAAATACCCGTCGTTATTAGACTTTAGTCTCGCCTTCGAACACAAAACAAGCTCGATCTGCCGATGTGTGGCGAAGCGATAGAGCAAAGGCCGCGCAACGCTACGGATGCGACCCCAAGCAAGTGCTTATTGCCGAGGCTACTCAGCAAAGGCAAAAAGAACGGCATCCGCTGGCACCATCTCCCCCACTTGAAACGCTACGCGTTCGACCACACCGTCGCGCGGACTAACAATGGTGTGCTCCATCTTCATCGCTTCCATGATGATAAGTGGCTGACCTTTGCTGACCTTGTGGCCTTCGGCTGCCATGAGTTTCACGACGCGTCCGGGCATCATTGCGGTTAAACGACCGTCATTGACGCTGTTGTCACCTTCAAAATGGTACGGATCAAACAGTGTGAGCGCCACCCGTCCGCTCTCGGCCAAAATCGTGATGCTATCGCCGGCATGAACAAAACGAAAAGTTTTTGCACTGCCGTCCAGGCGAATTTGTAATGAGCCATCTGCGTGCTCAGTCCACGAAAAACGACGAGCGATATCGCCGTGTTTGAAGCGCAAACCATCCCGGTTTCGTTCAACATGGCAGACGATTTCTTCTTCTCCGGCCCTAAATTCGATCAAACGTGACGCGACGCTGTTTAGCCGCCAGCCAGCGGTGTTGTCCCATACATCGGGCGAAAGCGGGCGGTCGGATTGTTCCGACTGCAAAATCCCCGCGCACGCGGCTGCTAATATGTAGTCATCAATGGCCGTGGAGAGCAGCAACGCCGTTTTATGTTTGGCGATAAAACTTGTATCGGTGTCGCCGGCGAGAAACGCCGTGTGCCGCACCAACGATTGCAGAAAGCCAAGATTGGTCTTGACGCCGATCACCTCTGTCTGTGCCAGCGCCGCCTGCATGCGACGGATGGCTTCGGGGCGGTCACCACCCCAGGTAATGAGTTTGGCAATCATCGGATCATAAAAGATGCTGACCTCATTACCCGTTGCTCTCCCCACCGCCACACCCGTGTCAAGGCGAACGTCTTCCCCGTCGATCAGTTTCGGTGTGGCGAACAAGTGTATCGGGCCGACTTCCGGCAAGAAATCGTTTTCAGGATTTTCTGCACAGATCCGCACTTCAATGGCGTGCCCGCCGGTAATGATCTCGCTTTGGCGCAGCGGTAGCTCTTCTCCAGCCGCCACCAGCAATTGCCACTCAACCAAATCCTCTCCGGTAATCATTTCGGTGATCGGATGCTCCACCTGCAACCGCGTGTTCATCTCCATAAAGTAGAACTCGCGGCGCTCGCCGGCAATAAACTCAATTGTTCCGGCACCACGATAGTTGATGGCGCGGGCCGCAGCAACGGCCGCTGCTCCCATCGTCTCACGCATCAAGTCGTCGACTTGATCAAGAAAGGGGGACGGAGTTTCTTCCAAGATCTTCTGGTGGCGACGCTGAATCGAGCATTCGCGTTCAAACAGGTGTACCACGTTGCCGTGGCTATCGCCAAACACCTGAAACTCGATATGGTGCGGGCCTTTGATGAAGCGTTCGATAAGAACATCGTCGTTACCAAACGCATTCTTGGCTTCCCGCTTTGCGGCATCCAGTTGCGCCATAAACTCATCAGCCGTCTCTACCAAACGCATGCCTTTACCACCGCCGCCGGATACCGCCTTGATCAGTTGCGGATATCCAATAGTCTTCGACTGCTTGGCAAGAAATGTCGGATCCTGATTGTCGCCGTGATAACCCGGAACCACCGGCACGCCAGCAGCTTCCATCAACGCCTTTGCGGCGCTTTTCGATCCCATTTTTTGAATCGAGTCGGGCGTTGGGCCGATGAACGCAATCCCGGCGTCTTCACATGCCTTTGAGAATTGTTCGTTCTCAGACAGGAAACCATAACCTGGATGTACCGCCTCGGCACCGCACTGTTTGGCCGCCGCGAGGATGACATCTGCCTTCAGGTAAGAGTCGGCCGGTCGAGGCCCGCCGATATTGACGGCTTGGTCTGCCAACAGCACATGCTGCGCCATGGCGTCTGCATCGGAGTATACGGCCACCGTTTGGATGCCGAGTCGCTTGCACGTGCGGATGATTCTGCAGGCAATTTCGCCACGATTGGCGATGAGGATCTTATTGAACATGGCAATCGATTGGGGGATGCAATTTGGCACTGACCGCTCGCAGATGCGGGCGTAAGCTATGCTGGGCGCAGTCAGCCTTAGCTGAAACGGTGTCGCTCAGCATGTTGTTTTCACCTCGCTCGACGATGAGGGTCTGACGAAACACGTTACACTTTTGCTGTCGTCGCAAGTTGATAGGCAAACATTCCCCAACCAGCAAGCAGCATTAAACCACTCGCTGCAAACGCGTAAAAGCGCAGCATCACCTTGTTACTGGTGAGCTGAATGTAGCTATGTGCATAACGTGCCGCGACATAGGCCCAGGCGAATACCAGTTGCGGCAGGCTGGTCAATCCCGTCACCACTAAGGCTAGGCATAGCACATAAAACATGACCGGCAGTTCAAATAAATTCCGAAAGTTATCGGGCGCGCGTGAATCGGGCATTGTTGCCGCCATTTGTGCCGAAGTCGCGGTCTGCTGCGGATGCACACGGTTGGTCTTGTAGAAGGCGACGCGGCGGCGGAGCATCGTTACCGCAACGATGACGACCAGCACGAACATTGCGAGCACAGGATAGAGGATGAGTTTAGCGTCCATGTTAGTCCTCCGTTGGTTCAGTAGCTTCACTGGTAGATAAGGGGGGTGGCGGCACCCAGGCAGCGTCGCGCTTAGCCAAGAAAGCGCGCAAGCCTTCTTGTCCTTCCGCGCCGACGCGAATCCTAGCGATGCGCGCCGCAGTTTCAACGATAAGGGAATCGTCGATCACGCGGTTGGCGACCGTGCTAATGAGCTGTTTGGCTTCGTAAATTGATTCTGGTCCGGCGACCAGCAGTGTATTGATAAGGCGTTCGATTGTTTCATCCAATTCATCTTCCGAATTGGCGATATCTGTGAGCAAGCCCAAACGAAACGCCTCACCGGCATCGAAACGCTCGGCGGTCAGGAAATAGCGGCTTGCCGCGCGTTGACCGATCGCGGCGATGACATACGGCGAGATCACCGCCGGTATCAAGCCGAGTTTAACCTCCGACAAACAAAACGCCGCGGCTTGGGTGCCAACCGCCATATCGCAGCAGGCGACAAGTCCGACGCCGCCACCATATGCGGGCCCCTGCACACGCGCGATGGTGGGTTTGGAGAGGCCATGCAACGTTTTCATCAGCCGGGCCAAGCGCATGGCGTCATGTTCGTTTTCAGCATGACTATATGCCGCGACACGTTTCATCCAATCAAGATCCGCACCGGCAGAAAACGATTTTCCAGTCGCCGAGATGACCACCACTCGGACATCAAGCTGGATGTCGACGGCCTCGAGGTGACTCGTCAGTTCGGCGATAAATGTATCGTCAAACGCATTGTGTTTTTCCGGGCGGTTTAGCGTAATGATGGCCAGTGGGCCATCGATTTCGGTTAAGACGTAACTCATGGCATTTTCCTTACATCCTACATTCGGAAGACGCCGTATTCGGTCTTCTCAATCGGCGCGTTCATCGACGCCGAAAGTCCGAGGCCTAGCACCATACGCGTCTGCGCAGGGTCGATGACACCGTCGTCCCATAGCCGTGCGGTGGCGTAGTAAGGGTTGCCCTGGCGTTCGTATTGGTCGCGGATCGGCGCTTTGAATGCCTCTTCTTCGGTCATCGACCAGGCACCACCCTTGGCCTCGATGCCGTCGCGCTTCACGGTAGAAAGTACAGAAGCCGCTTGTTCACCACCCATGACGGAGATGCGTGCGTTGGGCCAAGACCATACGAAGCGCGGGTTAAATGCGCGGCCACACATGCCGTAGTTCCCTGCGCCGAACGATCCGCCGATGATGACCGTGAATTTCGGCACTTTTGCGCACGACACCGCCGTCACCATTTTTGCCCCATCTTTGGCGATGCCGCCGGTTTCATATTTTTTGCCCACCATGAAGCCGGTGATGTTCTGCAAAAACACCAGCGGCACACCGCGCTGGTTACACAGTTCGATGAAGTGCGCGCCTTTAAGCGCGGCCTCCGAAAACAAAATGCCGTTGTTGGCAACGATTCCAATCGGATACCCGTGCAAATGCGCAAAGCCACATACCAGCGTCGTGCCGTACAATGCTTTGAACTCATGGAGCTCCGACCCGTCCACAATCCGGGCAATCACTTCGCGGATGTCGAATGGCTGCTTGGTGTCTTTCGGAATAATGCCGTAGAGCTCTTCCGCCGGGTACGCCGGCTCCCTTGGTTCTCGTTTGGCGACGGGTAAAACTTTTTTACAATTCAGATGCGAGACGATTTCCCGCGTGATTCCGAGCGCGTGTTTGTCGTTTTCGGCCAGATGATCTGTGACACCCGAGTGGCGACTATGTACCTCACCGCCACCAAGCTCTTCTGCCGTTACGACTTCGCCCGTTGCCGCTTTGACCAGCGGCGGGCCGCCGAGAAAAATCGTACCTTGATTCTTCACGATGATGGATTCATCACACATCGCAGGAACATAGGCACCGCCGGCGGTACATGAGCCCATCACGCAGGCGATTTGCGGAATGCCGTTAGCGGACAGATTAGCTTGGTTGTAAAAAATCCGACCGAAATGTTCTTTATCGGGAAACACTTCGTCTTGTAGCGGCAAAAACGCACCACCCGAATCGACCAAATAAACACACGGCAGCTTATTTTGCATCGCCACTTCTTGCGCGCGCAGGTGCTTCTTCACCGTCATCGGGTAGTACGTACCACCTTTCACGGTGGCATCGTTTGCGACAATGACGCACTCAACACCACAGATGCGCCCAATGCCGGTGATGACACCGGCGGCGGGGGCATCACCCGGTTGGCTAGCATCGGTTTTCCCATACATTGCCCATGCGGCGAGAGGCGAGAGCTCGAGGAAAGGAGAGCCGGCGTCAAGTAACGCGGCAACACGATCTCGAGGCAGCAACTTTCCGCGGGCAGCGTGTTTTGCATTGGCCTCCGCGCCGCCACCTTGCGCGACCAGTTTTGAACGAGCGATTAATTCATTCACCAGCGAACGCATTTGCGTTGCGTTGGCTTGGAATGCGTGCGAACTGGTATCGATACGCGATGAAAGTTTAGGCATTATGTTCTTACCGCAACAATGACGTCTTGGGCGGCCTTGCAACAGACGAGCGAAGCATGGAAAGTCCCTCCGAATTAGTCTTTTGCCAGTTCACGCGCGATGACCATACGCTGGACTTCACTGGTGCCTTCATAGATCTGGGTGATTCTGGCGTCCCGATAAAATCGCGCGACCGGATAGTCCTCAAGATAGCCGTACCCGCCGTGGATCTGGATGGCTCTGCTGCATACCCACTCGGCCAGCTCTGAGGCATACAACTTCGCTTGAGAGGCCTCTGACAAACACGGAAGTCCGGCGTCACGCATCTTTGCAGCATGCAGGATCAACATTCGAGCAGCATTGATGCGCGTGTGCATATCGGCCAGCATGTTGCCGACGGATTGATGCTCCACAATCTTCTTGCCGAATTGATTGCGTTCTTTTGCGTAAGCAAGCGCGGCATCGAGAGCGGCGCGGGCGATGCCTAGCGCCTGTGCGGCAATGCCGATCCGACCGCCTTCAAGGTTAGAGAGGGCAATCGCCAGCCCCTTGCCGCGCGGGCCGAGCATATGGTCTTCCGGCACAGCGCAATCAACAAAGCTGATGGGGCAGGTGTCAGATGCGCGGATGCCAAGCTTTTTCTCCATCGGACCGACATTGAATCCGGGGGTATTGGTCGGCACGATGAAACACGAGATGCCCTTTTTGCCGAGGTCGGGGTCGGTCACCGCGAAGACGATGGCGATGCTCGCGCGTTTGCCGTTGGTGATGAACTGTTTCGTGCCGTTGATGATCCACTTGCCGTTGTTCAATTCCGCTTTGGTTTTTAGGTTGTTGGCCTCTGAACCTGCTTGGGGCTCGGTCAAACAAAAACAGCCAATTTTCTTGCCTGTCGCAAGGTCGCGTAGGTAAGTCTGCTTTTGCACGACCGTTCCCCATGCGTCCACCGGCGCGCAGCCGACGGAATTATGCACACTCATCAGTGTTGAGGTTGAAGCGTCGCCAGCGGCAATTTCTTCAATCGCCAACGCATACGCGACGTGATCCGAAAACGAGCCACCCCATTCATCGCCGACGGTCATGCCGAGCAGACCAAGCTCCCCCATCTGGCTGACAACCGCATCGGGAATCCATTTGTCTTGCTCCCATTGCGCGGCGTGTGGTGCAAGTTCGTTGCGCGCAAATTCACGCGCCATGTCGCGAATCGCACGCTGCTCATCCGTCAAAAAATCGTGCGTGACCATGGTTAGCCTCACTGGTCAGCTTTTTTCGCTCGGTCAGCGGCGACCTTCGCCGCTTCGTCAGCCGTGGCTTTAGCTTTGTCGAGAGCCTGTACCTGGGTGCCAAACACCGCAGACTCTTTGGCTTTTTCGCGGCTCTCCGCGCGCTGTTTCTCGGTGGGCTCAGCCGTTGTCGGTTGCTTGCCGCAGCTGGCGACGAGCAGCAAGATGCAGCCGACGGCGGCCACGGCCAGCATCTGTTTGCCTACCATGTGAGTTCAGCTCCGTCATAGTTGAAGAATTTGCCGTTTGATTCAGCTGTAGCAGCGGCGATGACACGGCGCATGCCGGCGATACTTACGGCCGGTTCGATATCGGCATCAGCGCCACCCATATCAGTTTTAACCCAGCCCGGATGCATCACAAAGGCGGTGATGCCCTGTGGCCCGTAATTGATGGAAGCCGCCTTCACAACAGCGTTGAGTGCGGCCTTGCTGGCGCGGTAGGTTGGAGCGGCTGCGCTCGCCATCAATCCAATCGAACCCATGCGGCTGGAGATGAAAACAAATTTCCCTTTGGACTTGAGCAGGGCTGGTGCCACCACCGGGATCGCCTGCATCGCGCCGAACACATTGGCATGCATGACTTGGTCAAACACCTCTTTGCTCGGCGCAACTGACGGCCCCTCTCGGCAGCCAAAAGCGCCGGCGTTGTAGATACAGACATCAATACTGGTGCCGACCAGCGCACGGCTGAGCCCGGCAAAACTATCAGGGTCGGAAACGTCCAAGCGGATGGCAGTAGCGCCCTCCGCATTCAGGAGCGCGTCCTGCTCTGGTGAACGGCAGGTACCTAGGGTCAACCACCCCGCTTTGCGGTATTGCCGGACAAACTCCAAACCGAGGCCACGTGACGCGCCGATGATCAATACCGATTGCATAGAATGCTCGAAGTCCAATAAGGTCCTATAAATCCCTATAAAGCCCAATAAGGACGGGCATTTTCAAGCATAAATGCCTGAAGATGACCGCCAATACTAGGGTTTACTAAACTAATTCAACAGCAATTGCCGTCGCTTCACCGCCACCAATACAAAGGGATGCAATGCCGCGCTTACCGCTGCGGGCTTTCAGTGCATGCAACAGCGTGACGATCAAGCGTGCGCCGGACGCACCGATCGGGTGGCCGAGCGCGCACGCGCCGCCGTTGACGTTCACTTTGGCATGCGGCAGATCGAGGTCCTTCATCGCCGCCATCGCCACCACCGCGAAGGCTTCGTTGATTTCGTACAGATCTACGTTGTCCGGGCCCCAGCCAAGTTTCTTCTGCAGCTTGTCGATGGCACCAACCGGGGCGGTGGTGAACCATTCCGGTTCGTGCGCATTTTGTGCGTGGCCGACGATACGTGCGATGGGCTTGATACCCTTGGCAATCGCGTCGGATTCTTTCATCAAAATCAGCGCCGCCGCGCCATCTGAAATGGAGGAGGAGGACGCGGCGGTGACGGTGCCATCTTTGTTGAAGGCGGGCTTGAGTGACGGAATTTTTTCCGGTTTGCAGAGGCCCGGTGGCTCGTCGGTTGCGAGCACGGTATCGGCACCTTTAACGGTAACGGTCACACCGGCGATTTCATCTTTGAACGCGCCCGAGGCAACCGCACCTTGCGCGCGCTTCACACTCTCGGCGGCAAATGCGTCTTGGTCTTGACGCGTGAAGCCGTACTTGGCGGCGGTGGCATCGGCAAAGATACCCATCGATTTACCATCGTAGGCATTCTCTAAGCCGTCAAACGCCATATGGTCCAGCGCTTTGAAGTGTCCGTAACGATAACCTTGACGCGCTTTGGGCAGCATGTGCGGGGCATTGCTCATACTTTCCATACCGCCGACCAGAACCGTTGATGCCGAGCCTGCCATGATCGCGTCGTAACCCATCATGGTGGTCTTCATGCCGGAGCCGCACACCTTGTTCACGGTGGTACACGCGGTCGTCTTCAACAAATCTGCACCCAGCACGGCTTGGCGTGCAGGCGCTTGGCCTAGGGCTGCGGGCAATACACAGCCGATGATCGCTTCGGTGATGTCTTCGGCTTTGACGCCCGACGACGCGACGGCAGCTTTGATGGCAGTGGACATCAACTGCGGAGCGGTGAGCCCAACCAGCTGGCCGTTCATGGAACCAATCGGGGTACGTTTTGCGGCGACGATGACAACGGAATCAGACATTTTTTACTCCTAGGTAATTTACTTATGCGCTTTCGACAAACAACTCGCGACCGATCAACATTCTGCGATTCTCGTTTGTGCATTGAAAATGTGCTCTCGACCGAGCTTCGCGCTTAGCGCACCAGTTGCGCGTTAGCCTCGGCCAATTTTGGCAGGAACTCAGCGTCGCGTGCTCACGCGGATTCACCGAACAACTCTCGCCCGATTAGCATCCTTCTGATCTCGTTGGTTCCTGCCCCAATATCGTAAAGCTTAGCATCACGCAACAATCGTCCGGTCGGGTATTCGTTAATGTAGCCGTTGCCGCCTAAACACTGGATGGCTTCGAGGGTCACCCGCACCGCAGATTCGGCTGCATACAAAATACACGCAGCGGCATCTTTGCGCGCGGCACGACCGCGGCCTTGGTCAAGCATGTTGGCAACTTTGTATGTGAAAGCGCGCGAGGTTTGTAATGCCACATACATGTCCGCGACCTTGCCCTGCAGCAGGCCAAAAGTCCCAATGGCGGCACCAAATTGCTTGCGTTCGTGAATGTAGGGCAGCACTACGTCCATCGCCGCTTGCATGATACCGATCGGACCGGCTGAGAGTACGGTGCGCTCGGTATCGAGACCCTTCATCAACACTGTGGTGCCGCCGTTGACTTGGCCCAGAACGTTCTCGTCGGGAATTTCACAGTCTTCAAACACCAGTTCGCAAGTGTCCGACCCACGCATGCCGAGTTTGTCGAGTTTCTGTGCGGTGTGAAAACCCTTGAATCCTTTTTCTATGATGAATGCGGTCATCGCTTTGGAGCCCATCTCTTTTGGTGCCGTACGCATATAGACAATCAGCGTATCGGCGTGTGGGCCATTGGTGATCCACATCTTGTTGCCGTTGGCGATCCAGCGATCCCCTTTCTTTTCCGCGCGACACGCCATCGAACCCACCACGTCGGAACCAGCGCCGGGTTCGGACATGGCCAACGCCCCAACATGTTCGCCAGAACAAAGTTTGGGCAGGTACTTGGAACGCTGCGCGTCGGTGCCATTAAGGTACAGATTGTTCACGCAAAGATTCGAATGGGCACCGTAGGCTAAACCGACTGAGCCGGATGCCCGGGATATCTCCTCCATCGCCACGGTGTGTGCAACGTAACCCATGCCGGCACCACCAAAGTCCTCCGGGATAGACGCACCAAGCAGGCCCATCTCGCCAAACTTCTTCCACATGTCCATCGGGAAGGCGTTGTCGCGGTCGATCTGTGCGGCACGAGGTTTGAGTTCGTCGTCACACAGGCGCTTGACAGTATCGCGTAGCGCGTCGGTTTCGTCGGAGATGTGGGTGTCAAATATCAAGGTCAATTCCTTATTTGAACGCAGCAAGAACTTGTATCCCGGCCTGCGCCGGGATGACGAAGTTGTTTCCCATCGTGGCGCGCTGGTGCCGCTGGTTCTTGCACATTTTCGTCATTTGGCCCCCATACGAATGGCACCATCCAAGCGGATGACTGTACCGTTCAAGACTTCATTTTCGACAATGTGTTTCGCCAGCGCGGCGTACTCCTCAGGCGTACCAAGGCGCGGCGGGAAGGGCACTTGTGCGCCGAGGGATGCGCGCACCTCCTCGGACATGCCTTGCAGCATTGGGGTATCAAAAATGCCGGGGGCAATTGTTACCACGCGAATGCCAAACTTGGCCAGCTCACGTGCGATAGGCAGCGTCATTCCATTCACACCAGCCTTGGAAGCCGCGTAACCTGCCTGACCGATTTGGCCTTCAAACGAGGCCACCGACGAGGTATTGATGATAATGCCGCGCGTGCCATTGACATCAGGTGTTTGGGCGCTCATTGCGTGCGCGGCCAAACGGATCACATTGAACGTGCCTATCAAATTGATATTGATTGTGCGGGCAAAATTGGCAAGAGAATGCGGCCCAGTCTTGCCAACGACGCGCTCACCGGGTGCGACACCTGCGCAGTTGACCACGCCGTGAATACCGCCAAATGCAGACACGCATAAATCAACTGCCGCTTGTACACTGGATTCATCGGTCACATCGGTGCGGACAAAGCGTGCTCGCTCTCCGATTGCTGCGACAGCGTTTTGACCAGTCGCCACATTGACATCAGCCAGTACGATATTGGCACCGAGTGAGGCGAATAGTTTGGCGGTTGCGGCACCGAGCCCGGAGCCACCGCCTGTGATGAGGAATGTGTGTTGTGGAAATTGCATCCGGGAAGCCGTGATCGGAAAGAAGGGTTATGCCAAGCAAGCCAAAAATTATAGTCGTTCGTCTTCGGTAGAAACGGATCAAATCAATTTGGCACCCATGCGGTCGGGGTGTAGCTATATTCGCCCTATTCGTCGAGCAAAAAATCGTGATGGAGATGCCGTCTTTGCCGCCATAGAAGCCACGCACCCCACCAAACCGAGACCAGCAAAGTCAACGCGCCGAGCAGGTAAAAGAAATAGCCAACGCCATGGGCGCGCCCGAGCAGTCCAAATTTGGCCAACAGGTATATCCAATCGTGTGGCCCGCCATCGTCGCCAGTGCGACCACCGAGTAATGTGAGCTGGGGTTGCAATGCATCGTAGGCATAGGGCGCGATATCAAGAAACGAAACGCCGACCAGCCATAGTCCGATTGCTGCACCAAATGGGTCGCGATTTTTGATCAACAGCGCACCGCACAGCACCGCAGGCATGATGAGCTGGCCAAGCGTACCACCAGCGATGGACATCAATTCTCCGAACGGCATAAAGACGACGTGCCCCGCTTCGTGGAACACCAGCAACGGGCCGTGCAGGAAACTCGCCCCAATCTCACCGTTGCGGATGTCGAGGAGCAGCAATCGTCCCGCCCAAATGGCTAGCGCCGCCCAGAGTGCGACGCGAAACCAAAAAGACACCCTGTCGACGCGGACCGGAACAAAAGTGAGCAACGCCCAAAACTCCTCGGGTTGGTTGGGCCGCGAGGGCGTGCGCTCAGTCAGTTGTCGCATTGGAGCGACGCCATATTTAGCCAATATCAATCCGCAAGCCGGGCACGCCGCAGGCAGGGACTGATCTGCCGGCAGCGGCGTATGACGACATTTCGGACATGCTTGGTAGGCGCGCGAGGGGCCGCGCGGCGTCTGCTGACTGGAATTCACCGGCGTAATGCTACCAAGTTACCCTGCGCCGACGCGAATCCTAGTGCAAGCCAAGGGGCTGAGATTGGTGTAGTTCTGGCTTGTTTGCCTTTCCTAGGAGGCGCAACAACAACTTTTCGGCGTCATCGACGAAGGTATAAACTGCGGGTATCACAATCAGCGACAGCAGAGTCGAAGTCACCAAGCCCCCAATAACGGCAATGGCCATCGGTGAACGGAAGGACGGGTCCGCCCCCAGACCCAAGGCGATTGGCAACATGCCGAAACCCATGGCAAGAGTGGTCATGACAATCGGCTGCGCGCGCTTGTGGCAGGCGTCCAGCAGCGCGTCTATCCGGGAAAGACCCAAGTCGCGTTGTGCCATGATGGCGTATTCGACCAACAGGATTGAGTTCTTGGTGACCACGCCCATCAGCATTAGCAAGCCGATGAGAGATGGCATCGAAAAGCTTTTGCCGGTCAGCAACAGCAGGATAAACGCGCCTCCGATGGAAAGTGGTAGCGCGGCTAGAATAGTGATTGGTTGCAGGAAATCCCTAAACAATAAAACCAACACGGCGAAAATACACAAAATTCCGATGATCATCGCCAGACCAAAACTGGCGAATAGTTCGGCCATCATTTGTGCGTCACCCAAGTTTGCTTCGGTGACACCGGGCGGCAGCGCCCGCATGGCAGGCAGGGCGTTGACCTCATCCGTGACGGCGCCCAACTCTCGACTGCCAAGCTCAATTTCGATGGTGATTTGGCGATTGCGGTTCAAGCGATCAATCTGTGAAGGACCACTGCCAACCTCGACACGCGCGACTTGTGCCAGCATCACCGGGCCATTTTTACCCATGACCTGCAGGCGCTTGATGGCTTCCAGGTCTGCCCGGGTCGACAATGGCAGCCGAACATTGATGGGAATCTGGCGCTCGCTGACGTTGAATTTCGGCAGGTTCTGACTGTAGTCACCGACAGTGGCCACGCGGATGGTTTCTCCGATGGCGGATGCGCTAACACCCAAATCTGCCGCAAGGGCAAAATCCGGTCGCACAATTATTTCTGGTCGCACCAAACTTGCCGATGAGGTGACATTGCCGATCCCATTGATCGTTCGCGCCTCTCTTTCTACCGCCTGCGCGGCAGCCGCGAGGGCCACTGGGTCCTCTGATTGCAATACCAGCAGCTTTTTAGAGCCAGTGTCTTGTGGGCCGACGGTGATGCGGACACCGGGTTGATCGGCGAGTTTTTGGCGGATCTCCATTTCAACGCCGGTCTGATTTCTTGACCGCTCACTGCGATGCACCATTTCGACCGTCAATGCGGCCTTGCGCGCTTCCGCAGCGACTCCCGCTGCGAAGGCGTCACCAGAAACACCACCGCCGACGGAGCTAAACACATGTTTTACGTCCTTGACGGTCATAACCGCCAGTCGTGCGCGTTCGGCCGCAGCAAGTGTTTCCGCCAGCGTGCTGCCG
>JADCJC010000130.1 GCA_020247395.1 Rhodocyclaceae bacterium
CGCTCTTCCGATCTATCGAAGTTGACAATAGCAGCAACAATACCCGCAACCCGGACAACACAGCAGCCGCGATGCAGATACCGCCTTATTCGGCGCTGGTGCGTACCGCGCTGCCGGGGGGATTTATTTATCAGCAGTCAGCCATCGGGTCTTTTTAAGGAGCACAAAAAGTGAAACAGTCGGTCAAAACCATATCCCTTATCGTAGCCACGTCCCTAGCCCCCGCTGCCGTTGCGCAAGACGCCTCGCGGCCTAATCCTTTCACAGGACGTGCCGCAGAGGTCGAAAGCATGATTAGCCAGCTCGAACGCGAACGGCTCATCACGCAAATAGAGACCGAGAAAGCGGCGCAGGCCAAAGCCCGCGAAGATGCTCGTCGTACACTTGAGGGCGCTCGCGCGGCGCTGGTCGCGCCGGCACCGCAAGCAATACCCGCACCAACGAGAGCGGCAACCAGCGCGGAAGCGCCTAGACTCCCCCGTTCCAACGCGGGGACACCGGCCAAGCCAAGCACACCCTCCACCGGCTCGGCTACCGCACCGACACCAACTTTCGTGCAGCCACCCATGCCGCCCGCCGATGTGACGCCGAGGCTTGTCGGCACCGCACTGGTAGATGATCAGTGGACAGCCATGCTTATCGTGCAAGGCTTCAACGAAATCCTCAGCATTCCGGAAGGCCAATCAAAAAACAATATTCGTGTTGAACAAGTCACGCAATCCAGTGCGCAAGTGAATGGAAAGCGTATTGAGTTGGCGCGTGTCGCGGGTCGTTTGCAACTCGTTGGTCCGGTGATCACCGTTGCGTCCCCGCCTTCCCTCGCGGGGACGCCTTCCATTGGCTCAACTACGCCGTCTGTCAGTCCGGCAACGCGACCGATAGATCTCTCACCGTCTCGATAGCGGCATTTAGCGGAAAACCCCCCGGTTTGCGAGGGGGTTTTCGACTTGTTAAAACATACCAAGTTGCGAAAATTCAACCATGCGCTTACCCACACTTCATTCAATCGTTGCATGCATAACTTTCGTACTTTTCAGTGAGGCGAATGCTGCCACGCCAATGGATAGTGTTTCATCCAGCACTATTGCGAGTCAGGTGATCGCGGGTGACAATTCCGTTGTGCGTAACGTCGACGGGGCGTTCATCGCCGCGCTTCAAGGCGGTAACACGGCGAATGACTTTGTTAGGCTGTCATCGCGAACGCCGATGGTGTGGGCGCGCTATAACCCTGGACAAGGTATCGGCACCATCCTCATCGTTACCACGCGCAGGATGGCCGATGGCACCACGTCGTTAAGTTTGACCCCGTTCCCCCCGGCGAATGGGAGCGTGTTTGCCTCCGGTGGCGTAGGGCGCACTGTCCGCTACTACGGTGGTACAAATCCTTTCGGCGCGTTTGATGCAGGTGATGCCAACTTCCGTAACATCTCGTTCAGCGCATTCCTGGCCGCAACCGGATTAGTCATGCGGTCGGTAACTGCAACAGTTGGGTTCGTCTACCATCCCGCGCTGATTCCTACGTCGAACGTGACGGCGACTGGAAGTGAGCTTGCCTTCAACAACAACACAACAATCGACTATAAGGCTGAGGGTCGCTGGTTGATGGCACTCGCGGGTGAGTCTGGAGACCGGCGTGGATTTGTTCCTGCTTACCGCGTGCAAGGTTGCGTTCCGGACGACGACGCGCGCTCGCAGTGTGTGGTCAAGGGGTTTGCGTCATTCGTGCCGTGGAACGATGGCAATTTGCCGACCGGTGCCATGGCGCTTGCATCACGTACCGCGCAAGGCGAGGCAAACATTGCAGGGCTATCGACAATTTTTGCGGGAATCGAAAGTATTGTGCGCGAACGTGCCCTCTGGATTGACTCCGCATGGGAAGCTGTCAGCGGTCGCGCGCAGGTTACGGCAGTGGCACCAACTCAGACGCAGAGCGTTACCAATAATTCACTTAGCGCGCGAACCGATGTATTACAACTAAACAGCGCCGGCACCAGAGATCTCAATACCAGCATCGTCGACACTGGCATGTGGGTGGCATCCGGCACGTCTGCCGTGTGGGATGCGAGCGACGCCGCGACGGCGGAATTCATTACGAAGCCGATTACCTCAGTCGGCGGCGGGCTCGGACAGGTCGCGTTGACTGCGCAATGGCAGAGCGGACGAGACACGCAGCTTGCCGCCGACGTTAAGAATCGTATCGGTACGGTGGTGGCGCGTCAGCCGACCGTTTTCGGCACCACTGTACAGGTCGGCCCGTAGTTAATGAAATGAAGTATCAACCTCGTAGGGGACAACCAGTGATTACGACCAAACTGAATTTTGCAACTGCATTGGTTGCCACGCTCATCAGCTTGACGACGCACGCGCAGGTATCTTCCGTCACTAGTAAGCACGTAGTCGTGCGGCAAACGGCCGAGGCGCAAAGCTGTGCAACAGTCTGCGCCCTCAAAGAAGCCTTCCTCGGGTCGCCCCATGCGGTCGGCGAAATGCTGAAACTAGGCACCGCAGCCCGCGCGGTGCATGGCACCGCAATCGACGGCATTCCGCAGTTTCCACGCAAATCATCGTGGGTCGGCCCTAACGAGAGCGACCTGATCGCCGAGTACAACACGTTTTTTCAGGCGAACATCGCAGCATATGCAACGACCGTGACCACTTGGCAGGCGAACAACGGTCTCGCTACCGCCTCGCATGACATCATCCAGAAAATAGAGCATCGCGGTAAAACGAAGCGCGCGGTGGTCAACCTCATTACTTTCGACAATGGCAACTACTACTATAACGCAGTGAAGATCGTTGCCGACGATCCGACTGCCCCCGCGCAAGTGTTGTATGTCAGAGCCATTCCATCCGCGCCCGGGCCAAACCTGCCGGCAGCCTTCAATTGGCCGACGCCAGGAACGCTCCAATATGCGATGCGGTCCAATTTTGATTTCATCACATCGGCGGGCTTCACCTCGGTTACCGTTGGGCCGGTGTACGATGAGCCGTTTAACTACAACAATGTTGCGGTGAACCCGGATGCGCGCCTAGTCTGCTTATTCAACCGGACAAGTGCTGGGTGTGGCCAATCGCAGCCTGACGTAGCCGGTCTCATCGGCACCAATGACGCGACGTTCGCAATAGTGGATTACTACCGGGTCGTGAAACCTGTGGGTCAAGCTTATGCCGGGCAATTTGCCGGTATTGTCAATGGTCATGTGACAAATCGCGCCGTCAATTTCACCTGCGATACGGATGCGACCGGAACGTACTCGCAAACATTTCAATACACGCAACAGCTACAGTTTGTCATCGACCGATACACCGTCTACCCGGACGGCAAGTGGTACTTTACGCAGCGCTTCCGCGAGCAAAAATTTCCTGCGTCAATCAACATCCCCTCGACGATTACGGTGACGCGTGGCAGCACAGCGCTTGCGGGAATCGTCGCGAATACCTCATTCGCCCACCACAGGACCAATGCGTTAACCACTGCGACCGCGTATGCGCCGAACACGCTGCCGATCGACCCGGTGTCGGTCAATATGGGCGGCATTTGCGCAGCCTCCTGCACTATCCAACCGACGCAGAGCGAGTCGCGGCTCTGCCCAAACGATGCGTCTAGAACTTACACGGCGACGCGGACGTTCGATTCTAATGGTTGCAAGTACAACGATTGGACGGACGATTCGTCTTCGGCGTGCGCATCATCGTGCCCCTTATCGACGCAGAGCGAGTCGCGGTTCTGCCCGAACGATGCGTCGAGAACTTACACAGCGACGCGGACGGTGGACGCCGCAAACTGCACTTACAATTCGTGGACGGACGATTCGTCTTCGGCGTGCGCATCGTGCACCGGTCGCCCGGCAAGCTGCCCCGCAGGCACCTCGGACGGCGGCTGGGGGTGCGTGGTGGGCGCCACGGCGCAATGGAGCTGTCTGGACGGCCAGACGCCAACACAAGCGGGGTTTGAGTATTACGTGGCGGATACGTCTGCGCCG
>JADCJC010000131.1 GCA_020247395.1 Rhodocyclaceae bacterium
CTGATACGATTTTTGCTGCCACAGAATTCTCCTGTAAATGAACGGCATCTTTCAGGGTGACGGCTTCATACCTCAAACCATGTCAGCCAGACGCGGAAGCACAAAGTTTCACGGTGAAAGATGCAAAGAAGTTAAGAGCATCTTTCACGGGGAAACTTCCAAGACTTTTACTACTACAAGCTAACTGCCAAAACTTTCACGGTGAAAGACTTAATTAATGGTCGAAGTCTAGTCTTAGTATCTTTTTTTGTCAAATTACTTATCATTAATATTACTCTCATATTTTTCTACGGCAGACATCAGAGCATAGGTTGTAGCCAATCTTTCACGGTGAAACTTTCATAGCGTAAGCAAGGCTAGTTCGCCGGCAACCAGCATTGAAATCAAGGTCTTGCCAACCCCGCCCTTGTGATTGAACACTGATACGATTTTTGCTGCCACAGAATTCTCCTGTAAATGAACGGCATCTTTCAGGGTGACGGCTTCATACCTCATACCATGTCAGCCAGACGCGGAAGCACAAAGTTTCACGGTGAAACTTTCATAGCGTAAGCAAGCACAGGCGGGGGAGAGGCGGCTAATTTTTCACGGTGAAATATCTCCTGTAGTTCGGGGGGGGGCGAGACCGAAACCGCTGGCGCGGCAACGAGCTAAGTCAACGTCTGTGACCCGCGAAACCCCCGCTACAACGCCTTAAGGCGTTTAGCGGGGGGAGAGTTCATAGGAAGCCCGGCCACCGCCAAGGCCAGGGCGCGGTTCATCTTAGCTACGGACGGCACAGATTTCGAGGCCAAAGACCTGACGAGTGGCGAGACTGTCGCCTGCACCTTCAAGGATTTCCCGGACCATTTCGGCTTCTTCCTGCCTTAGCGGGCATGCTAGTGCCGCTGTTTGCTATCGACGAAGCCACCAAGAGAATTGGAGATGGATCAAGCACTCAAATCCGCTACGATGGACAGGCCGCACGCTTGGTAAAGGTTCTCGATCCCGAATAGTCACGACGGATTTAATTTAGGTAGGATTTGCGTGGCGTAAACGTCGATCCCTTCGCAATAAGTTCGGAAAATCAAAGCGTTAGGATAATCCGAATTGTTATCTTTACGCGGATTTGCTTGTTATGATAAGTGGGATTATCATACACTATATGGATTTAATCTTGATAGGGTGGCTTAGAACAGCATGATGCGCGGCCAGCGAACCATCCGGACGAGCGAGCAAATTGCCGTCACCGTCAACGACTGCGCGTTTCTGAGAGCCATCATTCAGGGGGTTGGACTGCTAGACGCCGGCAAGCGCTACCTCGCCGAACAGGTTGACCAGCGCGAACTCAAGTCACATCTCAAGGCGCTGCTCGCTCGATACGAAGTACACATCGCGTCTACGCTACACAAGGATGAATTGACCGCAATGCAGGTTGCGCTCACCGCGCTGCAAAATCGCCTTGCCAGAAAACGTCCTAAGGCCGCTGCGAAGCTGGCAGCCCCGCAGCCAACGATAACGCTGCCGACGATTCCAATCACGTTTGACGACTTCAACGCACGTGAAAACCCGGGCGGTGGTTTTTTCCGAGAGTCCGAGATTCAAGCGTTGTACGAAAGCGACGTACTGGCACCGTGGCGAGCCGAGTGCGATAAGGTTCGGGCCAATCTATCCGCGCGCGCTGTCGAGCGTGTGCCCGCACCTGGGGACCAAGACTACGTGTCCGCAACACAACTTGACCTATTGCTGCACGGGGTGCGCGGATTTGAACTAACAGAGGCGGTTGAGCCGAACTTAGCCGACCCGCTCGCGATGTGGGTTAGGAACGATGCCTTGCTACGTCGACTCGCCCGAGCCCGTTTGCAAACCGTGGCGCACCTATACGACCGCATCAACACGCGTGGCTATAACTGGCATGACGGGATCGCTGGTGTTGGCCAGAGAAAAGCCCAACAACTTGTGTCCTGGCTGACACGCGCAGCACCGACGCTCAACATCACGGTCTCAGCGGCGGCGCTAGTTCCAATCGGCAAAGCAAGGTCGAACGGTCTGATTCCACAACGCAATCGCATATTTGGCGTCGTGCCTTTCGAGTACATGTTGATCCCGTACGAGCTGGCAGGCCAAAACGGCAAACTGCGTGGCAACGATGCTTGCGCCATCGATGTTGACGACGACTATTCTGCAATCACAGCTTTCCTGTCGACACATAAAGCAGTGACAGAACGTGCGTATCGCATCGAAGCGGAGCGCTTTTTGCTGTGGTGTCATCACCAGCGCGGCATTGCGCTATCGTCGGTGATGGTCGATGACTGTAATGCATATCGTGAATTCTTGCTCGATCCGCAGCCCCGCGCGCAATGGGTGAACCCAAAGCGCTGCCGTCGGGACAATGAGGCGTGGCGTCCCTTCATGAAGGCACTCGACCCGCTCGCCGCTCAACACTCTCTCACAATACTGTCCGTGCTGTTCGGTTGGTTGCGTGACGTCGGCTATTTGCAGATCAACCCATTTGCGGCGATTAAGAAAGCGGTAAGAGCGGACTCGCGCACTGACAAGCAAGCGCTGAAGGAAGCTCTCGCCCGCAAGGCGCGTGATAAACGTGTGATGCAACTTGATGTCTGGGCGCTGGTAGACGGCTATTTGCGCACGCTCGATACGAGTGATGCCGCGAATGCGCGTAAAGTAGCCGTCATGCGGTTGCTGCAAGGCTGTGGCCTGCGGCGCGAGGAGGCGGTGCTCGCACAAGCGTCTGACCTGACGTTAAAGACCGACTCGCAAAGCAAGACAACGTACTACGAACTGACCGTGCGTGGCAAAGGCGATAAGACACGCGCAGTGGTCGTGCCGTTTGATGTGATCGACGCCATCGAGAAGCACTTTGCGCATCGCGGAATCGGCTCACTCGAACATTGTATTCATACGGACGGACATCGCAGCGCCTACATCATCGGCAAGGTTAGCATTCCAAAGCGCGGAGCTGTCGAGCAGGCCCGCGAAGGCGTTAGCGACCAGAGCCTTTACCGCGACGTGATCGCGGTGTTTCAGGCAACCTTGGCAAGTGTCAACGACTCGCCGACGCTCACAGCCGACGCACGACGCAAACTCGCGCAAGCGTCACCGCACTGGTTGCGTCATTGTTTCGCATCTCTGGCCATCAACAACGACGTGCCAGCCGAATCTGTGCAAAAAATGCTTGGGCACGGCTCAATCAACACCACAATGATCTATGCGACTAAAGAGCAAGCGGCACTGGACCGTGAACAGTTGCGATTACATCGCAAGCTGCGGGACAGGCTGAATTCTGGCGTGACACTCCCAATCGGCTAAAGCCGATGGGCTTCTGACAACGAGGCCTGGCAACTCTGGGACCCAGCAAGCGGAAGCGACTATTGTCCAGACTGTTGAATTGCGCTTCGTATTGAACCACTTTTCGACTCGTTTGCGTTACTGGTTGATCCACCCTGAACCCAACAAATCGTTGATTGTTAATTGAATTTCCAGTGCCGGGCGGATCAACGCCTTATGCATCTGGTGGGTCAATCAGAAGCGCAATTACACGTTATGCAATAAAGACGCGAAAACCCCCTCGTAACCAGGGGGGTTTTTCTACACAAGCATTGTCGCTGGTCAGGCAAACTCCTCGCCTAGTTCCAGTCTAGGAGGCGACCAATGCTACAAGACTCTGCAACCCCAACAGCGCTAACCGCAGGTGAAGAGTCGCCCACAGCAGCGCGCGCACGCCCCATTACCAAGAAGACCGCTGAATTCGAAGGCATCGACGTTGCCGCAACCAATGGTCTGGCAAATCTACAGCAATTCGTCGAATCTTTTTCACACAGCAGGAACTACTTTTGAACACACCGGAGAACAAAACCATACCGCCGCTTTCCGATACCGACAGGAAGATGCTGGAGCTATTGCTCAAAGGGGCATCGGGCCGCACCATCGCCCAACGCCTCGGCTACAAGGAGGGCACCACGCGGGTGTATTTGCACTCGCTCTACAAACGGATTGGTGTGAACAACCAAACCAGCGCGGTCACTTGGTATTTGGATACCCTCACCACCGACGAGAC
>JADCJC010000132.1 GCA_020247395.1 Rhodocyclaceae bacterium
CCGCGCAGGCGGGGACCCAATTTTGTTAGTCACTCCCACACGCCACAGCAAATAAATTCCAAACAACACCATCGGAACACACAACCACTGCCCGCGCGTCATGCCGAGCGCTTGGAAGCCCAAAAACGCGTCCGGCTCACGCGCAAACTCGGCGAAGAAACGGAAGCCGCCATAACCAAGCAGGAATGCTGCCGAAACCGCGCCCACGGCGCGGGGTTTCTTGCTGTACCACCACAAGAGCAAAAACAAAAGCACACCTTCGCCGAGAAAGTTATAGAGCTGCGAAGGATGGCGGGCGACTGGCGTGGAATCGATTTGCGGAAACCACATCGCCCACGGCCACGTGTTTGCATCCGTGACTCTGCCGGGTAATTCACCGTTGATGAAATTGCCAATCCGACCCGCGCCGAGCCCGGTTGGCACCAGCGGCGCGATGAAGTCCGTGACTTCGAAAAAACTGCGATTGTGTTTGCGTCCCCACCACCACATCGCGATTAGTACGCCGACGAAGCCGCCGTGAAAACTCATGCCGCCTTGCCAGACGTAAAAAATCTCAATCGGGTTCGAGAGGTAGTAGCTGAATTTATAAAACAGGATGTAACCCAAACGACCACCCAGCACCACGCCTAAGATGCCGTAAAACATGAGGTCTTCAATCGACGCTGGTGTGTGGCCCAGATCCGGTCGGCGTTTGGCGTGGGCGCGACCCAATACGACAAACAATACAAAGGCCGTCACATACATGAGGCCATACCATTTGACTGAGATGGGGCCTATCGAAACGAAATTGGGGTCGAACTGGGGATGAGTGAGCATTGGGATTGCAGCAGAAACATCAAAGAAAAAGGCCAGTGCGATTATCGCACTGGCCTCATAGTCTTAATCTAAAGTAACTTTCCTTCGCTGTGCCATGGTTCATTACCGAGTGTCAGTGTAATACGAACGGACTGGATTCCAGCGCAGTTACCTAACTGAGCTGGAATGACGGAGTTTGAGGAGGTGCTAGTTGTCATCAAACTCGTGGTCGAAGAGCCAAAAGAACTTCGGAAGTTAAAACCCGTCGCCCCGGCTCATTTACGTAACTACGCCAGGGCCCAAGTTTGCTAAACCATGGAGAAACTTGACATGGGATCCCGGCCTCCGCCGGGATGACGAAATTTGACGAGGTGCTTCAAAAGAGGTGGGCAACCGCTAGCTGTTCAATCCGCCTTAATGTTCGCCTTCTTCACAACCTCCGCCCAGCGCGTCTTTTCTAGCGCAATAAACGCCGCAAACTCTTTCGGCGCGGTGGTGACAGGCTCCGCCGCTTCTGCGGACAAACGCTCGGCAATGCTTGGTGCCTTGCCAGCGGCGACCGCCGCATCGTTGAGCTTCTTGATGATCGCTTCCGGTGTGCCGGCTGGTGCCAAGATGCCGTACCACTGCGAGGTTTCGAAGCCGGGGAACCCTTGTTCGGCCACAGTTGGCACATCCGGTAGCGCAGCAATCCTCTTCGCAGATCCAACCGCGAGCGCGCGTAACTTACCTGCCTTGATTTGCGGCAACAGCGGCGGCGCACCGGTAAAGGTGCCTTCCGTTAGCCCGGCGATCAAATCCGTCAACATCGGCCCGGTGCCTTTGTACGGAACATGCTGCATTTCTACCCCGGCAACCTGCGCCAGATACGCCATCGCCAAATGACCGGAGCTGCCGTTGCCGGCCGAGCCATAGTTCACGCTGCCGGGTTTGGCCTTGGCCATGGCAATGAAACCCTTCAAGTCCTTTGCAGCGACTTTGTCTGGATTCACCGCCACAATGTTTGGCACTTTCGATAGCAGGGTCACAGGTGCGAAGTCCTTCACTGCGTCGTAGGGCAGCTTGGCGAACATCGCAGGGTTCACCGCGAGCGTGCCCACGTGCCCTAGGATCAGCGTGTAACCATCGGCCGGTTGGCCTTTGGCGTCCACCATCGCGATATTGCCCGCGCCGCCCGGCTTGTTTTCTACGATGATGTTTTGGCCCAAGATCTTGGACATTTCCGCCGCGTACGCGCGCGAGACAATCTCTGAACTGCCGCCAGGGGCGAATGGCACCAACAAGCGGATTGGTTTATTCGGATAGGTTTGTGCGCTGGCGTTAAAAGCTATCAATGCGGCCGCTGCGGCGATCGCGGCGGTGCTAAAGCTAGGCAAGCGAAACCTAGCAAGAAAATTGGTTTTGAGCATGGTCTCTCCTCTTTCGTTTGTTTTGATCGCAAACGATGCGTGACGGGCATCCGGTACAATCTGTGGCAACTTTACCTGACGTTGATTAGAACCAAATGACCGCAAACAAATGACCACACCTAAATACCGCTCATTCACCATCACCCAGGGCAACGAACGCGCGCCCAACCGCTCCATGCTGCGCGGCATTGGCTACAAAGATAATGACTTCAACAAGCCCTTCATTGGCTTGGCCAACGGCCACAGCACGCTAAACCCGTGCAACGCCGGCATTCAGCCGCTGGCCGATGCCGCCGATAAAGCGATTCGTGAAGCAGGCGGCATGCCGCAGATGTTTGGCACCATCACCGTCACCGACGGCATCTCGATGGGCACCGAAGGCATGAAGTATTCGCTGGTGTCGCGCGAAGTGATTGCGGATTCGATTGAGACCGCATGCCAATCGCAATTTATGGACGGTGTGCTCGCCATCGGCGGCTGCGACAAAAACATGCCCGGCGCCATGATCGGCATTTGCCGCATGAATATCCCGGCCATCTTTGTCTATGGCGGCACCATCAAGCCCGGCCACTACAAAGGTAAAGACCTGCAAGTAGTGAGCGTGTTTGAAGCGGTGGGCGCGTTCAACGCCGGCAAGATGAGTGAAGAAGATTTTGGGTGCATCGAGCGCTGCGCCATCCCCGGCGTAGGTGCCTGTGGCGGCATGTACACCGCCAACACCATGTCATCGGCATTCGAGGCGCTGGGCATGTCGCTTCCCTATTCATCCACCATGGCGGCGGAAGATGATGAGAAAAAACAATCCGCCGCCGAATCCGCCCGCGTACTCTTAAAAGCGGTTGAGCTTGGTCCGAATTCTGGTCTCCGGCCGCGCGACATCGTCACCCGCAAATCGATTGAAAACGCCGTCTCGGTCATCATGGCCGTGGGTGGCTCGACCAACGCGGTGCTGCACTTCCTGGCCATCGCACACGCGGCCGATGTGGAATGGACGATTGATGACTTCGAGCGCGTGCGCAAGAAAGTGGGGGTCTTCTGTGACTTGAAGCCCTCCGGCAAATATGTGGCGGTGGATTTGCACAAAGCCGGCGGCATCCCGCAAGTGATGAAGATGCTGCTCAAGGCCGGCCTCTTGCATGGCGACTGCATGACCATCACCGGCAAGACCATCGCCGAGATGCTGAAAGATATTCCCGACACCCCACGTGCGGACCAAGACGTGATCCGCCCGTATGACCAGCCGCTATATAAAGAAGGCCACTTGGCGATTCTGAAAGGCAACCTCGCCACCGAAGGCTGTGTGGCCAAAATCACCGGCCTCAAAAACCCTGTCATCACAGGGCCGGCGCGTGTGTTTGATTCCGAGCCGGAGTTAATGGATTCGATAATGGCTGATGGGATCACGCATGGCGACGTAGTGGTGCTGCGCTACGAAGGCCCGAAAGGCGGCCCCGGCATGCGCGAAATGTTGGCACCCACTTCGGCACTCATCGGCAAGGGCTTGGGTGAGACGGTGGGCTTGATTACCGATGGCCGATTCTCTGGCGGCACATGGGGCATGGTGGTCGGGCACGTGGCACCCGAAGCGTATGTGGGCGGCACCATCGGCCTCGTGCGCGAGGGGGACTCGGTGACCATCGATGCCAAGCAGCTATTGATTCAGCTGAATGTGGATGAGGCTGAGATCGCAAGAAGAAGAGCTGAATGGAAAGCGCCGCCGCCGCGGTACACGCGTGGCGTGCTGGGCAAATACTTTAAGCTGGTGGGAACGGCCTCGAAGGGAGCGGTGACGGATTGAATGAATGAGGTGGTAACAAGTTGTGACCACCTTGCCGATTTCATATCAGGCGTCGGTGCCAAAAGTGCTATGCTTTCGCAGCAATCTTTCGTAGGGAGTCGAACATGACACTTGATGAGCGCATTACCTTCAACCCAGCCCACTGTAGTGGCCTCGCCTGCATCCGCGAAATGCGCATCCGAATCGCCGCATGACTCTTTAGCTTGATGCTATCGTTTTGATTGAATGGAGCACTGATGAACAAACCTTTCTACGTGCACGCTGAATGGGATTCTGTGGCAAGCGTCTGGGTCGCCACGAGCGACGAAGTGCCTGGCCTCGCCACCGAAGCCGAGACGACGGAAGCCCTCGTTCAAAAACTTAAGTCGCTCATTCCGGAACTGCTTTCAGTAAATGATCAACTTCCCGTTGAACCGGTTACATTCGAGCTGCTCACGCGTCGGTTTGAACTTGCCGCCTGATGGAGAGCTTCACGCCTGAGCTGAAACGACTATTACTCGCGGCCGGCTGTCAATTCGTGCGTCCTGGCAAAGGCGATCATGAAATCTGGCGCAGCCCGATTACACAGCTTAACTTTGTTGTGGATTCGAAAATAAAGTCGCGGCACACCGCAAATGCGGTGTTGAAGCAAGCTGGATTGCCGAAGGGGTTTTGAGTGAAGCGCATCGTGCAAGATGCAGGCGACATCACTTGTTGTGTTCCACCGAGCGAAGTAGAGATGGGCGGCACCATCGGCCGCGTGCGCGAAGGCGATTCAGTGACCATCGATGCCAAGCAGCTACTGATTCAGCTGAATGTGGATGAGGCCGAGATCGCAAGACGCAGAGCCGAATGGAAAGCGCCGCCGCCGCGATACACGCGTGGCGTGCTGGGCAAATATTTTAAGTTGGTGGGAACGGCCTCGAAGGGGGCGGTGACGGATTGACGGTTGTTGCCAAGACCGGTGTTTCTTTTTGGGGTCGTGACTTATGCACCCGCTTTTTGAGACGTCAGCTGCCGACATTCAAGCGCTTGATGATGGGCAGGCTCGTGAACTAGTTGCCCGGCTTTGCAAGGCGGAGCTTAGACACCGCGCTATTGGCACTTCCCCTGTGACGTGGGGCGGTGATCAGCGCGCGACGGACGGCGGGGTGGATGTTCGGGTCGATATTGATCCGAAGGTTGGCATCACGGGATATATACCTCGCGACTCGACTGCCTACCAAGTCAAAGCAGAACCCTTCCCACCGGCAAAAATTTCTCAAGAGATCGCGCCGAAGGGAGAGCTTCGCCCAGCAATAAAGGAGATGGTTGAGCTGGGCGGTGCATACGTGATTGTGTCCACTCGAGATCAGTGTTCCGATTCTTGGCTATCAAAGAGATTAGTCGCAATGGCCGATTGCCTAAACACCCACGGCATCGCACCGGGCAGCGTTGACCTCGATTTTTTTGACAGCCAAAGGATTGCTGATTGGGCCAATAATTTTCCCGGAGTGCTGGTTTGGCTGCGAAGTATCCTTGGCAAACCACACGAAGGATGGCGTCCATACGGCGCGTGGGCATACCGAGAAACTAGCCTTGAGGACGACTATCTCGTTGACGAAAAAATAAAGGTTTTTTTGCCTCGAACGCGAGATTCCGTTTCCGCAGAGCGCGCGATCGATAAGATACGAGGCGAGCTCTCCACTGGTGAGTCTGCGGTGCGCATTGTTGGACTTTCCGGCGTAGGAAAAACGAGACTAGTGCAGGCTGTGTTTGATGCTCGAATTAAAGGCGGCCAACCGATGCCGGCTTCGGAAAACGTCATCTACACTGACCTCGCTGATAGCCCGACGCCACAGCCCGGGGCGATGGTCGACGCCTTAATTCAAGATGGCGCGGACTGCGTGGTGGTGGTAGATAACTGCGGACAGGATGTCCATTCCAAGCTAGCCGAATTGGCTTTGCGCCCTAAGAGCAAAGTACGATTGCTAACGATTGAGTACGATATTAGAGACGACTTGCCCGAACAGACTGAGTGCTACCGATTGGAGGGATCCTCCCCGGTCGTAATTGAGAAACTGCTTAAGAGGCGTTTCGCGAAGCTTTCTCAATTAGATATAGACAAAATCGTTGAGTTTTCAGAGGGGAACGCTCGGGTTGCGTTTGCGCTTGCGTCAACATCTGACTCTGCTGGAACGCTTGCGCACCTGAAGGATAGTGATTTGTTTGATCGCCTCTTTGTTCAAAAAAATATTGAGAACGATGAACTAAAGAGGTGTGCCGAATCGGCGAGCCTTCTTTACTCCTTCAATGGTGTAGATGTTGCAGATGGCTCTGAGCTTGCCAATCTGGCCTCGCTAGCGGAAGTGTCTACTCAAAAATTTTTCGGTTACATCGAAGAGCTACACCGCCGCGGTCTTGTACAAGAGCGTGGAGTTTGGCGAGCCGTACTTCCGCACGCCATTTCAAATCGTCTAGCAATTCAAGCATTGGCATCGATTCCAGCAAGCATTGTAATTCCCAAATTGGCGAGTACGACAACGCCTCGACTCGCTCGTTCGTTCTCCCGACGGCTCGGCTATTTGCACGAATCTCTTCATGCTCAGCGGATTGTTGGCGAATGGTTAAAACCCAATGGGCTTCTTGGCGACGTCGAGTCGATGGATTCGGTCCAGTGGGAAATGCTCGCAAATATTGCACCCGTAAACCAACGAGCTGCGTTGGATGCGATCATTCGCGCGCTAGCGAAATCGGAATTCGCATCTGGACTTGGCGCAGACAGAAGACGACGGCTTGTCGAACTACTGTGCTGCCTCGCCTATGACGCGGCTAATTTTGATGATGCAGCTGAGGCGATTTTGAAACTGGGTCTGACTGAGCCCAAAGAACAAAATTCCAGAACGGCCCATGAGGGCCTTAAGTCCTTGTTCTTCCCGTACTTATCTGGAACGCTCGCGCCACCAGCCCAACGAGAGGCCTTTGTCCGAGGACTTTTCTTTTCGGGATGTAGCCGAAAGTCGGAGATGGCATTGCACCTGCTGGAGGCAGCGCTCGAAACCCACCACTTCACCTCATTCCGGAGCTTCGAATTCGGGGCGCTGAAGCGAACTTTTGGATGGCAGCCGTGCAACCTAATCCAGGCGCGTGAGTGGTACGGTCTGTTTATTCAGCTAGCTTGCGAAATTGGCGATGCCTCGACGCCGCAGATGTCGGATGCGCGCGCTTTGCTAGGGCGAGCTTTTCGGGGGCTTTGGGTTGACATTGGACTAGTTGATGAGCTGACCGACGTTGCTATTCGGCTAAATGCGGCCCAAGTTTGGTACGAAGGATGGATAGGAATAAGAAACACCATTAGATGGGACAAAGACCGGATGAGTGCGGTAGTTCTAGACCGACTAAAGCAATTGGAAGCTCGAATTCGACCTCTGGAATTGATAGACAAAATTAAAGCCAAGGTGCTGTCGCGCGGAGCATTTGCTGCGGTTCTAGATGATGACTTTGACGAAGAGAATCCCGCTGCCGCCTACGAACTCGCTCACGCGGAGGCGGCAGAGCTCGGAGCGGCGGCGGCTCTCTCGCCCCAAGTGCTTTTAGATCTATTGCCGGCCATCACCAGCGAAAAAACGACTGACAAACTTTGGTCGTTCGCGAGAAGATTCGGTCAGGTCTCGACGGCCCCTGAGGAAATTCTGGATGCTGTGAAGGAAATGTTGGCCGAACATCCGCCAAGTCAAGTTGACATGCAGTTTGTGTGCGGTTTGATCAATGGCTGGAACGATACTTCTCCAAATGAAGTGGCCGCTTTTCTCGACCGCGCGTTGGTTGACGAGGTGTGGGCGCGACATTTTCCACTTTTGCAGCTATCAATTGATTTGGACGACGTTGGCCATGAGAGACTCTTGGCAGCACTAGACGCTGGCGTGGCCCCGAGCTGGTGCTATCGGTCGATCACCTACGGAAGGCGCACAGACAGGTTGTCGGTCCGCCAGATCAGTGAGATAACTCTTGGGCTGGCTTCGATGCCCTCCGACGTAGTTTCAACGGCAATCGATGTGCTTTACATGGTGATTCATGCTGCTTCAGCGAAGGACTCAGTTTACAAGAGCGAACTCAGTCACTTTTGTTTGTTGTTCATTGCTGAACTGGATTGGAAATTGTTTGATTTCAGAAATTCAAACGATCTTCATCATCTTGAGGAGGTCGTTGAGTTTGCGGCTGAAGCAAGCGACCTCAGCGCCAAGGTCGCGGATGCAGTTGGACGGCTGATTGAATTTGTGATTTCTCAGAGTCCTACTTATCCACAACGAGTCGGCAACATTCTCTCGCCATTTGTGAAGAAGAAGCCACTTGCAGTACTTGATGCCGTATATGCCCGAACCAACGATGAACAACGGGCACAAGTTTTGGAGAGCGCAGACGGATGGCGGGGCGAGTCTGCAATGGCCTTCGTTCCAGACGATGCCTTGATCGAATGGTGCAGCGTCTCAGCTGAAGACCGCTCGATTTTTGCAGCACAAACCTGCAAATTGTTTGAACGAGAAAGTCCGCGCGGGTTTCCAGAGCAAAAGATCGTGGGACTTGCTAGCGCCCCCACTCGTCTACTCGCGTTTGCCCCGAACAAGAAGGAAGTCTTGGACATACTGCTCTCCCGATTCACTCCGTCCTCTTGGTCGGGTTCTCTATCGGCGATTTTGCGGGACAGGCTTCAGTATCTCGATGAAATTAATCCCACCGGCGATCAGGAGCTAAAGACTCATCTCGATGCCGTGAGATCGCAGTTTTTGGCGCGCATTGAAGCAGAAGAAGGGCGAGAGGAGGAGCGAGAGCGCTCGGCCACAGGCACCTTCGAGTAGCTCTGCGTCACGCAACCGACCGGAGTTCGGGATCAATTTATTGACCCCCTCAATACCCTGGTTCAGAATTTCCATGGTCAAAATCCAGCACGCAATATTTATCCTCTTGGTCGCGTGCGTCGCCGCCACCAACGCCACAGCCCAAACCATCGCCTTCACCTTCGACGACGGCCCGCACCTCTCCGCCACGCCGCGGCTCTCGCCGCAGGCGCGCAACCTTGCCATGCTCGATGCACTGGCGAAGCACCATGTGAGAGGCACACTGTTTGTCACAGCGGGCAATGGCGCGGATCGCCCCGAGGGGTTGGCGTTGGCGCGTGCATGGGGCGAGGCCGGCCATACCATCGGCAATCACACCATGACGCATCCGAACTTGCATGCCGAGAAAGTCACGCTCGCGCAGTATCAGCAAGAGGTGTTGGATTGTGATGCGGTGATCCGCCATCTGCCCGGCTATCGCAAGTGGTTTCGTTTCACCTATTTGCGTGAAGGCAATACCCCCGAGAAGCGCGACGGCATGCGGCAGTTCCTCGCGGCGCAGGGTTATCGCAATGCGTATGTGAGCCTCGATACCAGCGATTGGCGGCTCGATCAGCTATTGAACGAAACACTGTCGAAAGACGCCAATGCAGATGTGTCGGCGATCAAGCAAACCTACTTGGCGCATGTGTGGCAGCGCGCCGAGGCGTATCGTGCGCTGTCGCAGAAGCTGCAGGGCCGCGATATTCACCAGGTGATCTTGCTGCACCACAACCTCATCAATGCGCTGTGGCTGACGGATGTGATTCAGATGTTCAAACAACGCGGGTGGCGCATCGTCACGCCGGAGGTTGCGTTCGCCGACCCGGTGTATCAGCTGCAGCCGGATCGCAGTGTGGCGGGGCAAAGCCTGCTGCTCTCAATCGCGCGGCTGATGGGCCTGGGCAAGTTTGAGGGCTGGGAGCGGCTGGCGGATGATGGGGATTTTGAAGTCGTGGGGTTGAAGGCGAAGGGGTTTTAGAGGAAGCGCAAAAAAGACGGGGGTCACCCCGGCTCATTTTGGTAACTGCGCCGGGGCCTAATTTTGGTAGTCCCGTGTGCGGCGAAACTTGGGTCGCGACCTTCGTCGGGACGACAGTTTTAATAAGTTGGCACCAAACTTAGAAGCCACAACACTTAGCCTGTCGCCCCGGCTTATTTTGGTAACTGCGCCGGGGCCCAATTTTCGTAGAGCAGTTCCAAACCTAACTTGGGGTACCGGCCCGGCGCAACCCGTGTGATTGTGCGTCGGGACGACGGTTATGGTGTTGCCGCTAAGTCAGTTATCCAAGCGCACAACCAAAACGGCCGCGCCGGAGGTCACCTTGAAGCGCGATGCATTGTTTATCGCGCCGCTTACTTCACCTGCTGACACTCGGCCGTGGCGAGATCAAGCGCTTGCAGCACGTCGCCTGTCCGACTATCGGTCACAACGAGCGCCACGCGCTGTGCGTGTTCAGCACTTGGTGTTTGTGGTTTGAAAACAAGACGCCGCGCGCCCGTCTGCGGTGCCGTCTCTTCAAGCTCTCGCACCACGCGGTCGTGGTACAGCGTCTCGCCGCGATTCTCGCCCGCCCGCACGCGGCTGCTGTGTCGATCCTCAGTCAAGACCCAATTGGCCTTCCATGATCGACCCAGCTCCTTCGGAACGACGACCGCTCCAAAAACCCCCTGCCGATTCCGCGAGAGCCTGATCTCTACTTGAGATGCAGCGCGTGAGGCGCTCGTCTGTACGTTGGCAGGGAGTATGCGATACCAATCGCGCCAGTCGCTGCCATCCCGCATGACCTGTGGCGTATGGACACCAGTCAGCCCCAGTCGCGCGTTAGCCGCGCACTCCCCGTTGGCCGGTCAAATTCCCCCACCCTTGGCCACTTCAAATTCCCCCACCTTGCTGAGCGATTCGCGGCGTAATTCTGCGCCGGTTCTTAGCTCATCGGGAGCCACACTGGCAGGACG
>JADCJC010000133.1 GCA_020247395.1 Rhodocyclaceae bacterium
AGCGGCGGTGCAAGAACCGTCAAGACCTACTGGCCGATGGGCCTCGGGGTGGAGATTGATCGTCCCGCCACGGGGTCACCACCGGTCGCACCGGCGACTGAGCTGAGCTGGTGGCACAAAGACCGGTTAGGCAGTGTGATTGCCATCACCAGTGATACAGGCATTTTCCGGGAACGACTGGCGTTTGATGCCTGGGGTAAACGACGCACCTTAACCGGTGCTTTGAGCGGCACGACGCCCACACCCGACACCATCGATGGCGTGATCGACAACCGTGGCTTCACGGGTCACGAGATGTTGGACCAGCTCGATCTGGTGCACATGAACGGGCGCATCTACGACCCGCTCACCGCCCGATTCATGAGTGCAGATCCCATCCTGCAAGACCCCATGAATGCGCAGAGCTATAACCGATATAGCTACGTCCTGAACAACCCGACCAACCTCACAGATCCGACGGGGTTTGCCTCGGAGGAGTGCGCTAGCTGCCCGACCGTCCTCACATATATTGGAAGTTCAAGCGTCAAAGTTTATGGCGAAGGTGGTACCGGATTCAGCCTCACCGGACAGAATGATCGGCAGACCCCGAGTGATGCTTCGAGGCGGACGGTGGCCGGATTGATGCCTAAGACAAGGGGATCAGAGGGGTTCTTCAAGGTATCGGTCAAGCAGCATCCTCCGGTTGGGAGTGGCGAAAGCGATATAACGAAAGTACCAACTACAAACTACAGCTTTGGGATTGCGGAAGCGATTGCGGAGCGAGCCGATCAGAAAGTTCAAGAACACGGTGGAAGCGTTGTTTCCAAGCTGCTCGCGACAGGCGCCTTCACTGCCGCAAAAGTTATCCCCGATAATCCGGTTGAAGCAGCAGTTGCTCTAGTCTCTGGAATAGCTGGAAAATTTGTCTCAATGGCTAGGGCTGCTCTTGCGACTCCAGCCGTCGAGGCGAGTCAAATAAATAGAGCTGTAGGCTCAGTGGCAGACGAGGCTTTCCACTATACTTTCAAGCGCAATATCGCTTCGATAGAAGTAAATGGCTTGCGGCAAGGGTCGTACGCCACTAACAACGGCAATTTGAGCCAACTACAGGCACAAATTGACTTGGCGCTTCCGCCAAATCGCGGATTTACCGACTCCATAATCCGCATAGATTTGAAGGGTCTGCGAACCGCGGGATACGAAGTTCCCGAATTCTCGCAAGCCGGTCGAATGTTCAACATGCCTGGGGGCGGGCTGGAAATGAAATTTCCTTACCCGGTACCATTTCAGTTTCTTACCGTGGTGAAATGATGACTTATGAAAAATTTGCTCAAAGAATGAGAGCTTTTCGCGAGCAAGTTGACGCGGAAGCGCAAGCGCTTAAAGACTCTTCTTTGGCAATAGATTCGTTGATTAGGATGTACAAAACATTCCACGAGGAAGACCAGCAATTGGCAAAACTAGTGCTGTTTGAGTGGGCGGTGTCGGAAGACGAAGGCTTGCGGTTTGATGCAGTAGCACTTATCGATGCATTGGAGTTACGCGCGGCAATTCCGGTTCTGAAATCTCTGTACAAACAACTTCAAACCAGTGAGCATATCGGTGCGAAATTCGAATTAGAGAAAGTGCGACGCATAATTGGGCGCCTAGAACCAAACGTAACAAAGACGCCTACATCGTGAATTTTGTAAACGACCATTAAATGGGGTAGCGTGATTTATTTTGAAGAAGCATACCCACATGCTGCGCCGCCCTCATGTCCAAATTGGCGCGAAATTAATGGCGCTCGCTTTCTTCGATGTCAGCGTGGCTCCGTGCCCAACTACCCGCGCATCTATCCGATATTCGGGGTTAGACGACTAATACTTCCCACTGCAAGATGCACGCGGACAGGCGACTGATACTCGGTTAGGTAACGGCCTCACCCAGCTGCGTGAGTACGATGTCCGCGCCAATCGCCTGAAGAGTGCCACGCTACAAACCGCTGACTCACTCACTGCCAACCCAATCGTTCGTCTGAAAGAAGACTATCAGTACGACCCGATCGGCAATGTGACGCTGCGCAGCCAGTACTGGGATCAGAACGGCTTCTCTGAAACCTTCGGCTACGATGAACTGAACCGCATCATCCAAAGCCAGGTCAGCGGTCAGACACAGCAGATATTCACCTATGACGCGGTCGGCAACCTCACCAGCAAGACGGGTGTCGGCACCGCCGGCGGTAATCTCGGGGCCACCTACCTCTATCCTGCCCAAGGCAGCAGTGCCATTCGCCCCCATGCGGTCGATAGCATCCCTGGCATTGGAAGCTTTGCCTACGATGACAACGGCAATCTACTCAGCGGTGCGGGTCGCAGCCTGACCTGGACCAGCTTTGATATGCCAGCCACGGTGGCCAAAGCCGCCACGGCATCAACCCCCGCAGCCAGTGCAAGTTTTGTGTATGGGCCTGAGCATCAGCGTACCCGCCAGATTCGCAGTGACGGTAGTTCAGTGGTCTATGCCGGTCCACAGGAAGTTGAGACCAAAGCCGCTGGTGGCAACAACGTGACGACCGTGAAAACCTACTGGCCATACGGGGTGGGTGTTGAGATTGATCGCGGTACCGCAGCAACCGAGTTGAACTGGACGCATGTGGATCGACTCGGCAGCCCAGTGGCGATGAGTACCTCCACCGGCACCTTGCGTGAAAAACTGGCCTATGACGCTTGGGGTAAGCGCCGGACATTAGACGGCGCACCGGTCAATGGCACGCCAACACCAGACACCATCGATGGCTTGACCGACAACCGTGGCTTCACGGGTCACGAGATGTTGGACCAGCTCGATCTGGTGCACATGAACGGGCGCATCTACGACCCGCTCACGGCGCGCTTCATGAGTGCTGACCCGATCCTGCAAGACCCCATGAATGCGCAGAGCTATAACCGCTATAGCTATGTCATGAACAATCCCACGAACTTCACAGATCCGAGTGGGTTTAGTCGGGTTGAAGCGGCGATGGCGGAGCGGTGGGAACGAGATTTTGCGGTCGCCTGGAGCAACCTCACGGACGAACAGAAGCTCCAAGTTGCAGATAGCAGGGGCGCTTCGTTCATGGCAAACGTGCTCACGCAGGTTGATTTCAGCAAAGTCAACGCGAAGCAGGGCGGCATGACGCCACAGCAAGCAGGCGCGCGACTTAGCGGGCTGATCGAAGAGCGGATGCAGAAACTGATGCCTGAACCCAAGGCGGGTGACCGTGAGGGCTGGTCCAAGCGTGCGGAAGAACTCACCGGTATGCGCGCGTTCTACAACGCCACCATGGAAGCCACAGGGGTGGGCGATCGGTACGACACGACGAATCTCCTGCTAGGCATCTCAATCGGCGTCGCTAACCTAATGCTACAAAACAAAGTTGCTGCGGCCAAAGAACTCGCGACGACGGGTATCGCGATGTCCATGCAAAATGGAGCGAACGGAAGATTGCCGCGCGCCAGTACTGCCTCGGCGCAGAGAGGCCTGTGGACCAAGACGTCCACCAAATCAGCGGCTGAGAACGCTTACGGGCATTTCAAAAAGCACGGACGTGACTTCGATGCAGCCAATTCAGTCGACTACGTTAAGAAAGCTAGAGATTTCCTTGACAACCCACCCGCTTCTGCCCTTTCAAAAACACGTAGCAACGGGGACGTAATTCGATATGACCCTAGAACGAACACCTTCGGAGTCATGGACCAAGCTGGAACCCCACGAACTTTTTTCAAACCAGACCCAAGCCAGCACGGATACAAGACTAATTTGGACTACTTTCATGGACAGCACTGATTTGAACTGCCGGGTTTGTGGCTTTGCTTCCAAGGAGCCGCCTTGGGGTAAGGATGGAGATACCCCAGTTTTCGACTTTTGTCCGTGTTGTGGCGTTGAGCATGGATATCAAGACGCGACAAAAGCAGGTGTTTTGAGGTTTCGAGCAAACTGGATTCAATCCGGCGCCGATTGGGAAACCCCGTCGCTGAAGCCCGACGGTTGGGCGTTGAGTGTCCAACTTGATCAGGTGCCCAGATACTTCCGCGATGACTAGTCGCCGCTTATGACAAAAGGGAAGAGAATAAAAGGGGCTAGGCTTGCCTCGCCGCAGCGAGCACTGGGGTTCTCAGTATGTCCAGCCCGGCCCATTCTTCGCTACGCAAACCCTAGTATCGGCGAGCTTTTCGGGACATTTTTACCCCAAACTGCCCGCCGATAGGCGAGCTTGCAGCTCAGTCATCACCGCCACATCGGTCGAAATGACCGAGTTGTTTAAGGGCGCAGACCGTATCGCGGTGCCTTCGCTCACCTACATGAATTCGATCGGCCAACCAGTGCGCCTGGCAACGTACGGATTCACAGGCGCGCCGATTAGCACCGACAAACAATACGACGGCCGTGGCCGCTTGGAAATCGAGTACCAACCTCGCTATCCAGACGACCAAATCGCCAGAGCGCGTTCGTTTGAATACGACGACCTGAATCGTGTGATCAGTACGGCCGAGTACGATGAACAAGCGCCGAGCGCCGGCTATGCCACCCGCACCGACTTCAACGGGTTTGTGCAAACGCACGTCAACGCC
>JADCJC010000014.1 GCA_020247395.1 Rhodocyclaceae bacterium
ATTGGCGCTTCGATGACGCAGATTCCATGTCGGCACGGGCCTTCATGAGCCCACCTCAGATGCCGGATATACGACTGCAGGCTTATCCCTTCTTGCCGTTGCTAATGATCAAGCTCTTGTTTTGGGAACGGAGTCCATATACGAGGGGTTAGGCCCCCAATCGGCCTGATGCCGCAACTCGCGCCGAAGAAACACGCTGCTTCGGCGGCTGCCAGACCCTTGATTTTGCATGAGCTGCTCGGCCTCAGCGCAAGGGCTATGGCCCCCCAGTGCTTAAAAAATGAGCAAGTACACCCCTATACGAATCAATCACTTACGGTGTGTTTCTTGAAAGGCGGCTTTACTAGTAGGCTCAGCCGCTTTTCGCCAACGACTGCCCGATGCACGAAAGTATTGATGGAATACATAGTCCCAAGGAAGCGCCAAGGGCACAAGGATGATGCCCATGAGGCAAGCGAACAAAGTTTCTGAGGCGTAGGTATCTAGGCCCGGCCCTGCCCACATTGGCCAAGCGGAGGCAACAACCCAAATTATTTTCCAAAGAAGCTCAAACAAGAGGATAGGAATTAGCTGGAGAGGATAGCGAAGCCCAAGCAATGAAATCAATGCCAAAGCACCAAGCAACGCACGAATAACTGATTTTGGTCCAGCGGTCAGATCAGGCGGGAACAGGATACTGGGCCAGAAGTTAACCAAGAGGCCAAGTGCCATGAAGAGATACATGGCTCTCAACACGTAGAGCCGTGTGATGCTGACTTCTGTCATGAATTCTCCCCTTAGATTTCTGGTAGTACGTCAGGCGCCGCCTAACGTAGAGCTAACCGGCGCTGCGCGGCTTTATCGCGCAGCGTCCAGCGACCGAAGGGAGCGAGGTTGAGCGCCAGGTTAGGCATTTGGCTCGAAAGAGTATGCAAATAAAACCTCAGCTGGCTCACCATGACCGGCCACATAGTTGCCTTTGCCTCGCAGATTCGCAAGGGCACCAGTGCCTGAGCCAGGAACAATAGACCACGAACTACGTGCTTTGCCTTCCGAAAAAGACCCGACGTGTTGAAGGACGAACGTTCCTGTTTTTCCATCGACTGTTCCGGAAACACGCTCCAGACCGACGAAGGTGGCTGTACCGTGAACGCTGTAGGCCATGAGATATTCGATACTGCTGGTGCCTTCAATGGCTCCAGAATAGGACTGCGTGACCTTGGCGAGACTGAGTTTTGCACTACCCTCGATTTCTTGGTACGTCTTTTCGTCCCAGCCGGTGATCTGAAACGTGCACTTGGTATTTGTAGTCACAGGTGATTCTCCGATGTAAAAATTGAATGCCTAACTTAATTTGTACATCAGTCCCGAGTCTGCACAACTTTTCGGGCTGACGCACAACTTGTATAAGCAAAATTGAAAAAACATTTTGAAATCATATCCTTGCCCAAGCGTCATCAGTTATACAGACCTACAACAGAATCAAGTTTTACGTCATGCAAGATTGCGCCCGCTGAACTACACGGTGATCGGGAACAGCCGCTCACCGCCGATTCTGCCGAACGCGCAATCGTTCCACAAGGAAGTTAACCGACCCATTCCACGCAATGTCAAAACTCACCTATCGACGGTTATCTTCAGGCATTTTTGCTCGAAACTCCCCGTCAATATTGGACTTTCACGTTTTTTTGACTCAGCCTCGACAACATCAGCAATCTGCCGCGCAAGTGTCTCGACTTGGCCGCGATTCTCGCCTTCGACCATCACACGGATAAGTGGCTCAGTGCCAGACGCTCGCAACAGCACCCGTCCGGTTCCCGCCAAGACCGATTCAGCATCAGCCACCGCACGTTTCACGGCTGGTGACGCGGTGAAATCAAATTTGGACTCAGTACGAATATTGATCAGCACCTGCGGGTACATCACTAAATCGGCAACGTAGTCTGCGAGTGAAGTGTCGTTGCGCGCCAATGCGGCGAGTACCTGCAGCGCGGAGATCATGCCGTCGCCAGTGGTGTGTTTGTCGAGGCAAAGAAGGTGGCCGGAGTTTTCGCCGCCGCATTCCCAGCCGCGCTCAATCAACATCTCCAACACGTAACGATCCCCGACCTTGGCGCGCGCAAATGGCACACCCATCGCCGACAACTTTTTCTCAAACGCAAAGTTGGTCATCAATGTGCCGGCGACCCCACCCTTCAATTGCCCGCTGGTGTGACGATCTTTTACCACTGCGTAGAGCAATTGATCACCGTCGAATACACGCCCACTAGCATCACACATCATCAGCCGATCAGCGTCACCATCGAGCGCGATGCCCATATCGGCGCCGGCTTCAACCACTTTGGCGGACATGGTTTTGGTATGGGTGGCACCAACGCCTGCGTTGATGTTGAGTCCGTCGGGGCGGTCACCGATGGCAATCACTTCCGCGCCCAATTCGTAGAAGAGTTTCGGCGCGATATCGTAGGCGGCACCGTTGGCGCAGTCGACCACGATCTTCATGCCGTTCAAGTTCAGCGCGTTGGGGAAAGTGCTTTTACAGAACTCAAGATAACGTCCAGCAGCGTCGTCCACACGACGCGCCTTGCCCAATGCAATCGAGGGCTTGCAATTGAGCGGTGCTTCGATAGCTTTTTCGATCGCCGCTTCCACCGCATCCGGCAGCTTCATGCCGTCGCCGGAAAAAAACTTAATCCCGTTGTCGTCAAACGGGTTATGCGAGGCAGAAATCATTACACCCGCCGATAGTCGCAATGCCCGTGTCAGAAACGCCACGCCGGGTGTCGGCATCGGCCCGACCAATAAAACGTCGCAACCGGCCGCGGCAAAACCCGCCTCCAACGCGCTCTCCAGCATGTAGCCTGAAATACGGGTGTCTTTGCCGATCAATACCGCCGACTTGCCCGGCTTCTTGCCTGTATGGATTGCGTCTGCGTCAGCAGCCAGCACTCGACCCGCAGCATACCCCAGCTTCAGCACTAGATCCGGCGTAATTGGCGCTTCACCGACCTTGCCGCGAATACCGTCCGTTCCAAAATATTGCCGAGACATTCGTTCTTTCCAGAATAGTGGTAGGCAATGGCTCTGCCGTTACCTAGGTTGAATACCTTAGCGTCGAATTATCGCAGAAGGGCCATCCCAAGGCATTATCAACGAGCGATCAAGGTGCTATCTGGGTGCTACAGCGCGCCGCTCTGTTTTAAATCGAGGTAGCGATTTACCAGCGCCATCGGCAATTGATCTGGTACCATGTCCAACACTTGCACCCCGCGAGCGCGCATGCGCGCAAGCACAGCCTCACGTTCAGCGGCATAGCCAAGTGCCGCAGCGTGTTCAATCAAGTCCGCCTCCCGCAGCGCGTTTACACCGGCGCTGTCTGTCTCAGTTAGCGGATGCAAGGCCTCCTCAACGGCCTTCTCTTTCAAGTTGGCAAACAACACCAGGTGTCGCCGCTTGAGTTGCGCAATCGCCGAATGGAGACCGTCTTCATCCTCATCGCGCAAATTCGAAATCACCACAATCAGTGCGCGTTTATTCAATCGCTTGCCAAGGTCTACCGCCGCTTGATAATAGTCTGGCGTTTTCAGTGAGGGCTGAAGCGGGTACAGCGCGTTGAGAAACCGACTGACTGTCTCGGGCGTTTTCTTCGGCGCGAGGAATCGATCAGCTGTATTGGCTTCTCCACCAAAGGTCATTAAACCGGCCGAGTCGCCCTGGCGGATAGCAACAAACGTGAGCAACAAAATCGCGTTTAACGTGTGATCAAAGTGGGACAAAACATCGTCTTTCGCATTCATCCGCCGACTACAGTCGAGCAGAAACAGAATCTGTTGGTCGCGTTCATCTTGATATTCGCGTGAAATGAGCTTTACGCGCCGCGAGGTGGCTTTCCAGTCGATGCTGCGTGGCGAATCGCCGTCGCGGTAATCACGCAGCTGGTGAAAGTCCATGCCGTCCCCGCGCCGGCGGCGCTTCAGCACACCGAGTTGCGAAAGCCGGTGATCAACCGCAAGTAATGCATATCGTGTCACCGCCGCATAATTCGGAAACACGCGAATTCGCGCTGCTTCATTCCCAGGCTCGCCGATCGTAAGACCAAAGACCCATAAGCCGAGTGGTGAGGCGTATCTCACCGCCGTGCCGACGAAGCGCATATCACCCCGCTCGGTTGCGGTCAGTTGGTAGCGGCACTCTACAAAACCACCGGCCGGAAGTTTGACCGCAAAGGGCAGGTTATCAGTGAAGCAGGTGGCGGGATACAAATCGTAGACTTGGAGCGCTGCGCGATATGAGCCGAGGTTGCTCACTCTAAGAATCACCTCAATTGCTACGCCGACGGGAATGGTGTGCGCAATACGCCTTTCTACGCTGATCCATTCTGGCTGCCTCAGCCTCGAAATGGACACCAGCGCTTCTGCTGCGACAAGTGCAGCCAACCCACCGGCTGCCGCTGCCCATATCCACCACGCTCTCTCATCTGTTGGTGTCAACAGTGATGCAACAATGGCTACCAGCAACAGTCCGCCCAGCGCGCTGAGCAATCGCACCGTTGGCATAGGTGGACTCGAGAGTGTAACGGTGGATTTCATGAGTGCATTGATGCGAAAGCCAGTGGCCGCTGAACTCAGACCCGCGGTGCCTCGACCTGGCTGAAGAGTTCACTTAACACATAATCCACGTCGCGTCCCTCGATTTCCATCTCCGGCGAAGCACGCACACGGTGGCGCATGACGGCAAGCGACACCTCTTTCACATCGTCGGGCGTCACAAATCCACGCCCGGCAAGCAAGGCATAGGCACGCGCCGCGCGAACCAAAGAAATCGCGCCGCGAGGTCCCGCACCGGCCGCCAGCAATGGAAAATCGCGTGTCGCACGGGTCAGCCGCACCGCATATTCGAGAACACTATCTTCAACCAACATCGCCGCCGCGACTCGATGCAACGCGATGATCGTTGCGGGTTTGACGACGGTCATCACTTTGTCCACATCCAACTTGTCCGCGACCGACATTGCGGTGACCCCACGTACCATCGCCGCTTCGTCGGCAACGGTGGGATAGTCAATACGAATCTTGAGCAGAAAACGATCCAGCTGCGCCTCTGGCAATGGATACGTTCCCTCCTGTTCGATCGGGTTCTGTGTCGCAAGCACCATAAACGGCATCGACAGCGGATAGTGGTGCCCCTCGATGGTGACCTGTGTTTCCTGCATCACCTCCAACAATGCCGACTGGGTCTTGGCAGGCGCGCGGTTGACCTCATCGGCGAGTAACAGATTAGTAAACACCGGCCCCTGGCGGGTGCGAAATTCCCCCGACTTTGCGTCGAAGAGCGTGTGCCCGGTAATATCAGAGGGCATCAAGTCTGGTGTGAACTGAATGCGCGAGAAGTGGCCGTCAAAGGCTTTGGCAAGCGCCTTTACCAAGAGTGTCTTACCGAGTCCGGGTACCCCTTCAATCAGCACGTGGCCGCCTGCGACCAGTCCGATGAGCACCTGCGAGATGATAGCGTCCTGACCGATAACCGCGCCACGCATTTGTTCGTGTATCGCACCTAGTACTTTCGAGGCTTGGGCAATTTTCTCATCGGACGGGGACGATGCTGAGGCGTCTTCACTAGTGTCGGTCATATTTGGCGTGTCATTCATGTTGTATTCCTGCTGGAAGTCTTGATTTGAGGGGCAGCCGTTTGCGCCGCGGGAATCATCTTGCACCCTGCGGCGAATGCAATCTCGCGTCGCCGTCAAGCCGGGTTGTGAGAAGAATTAGCCAGCGGATGACGTACAGGCACTCGCGCCGCGAGTCGACGTTCGCGATCAACAAACGTGCGGTTTCATTCAGCGTCAAGCCGCATAGGCGCGCCGCGTAGTCGAGTCGCTCGACTTCAGACATCAGCGTCGTGCGTGGATGCCGCTGCGCTAGGCGGGCCCAAAACTGTGCCCGCACCGGAGTAACCAAGAACATCCACTCCGACCGGCTCGCCAGCCATCCGCCAGCAGCACGAATGTGTTCACGCAAACTGCGGCGCGGCGGCAATACCTGCGGCAATAGCGGCCCAAAACGCGGCAGCACGTGCCAGATCCAACAGCACAACAATGCGGCAGTGGTAAGCAACACCATCCAAGCATTTTCTAGCAGCCAACTCGCTAGCGCGGTAGAGGTGGGTTCCAGCATCAACAACATGGTCGTGGCTTGCTTGGATTGTTTCGTAGGTTCGCCTGCGAGCAGGTGCCAAACCAATTCCGCGTGATCCGCCGTGCCCAGTTCTTTCCACTGCACAAAATCAAAATTACTGATAACTGTGACATGCCCGCGGCCAACCTGCATTTGCACGATACGGCCACCCAGTCGATCACGCACCACGTCCGCAGCGGAAGGCTCGATGCGCTTGTTTGCCGCTACCTGGCCCGAATACGTCGCCGTCGTGAGCGACAAATTCTGCAACGGATAAAAAACCGCCTTAAACGATGTTCCGTCAGCGAGCCTGATCTGCGAGGCTTGGGCTTGTGACAGCGCCCACTGCCCGGGCGTCACCGGAAGCGGACGATTGCGTCCCCCAGTGCGCGGTTTCGCATTGTAGTCCGCCGGCGGTTGTTGCTCGGCGTCGTCAACCTCTCCGATCGGCGTGTTGCCCGGCCGTCTGTTGTCAGGCTTATCTGCTTCGACAAATCTGCCGCTGCGCCACACCAACGGTCTCCGCGCAATCGACCAATGTGCCAGCAACGGATCGCCAAGCAAAGGGCGTTCTGCCTCCATCACCAATTGACCACCCTGTTCTACCCAGGCGGCAATCGCGGCAACCCGCTCTGGCGTCATTCGCGGCAGGCGGTTGGCACCCAGCACTAACACGCCGACCTCAGGCTGCTGCAACTGTAAGTCAAATTGGCCAGACTTTGTTGCTTTTGCGGTCTTAGCACCTTTCGCCGTCAGCAGACGTTCCAGCGCCAGATAGGGGTTCGTCGCCGCTTCGCCTTTCACGCCGCTCCACTCAGTGTCTTCGACAAGCTCTATCCAGTGCGAGGCGGCAAAAACTGCGCCTGCCAATACCGCCACGCCGGTCAAGATCCAACCCCAAGTGCTGCGCGAGAACAGCTGGCGGGGTTGGCCGCCTGACGATTTCGCCGCAGCGTTCATGTCAACGCTCCAACTGGGCCCGGCGCACCGCGCCCACCCTGCACCTGCGGACTGGCAAGTGAGAAATGTGCTGACCATGCGGCAATCAATGTTTCAACCTCATCGTCGCCGACCGTCTGACGGGCGTAAGCGATCCGTTGCCAAGCAGCCACGAGTGAGCCAAAGTACGCTGGCTTTGCCGACCCAACACCACCGTAGTGGCGGGCAACGTGTGATACACAGGTGCCCTCGGTATCTCCTGGCGCGATTTCGAAGCGACCATCGGCAATTAAGGATACCAACGCGGCGCGGTAGAGTAGCGACAGCGCTTGTCTTGCCTCGCCACGCGACAAGGCCAAGGCCGCCGCCGCCGGCACGTCATCAGGCAGAGAATCTGGGCGAACATCGAGACCAAACAATATTTCCGGACCCGCTCTACGTCGCCGCCAATCACGCCCTTCAAGCTTTCTGATCAGCAGGTACAGCAGAGCGACGATGGCAGCTGCGCCCAAGCCCCATGCTAAGGCGCGCAGGCCGTAGGCGAGCCACTCACCAAAGCGCTCCAACCAGTCCCAGCGGAACGGCTTTGAGCGTTTTTTATCACTACCGGGCCCGACGTATTTGAGTGACCACGTTTCGCGTGTTTCACCAAATATCGGATCGCTCAAAATTTGTCTGGCTAGCTGTGCTGCGCCGGTCGATGGTGTCACCAACGGGGTCGCCGCGACAGGTGCAGTCGGCGCAACAGCAGCCGGGCCCGCCGTCAGAACCTGAGCAGTTGCGGGGACTTCGACCGCACCTGGCGCGACGCTTGGCGTTTGTTGCGCCCCACGTTGCGGCCTTGGCACCTGTGCACGGCTTTCATGAGAATTCACCGCAGCAAGAGACACTGCCAGCACCAACCCAATACCAAGCGCCGTGCCGATACCGCCTGCTTGTTCCACCTCACGTTCCCCTGCTCGCCATGCAGATGATTGCGCAGCGAGTCGTCGGGCTGCACGAAGCCGCTTCGACATGCGCTTAAAGGCGAGTTCAATATCCCACCCTTCAAGCGTGGTGCGTGTGTTCAGATACAACGCAAATCCCGCAGCCACGTAGAAGGGCTCAAGCAACATCACAACACACACTGAAAAAAAATTCGACAGCCACTGCAACCAATCCGGCGGTGACTCGACAATCCAGCGAAATGGATTTATGGAGCCCGCATTACCAGGCAAAAACATCTCGGCAAAGGCGTAGATGGATAGCACCAACAGCACCTCGAAGTGCGCCGAGATAATCGTCAGCCAAACCGCCGTCCCGCGGCCCTCGCGTCCCAGCACAGTTCTCCGCGAAGCTGCGGCTTTGCCCGATTGCTGCTCCAACTGCGAGATCGGTAAGCTAAACGAGCGTGCGCCATCAAAGCGCCGCCACGTCAGCGCGGCAAACATGCCGCTGCCCGTCCACAAGCTGGGTAGCGCCCGCCAAGTCGCCGTCATGCCGGGTGGCGCGCCAAACGCCGCACCGGCCAACACATGCAAAATCACCCGATCAAACGCCGGCTTCAGCCACCAAATCACAAAGGTCGCAACCAGTGGCTTGGCAAAGCAAATCAGATTGATCAGCAGCGCTGCGGCCAGATAGACGCTCGCCCAAACCGGAAAAACGTCGCGCCGCCAGGCGAGTACCATCGCATAGCCGAGATCAATTGCTTCAAAGCCGCTGCGTTTACGCAAACGGACCGAGATATCTTCAAGCCGCATGCTGCTCCTGCAAGCGTGATGACGATGCGTTGACGTTGCGGCGGCGACCAGCAAGCCAGAAATAGGCAATCACCAGCACCCAGCCAACGACGCCAAATGCGTACTTCACTTCTACCGGCGGCACCCGCGAAGCCGACCAGAAGGCTTCGATAAACGCGGCCATAAACGTCATCGCTGCCGCGCCATACAAAATGCGTACCGCATCCTGTGAGGCCGTCTTGAGGGCATCGAGCCGTGTGCGACGGTTGGGTGCGATTAACGCGTAACCCAGTTGCAAACCTGCGGCACCGGACAGCGCCGCGCCGACCAACTCCAGGGCACTGTGTCCCGCCACAAAGCCCCAGAACGTTTCGATATAACCAAGCTGCGTCAGATGCCCGGCGATGGTGCCGATGACACCGCCGTTAAACACGAGGAAAAAGATCGAACCGACACCAAACAACAGGCCGCCCGCAAAACACTGGAAGTCAATGCGCACATTGTTCAAAATGTAGAATCCCCACATCGCGACGTCGCTCCCCGCTTCGCGCGCCTCGCCAAGCACACGGTTGGCGGGATCGTACATCTGTTGCACCTTGGCGAGCTGCTCAGGCGGCATCATCACATAGGCAAACTCAGGCACAAATGGAATCAGGGTGGTCAACACAATCATGGGCAGAAACAAACAGAGTGACGCAACCAGCACACTCCGCCAATGCAACCTGACCAGCTGTGGAAACGTTGATCGAACAAACAGTAACACCCCACCGCTCTCGCCTGAGTGGCTGGCACCATACAACGTCTGATGCCCAGCCAGCACAAGCGCTTCCAGCCTTGCGCTAAGCTCGGCGCTGTACTGACGATCGCGGGCGAGTGCCAAGTGCCGTGCCAGTTGTCGATAGCGGTATGGCAACTGGCTGGTGTGGAAGACCTCCCGACCCGCAACCGGCTTGCCACCGGCCTCGACCAACAACCAGTTTTCGAATTCGGTCCACGCTGGACTGTAGCGGGCCTCGAAGGCGTCTTGTCTCATCGGCTCATCCACTCACCCGCGCGCCTTCGCGGCCGACTCGCGCAATGTCCGGGCCGGAAGGCGGTTGAATACGACCGGTAAAAACATGCGCAAGCCCGACGAGTTGTTCGGCCGTGGCGGGTTTATCCGAGTTGACTTGACCGGCCGCACCATCGAATACTGCAGTCGCGTGCGCCGCCAATTCCGCCGCGCGTTGGTCGGACCAGCGTTTGCGACGCTCAGCGAAATCGATGATGGCGCGCTGTTCCTCAAGCGTTAGGGCCGCTTTCGGCAATGGAAAACCGGCTCCCGATCTGGGCGCGATGCCACTGGCGCGGGACGCCTCTAGGCGTTTGCCGAGAGCCGATGCGGGCGGCGCGTACACCACCAATGTGCCGGCGGCGAGATCTCCGAGTCGCTTGAAATCCCGGTTGGAAAGACAGGCGATCAGCCCGAAGCCGTACATGAGCGGCAGGAAATCCACGGCGCGCAAGGTGTTGCGTATCACCGACGCCCGCCATCCGATCGGCGTACCGTCATCATGCAGCACGCGCAAGTGGCAGGCGCGTTTGCCGGGGGTCGCGCCATTCCAAAACACTTCGAACAAGACCGGATATGCCCACTCGAGCAGGAAGAACATCAGCAACACCAAGCCGGTGCCGAATTTTCCGAACAGGGACAACACTGTGGCAAATGCGATGTAGACCACAGCGCGCAACAAGAAATCGATGAGCCAGGCGCGTGCCCGCGCAACCGGCCCCGCCACTTTCAGCGTGAGTTCAATTCCTTCGGGCGTCGTGACGACGCGCGGCGTATCGAGCATTTGATCTGTCAAACGAACAACTGACTAGGCGTGACCATCGTCACCCAAAAAGATGTCTCGATAGGCGGCATAGGTGGAGGTAAACAGCAGCGGCAACACCACCAGTAAGCCCAGCCCCAGCGGGATCGAGCCCAAGATGAAGAGCGCGAGAAACACGATGCCGTAAAGAAGGAACGGCAGAATATTCTTCAGGCACCCCTTGAAGCTTGCGGCGAGTGCGTCTATTGGCGACATGTCGTTGATCGCCACCAATGCGGGCGCAAACCAGAACGCCATGAATATTGGTAACGCAACCGCCATTACAATCAGCAGCACCAACAACGTGCCCAACCCGGCACCAACCAGCAGCCCACCCAGCGCGCCGGTATCACCGCTCAGAATTGCACCGATGGCACCGGACACGCCCAGAACCACAATAAACAGTGTGCCCATCAAGATCATCAAGGCCAGCCACGACGCCATATAGAGAAGACCCACGGTGAGCAGCGGAGTTGTGTAGGGCGCCTTAAAGCCAGCAAAGATATCCGAGACTTCCAGCGGGCGGCCGTTGTGCTGGGCGTGCGCACCAAGCATCAGCGCGCCGCCAAAAAAGCCAAACAGCGCATACCCAATCAAGGTACCGAGCATGGGGATTAAACCCAAGGCGAAGGTGATGGCAAAGAAAACGACGATATTGACGACCCAAATCATCGGTGATTGCGTGAACAGCGACCATCCCTGTCCGACCCAAGCGATTCCTTGGCCGACCGAGGTTGAGCGACCACCGGGTATGAACGACTCAGCGCCGCTTTCCGGCTTTGCCGTTAGCACTTCGGTGGTCGGTGCGGCGTACGGATTCTGCGGTTTGTTGTCTTCCACGGTGGCTCCTTGGTTGCTATGAAAGTCGCGGCTCGCTGAAGTGAATATACCTTACCGAACGCAGTTCGAAGATGCGATATCAATGACGCAATTGACGCGATTCGGGGCTGGGCGCGCTTACGCAGTTTTCCGTGGCGATGCGCCAGTAGAACGACGTGCGACAGTCATTGAGACAATCAGCAAAAGTCAAACTCGCCTATCGGCGGGCATCTTCGAGCAACAAGGGCTGAAAGTGCAGGCGCAAGGTCCGGTTATTGAATGAAGGGGGCGTAGTCTCCAAACCTATGCGCGAACGGCAAATCTTCTCCGGGCTCGATACGCGTAATCGTTAAGCGGTCAACCAAGCAGAGGCAGCGAAAAAATTTGAGCCTTGCTGTCTCGACCCCGACTGTCCAATTAGCACGACCAGCGCCGGACAGGATGGGCCAAGCCCCTGTTTGTCTGAGCCTTCACGGTGTTCATCGCACGACCACGGTGGTTCGTCGCACGACCACGGTGGTTCGTCGCGCGGCACTGGCAGGCCAGCATTTGCATGAGGAATAGTAAGTGAGAGTTAAGGGCTAAGAATTTCAACTCAATAGAGGAAAGTTTATGCACGCAAAGCGCTCTCATTTGTTTTTCATAGCGGGTCTCGCCCTCGTCGTATCAGCCGCTGTCGGCGGCACTGCCGCCGCGCAATCTCCGGATCTATACTTGAGCGCCGACTTGGGGGTCGGTCGGTATCGTTCAGCAGTGTTGCAGGATGGCGTACCCATCAGTGGCGGATCCGTCAATAAAACCACGACCGTAGGCGGCGCTGCAATTGGCTGGCAAATCACGCCGACATTAGCGGCAGAGATTGGCTATGCTGACTTCGGGAAGGCGAAATTTTCGGGGAACGCAGCCTTCCCCTGCCAACCAGCCCCGTCTTGCACGTCGGTTGTCGCAAATCTTACGGGTAACTACCAAGCCAAGGCCACTCATCTATCGATCATCGGTACGTCTGAATTGACCAAGGAACTCTCAATTTTTGGTCGCATCGGCGTCTCACGCACTGATCGCGCAGTGTCAGCAAACATCGGCAGCCGCGCCGCCAGCTCAAGCGACAAGAAAACCGAAGCCATTACTGGCCTGGGGCTTTCCTATGCATTTACCAAAAGCATCGACGGCACCTTTGAGTGGAAGTGGCTTTCTGATAGCAAGCTGAATGCGACTACACTTGGAGTGCGGTTTCGCTTCTGAGGTTGAGGCGCGGGCGGCGTGAAATGTGTCCGCGTTAATTGCGGCCCGCTTTGGTTTTCGCAAGGGTGGATTCAACTCGCAAGTGCGACAAAGCAACTCATCATCCATGCATCTGGCCACCGACCGCGTCGGTTGCCAAACCTATCGAGTTTGCCAAGCAATCTTCAAGGCAAGCCTGCACCCGCAGGGGGCGGCCGTGACGCAGCTATCCCCGTAGGTGCTGGAAACGCGCCGCACCCGTTCTGCCGAGCGTGCGGTTGTTGAAGCATCCGGAATATCTCACGCGTCGCCTGCTGCTTCGGGGCACGCTACCTACGCTCGATTGGTAAACCAATTTGGAGGCCCCCTCTGTTGCGGCGGATGCGGGGGGCCTGTTTGCCCTCGGGCGATTGGTCGGCGACGTGGTTGAAAAATACGCAACCCGGCGAGTCAGCGTCGGATTACTTTCAGCCGACAGCCGCGTGGCTATTGCGGACCCGAGCGTAGATAGTGGTGACTAAGCCACGAACGAGAAGTTCGACGTGGTCAGAGACGTGCTTGATTGATGCAGCGTGAATTGCGCAATCTTTTTCGCCAAGGCTTTGGTGCCGTTACCGTCGGCGTCATAAAAGACTTCGCCGGTCGAGTTGTTCACCAAGATGCGCGAGGTGGCTTTTGTGGCCGTGGCGCCAAACTCAATACTTGCCGCGCTGACTCTACCGAACAGCGCCTTGCTTAGCGCGATTTTGTCGCTGGTGGCGTCGAGCGACTCGATGGTATTGAAGCCGCTTTTCTGAAAGGCGGCATTGAGCGTCACCGTTTCCGCGACACCCGACGCGCTCGATAGTTTGACGCGATTGATTGCACTGCCGTGGGCGATGCCGACATTGCCGTTTCCGGAGTAGGTCGCACTGGTCGCCGCAGCAATAATGTTGATGCTCGAAAGTGTACCGGCGTTTAGATTAACGTTGCTCGTCTTGGTGAGTTGGCTTAAGTCAATGGTGTCGGTACCGCTTGTCGACCATAACACTTTACGTATGTTTTGCCCGTCGGCAAATTCGAACTTGCCGTTAGAACTTGCGGTCGACGCCGATTTGTTTGCGCCGTATAGATACTGAAGTGCGGCGATGTCAAAGATCATTGGAGTGGTGCTATTAACCCCCTTGCTTGCCCCGTTGTCGTAATACGACATCATGGTGTTTTGTTTGTTATCCAGTACCTTCGAAAGAAACGGCCTAGGTGAACCACCGCCACCCGCGTTGTAGTTCCCCGGGTGTTTCAGACCCAGCGCGTGTCCGACTTCGTGCATGATCGTCAGACGTCCATAACCGCCCTCTTGAACACCGCCGTCATTATTTGTCGCGCTGTTGTTGGCGAGATAGACATAGGATTTGCCGCTTGCATCTGAATTCGGCAGCGTTGCATAACCAGCACTGCCGGTCTGAACGTCGGTACCGAAATTGATGTCCCCAGCGCCACTATTGTTCACCTCGGTAAAGGTGACGTTGATGTATTTGCTGTACTGGGCGAGCACTGCGCGAACCGCATTCTTCTGCGCGCTGGTCATCTCTTGGAAACCGGCTGGATCTTTTCCCGCCTGTGGTGCAGTCAAGAAGCTGTAGCTAAGCGCAGTGGCAGAACTACCCGCCATGAGGCCGTTGGCCGTCGACGAAATCTTCTCCGTGCCCACTACCGCCACCGCACCGTCGGGTCGCCACCAGTTGCGCGTGCCGCCCATCAACAAGGCGTCGATGTTGGCGTCGCCTGATTTTGTCGGCAACACCGAACGCGCGTTAAGCACTAGGTTGTCCACATTGGCGGTATTCTTCAACGAACCCGTCCCCTCGATTGTCAGCTGGTAGGTACCGCTCTTGGCGACGGTAAAGCCCTTTTGCATATTGACGGCGACCGCTTTGCCAGCGTTATCGGTCAGCTTGAGTGTGGGACCACCTTTTTGATAGTAAAAGGAAAATGAATACTGTTGGTTCGCTTTGAGGTCGAGCGTTACCGTCAGCGCGGTTGTTGAACTGTTTAATCCGGCGTTGCTAAAGCGCGCCGACGCATCAACTCCAGCGGTGGCCGGGGAACCGAAGTTAAGGTTGGCCGCCTGTGGGACCACATTGAATCCCGCCGGGCGGTTCTTTTGCACGGCAGACGCGGACGACATCTGCACCAAAAATGGCGGGGGACGGGTATTTTGATTGCGGGAAATGGCAAGCATGGGCAGCTCAAATGATCGGTAACGGTTGCGCGGTTATGGCTCCTTGCATGTAAGGTATGCAAACGAGATATCGGCACTAGCAGCGCGTACTTGAGCGAAGCTGGCGGCAAGCTCAAACCCGACAACAACTCCTGGGTCTGAATTCTGCGGCTCAGATTGGGGGAATCCAGCTGAGCGCAGGCGCGGTAATTTGCCTAGCGAAAATCCCGAGACGCTGTATTGAGATCACCCGCCTGGCCAGCAAGCGATCCAAGCAATGCCGTCTTGTCTGTCAAATGCCCGGCCACCACGTGTACCACTTCACCTTCGCGCTCAACGCTACCCGCCACTTCCATCAAACGCGAAAACACCAACTCTTTACGTTGCCGCTCGGCTAATCGTGACCAGACGATGACGTTCACATAACCGGTCTCGTCTTCGAGTGTGACAAAGGTGGTGCCATTAGCGGTTGATGGCCGTTGTCGACAAGTAACAATCCCCGCCACACGTACGAGTTGCCCAGCGCGGGCGACGCGAATCTTGGCGGCCGACCAACGCGCACTTTTTTCTAATTTTGGTCGAAGGATTGCGACCGGATGACTGCGCAGAGTAAGTCCGAGTGTTTGGTAGTCGGCGACAACATCCGAGGCCTCGGTAGGCGCGTGCAGTTCAACCGGGCCATGATCGGCGGGTGCCATAAACATCGCCGCATCTGGACCGGTGCCAAGTGCCGCCCATAACGCATGGCGTCGATTGCCGGTGAGGCTGGCGAAGGCGTCCGCTGCTGCGAGTGCGTTGATATCTCCTTCATTGAGTGACGCACGGCGTTTGAGATCGGCGATGTCGATGAAGGCTTTGTGTGATCGCGCTTCAACAATGCGTGCGGCGGCGGCCTCGGTGAGGCCCTGCACGAAACGCAGACCTAGGCGTAGTTGTGGTGGACTTTGTTGGTATTGTTTGAGTATCAAACTCAAGCATCCACGGTTACTTTCGGGCATTTTTGGCTGAAAATGCCCGTCAATAGGGGTGCCTAATAAACTGGAAACTTCTAACAAGTGGGTGTCATCCCTGCCTGCGCCGGGGTGACAGTCTTTGGGGGGTGCGAGAGGCGTCTGGTCGTTTGAAACCAACACCGAATCCACCCCGCTCGTCATCACATCCACCGGCAGTACCTCCACTCCATGACGACGCACGTCTTGCACAATAGCCGACGGCGAGTAAAAACCCAGCGGTTGTGAATTCAACAAGCCGCAGGCAAACGCCGCCGGGAAGTGACATTTGAGATAACACGAGACATAAACAAGCAGCGCAAAACTCGCTGCGTGTGACTCCGGGAAACCATATTCCCCAAAGCCTTGCATCTGCCGATAGATCTGCTCGGCGTAGTCGCTGGTGTAACCACGTTCGAGCATGCCGTTAATGAGGCGGTCACGGAACGGCTCGATACCGCCTTTGCGTTTCCACGCCGCCATGGCACGACGCAACTGATCTGCTTCACCTGGCGTAAAGCCAGCGGCAATCACGGCCAGCTGCATCACCTGCTCCTGAAAAATTGACACCCCTAGCGTACGTTTTAAGACACCCTCAACGTCTTTGCTTGGATAACCTACCGGCTCGATGCCTGACCGCCGCTTCAGATATGGATGCACCATGCCGCCTTGGATCGGCCCAGGCCGCACGATCGCCACTTCGATCACCAGATCGTAAAACGTTGCTGGCTTTAAGCGCGGCAGCATCGACATCTGTGCGCGCGACTCAATTTGAAATACACCGATGGTGTCTGCACGCTGGATCATTTGATAAGTCTTGTGATCTTCGGCAGGAATATCCTGCATCCGAAACGGCTGGCTTGTGTGGTCGCTAATGAGGCGTATCGTCTTGCGCAAGGCGGTCAACATACCCAGCGCCAAAATATCGACCTTCAACAATCCCAACTCATCCAGATCATCTTTGTCCCACTGAATGACAGTACGGTCTGGCATGGCGGCGTTCTCAACTGGCACCAGCCTTGTGAGCAGATCCCGTGCAATCACAAAGCCCCCCGAGTGTTGCGACAGATGGCGCGGAAATCCCACCAACTGATGTGTAAGTGACATCACGGTTTGCATCAGCGGGTTGTCTGGATCAAACCCGGCCTCACGCAAACGCTCCGGTGCGATGGTGCAACCGTCCCACCAAGCGATAGTGCGCGACAGACTATCCACTTGGTCGAGCGATAGCCCCAGCGCTTTACCCATATCGCGGATTGCACCTTTTGGTCGATAGGTCGAAAGCGCAGCAGTTAATGCGGTTCGGTGGCGGCCATATTTTTCATACAGATACTGGATTACCTCTTCACGACGCTCATGCTCAAAATCAACATCAATATCCGGCGGTTCGTTACGCTCGCGTGAAATAAACCGCTCAAACAAGAGTTGCATCCGCGCAGGATCAACTTCGGTAATGCCCAGACAGTAACAGACGGCAGAGTTGGCGGCTGATCCACGTCCCTGACACAAGATGCCACGGGCACGCGCGAACAAAACGATGTCGTAGATGGTCAGAAAATAGGCTTCGTAGCGCAGATCGGTGATAAGTTTGAGCTCGTGTTCTATCTGTGCCACCACAGGTGCCGGATGTTGTTTGCCGTAACGCCGGTCAAGCCCCTCGTAGGTGACACGGCGCAGATAAGTTTCCGGCGTTTCACCATCGGGCACCACTTCGCGCGGGTATTCGTAACGCAACTCGTCCAACGAGAATTGGCACATTGAGGCAATACGCGCGGCCTCCAACAGCATCGGAACGGGGTACTCACGCGAAAGACGCGTTATTGTTTTGAGATGTGATTCGGTATTGGGTGATGCCGCAAAACCTAATTGGTCAACCGTCGTTTTATGATGTACCGCCGCTAGTGCATCGAGCAATGGCTTACGTGAGCGCGTGTGCAAATCTACAAACGGTGTTGCGGCAATCGGCAGATCGACAGCCTTTGCTAGACCTTCAATACGTATCTTGTCATCGATATCATCGGCAGAAAATTGCCTCGAATAACCCAGCCATAAGCGATCAACACACACCACCTTCAACTTCCTTAACACCCCTATGACAGATGGGGCAGATGCGGGAAATACACCCGCGAGATCAGGCAACACGACCACAAGACAACCACCAATCGATGCCGGTGTATGCAGCAAATCTGCAAGCAACAATTGATATTGACCTTTGCTGGCCCGTCGCCTTGCTAATGTGATGAGTTCACTCAGATTGCCGTAACCGTCTCTCGATGTGGCAAGTAACAAGATGCGCAGAATTGAGGGGGCTTCATCAATTCTGAACGATGCCCCAATGACGAGTTGGATACCACAATCTTTTGCCGCCACATGGGCTCGGACCAGCCCGGAAACACTACACTCGTCAGTGATAGCGATGGCCTTGTAGTTAAGCCGCACCGCTTCTGTGACTAATTCCTCAGGATGTGACGCACCGCGCAGAAAGGTGAAATTGCTGACGACATTAAGGGCGGCATATCCGGGAACCATGGGGGACTAACAGAAATAGCAACGGCAGTCTCAAACACATTACGCGAACAAGCCGTGCAAATACCACTTGCGCCCGAATCGGTAATCGCGATAAATCCAACACACCTCTTTCTGTGGGTTCTGTGCAACAAAATAATCGCGTGCAACAGGCTTGCCGTCCCACCAACCGGTTTCAATACGTTCCGGCCCGGTGAGGAGCGTTAATGGCCCGTGATATTGCGGAACGTCACTGCCAACTAATGCGCGTGGTTCACGCAATATCCAGCTTGGACGACGGCCAACGGTTGCTCTACGGGCAGTGATTGCTGAAGAAGTCGCTGCTGAAGAATAGGCATGAGATTGACGTTGTCTAATCTGCCCGGATGCCGCTGCGAGCGGATTGGTATCGATCCTTTTACGCCACGCAAATTCAGGCCGATGGTCGTTATTCACTTCAATCTGGTACACCGCCTTTTCACCTAACCTCGCAGCAAGCCGATCCATCAAATTGCTAACCGACTCCTGTTTGTTTACCGGCGTATTTCTTAGCAAATTATTGGTCTCGGCAAGATACGGACAAAGCTGATCAGCACAAACTGACATTTCAATTACCGCAGCGGCAAGCTCCGCACGGGAGAATTTTTCGCGTAGCAATCGCAGCCAATGAGTGGCATGGCGTGCGGGTTCGCGTGTTCCCAAGGTAATTTGCGTTGTTGCGTTACGCCCATGTTTTAGTGTCACAACTACGATTGGTGTGGCGGTGCCACGCGCGCGCAAAAACCCTTCCATTTCAATAAACATCGTTTCCGCAAACGGCATCAGCCGCTCACTCTCATGTATCTCAAACAAAAACTCGCGCCCACTCGTGAAGTTTTCCGGCAAAACAATGTACTGGCGAGGGTCGCCAGCGAGGCCGCGTGCACGATCTAAATCGTTCAACACCGTATCTCCAAACCGCTGCTGCAAACCGTGGCGTGGCAACCGATATAAGTCTTTGATACGTGTCAGGCCAAGCGTGGCGAGTGTATTGATGGTCTCGTGCGGCCAGTTAAACAAAACCAGCGGCACATCCGCCAATCGCTCGGTTAATTGGCCGACATCGCGGCACATACGCGTCGATGGCTGGTATTGCGTTAATCGGGCCAATAACTGCGCGGCCATCGGCGTTGGCGCAATCCCCACCAACGCCTGAAAACCTTGGGTACGAACCGTACGCCTGACTTCGCCGATCAACTTTGCAATACCGCCAAACAACATCATGGTGGTGGACACTTCAAGCACAATGCCGTGCGAAGCCTGATCAATGGTGACAGAAGGCGTGAACTGCGCAAGCTGAATCGCAAGGCGCTGCAAGGCAGACTCTTCTTTATCCAAGGTGCGCGGTAATGCGGTCAATGTGCCACACACACCTCTTGCGGCTGCTAGTGCCATGCCGGGTTTTAGTCCCGCTTCACGCGCAGCAGAGTTGAGGGCATATAAGGTAGGCCGTTGTGCGGGGCCGGCATAAATCACGAGTGGCAAGCTCGACAATAGAGTCTCGCCATGACCACGAGAAATACAGTCAATAGCCAGCTGCGGGAACTGCAGTGCAATCCAAAGCATGGTGTTTTCCTCTAACGATCTGGTGCCATTGAACGAGACCTCACTGGCGTGCCGCGTCCGTTAATGACTGTCTGGCCGAATTTACGACCGAGCCAATCAAGTATTGGTGTGGGAGGTAAATGTGCTGGCAAATGCGGCGGTAATGAAGACAGCCGTGATGTCACCGGCCAGGTTATGTTCGGCCGTCTAGCAGAATTCAGGCATGGCAAATCACGATGACGTAGCTCAACCAACTTATTTGGCGGCAGGCCGCGACGTTTGAGAATATTCAGCGTCAACCCGCCGCCCTCACTGGCCGTGAGTTTGATGCGCAAAGAAGCAGGCGAGGCATGTTGGGCAAACACGGTAGGGCGCATCAACCAACAAATTACGCCGCCTGTTACGGCCGCATGTTTTAAGCGACGTAATGACGTATCAGCGATCGCGGATGACGTCCAAATACAAACACACTCTACCGCCCCACTGGCTAACGATTGCTCGGCTGCCCACAATGCATCTTCAACGCGTACATCTTTGGTCCGTGCATCTTTGTTTCCTGTATCAATGATAAACAGCCGACTCAAATCGATGCCGACATCCTCAAGCGCTGGTGCATAGGGAATGTACGGCGGTGCAATCCAGACACAATGTCCGGCGGTAGGCATGGTCTCGCCAGCAGGTGCATGATGTGCGTGCAGTTGATGCCGCCCATACAGTGCTTGAAGTTGGGCTACGGCTGGTAGCAACAGCGAAAGCTCCCCCATGCCACAACCATCACATAGAATCTCAGTCAAATCCGCCTTTGGCCATCCCTGCCCAACAAGTGTGTTGTCGAGTTGTATAAACCCGGTTTTCACTCCCGCCTGCGATGACCTGCCGCCAAGTGCGCATCCATCATCACCAATACGAAATACGCCAAGCCCGACCATGTTTGGCTGAGATTGCGCGACTACAGCTTTGGTTGGCGGCGCGTGGGAAGACATAAAGTTTACGGTTCGATCCCTTACTGGCGGTAGGTTCGCAAGAGATAGGAGATACTGCTCTTTTGGCAAAATAGAGATACTGTATACAAATACAGTATACGGCGCTCTTTGTTAAAAGCAAGCCCTTAGGAAAATGTTTCGCCGTAGCTAACTAGGCCGCTGGTTTTCTCCCTTATTTTTCAGCCCATACCGTTCAGTTTTGTGGGTTTTCTGCCGACAAATAATGACGAGCGGGCTAACTGAGAGCACAGCAGGTGTACTTGCCGAAGGCGCTGTAGCTAGGAGGCAGCATCACAGGAATAGCGAATCCAGCAAAATGACCAAAACTCAAACAAGTATGGCAGTCCTGTTTGCCGATATCACCGACAGCACCGAGCTGTTTGGCGCAGTCGGTGATAGCGCTGCACGCCAGATCATACAGTCTTGGCTGGATCAAGTCACAGCCCTGCTTCCGAACTTTGCAGGACGCATCGTGAAAACGATAGGTGATGAAGTCATGTGTGTGTTCCCAGACGCAGATCAGGCAGTGCTTGCCGCCAGCGCCATGCAGGCCAACGTAACCTCACATCCGCCACAAGGACATGCCATCAAGCTACATATGGGGCTGCACTTTGGCGAGGTCATGTTTGAAGACGATGACATCTTCGGTAACACCGTCAACATTGCAGCTTACTTGACGGCAGTGGCACTACCCCAGCAAATTGCAATTACACATTCCACCTACACCATGCTGTCAGCTCCGCTAAAGACGGTAACGCGGCCGGTTTTTCGAACGGTACTGAAAGGGCAGACGATTGCGTCCACCATCTATCAAGTGTTGTGGAAAAATGAAAACCCCGACCTCACGGACAGTTTTTTTTCCATTCGTCAAGCACCATTACTGCCGAGTGACAATGGCGGCCTGCTACTGAAGTACATGGATCAGGTGATACACCTCAATCATCTCCGACCGAAAATCTGCCTAGGCCGGGATATCGGTTGTGACATCGTGATCGATGATCGCTACGCATCACGCGAACACGCCACCATCGAGCTCGACGGCTGGAGTTTTTATCTCGTAGACCGCAGTATCAACGGCACTTACATTGCCTTTGATAATCGCCAGGAAGTCAGCGTAATGCGGCGGGATGTGTTACTGGATGGCGGCGGGAAAATTTCGCTTGGCCGCGCGTTTCTGGAGGATCCTAAACACGTTATCGAGTTTTCGTACGATTGGCGATCACTGTTTCGCGTATAGCCAAGCCGTTCTCCGACGGAGAATCCCCTGCGCTACCACTAGAAACCTGCCGCGTGACCATCCTTGCGATGGTCCGACCCGGCGATATAACCGTTCTCGGTACGCCAGATAAGCTGCGCGCCACCAAACGCAAAGTTCACCGCTTCGGCAACGGCCAGTCGATGGCCTAACGCTTGTAATGCATGTCCAATAGCAGCTTCCAATGCTTGTTCAAGGCCGATGGTTCCGTCAGCATTAACAATCCAGCGCGGGGCATCTGACGCCGTCTGCGGATTCTGTCCATAATCTCGAATACGCGTCACCATTTGCACGTGACCTTGCGGTTGCATATGTCCGCCCATTACGCCAAAAGACATCAGCGGTGAGCCGTCGGTCGCAAACAAAAATGCCGGAATAATAGTTTGATAAGGTCGTTTGTTTGGCGCAACAACGTTCGGGTGACCGGCGGTCATGACAAAACCATGACCACGGTTTTGCAGGCTGATACCAGTATCGGGCACCACGACACCAGAACCAAAACCCATATAGTTGGATTGAATCAAACTTACCATCATGCCGTTGGCGTCAGCCGTTGTCAGGTAGACCGTACCGCCTTGTGTCGGAATACCAAAGGTCGGCGCACCAGCGCGAGACATGTCGATCAGCGACGCACGCTGCCTCAGATAGCTTTTGTCAAGCAATTTCGACACATCAATATCCATCGTTGCTGCGTCGGAGATGTAACGATAAGCATCGGCAAAAGCGAGTTTCATTGCTTCAAGCTGCAGATGTACACTCTCGGCAGAATCCGCCGGATACTGCGCGAGATCGCAGCAATCGAGAATACCCAGACAAATCAGCGCGGCGAGTCCTTGGCCGTTAGGCGGAATCTCGTATAGACGAACATCACGGTAATCCATTGAGATCGGATCAACCCAGTCAGCGGTGTGATTCTTAAAATCGTTGATGGTATGCGCCCCTCCCAGCGCTCGCGAATGCGCCACCATCTTCTCGGCAAGACAGCCTTGATAGAAGCTATCACCCTTGCTCGCGGCAATCTCCTCCAGCGTCGCTGCCTGTGCGGGAAACACCCACTTGTCACCCGCTGAGGGGGCTTTACCACCCGGCGCAAAATCCCGCTGAAAATCCGGCTCAACAATCATCTCCGCCTGCCGCGCCCAGCTTGCCGCAGTGATGGGAGACACAAGATAGCCGTGGCGGGCATAGCCAATGGCTGGCGCAAACAGTGTTTTAAAGGGTAACTTGCCGAATTTATGCGATAACGCGACCCACTGTGATACTGCACCGGGGATTGTCACCGCATCGATTCCGCGTATCGGCATGGTATCAAGCGATGGATACTTACCCTTGATGTACTCCGGCGTCCATGCGGCGGGGGAGCGACCCGATGCATTGAGACCGTGCAATTGATGGCCATCCCAGACAAGCGAAAAGCCATCCGAGCCAATGCCATTCGATGTCGGTTCGACGACCGTCAGCGCAATAGCAGCGGCAATCGCGGCGTCAACCGCATTACCCCCCTGTTGCAACATTGCCATACCTGCCTGCGTAGCCAACGGTTGTGATGTCGACACAACATTGGAGGCCATCACTGGCATACGCTGTGATGAGTACGGAAAGTTGTATGCAAACGGCATCATGGGGCGTTGCTTTCAGTTGGGTTCACGGCCTGCCACTGCTTGAGGCTCCGTTCGTACTCCCACAACTCTTCTTCGTATATGTCCATGACACACGGGATACAACCGGTGCCACAACATTCGTGCGGCTCCGGTTTACGCGGAGGTTGCGGCGGGAGGGACTTGGTTTCCGAGGTGCTCATACAAAATCACGGGAGTTTCCGTAATTTTACGGGAGTGCAAGACCGGTGGATGCAGACCTGTGGACACCGCGAGTACAAAGACTTTGCGCCAGACTGCTTTTTTAATGGTAGTCGTTGCGTGCACACATCGCACAGCACGAACGACTACGATCAAGTGATCAATCTTCGACGAAGGCTTCTTCGCGCTTCTTACGGATGGCCGGTAACATGATAATTATCAGCAGAAGCAACGAGATCGCGAGCAACGTCGCCGATAGCGGTCGCGTCACGAATGTCAAGGGATCACCTCGCGAGAGCAGCATGGCGCGGCGCAGGTTTTCTTCCATCATTGGCCCGAGGATGAAGCCAAGCAACAACGGGGCCGGCTCGCAGTCGAGCTTCAAGAACAAATAGCCAACCAGACCAAACCCTGCCGTAATCACCACATCAAACGGGCTATTGGAGAGTGAATAAACGCCGATACAGCAGAACACCAAAATCGCCGGGTAGAGCAACCGATAAGGCACCGTCAGCAGTTTGATCCACATGCCAATCAGCGGCAAATTGAGGATAACAAGCATCAGGTTGCCGATCCACATTGAGACGATCATGCCCCAAAACAGTTGTGGCTTTTCACTCATCACCTGAGGGCCTGGCTGAATGCCTTGAATAATCATGGCACCCACCATCAGCGCCATCACCGGATTTGGCGGGATTCCAAGCGTCAACAAGGGAATAAACGACGTTTGTGCGGCGGCATTATTGGCCGACTCAGGCGCTGCGACGCCACGAATGTCGCCCTTGCCAAACTGCGACGAATCCTTCGCAATTTTCTTCTCCAATGTGTATGCGGAAAAAGAGGCAAGCACCGCGCCGCCACCCGGCAAAATTCCGAGCAATGAGCCTAGACCGGTGCCGCGCAACACCGCAGGGAAGGCCTCTTTCATGTCTTGTATTGAAGGCAACAAGCGGCCTACCTTGTTGACAAAAATTTCGCGTTCTTCGCCTTGTTCAAGATTCTTGATGATCTCGGCGAAACCAAAAACGCCCATGGCGACTGCTACAAAGCCAATACCGTCGGAGAGTTCTGGAATGGAGAAGTTGAAACGCGCCATGCCCGAGTTGACGTCGGTGCCAACCAAGCCTAATAACAGCCCCAACAAAATCATACCGATCGCTTTAATAACCGAACCGTGTGCGAGCACAACTGCGGCGATCAGACCAAGGGTCATCAGCGAAAAATACTCGGCCGGGCCAAACTTAAACGCGATTTGTGCCAACGGCGGCGCGGCAGCAGCAAGCAGCAGCGTCGCGACGCATCCTGCGAAGAACGACCCCAACGCGGCAATACCAAGCGCGGTACCAGCTTTGCCTCGGCGCGCCATTTGGTAACCATCTAATGCCGTCACCACACTCGATGACTCGCCCGGTATGTTCACCAAGATTGCGGTAGTCGAACCACCGTATTGGGCACCGTAGTAGATTCCCGCGAGCATGATCAACGAGAGCTCGGGCGCTAAGGTAAACGTAGCGGGCAGTAACATAGCAATCGTGGCCACCGGGCCGATGCCGGGCAACACACCGATGAGCGTTCCCAACAAACAACCGATCAGGCAGTAGAGCAGCGCTTCAGGGGTAAACGCAACACTGAAGCCGAGCGCCAGGTTAGAGAGTAATGCTTCCATTTCGATTCTCTCCTTAGCCGAAGAATGAAGGCCAGATAGGAAACGGTAACTTCAACCCGTAAACAAACACCGCGATAGAACCGATGGACAAAACCACGCCTGCAATCAATTGTTCTCTGAGTTTGAACTCGTGCCCGCCGAACGCAGAAATGAGTACCAATACGATGATGGCTAACGCGAGACCGATCAATTTGACGGTCAGGCCGAACACCACTACGGCGCCAAGAATCCACACGATCGGGCGCCAGGCAAGAGCGCTGACACGTTCACCGCGCGTCAACAACGACTTAAGCAAAATCACCAGACCAAGTACGCCGAGCGTGTTGCCCAAGACAAACGGGAAATATCCAGGACCCATTCGACTTGCCGTACCCATTGGGTATTCGTACAACTTGACGATAATGGCAAAGGCAAAACCAATAACGGCAAACATCACGCCTGACCAAAAGTCTTTCGGGTTGCGTAACTGCATGGTTGCTCCTCGCTGAGGCCGCATGGCTCGCGGCGTATTTTTTGTCGGCTGCGCAGCTCCGCAGCAGTTACGATTGTAACCCTATTCAGCGCGGTTACATACGCCGGTAATGTTGCGCTGACTGTCGCGCTAACACCTGTCGATATCAGCGGTGGCACGGATGGCAGCGCCGCACAAACTTCGACACATCAGCCAAGGAAGGTTATCAGCTCGCTTATCAAAATTTGGGGAATCTCCTCAGGGATATAGTGCCCAGATGCGACCGACTGCCCAGATACTGTCGTGGCAAACTTGCGCCAGTCTTGCAGCGGTGCAAAACAGCGATGCACAATACCGCGTTCACCCCACAACACATGTAACGGACAAACAATTTTCTTACCCGCCTCGCGGTCGGCACGATCATGCACCAAATCGATGCTGGCGGCCGCGCGGTAATCCTCACACATGCTGTGTACGGTGCCTGGGTCACGCATATAACTCAGGTACGCCGCATAAGTTTCGTCGGTAAAAGGGGTTCGGCCGGCCGATCCACTCGTGAGCTTCTTGGCAAGGTAGGCCTCTGGCGAAGCGTTAATCAACGTTTCGGGAAACGGCGCAGGCTGTACCAAAAAGAACCACCACCAGTAACCCAGCGCGAAGTCCATGCTGGTTTCTTCGTACATCGTCAGTGTGGGAGAGATATCGAGCACCACGAGTTTTTTGACCACATTAGGGTGATCGAGTGCCATCCGGTGCGCCACGCGCGCACCACGATCATGGCCGCACACAAAAAATGACGAAAAGCCCAGCGCATGCATTAATCCCACTTGGTCGTGCGCCATTTCACGCTTGCTGTAATTCCCATGATCCGGCAGCCCAGCAGGTTTGCTGCTCTCGCCATAACCGCGCAAATCCGTCGCGATAACGGTGTAGCGCTCCGCCAGCGTCCCCGCCACCTTGTGCCAGATGAGATGAGATTGTGGATAGCCGTGCAAGAGCAAAAGCGGCGGTCGAGCCCGCGACGCTAGCGTAGCCGCACTGCGCACGCCGTGAATACGCACGCCATTGACGTCGATATCAAACCGAGTGAAGCCATTAAAAGCAGTCTCAATCATACGGATGGGATAATCGCACGGATGAACCTTCAAGCAAAATCCATGCGGCCTATCAGCGCGGCGTCTAGAAACACAGTCGAAAACCACACCCCTCCGCCCGCTGCCCCTGACTGGCTGGCGTTTGCACCAGCCAGTTTTGTCATCCTCTGGAGTACGGGTTTTATCGGCATGCGGTTGGGCACCCCGTACGCAGAGCCCTTCACCTTCATGGCGGTACGTATGGCCATCGTTGTGGTCATTTTGTTGGCTGCCACAGCGGTCTTCCGCGCGCCTTGGCCGCGAAGCCGTACAGAAGTTTTCCACGCTGTCGTCGCCGGGCTACTTGTACATGCGACGTATTTGTCCGGCGTTGTCTATGCCATCTCGCTGAAATTGCCACTCGCCTTCACGGCGCTGATCGCTGGCCTGCAGCCAATACTGACAGGGGTCGTGGCGTCTGTGATCCTCAGCGAACGACTCAGACCGATCCATTGGTTAGGTATGCTGCTAGGATGCTTGGGCGTGGTGACGGCCGTCAGCCCGACATTGGCGCGTGGTGAAGTGGGTGTGCCTGCGCTGCTCTGTGCGGCGGTCGCACTTCTCGGTATTACAGCCGGAACGGTTTACCAGAAGCGCTTTTGTTCAGGCATGGACTTGCGGACCGGGGGGGCCATTCAGTTCTCCGCTACCGGCGTGGTTTTGTTTGGCTGTGCAGCAGCATTTGAGACCCGCACCATCTATTGGGCACCGCAGTTTGTCTTCGCGCTTGGTTGGCTGGCGCTGGTGCTTTCAATCGGTGCCATCTCGCTGCTTTACGTGATGATCCGGCATGGTGCGACTGCACGCGTGGCCAGCCTGTTCTTCCTCACGCCCTCGGTCACGGCGATAATGGCCTACCTGCTATTTGATGAAGCCTTGAGTGGATGGGCCATTTGCGGCTTAGTCGTCTCGGCGCTAGGTGTCGCGCTTGTGACAAGAAAATGAGGAACCTTATTTGACGGGCGTCTTCAGACAGAATGCCACGAAAGCACCCGTCAAATAAAGGCTTTGGTGTCTGCGTAAATTCTCACATCAATGCAAGCCTGCTAAACTGATGGCCCTGTCCTTTCGTCGGTGCCACAACGCGTCACCCGACTCCTCCAGCATGAGAACCGCAAACCAAGTCCTTACCCAATATGCGGCATACCATCGCGATCGCCGCAATATCGCCACCCACTTTGTCGGTGTGCCGATCATCGTTCTTTCGGTGGTGCTGGCGTTGACGCAAGTTGTCATCGGACCGGTCCATCTTGGCTGGGTCGGCATTATCTTGGCAACAATTTACTATCTGGCGCTCGACCGTCCACTCGGCTTTCTGATGTTCGGTTTCCTTGCCTTGTGTGGAGCGATTGCTTCACTGATCTCGTTCAACACCGGCGGAGCTGCGGGGCTCGGCATCGCGGTCGGCCTGTTTGCGCTCGGCTGGGCCATTCAGTTCCTCGGCCACAAATATGAAGGCATCAAACCAGCTTTTGTCGACGACATCGTTGGCCTCTTGATCGGCCCACTATTCGTGTTGGTGGAAGTGCTTTTTTTGCTCGGTTTACGCGGCGATTTAAAATCCTATATAGAAGCCCGCGTCGGTCCAACCATGGCCAAGCGTGATGGTAAGCCATTGGGCCCCGGAGACACTACCACTAACAGCAAAATGCAAGGTGCGTGACATTAGCACCAGTTCGCCTTGCCCTTAGCCTTCACGTCGCGGAGCATAAATGTTGCCGTCCAACTCACGTTCAGCAATCGACGCAGCCATCACCAGCCGGGCAAGCGCACCGGCAACGGAGCAGCCGTCAACCGCCGGCGACACCGGAATTTACGATGCGGCGCGGCGCGAGCTAAACACCGTGCGGGACCTGGTGCGATTTGCCGTCAGCCAGTTTGTTGAGCAAAAGTTATTCTTCGGGCACGGCTCGTCGAACGCCTATGATGAAGCCGTGTACTTGGTTTTACACTCACTCCACCTTCCGCTAGACCACCTAGAGCCCTTTCTCGATGCACGACTGACAGGGGCTGAGCGCGACGCAGTGCTCGGCATCATCGAGCGACGCGTGCGCGAGCGTATTCCCGCTGCCTATTTGACCCAGCAAGCCTGGCTGGGGGATTACAAGTTCTACGTAGACAAACGTGTGATCGTTCCACGCTCCTTCATTGCTGAGTTGTTGCGCGAAGATCTGGCTCCTTGGGTGGAGAATCCGCGCGGTGTGGGACGGGTGCTCGATCTATGCACCGGCTCCGGCTGTTTGGCCATCCTTGCGGCGCTCTCGTTTCCTCATGCAACGGTGGATGCAGTTGACGCCTCATACGACGCACTCGAAGTTGCAAAGAAGAATATTCGCGACTACGGACTCGACGACCGCATCAATCTTGTTGCCTCGGATATGTACGAGTCGCTCGGTGCTAAACACTACGACATCATCATCAGCAACCCGCCATATGTATCCGCCGAGTCGATGAGCAAACTTCCCGAGGAGTATCGTCGCGAGCCGGAGATGGCGCTGGCTTCGGGTGAAGATGGTCTGGACCATGTTCGCGCACTCATCGCAAACGCCACCAAACATCTATACGCCAAGGGTTTGCTGGTCGTCGAGGTGGGCTTCAATCGCGAAGGCGTGGAACGCGCGTTCCCCAACCTGCCACTGGTGTGGGCTGAAACGAGTGTCAGCGACGAAGTTGTGTTTATCGTCGACCGTGAAACACTGGTGGCTGCGCAGTAGTGGCGAAGCGTTAAAGCGTAGTGTCGGGACCACCGCCACTGCTCTGTCCGCCTCCGCCACCTGAGCGGCCCCCTCTCGGGCCGCCCCCGAGGTTACCTTTACGCCGACGAGATCGGCGCCGCCCCCCGCCTCGCGGCTCGCCTTGTCGTTGCCCAGGCAACTCTGCCCGAAGATTGGCCGAGCGGTGAATTGCCTCGGGCTGCACAGGCGCGAGTCGATTGCCAATCGAATCATCGATATCGCCATGGACCGGCTGCCTCGGCACACTCGGCAGCGCGTTTCCAATATTGTCTTGGTCATCAGCGTTGTACGCGCCTCCCCCCCCACCTTGCTGCATCAGTCCGCGCTCGCGCCCTGAACGGCGCATCTTCCTGCCACGCCCGCGCCGCCCCTCACGCGGCGCTAACGGCCGCGAATCAGCCGAAGAAGGCGACGCAACACCCACATCCGCAGGCTGACTATCCAACATCTGCGCATCCAACGTTTGGGGCAAAGAACTCCTTGCCAACGCCGGGTCACGTGAACCACGTGCACGCCGCCCACGCCCACGCCGACCACGTCCGTCGGCTATTGGCTCCATCCCGCTCTCATCCGCTGGCACCTCGACTACAGCGCCCAGTTGCGCATCCGCATTCAACGAGGCTTCGTTGCCACCCTCACGCTCGCGCCGTGAGACGTGCACAGTCCGGGCTGGCCCGTTACTCGGCAATTGTCCGATTGGACCTTCAGCTTCCATACCCACCCAGCGCAACACCGCACGCGCCTGGGAAGGGTCGAGTTCCATCATGCGACCGCGGGTTAAACGCGGAGGTAGCCCGATCTTGCCAAAACGTACACGAATCAACCGGGAAACAGTCAGGCCGACCGCTTCAAACATTTTGCGAACCTCGCGATTGCGTCCTTCACGCAGGACCACGTGGTACCACTGATTAACGCCCTCCCCACCGCGCTTTTCGATGCTGTCAAACTTGGCTGGTCGATCATCCACGATCTCCTCTTCGTCGCCGTCGAGGTCATCAGGTTCAACGGCAATCGACACGCCTGAAAGTAGCTGCTCAGTCTGCTCTTCGGTCAACTCGCCCAGAACGCGCACCGCGTATTCGCGTTCAACTTCATAGCGCGGGTGCATTAATCGATTTGCGAGCTCACCGCTAGTAGTGAAAATCAATAGCCCGGATGTGTTGATGTCCAGCCGACCAACGGACATCCACTTGCCGTTCTCGACGGGCGGCAGGTTATCGAATACCGTTATCCGGTTGCCCGGGTCATCGGTGGTGACAATCTCTCCCTCGGGCTTATGATAGAGCAGAACACGGGGCAATTCCTCGCTGAACTTTAGTTTGACGAGACGATGGTCGACCATCACGGCATCGGCCGGCGAGACAGTCATTCCGGTCGTTGCGACAATTCCGTTCACCATTACCCGACCAGATGCGATCATGATCTCCATGTCACGTCGCGAGCCGTGTCCGGACTGCGCAAGCACCTTGTGCAACCGCTCACGCTTAACATTCGATTCTTTGGAAAGCGCCTCGGCAAACTGACCGGATTTAGATTCGTCCCCCCAACGCCGCGTCTGCGCAACCTCAGAAATCAACGCGCGCGGCCCTTGCAAATTGTGGCCCTGACTGCCGCCTTGCGGTGCGCGAAACGGTGTCTTCTTTCCGCCCCGACTCTTGCGTGCACGTGGCGGCCGACCATCCCCCGCAACGTTCAGCATTCCCGCGCCGCTACCCAGCAAGTCTGGCGGTCCACCCGCGGCACCACGCGGCTTGCCGCGTCCGCGTGCATTGCGATCACGACCACGTCCGCCGGCTGGTGCGCCAGATACCAGTGGGCCGATTGTGTTTCCGTCCAATATTCCTGCTGGTAACCCGCTGGTCGCTGCGCGCGGTGTCCCACGGCCTCCACGCGGGTCGCGGCTTTGTCCGGCTTCGCTGCGGGGCCGGTTGCCGCGTCCATCTGCCGCAGTGCCGCGCCTGTTACCACCCGCACCGCCGCCACGCGGTCCTTTGCCGACGATCCGGTTGCCTCGGTTGTCTGCCGTAGCGCCCCGCTTGCCAACGGCTTTGCCACGCTTGCGTTTACCGCGCCCTGAGGGATCGATGGCTTCAATGACTTCCTTTTCTTCTCCGATGTAGCGTCCGTCGACGTATCCACGCGCCGCCACGCGTACTACCACGCGCTTTGTCATGGCCGACTCTCCGGATTGGGTTCGATTACGCCTTGGGATTGAATCTCATCAATACTACCGTCCTGCTCAACATCGATATCTGTAGCGTCGCCTGATTCAATAACCGGTGCTTCCAAAAAATCACGCGCGCTTTGCACGCCTGGCAGCGGGGGAAACGGCGACTCACCAGCCGACAGCGCGACACCAGTCTGGGTCATATCTAGCGTCGCCTGCAACTCATGCAACGGTGGCAACTCCTCCAGTGAGCGCAGATTTAGATCATCGAGGAAGTGCTTGGTAGTGGCAAACAGGGCTGGTCGACCGACCGTATCGCGATTACCAATTTCGTCGATCCAGCCTCGATCCTCCAGCGTCTTCAAGATGTGTGGGCTGACGGCAACACCGCGAATATCCTCAATATCGCCCCGCGTAACTGGCTGCCGATAGGCGATGATGGCAAGCGTCTCCATCACCGCACGTGAATACTTGAGCGGCTTGTCGCTCGACAATCTGTCGAGATATTTTTGGTACACTGGCTTAACGCGAAATCGGTATCCACTAGCAACAACCGCGAGTTCAATACTGCGATCGTCCCACTCGGTGCGCAGCTCGTCGAGTAGATTACGGATAACCTCTGGTCCAAGTTGCCCTTCAAACAAGCGCCGAAGTTCATTCAATCCCATCGGCTCAGATGCCGCGAGCAACGCTGCCTCTAATGCACGCTTGACCTCGCCAGTATCCATCAGATCCTTTAGCGAAGTATCAACCGCCCCGCCAAACTCTCCTGCGTCATTGCTTGGTGCGATCTCAACAGCGTCTACCGGCTGACCCACGTGTGCGGGCGTGATCGCATCATTCGATAGCTCTAGATCGGGCGAGCTGCTAATCGCGTTGCTTGTGTGTTCCGTTTGAGTCATTGGTGATGCTTCCATAATTTATTGCTATTGCCGTGCCTTCAATGACGACCTAAGTTGGTTCCAATGGTGGCATTTCGGCCAAACGTAATTTGACGTAGATTGCCTCCAACGGAGCGGTCTGAGTGATTTCAATCAGCGACTCGCGGGCCAGCTCGAGAATCGCGAGAAAACTGACAACCACAACCGAAACACCATCCTCGGCTCGAAACAAATCGTCAAAGCGGACAAAGTCCCGCGCGCCACCATCACCGCCCAGCCGACGAAGAATTCGACTCATATGTGACCGTACTGATAACTCCTCACGTGAGACACGATGTTTTTGCGTCTGTCGCGCACGCGCCAGAATTGCCCGCCATGCGTCGGTCAGATCCGCCGCCAACACAGTAGGCACGCGTTTGACCAAGCTTTGTTCGACCAACACATCCACCAGCGAAAAATCGCGTCCTCGGCGCGGCATCGTTTCAATGGCTAGTGCCGCCGCTTTCATCTGCTCGTATTCGAGCAAACGCCTCACCAGCTCAGCACGCGGGTCTTCGGCCTCGGCTTCACCCTCGCGCGGCGGTCGCGGAAGCAACATGCGCGATTTGATCTCGATGAGCAACGCGGCCATCAGCAAATACTCCGCAGCTAGCTCCAGTTGGCCATCGCGCATGGCTTCAACGTACACCATGTACTGCCGCGTCAATTCCGCCATTGGAATGTCGAGAATATCGAGCGAGTGCTTTCGAATCAGGTAAAGCAACAGATCAAGCGGCCCTTCAAACTGTTCAAGGACTACCGATAGCGCATCCGGCGGGATAAACAAATCCGTCGGCAAGTGCGTCACTAATTCGCCGCGAATACGGGCGATTGGCAACTCCATTGCCAGACTACCCTGCTGGTCGGCGGATTTGTCGTTATCGACAACGAGTTCAATACTCATAACTCATGCTCCCCCAGAGGCGTGCAGGCCCGAGTATGAATCGTCTTTATGGCCGCCGTCATGCTGTTCACTTGTAGTCCAAGCCCATCGCTTCTCGAACGTCACGCATGGTTTCTTCCGCTACATCTCGTGCCTTTTCACAGCCATCTGCAATGATATTCTTGATCAGCGTCGGATCGTCCTCGAACGGCGCTGCGCGCTCGCGCATGGGCCGTAACTCGTCGCAAATTCCCTCAATGACCGGCTGCTTGCACTCGAGGCAACCGAAGGCCGCGCTCTTGCATCCTTGAATGACCCAGTGTTTGGTGTCCTCCGCAGAGTACACCTGATGTAGCTGCCAAACCGGGCACTTTTCGGGGTCGCCCGGGTCAGTGCGCCGAACGCGGGCGGGATCTGTCGGCATCTTTCTCACCTTCTCCGCCACCGCCTTTTCGTCGTCACGAATATCGATGGTATTGGCATAACTTTTGGACATTTTCTGCCCATCAAGACCGACCATTCTGGAAACCGGCGTCAGCAAGGCATTGGGTTCGGGCAAGATAACTTTGCCGCCGCCTTCAAGGTAGCCGAACAGGCGTTCGCGGTCTCCCATCGACAGGTTTTGAACATCGGCGAGCAGTTCTCGCGCCTCATCGAGTGCCCGTTGGTTGCCCTCTTGCTGATACTGCGTACGCAGCGACGAGTACAACTTGGCCTTCCTCGATCCAAGTTTCTTGACTGCTGCCTCGGCCTTTTCTTCAAACCCCTTCTCGCGACCGAACAGGTGGTTGAATCGACGGGCAACTTCACGGGTCAGTTCAATGTGCGATACCTGATCCTCGCCGACCGGCACTTGGTTGGCGCGATAGATAAGGATGTCAGCTGCCTGCATCAGCGGATAACCGAGGAATCCGTACGTCGTGAGGTCGCGGCCCAATTGACCTTGCTTTTCAACTTGGTCCTTATAGGTCGGCACGCGCTCCAGCCATGAAATAGGCGTAAAAAACGACAACAGCAAAGTCAGCTCTGCGTGCTGCGGCACCCGCGACTGAACAAACATGGTCGCCTGCGATGGGTCGATACCCGACGCAATCCAGTCGATCACTGTGTCCACCGTGTAATGCTCGATAACGTCGGGGGACTCGTAGTGGGTAGTCAGCGCATGCCAATCGGCGACAAAAAAGAAACATGGGAACTCGTTTTGCAGTTTTGCCCAGTTCTTCAAGGCACCATGGTAGTGGCCCAAGTGAAGCGGCCCAGTCGGGCGCATACCGGAGAGAACGCGGTCAGGAAACATAGTCGGGCATGTAGGCCTAGTTATCGACGGAAATAATGGGACACTGAACCACCGGAGCGGCGCATTTTCTCGACTGTCTTACGGTTGCGCGCGACGCGAAGGATGGAACTTAAAGGTTAGAAACTTTTCTGCAAAAAACTCACGCGATCGCAGACCACGCCCGCGCAACGCTACGAATTATCTGATCTCTTTATCGGACACTAAGGGTGAATATGCAATCCAGTGTCTCAACGCCGGGAGGCGGAACTGCTGTCGGGGTAACACAATCTACGGCTACTCGCGCCAGACTTCACCTAAGGTTAAGTAAAGAGTATACCGTGTTCATGGCGAAATCAACCAGAGGCCAGAGAAACGTGCCGATCACCCCCGTCAGAATCAGGGCGACAAGAATAAACATGCCATAGGGCTCGGATTTCGCAAATACATACGATGCCCGCCCCGGCAGAAGCCCGGCAAGGATGCGTCCGCCGTCGAGGGGCAAGAGCGGAAACAGGTTAAACACCATCAAAATAGCATTCACGAAGATGCCCGCCTTCGCCACTAGGATAACAAACAGGGCTGGCCCCGATGCGGCAAAGAGCAGCGCAAGTTTGCCTACTAGCGCCCATAACAACATCATCAATAGGTTGGCCGCAGGACCGGCGGCGGCGACCCAAATCATGTCCTGTTTCGGTCTTCGCAAAGCGCCAAAATTAACCGGAACGGGCTTGGCCGCGCCAAACACAAAAGGGGAGATTAGCAGCGTAACAAGGGGAACGACGATGGTCCAAACTGGATCAATGTGCTTGATGGGGTTCAGTGTCATCCTGCCGAGCAGGTACGCGGTCGAATCGCCAAAATAGCGAGCCGCAAACGCGTGCGCAGCTTCATGCAAGGTGATGGCAAAGATGAGCGGTATGGCATACACAGTAATCTTCTGGATGGTCTCGATTTCCATTTTTCGCTCACAACGAACAACACAGCACCAACATTACGCCCCCATCGTCACACGTCAAAACCGAACACGGATACATCGCCTTTGCCGCGTCGAACCAATGCGGGCGCGTCCTGAGAGAGATCGATGATACTAGTGGGCTCGATCCCGCACGCGCCGCCATCAAGTATGACATCGAGTTGATGTTCAAGCGCATCGCGGATCGCTTCCGCGTCGTTGAGCGGCTCCAGTGCCTCCGGCAGTATTAAGGTTGACGAAAGAATCGGTTCGCCCAACTCCGCCAGCAACGCGCTGGCGACGACGTGATCGGGGACGCGAACCCCAATGGTCGCCCGCTTGGGGTGTGCAAGCCTTCTCGGCAACTCGCGTGTCGCTTTTAAAATGAATGTATAGGCTCCCGGCGTGTGCGACTTCAACAGGCGGTATTGCGAGTTGTCGAGCTTCGCAAATGTGCCAATCTCAGACAGATCCCGGCATATCAGCGTGAGCTGATGGCGCTCATCAACTCCACGAATTCTTCGAATCCGCTCCATCGCAGCTTTGTCGCCGATATGGCAGCCCAGCGCGTAGCAGGAATCAGTCGGATAGGCAATCAATCCGCCTTGCCTAACGATCTCCACCGCCCGCTTGATCAGGCGCATCTCGGGGTGTGTCGGATGCAAAATAAAAAATTGACTCATGTCTGGAACCTCGCGGAGTTGACAGCGCGCGGGACCGGCTGCGCATGTGGCATGCTTGAGCGAGTCAACGAAAGAGCTGCCACACAGGAACCAAATCACGATCCACTTCACTCAACAGCGCCATTTTTCCGGGTTCGACCGGCGTTTCAAGCTGACCATGAAAATCGGCACCGCGCGAGGCTAACAGTCCGAAAGCCTTGCAGCGTGCGCCGGCTGCGGCATATTCATTGGGCGCGTGGCTGCCAGTCACGACTTCCACACCTTGTCCACCGAGCACTTTGAACTCATCAAACAACGCATCAAATTCGGTACTGGAGAGTTTGTAGCGAGCTGGATGCGCAATCACGGCCACGCCACCAGCTGCGCGAATCCAGCTCACAGCATCCGCCAGACTTGCCCACCGGTGTGGGATGTAACCAGGGTTTCCCTGGGTCAAAAAACGTTTGAACGCAGCGCCGATGTCCGGCACGATGCCGCGTGCGACCAAGGCGCGTGCAAAATGTGTTCGGCCGAGCATTTCCTTGTTCTCAGCAAAAGCGTACGCATCGTCAAAAATATCGGGCTGACCTGCGTCGACGAGTTGCTTGGCGATCTCCTGGCCGCGTCGTATGCGACCGCTCCGAACGCTTTGCAGCCCCGCCAATAGGATCTTGTTGTTGACGTCGATATTCAGCCCAACGATGTGGATCGTGGTCAACGGACGGTCGATGTCTCCGGCCGCCATCCACGACACCGAAATTTCCACGCCACTGATAAACCGGAGCCCGACAGCTGCCGCGCTCTTTTGGGCGGCGGCAATGTTTGCCACCGTATCATGATCGGTAATGGACAATGCGTCACAACCATTGCGACAGGCCAAATGCACAAGTTCATCGGCTGATAGCAGCCCGTCAGAGGCGCTTGTATGATTGTGAAGATCAAAATTTAGTTCGCTCAGCGGTTTCAAATGCGTCTTTCGAGTAATACGAATGTGGGCATCAGGGTGCCGGGGTCGCAGCAGCGGAACCGAATCTCGTAATCTGGCTCCAAGGAGAATATTTTATGACTGAATTCAAACCGATACGACTTGCCCTGCAAGGGGCCGCAATCGACCCTGCCGATGCCGCATCGTCCCACCGCACGGCAGCTGAGCGTTTTTCGCGGCTATCTTTAGGCACCATCGGGCTGCTGCACCCACGCCAACAGCAATCATTGAAGTCCATCGGTGAATTGCTCGAACTAATCCAGCGATTGGACGTCGCCTACGGGTCGGATGGCGTGCTACCACTGGCCGATATCGATTCCGTCACCAACGCCGGATTTCTGGCGATTGCAGAACTGGAGGGTGCGGTGAGCCGCGCGCCAGATGCAAGTTTGATCGTGGATCTTGACGGAATCACGTTGAATCTGCTGCTTTGGGCAATGCGCCACGACGTGACAATTTCAAACTGCGAACCGGTGGTAAACGCGCTGGCGAGGAGAGCAAATTCCGCCACCAGTACGCAAGAGACTGTCGCCGTCTACGCGATGATGCAGGGCGCAATTAACCATGTCGCGGCTCAGCTATCAAGCGATTTGGAACGCTCCAACCCTGATCGACCGTGGCGTTTGCTAAATGTTAATTTCGCCATCACGGCGATCCGGACAGGCGACCTCGAGCTGGTGAATTTCGCGTTCGCAAAATTCAATGATTCACTGCCCGAAGAAAGATACCACTTCTACACGGATGCGCTGGCGACAGCAAACAGCCCCAATTTTCCGGCTGACTTGCGGGCGGCAATCGCCGACCAGTGTCGGCAGTGGGCACCGACTCATTAACCCTCTACCACCAAGCAAATCGTCAATCGTGAGATAATTCCCGCTTGCACTTGTGCCGCGCGTCACGGGTAAATGCCCCTATCATTAACACTTGATTGCATCGCGATTAATGAAATTTTTGTTTGATTTTTTTCCGGTCATCCTGTTCTTTGTCGCCTACAAAGTCTTTGGCATCTACACAGCGACGTTGGTGGCGATCGCGGCTTCCCTTGCGCAAGTTGGCTATCTCAAGTTAGCAAAGAAGAAGGTGGAGCCCATGATGTGGCTCGGCTTGGCGATCATTGTTGTTGCCGGCGGCGCAACGGTTGCCTTTAAGAATGAGATTTTCATTAAATGGAAACCCACCGTGCTCTTCACGGCGATGGCCGCTGCAATAGGCATCGCTCAGTTCTGGTTTAAGAAAAATCCCGTTGCGTTCATTTTCAATAACACCATCACGGCACCCGACCCCGTCTGGCGCAAACTATCGATTACTTGGATCACGTTTTTGTTGTTTATCGCCATTCTCAACATATGGTTTGCCTACTACACGTCGACTGATACGTGGGTACTGTTCAAAACTTTTGGCGATATGGGATTGTTTTTTGTTTTCATTGTGCTTCAAATTTTCTGGCTGATGCCCTACCTGCCGGAGGACGGGTCGACGGCAGCGGCACCGCCGACGGTAGCCGACCCCAACGTCAATGCACAAGGCAAAATCTGATGCTGTATGCGCTCATCTGTGAAGAGTTACCCGGCGCACTTGAGCGCAGGCTTGCTAACCGCCCCGCACACGTTGCCAGACTAAAGGAACTGCAGGCCGAGGGAAGACTTCTGCTGGCTGGCCCACACCCAGCGATCGACAGCGAAGATCCGGGAAGCGCCGGCTTCACCGGCTCTTTGATCGTCGCCGACTTTGCGACTCGTGAGGCGGCCATTGCGTGGGCAGCTGAAGACCCTTACTGCTTGGCAAACGTGTTTTCGCACGTTACCGTAAAACCATTTAAAAAGACCTTGCCTGCCTGACAATGGTAACCACGCGCGAAGACATCATAGCCAGACTCAGCATTCTCCAACCCTCTCAATTAATGGTGGCGGATGATTCTGCCGCACATGCCGGTCATCAAGGAGCAATTGACCACGCCGCCAAAACGGGCGCGCGGGACGGCACACATTTCGCTATCCAGATTGTTTCATCGCAGTTCGTTGGCAAAACTCCGGTCGCGCGACACCGCATCATTTATAGCCTGTTGGACGATTTGATGAAAACGCGTATTCATGCCCTGAAGATCGATGCGCGAGCAGCCTGATTCGGAATATTTTTTGTACCACTCACAAGAAGGAAGAAGCAATGCTACCAACAAAGAAAACAGTCGCTGTTGCGATCGCTCTGGCCCTTTCGGTACCGGCACTTACCGGCAGTGCCTTAGCGCAAACCAAAGCGGAGAAGCCAGCTGCGAAGGCAGCTGCTGCGCCAAAAGTCGAAGGCAAGGTCAGCGTAAATGGCGTGATCATTCCGCAGGCATTTTTTGATGCAATGAATCGCGAACGTGAAGCGTCCGGCCAAGCAGCGTCGCCGGAAATGAACGCCGCCATTCGTGATGAACTTATCAACCGCGAAGTGCTCGCGCAGGCTGGTGCCAAGCGCGGCCTAGACAAGGATCCGGCGGTCGCCGCACAGATGCGTATTGCCGCACAGACGGTGTTGATCCGCGCCTACTTTGAAGACTACTCAAAAGCCAATCCGGTTACTGACGCACAATTGAAGTCTATGTATGACGGCTTCCTGTCGCAAATGGGCGATAAAGAATACAAGGCGCGCCACATCCTTGTTGACACAGAAGACGAAGCCAAAACAATCATTGCGCAGCTCGGTCGGGGAGAGTCGTTTGAGAAGCTGGCAAAGGACAAGTCTAAAGACACGGGGTCCAAAGACAACGGCGGCGACCTAGATTGGGGTCCCGCCGGGCGTTATGTACCCGAGTTTGGCAACGCGTTACGCGTACTGCAGAAGGGGCAGACCACACCCAACGCGATCAAAACGCAATTTGGCTGGCACGTCATACGTCTGGATGACTCGCGGGATAACAAGCCGCCAAAGTTCGAAGACGTCAAGGAAAATTTCCGTCAGCGTGCGCAGCAAGAAATGATCGCACGGCTGGTGCAGGATCTGCGTTCCAAGGCAAAAATCGAAGAGAAGTAAATTGCTCTCGCTCAATCGAAAAGGCAGCCTAGGGCTGCCTTTTTTTATTGCATGCCGCCTAACTTCACTCTGCGGTGACCTGCGCACCCTAGATTTCCAAGTCGAAGCGCGAGGCAACAGCGCCCAACTTCGCGAAGTAAGTTCCGCAAGCATAAAGTGAACCAGTGTCGCAAACTTGCCTAGCCTGAATACTTCATCGGGCACCGGCTGCTTCGAAGGACGTTGACTCTGAACAATTGGCAAACCAATTGAGCTTGTTCCTCTTTTGCCGTGGATGCGGGCTGCACGTTCTCTCTCCGGCGATTTGACGGCGTCGTGTTGGTCAAACAAGCGCCCTAGTCCCGCACGCATTTGGCAAACATGGCCCGCTGTGCTTTAGTCAGTGAGGAGAAAAATCGCTCGCCCACTTAACCGCTTTTGAACACGCCCCACGAAATGTTCAGGCTAGTATTGCAATGGCCGATCGACTCAAGTAACTTAGCGGCATGAACCAACCACTTGCTCCGATCCGCGTCCAATTCGCCAAGGCTGGCAACTACTACCGGCTGGAGGCGTCAATTTCGCGACTGCTACCACGAGAAGTCCCCCGGGTAGTGGCGGCCTACACCGCAGTGTGGACCAAGCCTGAAGAAGTCGAGAGTATCGCGATCGATAGCCTGTCGGGCGACGCGCTGATTTTAACGCTCGTCGCTGAACACGAGATTCGCGCCGACCAAAGTCCTGGGGCAGTGGCGCGTGAACTGACTTATGCAATTTGGCAGCGTCTGGATCGTTATACCAAAGTAACGGTTGAGACGACCTACCTCGGCGAGTCCCCAGACGCGCATTTTGAATTTGGCGAAGAACAGTATGCCTCTGCGTACGGGGCAAGGTTCGAGGGCTAATCAGCCCACCCAGCGTCGTGCGTTTTCAAACATACGCATCCAAGGACTTGGCGCTGGAGCGTTGCCTGATGGATCCACCAAGCGCCAGTCATCCGGCCTCCACGACAAGTTCGCCGCGAGTGCGGCCCGTTCAGGATGCGGCATCATGATCGTGAAGCGCCCATCGGGCGTCGTAAATGCCGTCATCCCGTGTGGTGATCCATTTGGATTGGCCGGGTACTTTTCTGTCGCAGCCCCATCGTAATCAACAAAGTGGGCAGCGCAGGTCCAGCGCGCCGCATCTGCATGCGTCTGGTCGCGAAACACCGCCCTACCTTCGCCGTGCGCGGTAGGAACGGGGATAACCGAGCCCGCCATGCCAGCAAAAAAAATCGAAGGCGACTCCCGAATCGCCAGCATCACGGTCCGCGATTCGTATTGTTCGCTCCGATTTCGCTCAAAGTGCGGCCAGTTGTCCGAACCCGGAATAATCTCCGCCAAGTTGGACATCATTTGGCAGCCGTTGCAAACCCCGATGGCAAACGAGTCAGTGCGCGCGAAAAACCGGGCAAACTCTTGACGCGCCCGGTCATTGAACAGAATCGACTTAGCCCACCCCTCTCCCGCGCCGAGCACGTCCCCATAAGAAAACCCTCCACAGGCCGCCAGTCCGCGAAACCCCGCGAGTGATACACGCCCTTCGATGATGTCGCTCATATGCACGTCAACCGCATTGAATCCCGCTTTGACGAATGCATGCGCCATCTCCACCTGACCGTTCACGCCCTGTTCTCGAAGAATAGCGACTTTCGGCAGCGAAGCCTTTCGCGCTAGGTTCGTATCAAACCCGGCGCTGATGTCGAAACTTAGTCGGGAAAAGAGCCCCGTATCCTTACGATCTTCAATCCGCGCGAACTCTTCATCGCTGGTTGCCGGATTGTCTCGCATGGCTTGGATCATGTGGCTGGTTTTGCTCCAGGCCATTTGCAAGCTGGTCCGACTGGCGACAAACAATGGTTTTGCAGTGCGCACAACGCGCAACTCATCTGATGTATTTGGGTGGCCAACCACATGGGTGAACGCACCCAGTCCCGCATCACGAAACGCCGCCATCACGGTAAGTCGATCAGAGCGCCGAATCTGCAACACCGCACCAAGCTCCTCGGCAAACAGAGCGCTCAGCACACTCGCATTCAGCCCGAGCCGTTGAGTATCGGGCGTTGAATCGTAGTCATCAACATCCGTCTCGCGCACGGAGAACGTTAACTCATCGAGGTATAAGGTTACTCCGCGGCGTGCGGCGAACATCATCTCGGCCACAGTTATCAACAGTCCGCCGTCGGATCGATCGTGATAAGCGAGTATCAAATCTGCGCGAGCAAGTCTGCGAATGACAGCGAAGAATTTTTTCAGATACTCAGCACTATCCACGTCAGGCGCAATACCGCCGAGCGCTGAATAGACTTGCGCAAGTGCGGAGCCACCGAGCCGGTTCTTGCCAGCCCCCAAATCGACCAAAATCAGTTCGGTATCCGCGGCCTCGGAAAGCGCTGGTGTCAGAGTTTTAGTCGCATCAGCAACAGTCGCAAACGCTGAAATCACCAGAGAGACCGGTGACACAACCTGTTTTGTGCTATCGCCGTCCTGCCACGAAGTTTGCATCGACAGTGAATCTTTGCCTACTGGAATACCGATCCCTAACTTTGGGCATAAGTCCATGCCTACGGCTTCCACGGTTGCAAAGAGGTTGGCATCTTCCCCAGGGAAACCGGCGGCAGCCATCCAATTTGCGGATAGCTTGATACCGGAAATATCATCTATGTCTGCGGCGGCAATATTTGTGATTGCCTCACCAACCGCCATCCGCCCTGATGCCGGTGCATTGATGAGTGCGATCGGTGCTTTCTCTCCCATCGCCATCGCTTCGCCACGAACAGTGTTGAAACCCATCAAGGTAACCGCACAGTCGGCGACCGGCACCTGCCAACGCCCGACAAACTGATCACGAGCGGTCAACCCACCAACCGAACGGTCTCCGATGGTAATCAAAAAGGACTTGTCGGCCACGGTTGGTAACTGCAAAACGCGATAGACGGCCTCTTCCAACAAAATCTCGTCGGTACTGAATGACGCGACCCGGCGGCCCACTGTATGCGCCTCGCGTAGCATCTTGGGCGGCTTTCCGAGCAGCACCTCCATTTCCATCGCCACCGGCAAATTGTTAAACAAGCGATCTTCGACGACAAGCATTTGATCACCCGTCGCCCGCCCGACGACGGCAACAGGACAGCGCTCGCGTGCACAAATTGCAGAAAACTGGCCCAGCGATTCTGGTCCGATCGCGATGACGTAACGTTCTTGCGATTCATTCGACCAAATTTCGCGCGGACTCATGCCCGCTTCCAGTGAGGGTACCTCGCGCAAATCAATGTGTGCGCCTACGCCGCCGGCATGCGCCAATTCAGGCAATGCATTCGAGATACCTCCTGCGCCGACGTCATGAATGGAGAGAATCGGATTCGCCGCGCCCATTTGCCAGCATGCATCAATCACCTCCTGGCAACGTCGTTGCATTTCGGCATTGGCCCGCTGCACAGAGTCAAAATCGAGCGCTTCGGTATTGGTGCCAGACGACACCGATGAGGCAGCACCCCCGCCTAGCCCAATTCGCATACCGGGCCCACCTAGCTGCACAAATAAAGCACCGGGCTTTAGTGATTTCTTGCCGGTGTGTTGCCCTGAGACGTTGCCATAACCCCCCGCGATCATGATCGGCTTATGGTAGCCCCGCACAACGCCGTAGGCGGGCTGCTCGTAACTTCGAAAGTAGCCGCATAAGTTTATACGGCCAAATTCGTTGTTGAAAGCCGCACTGCCAATCGGGCCTTCAATCATGATGGCCAAAGGTGATGCAATTCTTACCGGTTTGCCATAAGCACTTTCCCAGGCGTGCGTATAACCCGGTATTTGCAAGTTCGAAACCGAGAAGCCAGTCAGTCCGGCTTTGGGTTTTGCGCCGATTCCGGTTGCACCCTCGTCGCGAATTTCACCGCCGGCACCAGTCGCCGCGCCTGGCCACGGCGCAATTGCAGTTGGATGATTGTGCGTTTCAACCTTCATCAGTACGTGGGTCTCCTCCGCACTGAAGCCGTACTGCCGATCAGCCTTGGGGTAGAAGCGCTCAATGGACGCACCCGACATCACCGCAGAGTTATCGGAGTAAGCGACAACAGTTCCCGTTGGCGACACCGCATGCGTATTTCGAATCATGGCAAACAAACTGTGATTTTTCTCAACGCCATCAATTGTCCAGCGCGCATTGAAGATCTTGTGCCGACAGTGCTCAGAATTGGCCTGGGCAAACATCATGAGTTCGACATCGGTCGGATTTCTCGCAATCCACACAAAGTAGTTATAAAGGTATTCAATCTCCTCGCCCGACAGCGCCAACCCCATCTCGGCATTGGCGCGCTTGAGCCCGTCGCACCCTTCTGCAAGAATGTCAATTGACTTCAGTTGCCGGGGACTGTGGGTCACGAACAACGCGGCAGCATCAAACTCTGGCGGGCGCACCACCTCGGTCATCGGATCAAAAAGACACGACACTGCTGCGGCTTGCTGCACTGCCGTAAGCTCCAAAAATCCCTCAATCGTGTAGGAAACTCCGCGCTCGATGCGGTTGATACAAACTAGCCCACAGTTCTGGGCGATGTTGGTCGCTTTTGAAGACCACGGTGAGACCGTGCCTTCACGCGGAACAACAGTCACTGACGTCGGCCCGGCTTGCGTCGGCTGCTCGCCGTAAGTCAGCAACCTCTTAAGAGTCTCTGACTCGCGCTCGGTTAAGCCGCGAGCGACCGAAACAAAGTGCACATACTGCGCAGCAATGGATGGAACAGGTAAATTGGCTGCGCGGAAGCGTTCAAGCAGCTTGTTTATCCGGAATGGGGACAAAGCCACTGGGCCGCGCATTACGATCGGTGCCTCGACAGGTTCTTTGGTAGCGGCAGGCTTCAGGTTCATGGGTAAAGAGCAAAAATATTGACAGCTGAGCCGACCGCAACAAATTGACGGCGAGTAGCAGGGCTTTGGCAGCAGTAATTATAGACGGCCAGTGCCTATGCCCAATTATGAAACGCGTGGAAATTACTACCGCCACTTAAGCAGCACACGAATACGACGAAACTCTTCGGCGTCGATACCGTCTGCCCAGATGGGTAGAACGCGCGGAAACCAGCGCCGCCAAGCCGGATCCCCCGGCATTAAGTACGAGATGCTGGTGAAATAGGTCGACACGTAGCAGCGCGGTAGAACGAGCGCCTCAACCTCAGTCACACCACCGACCCGGGCAGGAAAGCGATACCGCAAGCGGAGGACGAGTTTTTGTTGCTGTTCCCCAATTTTGCCGGGGCGCATCCCAGCTGTTGCACCGGCGTCACCCGCGACATCCGCTTCCCGTCGTTGCAACGAGAGCGCTGCGATGGCGCGGGCATTACTCTGCCTCACAAAGTACACGTCTATCAACGTGACCACAAACACCGCCAGGGCGATTACTGCCCGCCCCCACGCCGGCAGATCAATAATAAAGAGCAGTGCCACCGCGCATATGGGCGCGATCAGTGTGAGCGCCAAGTTAACATTGGATGGACTTAGGGATACCCACCGGATATCAGCAGATTCACTTGGATTCATGTTTGGCACGTCTGACAAGAAGCGCGTCACTCGCAAGATGTGAAGGTACAATCAGTCTAAAGCAACCAGACCAAATAATGACATGAGCGATAGTTGGGTTAACGCACTGATCCGCATGGGCGCACAGTTTTCGGACGGACGGGTAGTTGGGTTTACGAGCGACTCCGCAGCGTCCAGGCTGGCACTGTCTGCCGGCATATGTGACCTGTCTCACTATGGCCTTATAAAAGTTACCGGCGAAGACGCCGGAAAGTTCCTACACGCCCAATTCACCAATGATGTGGCCGCTCTGCAACCTGGTCAGTCTCAGCTGAACGGTTGGTGTTCGCCGAAAGGCCGTTTGCTGGTAACTTTTTGGCTTTGGCGGGCAGAGGATGCCTACTACATGCTGTTGCAAAAATCGTTGCAGCCCGCAATCCAGAAACGTCTCGGTATGTTTATCCTTCGCTCCAAGGTAACCCTGGAGGACGCCAGCGCCTATACCGTGCGGCTTGGTGTGGTACGCGTACCGGCGGCATTGGAGGCCGATCCGACCCATGCCGCAGATGACACCCTGGGAGGCGTTATTCCCCCGCTTGGTAGCGTCACAAACAGTGATCGGGCGATTTCAGTGCGACTAAGCCCGTCACGCACCGCGCTGATCACCTCGCCTGCTGCTGCCGAAGGTGTTTGGCGAGAACTTAGCAAAACAAGTCCTCCGCTTACGGCCAACGAATGGGATCTCGCTGCCATCAACGAAGGCATCCTCGACGTTGTGCCCGATACCCAAGACAGTTATGTGCCACAGATGGCAAACTTCGAACTAGTGGGTGGCGTAAGTTTTAAGAAGGGCTGTTATCCGGGCCAAGAAATCGTCGCGCGTACGCAATATCGCGGCATCCTCAAACGACGTATGGCAAAAGTGTTGCATCGTTCGTCCATCGCCCTCGCACCGGGCACACTGATCTATTCACCGCAGTTCCCGGATCAAAGCGTCGGGACCGTAGCGCTGTCCGCCCGATGCTCCGCGAGCACAGTGGTGTCGCTGGTTGTGGCCCAACTGGAATCGATCAAGAGCAACAGCCTTTTCTTGGACATTGCCTGCACGGAGGAGAACCACCTTCTGGTGAGCGCGCTGCCGTACGCGTACCCTGACTAACCGCCGGCTATGGCTCATTTCTGGGCCGAGCGGCACTCGGCGGTTCAGCTTTGCACTGCTCTAGTGCCAGCGCCGAGCCTTCGCGGGTAATTGAACATCGTATTCCCAAGCTGCCGGAGTCGATGAGAACCCCGTTGAGGACGCCATGAGCGAACAAACGCTTTGAGAAATTCCAGCGTGCTGTTTTGGCACCACTAAGCCCTGCGTTTACGTGGGGGCTAGCGATGCGCGCGATGGTTGAATATGACGTATCACATAAGCCTCGAATACCCTGTATGACACGTGCGCGAGCCATATCGAGCAAAGCAGGCCTTGGCTATGTTGTCATGCGCGGAGACTCCCGTTCCATCTTCCTCAGATAGTCAGCGAACGTTTTGCCCGACTCAAGCGCAAAGTGGTCGTCCGTCACCGCAAGATTTCGCATGCGGTCTAGCCTAAAGGCGCGAAAATCTTTTCGCATCTCGCACCACGCGGCGAGTGTCCAGCGCTCACCCCAGAAGTGCAGCGCCAGCGGGCGGACACAACGCGACGTATCTTTGTTTTCAATCGAACGATAGTCCATCCGGGAAAATCGCCGCTCGCGTACTGCAAGCCTGAGTAGCTCAAAGTGTGCGCCAACAACCGGGTCAACGTGGAAGTTGGGCGCATAGACCTGCGTTATCTCCAACGCGGTGCGGCGGCTTGCGGGGACCACGGCGGCGATTTTCTCAATCGCCCGCTCGGCGCTATCCGCCAGTGAAGTACCTCCCCACGCACCGACCATGCGTGCGCCGATGATCAAGGCTTCGAGTTCGTCGTATTCAAACATCAGCGGCGGAACATCGAACCCCTTTTTCAGTGAGTAGCCCAAACCCGCTTCGCCAACAATCGGCACGCCAGTCAACGACAGGTCTTGTATGTCGCGATAAATCGTCCGTTCAGAAACTTGCAAGCGATCAGCAAGCTGCTTCGCGGTGGTAAGCCGTCGGCCGCGAAGTGCCTGAACGATCGCAAACAGCCGATCAGCGCGGCGCATCTTTCCAGTTCCACCACTTGAGTTTCTCCGGATCGTGACGCGGGTTCGACGCGTAATACACCGCGCAACGGAACACGTACAGCACACAGCGATCATGCACCACACCGGTTGTTTGGCAGAGCTTGTCGTACAACGCCTGCGGTGATTTTCCCTTTAGCTGTGCGACGCGGGAAATCCCGATACCCTGCAAATCACCAGCAATCGATAGCCCAACGCCAGGGATCATCTGTAGCTCAGACTGGAGTTTTTTTGTTTTCGTTTGGCGCGGCATACGGAAATATCACCCGGCGGCGGGACTCATGCGTGGCACATATTACTTCAGACCGTAGGCACCAACGCGATCCAGTAGCATCCGGCGGCTGAAGGACCAAGTTTGAGGCCATTTTGGCTTTACCTTTCAGCAGCGTCCTTCAGACCTTGCAGGGTAATTGGTAGCCCCTTGCGTATTTGAGACCCAATCAGCAAACCAAACAGGGGGGAAAGAAGCCCCTTGAAAACAACTCGATGCACGACCTTTGTTTTACCCGTACTTGCAGAAAGTTCATGTTCAAAATGCATCAGGCACCAAGGGAGTTTACTTTCCACGGTAAATGAGCGATAGGGTATGACCTCGATGAAAGCGATTTTCGCCTTTGGCCCTTTTGTCGGCTCAAGTGTTCCATTTGCTCCAGACGCAAAAGCACCATTAATTGACGATGATTTCACGTCCGGGTCCCAACATGACCAGCCAGCCACATTGGCGTAGAGCGCGAAGATTTTTTCAACGGGTGCGGAAATGAGGATTTGTTGTTCAAACTGCATCGTCGATTCCTTTTGATAACGCCAACTTTTCTCCAATAAGCGACAGGCCAACGACATTCATGTAGCACTTCACTGCGCGCCCGACCTTGCACACGAAGAGAATACGCCCGCCCTACTGACAGCGTTATGGCAGTAGGCTGTCAATTGAATCGCTAGCGTGCTCTAGTACGAATCACCGAGCGCAAACATCGGCTTCCGCCCCTTCCACGCACCCGCGGTGAAGTCGGGAAACTCGACGGTGCGATTGCCCTCTTTAATCGATTGCTCCGACAGCGGCGTGATGGCGCTCCATGCGATCGCGTCATAGATGTCGATGGGCATCGGGGCATCTGCTTTTAACGCTTCGACAAACGCGTGTATGACAAAAAAATCCATGCCGCCGTGCCCGGCGCCCTCGGCTTTGCCGGCGTACTTCTTCCACAGCGGGTGATCGTATTTATCCAGCCAGGCCAGCGCCGGCTCCCAGCGATGCGCCGCAGGCGATTTGCCTTCGATGTAAATGCTTTTATTCACATCCATCCAAATGCCGCGCGTACCCTGCACCCGAAACCCGAGTGAATACGGACGCGGCAAGTTGGTGTCGTGTTGCAACAGCACCGTCTCACCATTGGCGCACGCAATCTGTGTCGTGACGACATCCCCCAGCGCAAACGTGGTCTTGACACTCGGGTGATCCGCGCCGCCGACTTCCTTCGCGTATTCCGATAATCCGCGCGCCTTGGTGGCGAAACTATTGAGTTTGGTAAAGCGATTGCCGCGATGAATATTGAGCCACATCGCCGCCGGGCCAATGCCGTGACTGGGATAGAGGTCGCCATTGCGCGTGACCGAATGCGCAGTGCGCCAACGCGCTTCCGACCAGCCTTTCGCGCCAAACTCCGCACCTCTTTCATACGGCAGCGCAGGATTGCCTGAATTGAATTTCACGCCGCGCAAATCGTGTTGGTAGCCGCCTTGCACGTGCATGATTTCGCCGAACACATTTTGGCGAACCATGTTCAATACCGCCATTACATCGCGTCGGTAACAAACATTTTCAAGCAGCATGTAAGGCGTGCCGGTGCGTTGCTGGGTACGCAGCACGTTCCAATGGTCTTCCATGGTGATGCCGGCGACAACTTCACATCCCACCGCGACTCTTGCCTCCATCGCGGCAATTGCCATCGGCGCATGCCACTCCCAAGGCGTGACAACCAACACCGCATCGAGCTTCGCTTTCACAAGCATTCCTTCCCAAGCGCGCTCGCTGCCGGTGTAAACCGTCGGTGCCGGGTGGCCGGCCGCGTCACATAACTTCAACGCAGCCTTCAACATCGCGGGCTCGAGATCGCAGATCGCGGCAATGGTCACATCACTGCGCTTCAGAAGCTCGCCGATATGCACCTGCCCGCGCAGGCCGGTGCCGATCACCCCGACGCGCAGCTTGTCTTTGGTCGCGGCGTGCGCAAGGTCTACCCCATTCGCCAGTAGTGCGGTGACGCCAGCGGTCGTTGTCAGAAAGTTGCGTCGATTCATCTAAGCCTTTGTGTCGGACGTCTGGCGGCGCGACGGAATGACCATCTCCGCAACATCCGCGCGGCCGGGATTGAAAGAATTGACCTTGTGCTCTGATGCGTAGCCCACCGAAATGCCGCAGATGAGGTTGTATTCGTCCGGCACATCAAAGGCCGCGCGGATCGGGCTCGCCCATGTCGCCAGCGCACCCTGCGCGCAGGTGGCGAGACCATGCGCCTCGGCGGAGAGCATAAAGGTCTGCAAGAAAATGCCGGCGTCGAGCACCGAGTATTCGCGCAACCCTTCATGCACAAACACAAAGATCACCGTCGGCGCGCCGAAGAATTCGAAGTTACGACGCATTTGCGCGTTGCGGGCGGCACGGTCTTCGCGCTCAATGCCGAGCAGCTTGTACAACCCAAAACCGGTCGCGCGGCGGCGCGCCAGCAAACTTTCCGGATAGTCGAAATCGACCTTCACATCGCCATCGGGCATGCCATCGCGCGTGATGAAGGCGCGCAATTTGCCGAACACACCACCGGCGATGGCCTTCATGCCGGCGTCAAACTTGGCGGTAAGTTCGGACGCCAGCTTGTCGCGCATCGGGCCGCTCGCGATCGCGATGCGGTACGGCTGCGTGTTTGACCAACTCGGCGACCAATTCGCATCCTCCAACACTTGAAGCAGTACTTCGTTTGGAATCGGCGTCGGCAGAAAGTCGCGGATGCTGCGGCGTTGGCGGATGAGCGAAGAGAGCTGGTCAGATGCGGTCGTCATGAACTATTCAAACTCGCCTATTGACGGTCGTTTCCAAGCAAAAATGGCTGAAAGTGCCCGTGGATGCTAGCGTTTTGCTTTTGTGAATACTACCGCGCCGGCGCAAACGCATTCGCCAACGCGGTGGAATCAAAACCATTGGTCTGCTGCTTGCCTTCGGCATAGCGATACAACGCTGCGGCGTAAATGCCCGAGAGCGCTGCCTGAATCAGTGAGGCCGCGATGAAGAGCACCACCGCAATGACCACCGCCGTCACAATCGTGACGGTGCTCTTGGTGACGGCCGCGACGAGGATGAGCACGATGCCAAAGCCAATCACCACCGCATGGATCGCAGCAAAGGCGACGCCGATACCGGCTTGGCCGATGATGTTTTCGCCCCAAGCCTGCTTGAGCAAACTCGCGCTCTCCTCCACCGCCTGGATCGGACCGACGTTGCGCGACACCAACACCGGCACCACGCGATAGGTCGCCACCGTCCAGGCCATGCCGATGAGGCCCAATACAATTTTGCCGAGCCAACCGGCACGTTCTTGCAATACGCGCAGGATCAAACCGACCGTCGCGGCAATGGCGGCATATCCCAGAATGCTGGTCCATCGCGACATCGCGATCTTCATGCCATCCGACAGTGTTGGGTTGCCACCGTCGAGGCGAATCATCGCCGCGCCCACCAGCGCGGCGTTGAAAAAGAAGATCACGAAATACTGGGTCACGTAGAACAAAAAGCCCATGATGTACATCCCCAGCCCGCTAATCTTGCTGTGCGAGATGCCATCCAACGCGACCATACCGATCATGGGTAACGCGAAGCACAACACCACGGCGAATGCGGCGACCGAGGAAAGTAACGGAAACAGCAGTAGCTCTTTGTCTTGCATCAGAACACTGCCACTGGCTTTGACGAGCTGCCAGCTTCGGGAGAAGCGATCAAACATGAGGGCCTCGCGGGTTAGGAAACAAGGGGAGGATAGCGCAACTTGCCCCTTGGTTCACGGGGATTTCGCTACGCCACCCGCCGAAACCGCACGCGCCGCGCCAGCATGCAGCTGACCTCGATCGCATCTTCGGCGGCATCGTAGCGCACCAACATCCGGCCGGGTGGTGATTCATCCACACCGCGGGATAAATCAAACCAAGCGACCTCGCCATCCACGACGTTAAGCGTGTAACGCACACCTTCGCCAAAGACGCCGGCAAACGCCAGTTCGACAGCGCCTTGCTCACTCACCAACACTTCCGCGCTGCTCTTGATGGGCGCGCATTCAAAGCGCCCGCCGGATTTGAACGGACCCGACGTCGGGCGCGATGGGTTGATGCGCTCCATCACCGTATGGACATTTTCATCGCGCATTGAGAGCGTGAATCTTGATGACGATGCCACACGCAGCGTCAGACTACCGTCTTCGGTCGCGACTGTCTTGGCGTTCGCTGTGGCACAGATGCTCGACCAATCGAGATGGGAAAAAATCTCCGCCAAACCTTGGTGGTCACGCAGTTGCATCAGCAGCCCTTGGTCGCGCGAAACGTAGACACCTGATGCGAGGCCTGCTTTCGCGAGAGATATTTTCTTTGGCGCGGCTTTGCCTGCTTGCCAGATCGGTGGAATCTTCAGCGCGTCCAATATCTCCATCGCCACGCCGCGCGGCAGCTTGCCGCTGGGCGAATTGGTGCGATTCATGAATACCGCAATCGACGTATCTTCGGCCACAAAGTGCATGAGCATCGAGCGCCATCCGCGCAACGCGCCGCCATGCGCGAGCATTTCACGCTTGCCATTAATGGCATGCCCGATGCCGCAAGCGTAGGAGGCGGCGGCGCCATCGTTAAACGGTGTGGCGCGGGTTATCGCTTCCACCCAAGGTAGCCCGGCAGCGTTCGGGTTGCGCAAACACGCCGCCCACTTCAAGAGGTCTTCAATCGTGCTCACCATGCCAGCCGACGCCGCCCAGTGAATGCGGTTCTCTTCCTCCGCCCACGCACCATCGATGTAGCGATAGCCACGCGCGTCACCGGGAATCGATTCCGCCGTATCGATACCCACCGAGGTATCGTGCATCTTGAGCGGAACCAAGATGTGCGCCTGAAGTAGCTCTGCAAATTGTTTACCCGTCACGCTTTGCAGCACCTGCCCCAGCAGCTCAAAGTTGGCATTGCAATAGAGGCTCTGGCTGCCCGGCGCCCACATGCTGGTCGGCGCAAGCTTCACCGCCGTCACACCATCAGCCAAAGTGAAGCGCTGCTCGGCACGCGCGCCCATGATCATCGCCATCACCCACTGATCGCGAATACCAGATTTGTTTTGCATCACGTGCGAGATGGTGATGCGCGCATCGAGCACGTTCGCCCAAGGGACATAACGGCTCGGATGCGCGGACAAATCAATCCGCCCCGCCGCCACTTCATGCATCACCAACGCGCAACAAAATTGTTTGCTGATCGAGCAAATACGAAACGGCGTCGTGGTGCTGAAGGCCTCTTGGCTCTTGAGATTCGCGAGGCCTCGCCCGCCGCCCCAAACCATCTTGCCGCCTCGTGCAGTACCGACGGCAATGCCCGGTTCGTTTTCACCTACCGCGCGGGCAAGCGTGGCTTCGATTTGACGGATGGTTTTGGTGGGGAGGGTCATAGCGGGAAGGATGAAAAGTGCAGACGAGCGAATGGGCAAACTCGCCTATTGACGGGCAGTTTGGGGCAAAAATGGCTGGAGATGGCCTTGGATGCTGGGGTTTTGTGCCCTATACAACGCAAATTCAATGCGTGACGGTTAGACGAATTTACATAGTCGGGGAACTTCGTCGCCAAGTGCAGTAGCGGCAAGGCTAGTCCACTCGTGCGTGATCGGCACCGGAGCATCACCTGCCTTGATGTTGTCCTCATCAACTAGCACGACATCCACCCCGCCTTCCACAGTCCAGTACGCGATTCCGCCAACAACGTGGATCAGTACTTTCGGTTTTGTCACTTTCCACCTCGGCTTGGATACTTCTTTTGTAGCCACTCAAGCACGGCTACCTGATCCGCGCCGGTCGCGCGCCGAACTTGAATCAATAGTTTGCGAGCGCTCGGTCTATCGGTCGTCAGGTTCTTTGCGCCCTCGTTGCAAACAGAACAAATTGCTCGCAAGTTAGCCAAGTCATCTGTTCCACCCATCGACTTGTCAATGACGTGTCCAAGATGCAGTCGCGTCTTCCGCCCTTCATCGTAGGGATGCGGCTCGCCCGCTACCGCGCCGCACATCTGACACGTGAACCCATTTCGGTCGAGAACAAGCGAGCGTGTCTCTTTCGAAATCGCACGAGAAAATGCTGGCAACGGCTTTTTGCTTTCGAGCAAATACTCGCCCGGCTTTAGATTCGCGCGATCGTTGTTCGTGAGAATCTGATAGCCCTCCTCCGTTCGCAGTTCACGTACCCTGCGCGCCCACTCGCTAATGCCGCCAGATACCTCAGCCAACTCTTTTGAATCCATCACCCGCCCGATATTGGCGAGAAAATGGGCGCGCAATTTTGCGCGGGCACCTTTTGATGGTTTGCTCAAGCCGCGACCGCGAAGAGCTTTCGCGCGTTGAGACATTCCGCGATTTGCAATCCGACAGCGCGAGCGACTGGCGGTGGGAAGGCGTTGCCGATCTGTCGATAAGAGGCTGTCTTCTTTCCGGCGAATTGCCATTCATCGGGGAAGCCCTGGATGCGCGCCGCCATGCGAACTGTCAAGCGCGGCACTCCCACGAAGTCCGGTGAAGGAACTTCGTTTGCTAGCCCACGACCATCTACACCCAATGCCGCCCATGCATTGCGTGCACGGGTCGGGCCGAGGTCAGGGCCACCGTGCTTCTTGGAGCCACCAACGAGAGTTGGGCCAATTTCATTTGCTTGCGCAGCCCACGCTTCCGCGCCGCGCCATCCGCCGGAGGCCATCAGATCGCGCAGTGTATTGCCAACCGTCGGCGCTTTGTGACGCTCGGGTTCCGGCCACGAAAACTCTTGTGTGCCTCGACCTTGCTTGCGAATTGCGACGAAGACTACCCGCGGCCGCAACTGCGGCACGCCAAAGTCTGATGCGTTGAGCAATCGCCAGTCGGTCTCGTAGCCCATCTTACCGATTTCACCTGCAATGTAGCGTCGGTAGTCTTCAAACACGGCATCCATCAAGCCGCGCACGTTCTCAAACATCACTGCGCGCGGCCGAATCTCATCAACCAATCGAATCGCCTCGGGAAACAAATTACGCTCATCATCTGCGCCGAGTTGTTTACCAGCTTTTGAGAACGGCGGACATGGCACGCCGCCCGCCAATAGATCGGTACCCTTGTAGAGAATCCCACTGAAATGCTCGACGCCACCGTTGATGACGTTCCAATGCGGGCGATTCAAACGCAGCGTCGCGCAGAAATCTTTTTCAATCTCTACCAGCGCACGATGGTCAAAGCCCGCTTGTTCAAGGCCCAGCGCTTGGCCACCGGCGCCAGCGCAGATTTCAACGGAGGAGAGTTGGTCAAGTCGCCGCATATAGTGTGCTCGTCAAACGAATGGTGATGCAAGATAATACTGTATATAAAAACAGTTATCCGCAATTCTGCGGATTTGGAAACTCATTTATTGGCGGGCACTTTCAGGCAAAAATGTCTGGACACGCCCTTGGATGATAGGGTTTCAGGAAATCGAGCCTGACCCCTTAAGTTTGGAGTTAGCACCGCTTTTGCCTTGAAACTTATGCCGATCCATCGGAACAACATTCACTGGCTCTGCCGAGTCATTTGCTGCTTCTTTGTCGATAGTGCGGCCGTTTAGGTTGCTAGTTGCAAACCTTACCTGCTTGGCAAACTCGTCACTCCTTAAGCGGGACAAGAAAATTGAGAAGTCCCGAGCGGCGAGCTCCGGGTCCTTTTTCACCCGCAAGTTCACCAGCCCTAGACAGTAGTGTAATTGCGGTTTTTCGGGGTACTCCGATGCAATCCACGAGATAAATTCCTCAACCTCAAAAGCTACTGCGCCATCGTGATCTAGGCTGAATGCCTTTTGATACGAGCGTTCAGCGATATCGAGTTGACCCTTAAAGGCCTGCAAGAAGGCGATCGAGTAGCAAATATGCGCCGCAGTATCGCGACCTTTGATATTGAGTAAGATCGACAGCGCTTTTTCAGCGTCCCTCGTGTTCACGAAGGTAAGAATCGCCTTAAACGTTAGGTACCGTTGTCTATCTGAAGCAATCTCTCCGCATAGCTCGTTGTAGTGCGCGACTTTCTCTAGTGCATGCGCCGAGCGATCGGATCTCCACTGCTGGAACCAGCGCGCAGATTGATTCGAGTACACATCCGCAAGTCGAATGGGGATAAGTTTCTTCAGGCTAGCAACCTGTTTTTGCAACTTTGCGCTAGATCCGGTAACGGGAAATCGCTCACGCCGCAACGAGGACAAGAGAGTTTCGGATAGGTCCAACGCACCTGAGATCAGTGCGGCTGTCGCAATCGTGTAGCGCGCACCGGCACTCATTAGGATCGACGTCACTTCAAAACCGCGAAGCTCATGTTTGTAGGGAATCTCGACCCGCTTAGGCAGGACGGCTCGCATATCATTCGCCAAGATTTGGCTGACCTGGGATGCGACTACAGCGTGCGCGACCATCCCCTCCAAGTGAATTGCATAGTGTTGCTCGCCGTTTACCTGGCGCGTTCGGATATCGCCAAATACGAGAAAGTGGCCCCTGCATTTATCCATAATCTTCAAGCTCGACTTAACGTCGGTTGCCTTCTCAGCAAGGTAGCTTGGCAATTCAATGAAGGAGAACGGAGTTGATCCCACGGCGCCGCGGGCAGCGTCGGCAAGCGCTTTGACAAAATCTCTTCGCAGCCTTACTTCCTCTGCTGCAGTCTCTGCCCTAACTGCGATGACAAAAACAATAGAATTTTTGGCACCTCGGGGAAATCTATGCTGCCAGAGCCAGTAGACGCCAATTGGGCCGCAAACAGCAAGACCAAGTCCGTATGAATTGACGGGCGATACGGCTAGGCCAAAAATGAACAAACCGCCCCATATTAGCGCTGCTAAGAAACTAACGCCCAGAATCGAGGGCGCGAGCACAGAGTGCCAGCGTACAACCTTTTCGAGTAACTCAATCGACTTATCCACGCGCACTGCTGTACTTGAAACGTTTCATAGTTTCCAATCTTGCGACTAATCCCAGCTCAGCGCCCCACCAGTCTGATACTCAATCACTCTCGTTTCAAAGAAGTTTTTCTCCTTTTTGAGATCGATGAGTTCAGACATCCATGGGAATGGGTTGGTCGCGCCCGGATACAAGACGTCCAAGCCGATTTGCTGCGCGCGGCGGTTGGCCACAAAGCGCAGGTACTCTTTGAACATCGGTGCATTCAAGCCCAGCACGCCGCGCGGCATGGTGTCTTCGGCGTAGGCGTATTCGAGTTCAACACCTTTACGAATCAGGCCTTCGATTTCTTTCTTGAATTCGTTGGTCCAGAGGTGCGGGTTCTCAAGCTTGATGGTGTTAACGAGATCGATACCGAAGTTGCAGTGCATCGATTCATCACGCAGGATGTATTGATACTGCTCGGCAGCACCCATCATCTTGTTCTGACGGCCGAGTGCAAGAATTTGCACAAAGCCGACATAGAAGAAGAGGCCTTCCATGATGCAGCTGAAGACGATGAGCGACTTCAAGAGCTTCTGGTCGTTTTCAAACGTGCCGGTCTTGAAGTTAGGGTCGGCAAGCGTGTCGATGAACGGAATCAGGAAGCGATCTTTGTCGCGAATACATTTAACTTCGTTGTAGGCATTGAAGATCTCGGCTTCATCAAGGCCCAACGACTCCACGATGTACTGATACGCGTGGGTGTGGATCGCTTCTTCAAACGCCTGGCGCAGCAGGTACTGGCGGCACTCCGGTGCTGTGATGTGGCGATAGGTGCCAAGCACGATGTTGTTGGCGGCGAGCGAGTCCGCCGTCACAAAGAAGCCCAGGTTACGCTTGACGATGAGGCGCTCGTCTTCTGACAACGCCGCTGGATTTTTCCAGGTGGCGATGTCGCGGTTCATGTTCACTTCTTGCGGCATCCAGTGGTTAGCGCAGCCGGCGAGGTATTTGTCCCATGCCCATTTGTATTTGAACGGCACCAGCTGGTTGACGTCGCTCTTGCCATTGATGACGCGCTTTTCATCGGCGCGCACACGCTGGAAGCGCGAATCGATGTCACTGTTGGTGTCATTGGATGGGGGCGCCGATTTTGCCAAACCCGGCAGATCGTCCAGCATCGGTCGCGCGGCGTCATTCGCTGCGCTGACGGTTTGCAGGCGCGGCTCCACGCCACCGCGGGGCATGGGTGCGGCCGGCGGTACGGGAATAGCGGAAGGTGTGTCGTCCCAGGTTAATGACATTCGTGACTCCGTAATTGTTGTTTGTGCGTTCGGTTAGAGGGGTATTTGGTGTAACTGCAAATGTTGTGTGGCAGTCGGTTGGGCGGGGACGCTCATTCGTCCCGGCTCTCAACTCAACCCGCAGGCACCGCATGCCGCAGGCGGAGGTGAGAGCCCCCGCTGTTGCGGGGGCCGGTTGGTGAGGGTGGGTGTTCGGCTACCGTTCCCGCCCGCTAGTGTTTATGAAAGAGACCGGGCTGCTGAAGCATCTCGGTATCCATCAAGCTGGTGACGTTTTCTAGGACCAATGCTTCCTCGCACGCCTGCACCTGTGCGATTGATTCCAAGCAGTCGTCCTTTTCACGATAGCCCTCGCCGGAATCGGCGACCTTGCGGCCTTCGCTATTGGAGAGCTGCCAGCGCCATTCGAGTCTTGCATCTTGGAAGATGTGAAATTGCATCTTTGATCCTCTCTCGTTGGTGTTAACTGCAGTGGTAGAAAACTTAGGATTCACTCGCTTTAATCTGGGTTGTGAACATGCCTATTGGCATGCTTCACAGTCCGGGTTGTCGATTGAACAAAACTTCGCGCCCTCGGCCGCGCCGTCGCCCGCCCCGGCTGATGCAACAGGTGCCGCCGCAACGTTTGCCGAGACGGCGTTCAACTCACCGCCGCGGCCGGTCGATTTCTCGGCCGAGGTCGCTGCCAATGTACGCAGGTAGTAGGTGGTTTTGAGGCCACGCAGCCATGCCAGCTTGTAGGTGTCGTCGAGCTTCTTGCCTGATGCACCGGCCATGTAGATGTTGAGCGACTGTGCTTGGTCGATCCACTTTTGGCGGCGCGAGGCGGCTTCGATGATCCACGAGGTATCAACTTCAAACGCGGTCGCATACAGCTGACGCAACTCTGGCGGAATACGATCGATTGCGCCCAGTGTGCCGTCGAAGTGCTTGATGTCGGACACCATCACTTCGTCCCACAGGCCGCGCGCTTTCAGGTCACGCACGAGGTAGTCATTGACCACCGTGAATTCGCCCGAGAGGTTCGATTTCACGAACAGGTTTTGGTAGGTAGGCTCGATACAAGCCGAGACACCGATGATGTTCGAGATGGTTGCAGTCGGCGCGATGGCCACGCAGTTGGAGTTACGCATGCCGTACTCTTTGATGCGAGCACGCAGTGCATCCCAATCCATGGTCGACGACATATCGACTTCAACGTAGCCGCCGCGCTCTTCACGCAGGAGATTCAGCGAATCCTGCGGGAGGATGCCGCGATCCCACAATGAGCCGCGATAGCTTGAGTAAGTGCCACGCTCGGCGGCGAGTTCGGTCGATGCCCAGTAGGCGTAGTAGCAGACGGCTTCCATCGAGCGATCGGCAAACTCAACCGCTTCTTGCGAGGCGTACGGCACACGCAGCTCATGCAGGCAGTCTTGGAAGGCCATGATGCCGAGGCCGACCGGACGATGACGCAGGTTGGAGTCGCGCGCTTTTTTGACCGCGTAGTAGTTGATGTCGATGACGTTATCGAGCATCCGCATTGCGGTGGTGATGGTGCGCTTCAGCTTTTCGTGATCGAGCACCTTCTTGCCGTTGGCGTCGGTCTTCATGTGTGCGACCAGGTTCACCGAGCCCAGGTTGCAAACGGCGATCTCGCTCTCGTTGGTGTTGAGCGTGATCTCGGTGCAGAGGTTCGACGAGTGCACCACGCCGACGTGATTCTGCGGCGAGCGGACATTGCATGGGTCTTTGAAGGTGATCCAAGGATGGCCGGTTTCAAACAGCATCGACAGCATCTTGCGCCACAACGACAGCGCCGGGATGGTCTTGAACGGCTTCAATTCACCGCGCGCGGCTTTTTCTTCGTAACGCACATAGGCGTCTTCAAAGTCCTTACCAAACTTGTCGTGCAAATCCGGCGTGGTGGATGGCGAAAACAGGGTCCAGTCTTTGCCCTCCATGACACGCTTCATGAACAAATCTGGAATCCAGTTTGCGGTGTTCATGTCGTGCGTGCGGCGGCGGTCGTCACCGGTGTTCTTACGCAGCTCCAAAAATTCTTCGATATCAAGGTGCCAGGTTTCGAGGTACGCACATACCGCACCTTTACGCTTGCCGCCTTGGTTCACGGCCACTGCCGTGTCGTTCACCACTTTCAAGAACGGCACAACGCCTTGTGATTTACCGTTGGTACCCTTGATGTACGAGCCCAGCGCTCGAACCGGCGTCCAGTCGTTACCCAAGCCACCGGCGAACTTCGACAGCAGCGCGTTTTCTTTCAGCGCTTCGTAGATGCCGTCGAGATCGTCGGCAACGGTGGTCAGGTAGCACGACGACAGTTGTGAACGGCGCGTGCCGGAGTTGAACAACGTCGGCGTGGACGACATGAAGTCGAACGTCGACAAGATGTTGTAGAACTCGATGGCGCGCATTTCGCGATCCACTTCATTCAATGCCAAACCCATCGCAACACGCATGTAGAACGCCTGCGGCAATTCAATGCGATGCTCATCGATGTGCAGGAAATAGCGGTCATACAGCGTTTGCAGACCGAGATAGGTGAACTGCGTGTCGCGTTCAGCGTGCAGCGCTTCACCCAATTTCTTCAAGTCGTACTGCATCATGCGCTCGTCGAGCAACTCCGCTGCCACACCCTTCTTGATGTAGGCGGGGAAGTACTCGGCATAACGCGCACCCATCTGCGCTTGTGTCACTTCTTCGCCGAGGATTTCGCGGCGAATCGTGTGCATCAACAAACGCGAGGTGACTTTGTTGTAAGCCGGGTCGCGCTCGATCATGGCGCGCGCGGTCATCGTGGCGGCCTTGAACACTTCTTCTTGTGGAACGCCGTCGTAGAGATCGCGCAGCGTGCCGTCGAGAATGCCTTTGGCGTTGACGGCGTCGCCCAAGCCTTCGCAGGCGGATTCGATCAACGAGGAAAGCGCGACAACATCGAGCGGACGCTTGGCACCGTCAATGGTGACATTAATCGACGGTGCGCCCATTGGTAGCTCGGGTTGCTTGGCCGCTGCACGCTCTTGTGCGCGCTTTTCACGATACAGAACGTAGGATCGTGCAACCTCATGCACGCCACCACGCATCAAGGCGAGCTCGACCTGATCCTGCACTTCTTCGATGTGGAACGTGCCGCCCGAGGGCTTGTGGCGCAGCAATGCGTTCACAACCGTGGTGGTCACGACATGCACTTGATCACGCATACGTGCAGAAGCGGCTTCGTGGCTGCCGTTGACGGCGATAAACGCCTTGGTCACGGCTACCGCAATTTTTTGCGGTTCGAAAGAGGCAACGGCTCCGTTACGACGAATGATCTTGTAATCCGTATATCGCGACTCGTTGTTACCGGTGGAATTCGGGTTACCGCTGGACGTCATCAAGGGATTGGCGAGGGGGTTCACCGGGTCGATGTCGGAACCAAGTCTCATGGCTGTCTCCATTTCAGTTTCTATTTTTGTTTACTAACAACGACTTAGCCCTGTAAACACCAAGAGACATGGGTATATCTGGCTCAAGCCGCTGTTGCAGTCAGCGCGGAGAGGGCGCTGGGACAACGGCTAGACCGCTGCGGACTTGCTGTGGCTTATCCACAAGAAATCCACCGCGCGCCCCAACCTTATGAGATAGGTTAGGAACAGATATATCCACAAGATGTGGTGTTTACTCGGGTTGCAGGCACAATATATCGCGACTTCGCAACATGCAAGCGAAATATTTTCGTCTGGAAAAAGACTTAATAATCAGGCCGTTAAAGAGCCAAAAACGGCCTTTTGCGCGGACGCAACTTCATGTGATACATGAAGTACAGAACCACTTGATTCGGCGAGCATTTCCAGCTGAAAACGCTTGGAAAATGGCGTCCCGCTTAGTGTTCTCTCGCTACGATTACTCTGATACCGATGAGAAACCCTGCTACCTGAGCCTAAAAGGCGAATATGAAATGTGACAAAGCCCCTACTTCATGCAGCGCGCATGTCAAAAGCGCGTTCGTCCGCGCGGCAAACACGCTCACCTGATACCGAGACGATCGAGTCGATAACGCAGTGAACGGAACGTAATCCCCAGCAACTTCGCCGCCTGTGTTTTGTTGTAACGCGTTTGCTCGAGCGCCTTCATGATTTGTCCGCGCTCGATCTCATCCAAGTACTCGTGTAGCGGCAGATCACGCTCGCCAAGGGTGATGGGTTCCGCCGAGCCATCGTCATCGTTTTCGGTAAGATGCAAGTCCTGCTCACGAATGGTGTTGCCGTCACACAAGGCCAGCGCGCGTTCGAGAATGTTTTCCAGTTCACGCACATTGCCCGGATAGTCGTAATCGGCGAGCGCCCGCTGCGCGTCTTCTGCCAACATCGGCGAGGCAACCCCCGCTTGCTGCGAGAGCCGAGCCATCAACGCCGAAACCATCAATGGGATATCTTCGGGAATCTCACGCAAGCTGGGCATTCTGAGTTCGATGACGTTCAGACGATAGAACAAATCTTGGCGAAACTCTCCGGCCCGCACCTTTTCCCCGAGATTCTTGTTCGTCGCGCTAATGATACGAAAATCGATTGCCTTCTCGATGGTGTCACCCACCCGGCGCACCTTCTTTTCTTGGATGACACGCAACAACTTGACTTGCATCAGCAGGGGAAGGTCGCCGACTTCATCGAGGAACAGTGTGCCGCCGTCGGCGGCCTGCAAGAAACCGTCTCGGTCGGTTTCGGCACCGGTGAACGCGCCGCGCCGGTAGCCGAAGAACTCACTCTCCATCAGCGTCTCGGGGATCGCGCCGCAGTTCACGGCGACAAACTGCGCCTGACGTCGCGCGCTATCCTGATGTATCAACCTCGCGGCCACTTCTTTGCCCGTGCCAGATTCGCCAGTGATATAAACCGGTGCTTGGCTGCGCGCGAGTTTGGTGATCATCTCGCGGGCTCGGCTAAGCGGTGCCGAATCTCCCAGCAAGCGCGTAAACGCATGGTCGGGCAAACTCGCGATTGTGGCCGCCGAATTGGCACGATCAGCGACGCCCGCCTTCTTCTGTTGCCGATCGGTCGGTCTGGGCAAATTGAGCGCTGAGATCACGACTTCACGTAGCTGTTTAAGTTGTATCGGTTTGGCGAGATAGTCGAATGCTCCCGCCTTGAGCGCGGCGACGGCGTTCTCCGTGGAACCAAACGCCGTGATGACCGCCACCGGCGTATTGCCGTACTTCTCCGCAATGTGCGACAGCACCTTCAAACCATCGCCGTCGGGCAATCGCATGTCAGTCAGACACAAGTCATAACTATGCTCCGCTAGTCGCGACATCGCCTGCGCACACGTATCGGCGCTCTCGGCTTCAATCCCCATACGCATCAACGTCAAGACGACGAGTTCGCGGATATCCGCCTCGTCATCAACCACCAGCACACGTTTCTTGTTTGCACTTGTCATCAGGCGTTTGCCCTAGTCATGGATAGTCTGAATTTTGCCCCGCGATTGTCGGCCCCGGCCTCGACGACATAATCGAGGGTCGCACCATTAACAATAGCCAGCTCACGCGCGATGTAGAGCCCAAGCCCGGTTCCCTTTGAGTCTGTCGTGAAGAATGGCTCGAACAAGTGCTGTAAGGTCTCGCCGGCCACACCGGGGCCATCGTCGGCGATGTCGAGTTCCACCCTCTCGCCCTTTGTCATCACGATGAGTCGCACCGACCCCGGCTGCATGGTGGCAAACCGTGTTGCGTTACGCATCAAATTCCACAATACCTGATCCAGGTGCGCTCGATCAAACACCGACAACACACCCCATTGCGTATTGACCGAAAAGGCGTCTTCTGGCCACTTCTCATTGGCACAGTAGTCGCGCACGAATCGCGGCAGGAAAGCCGACATATCGATGGTCTCGGCGTGTGCCCGGTCGCGTCGATTCAGATAGAGCACTTCCTCGACGAGTCTATTCAGGCGGTTTGCATTCTCCTGAATAATGGTCAGCAGTCGTGTGTCCTCCAGCGTTCGATTGCTGTCTTCTTCGAGCAGCTCAGCGGCATGATTAATCGACGACAGTGGATTACGAATCTCATGCGCGATCGAGGCGGTGAGACGGCCCAGTGCGACCAGCTTCATCCGCTGCGCCTCGGCACGAATTCGCGATGTGTCCTCGAGGAAAACCACGGTCGGAGCCACTGCCGCGTCTCCCACCGCAACAAAACGCAAACGATAGTCTCGCTGCGAAGACGCATCGCGCACAATCGAGAATGATCGCTCATGGTCGGCTCGCCACTCTGCAAGCAAGCGGCCAAGCTCCGGTGCCACGTCTACAAGCGCGCGTCCGCTCGATCCGCGCAGCCCGCTCACGATCTCCGCAGACTGCGGATTAAGCTGACGAATCACCCCACGCTCATCAACGACCACAAATCCGTCTTGCATGTCTCGAATGACCAACTCATTAATCTGCGCAAGATTGGCCAGATCCACACCACGCTTTTCGGCGACGCGTGCTGCGCCGCGCGCGTATGCAGCGAGCGTATAACCGAGTCCGGCGACCACAAAATAGCCCGACGCCAGCATGCCGCTTGGAACGAATTCCGCCGCACTCGCGTCACCATACAAGAACTGCCAAAGTTGTTCAAACAAAACGGCGAGTGACGCCACTGCGGCATGAAAAAATGCGAGCCTGCCGTGTGAAACTAGCGCCGCTGCAGCAAGGGATACGAGCAACAACATGCCGATGCCGCTACGGGTGCCGCCCGAGGCATGCATGATGAGTGTCAGCATGGACACATCAACCAATACCTGCGCCGAGAGCTGAATTGTGGCTGACGGCGTTCGAAGCTGCGTGGCCAGAATGAGCGCGATTGACATGACCATGTAGGCGCTGAGACCCGCAGCGGCGAGCAACGGAGAAACACCGCCAATAACGGGAATACTCCTAAAGCCCCAGAAAAACACCGCAATTACCAGCACCACGACAAAGCGGTACACCGCGAACGAGGTCAGCGTACGCCACGCACTCTCCGGCGACTCAAAAGCAGCGTAGGCATCATCGCCGGCAGCTCGCGATTGGTTGTCGATCATCGCCGAGGCAGCCATCTCAGCCTGGGCGATTGGCGCAGTTGGCAGGGTCTGCGCAACTGTATTTGCCGCGTTGTCCGGCCAGTTCACATGCCTCGGATATCGGCAGATGAACGCCGCACCGGGAACACTGACGCATCTGTTCGGGCGCGCCGGATCGCGACGCGGGAGCATCATGTTTCCGAATCCCCTTGCCCAGCCGTTTCGCGAAAAACAGCAACCAGACAATTACACCGATCAACAAAAAAAACAGCAGTTTTCCCATCAGCGTCTCGTCGATACTTTCCCAGACCAAGCTAAAGCCGCATTGTGCGCGTATTAGGGCGAGTTTGCCGCTTGGCGGCTCACACTTGCAGACCGTTCAGTCGTGATCGACGGCAAGACTCGCCTATCGGCGGACAGCTTCGGGCATTTTTGCCGCAAATCGACCGTCGATACTAGGCTTTTCGATTGTCGAGCCATTCGATCAAATGCCAGTCACTGTCGGCATTGAACCCACCCCAAGCACGAGCCGATTACTTTTCGACAAAAGCGCGTTCAATAACAAAATGTCCCGGCGTACTCATATTGCCCTCGTCCCAACCGCGCGCCTCGAACATGATCCTCAGGTCGCGTAACATTTCCGGGCTACCGCAAATCATCACCCGGTCGGTTTCCTTGTTGATCGGTGGCATCCCGATATCCGCCTGCATCTTGCCACTCTCGATCAGATCGGTCACGCGCCCTTGGTTGCGGTAGGGTTCACGCGTAACGGTCGGGTAATAAATCAGTTGGTCTCGAACCTGCTCACCAAAAAATTCGTTGGCGGGCAGTTCATTTTGCAAAAAGTCGTCATAGGCCAGTTCGGCCACGTTCCTCACGCCATGAACCAGAATCACTCTCTCAAACTGCTCGTATGTTTCCGGATCTTTGATGACACTCATAAACGGTGCCATGCCGGTGCCAGTCGAAAGCAAATACAGATTCTTGCCCGGCAGCATGTTTTGCAGGATCAGCGTGCCCACTGCCTTGGAATTAACCAGCAGGGTGTCGCCGACCTTGATATCCTTCAGCCGCGATGTCAGCGGGCCGTCTGGCACTTTGATAGAGAGAAATTCGAGCGTCTCCTCATAATTTGCGGAAACCATCGAGTACGCTCGCATGATCGGCTTTCCTTCGACCTCAATGCCGATCATGGTGAATTGGCCGTTTAAGAAGCGAAACGAGGGATCGCGCGTCGTCGTGATACTGAAGAGGGTGTCAGTCCAGTGATGGACGGTCAGGACACGCTCTTGGAAAACATTGGCCATATTCCGCATTCAAAAAAACAGTAAAAACAAAGAGCCTTCCGGCGCGATCAACAAAACCGCTGAGAAGGCTCTCGTGACTTGGTCGGGATATCCACCCGCCCCATCTAACACAAACGCGGGGCAGGGTAGTTTGCACGGGATTCCGACTTCTGCATTGCCGCCGGAGTCGCCTTACGAGCAGGTTACCTGTGGGCTCATCCAGAATTCGATGACCCGACGGCACACGCCTCGCTTGTGTCCATTCCTCGGACCCGGCGCGGCCTGCATTCCTCGCCCCTCGCCCCCCAAACAAGTACACAGGTACCTGCTGGCCCCAAAAACTACAAAAATTGGTCGGGGTGAGAGGATTCGAACCTCCGGCCTCTACGTCCCGAACGTAGCGCTCTACCAGGCTAAGCTACACCCCGCAGATGAAATTCAACCTGCGCGCGACTCACATCGTCATTTGAACAGAAGTCGCACTAATTACGACACCGCCCAACCCAGACGCCGCCAAACGACTCGGCGAAATCGCCACAAATACGATTGCGCTTCTTGCCAGCTGAGCCACATTCGTTCAGCCTTTTTGCGAACAAAACCACTTAAAAGCGCCTTTCTACCGCGAACAACGCTAATTCTAGCAGAGCTTGTTTGTGTGGTGAATCCGCCAGCGCGCCAATTGAAGCCCGTGCGGTGTCCGCCTCGCGATGAGCTGCAGCCCGAGCGTAGTCTATTGCACCAGTGGCTCGGATAGCGGCAATCACGGCTTCCATGTTGCTCCGGTCGCCGTTGGCAATGGCGTCGCGAACCACTTGCCGCTCGGCATCATCACCGTTGCGAATGGCGTAAATCAGCGGCAGGGTTGGCTTACCTTCGGCCAGGTCGTCGCCCAAGTTCTTTCCGGTTTCGCTGGCGTCACCTGAGTAGTCGAGAACATCATCAATTAATTGGAAGGCCGTACCCAAATGCATGCCGTAATCGGCTAATGCGCGCTCCTCGGTGCTTGTTGCGCCACCAAGAATTGCGCCAACCCGGGTCGCCGCCTCAAACAGCTTTGCTGTCTTATAACGCACCACCCGGAGGTATTTCTCCTCATCCGTGTCAGGATCACCGACGTTGAGCAGTTGTAAAACTTCCCCCTCGGCCACGATATTGGTCGCCTCTGCCATCACCGCCATCACAGGCATGGAGCCTACATCGACCATCATTTGGAAAGCTCTGGAGTACAGGAAATCCCCAACCAAAACCGAGGCGGCATTGCCGAACAGCGCATTTGCCGTCTCTCTTCCGCGACGAAGCGAAGATTCATCAACGACATCATCGTGCAATAGTGTGGCTGTGTGAATGAACTCAATAACCGCCGCAATCTCCCTCGCGTGTTCTGGCTTTGCTGAAAAGTGACCGCCCGCTAACAAGACCAAAATCGGGCGTAAGCGCTTGCCGCCGGAGCCGATAATATAGTTCGATATTTGGTTAATAAGAACAACGTCTGACGCCAGCCGACGCCGAATGACGCTGTCTACTGCCGTCATATCCGCCTCGATCACACGCCGGATATTCTCTAACTTAATGGGGTTCTGGGGCTGATTCATTCGTATTGACGCTTTTTCGTGGGCGCAAGCTCTTGACAAGCAACACTTCGCCCTTGCTTTAATGTCAAATGTGGTTTGACGTCATATCGTAAGGCCCGTATAATAACGGGTTCTGTCGGGCGCTTATGATCCGTCGTCGATCCGGCGCTCCACAAGTCACGTTTGAGGCAGAAACACACAATCTTTTTGGAGTTTAACCATGTACGCGGTCATAAAAACCGGTGGCAAGCAGTATCGTGTCGCTGCTGGTGAAAAAATTAAAGTAGAACAGATACCGGCAGACGTGGGCGCGCAGATCATTTTGAATCAGGTGATGATGGTGGGTAGCGGCGAAGCCGTAACCATAGGCACACCGATGATCCCAGGCGCTGCTGTCACGGCCACCGTTGTTTCTCAGGGTCGTGCCGACAAGGTACGTATTTTCAAGATGCGCCGTCGCAAGCACTACCAGAAGCGCCAGGGGCATCGTCAAAACTACACCGAGATCCAAATCGGTGAGATCAAGTCTTAAGGAGCTGACTCATGGCACATAAAAAAGCGGGTGGCTCATCCCGAAATGGCCGCGATTCTGAATCAAAACGCCTTGGTGTGAAGTCCTATGGTGGTGAATTGATTAATGCTGGCTCGATCATTGTGCGTCAGCGCGGCACTGAGTTCCACGCAGGCGACAACGTTGGTATGGGCAAAGACCATACCCTGTTTGCACTGAAGACCGGCAAAGTGGTTTTTGCAATCAAGGGTGCCAAGCGCAACCGTACAATCTCAATCGATCCGGTAGCTCAGGTAACGGCACAGCCAGCTTAACGCTTCAGGCGATTCTGCAAAGAAAAGCCCCGGAGAGCAGTCTCTGGGGCTTTTTCTTTTTTTGCATCTTGTAGAAAAAAACAACATGAAATTCATCGACGAAGCCCGTATTGAGGTGCATGCCGGTAAAGGTGGCAATGGCTCTGCCTCAATGCGCCGCGAGAAACATATTGCCTTCGGCGGGCCCGACGGCGGAGATGGCGGTATGGGCGGATCCATCTATGTCGTCGCCGATTGCAATATCAACACATTGGTCGACTACCGTTTTGCGCGCATATTCCGCGCCAAAGATGGTGCCTCCGGTCGCGGCGCAGACTGCAATGGTGCCGGTGCGGACGATGTTGTTCTGCGTGTCCCGGTTGGGACCATCGTCAAAGACCTCGCAACCGACGAAGTTATCGCCGATCTGACATTCGACAAACAGCGCGTCATGGTCGCCAAGGGCGGCCGTGGCGGGCTCGGCAATATCAACTTCAAAAGCTCAACCAACCGTGCACCCCGCCAATTCACCAAGGGTGCCGAGGGTGAAACCAAGGAAATTCAGTTCGAACTTAAGGTGTTGGCCGACGTAGGATTGCTCGGCATGCCAAATGCAGGTAAATCAACTTTCATTCGTGCAGTATCTGCGGCGCGGCCCAAAGTGGCGGACTATCCGTTCACCACCCTGCACCCCAACCTGGGCGTTGTGCGGGTCGATGACCATCGAAGTTTTGTGATTGCGGATGTGCCGGGACTCATTGAGGGAGCCGCCGAAGGCGCCGGTCTTGGGCATCAATTCTTAAAGCACCTGCAGCGAACCCATTTGCTGCTACATCTTGTTGATATCGCTCCATACGACGACATGATCGACCCCGTCAAGCAAGCGAACGCACTCACCAATGAGTTGAAGAAATACGATCAGGCACTGTTTGAAAAACCCCGCTGGCTAGTTCTGAACAAAATGGACTTGTTGGATCAACGTGAAGCGGACAAGCGTGTGCAAACGATCATCAAGGGCCTGAAATGGAAGGGACCCGTGTTCACCATCTCGGCGATGAAAGCTGATGGCTGCAAAGAGCTGACGTTTGCCATCATGGATCACGTCGAACAACAACGCGCGGCAGCCAGCACTCTGGCTATCAGTGCCGTGACAAACTTGGAAACACCGTAGCACGCATGCGTGTCATCGTCAAAATTGGCTCGGCGCTGATTACCAATCACGGCGAAGGCGTAGACCATGCCCTCATTACCGAGTGGGTACGTCAAATCGCTGCGCTCCGCGAACAAGGGGACCAAGTCGTACTGGTATCCTCCGGGGCAATCGCCGAGGGCATTAAGCGCCTGGGCTGGAAAATTCGTCCGCAAGAAATCCACAAGCTGCAGGCAGCGGCTGCGGTGGGACAGATGGGCTTGATTCAAGTCTATGAGTCGGCATTTCGCGCACACGGGCTCGGCACCGCGCAGGTACTACTGACCCACGACGACCTCGCGGACCGGACGAGGTATCTGAATGCGCGCACCACCCTTTCCACGCTGCTCGAGCTCGGTATGCTTCCCATCATCAATGAAAACGACACAGTCGTCACCGACGAGATCAAGTTCGGCGATAACGATACGCTGGCGGCAATGGTGGCCAACCTCATTGAAGCGGATTTACTGGTGATTCTTACCGACCAACAGGGTCTCTATACGGCTGATCCTCGCCATGATGCGGCCGCCACGCTTGTACGCAATGCCCTCGCCGGTGATCCCGCTTTGGAGCGAATGGCGGGGGCGAGCGGCTCGGCGATTGGCAGAGGCGGTATGCTCACCAAGATTCTTGCCGCAAAGAAAGCTGCCCTCTCAGGTGCCACCACCGTGATCGCCTATGGAAGAGTGGAAAACGTGCTACCGACCATCCTCAGCGGCGCGGAAGTCGGGACCCGACTCACCGCGAGCAAGACGGCGATGCAGGCACGCAAGACGTGGTTGGCGGGCCACCTCAAAACCATGGGAACTCTCACCTTGGATGAAGGTGCGGCAGCGGCGTTAGTCTCAGGCGGAAAGTCGCTGCTGCCGATAGGCGTAGTTGCCGTCGACGGCGAATTCGCCCGTGGCGATGTCGTCAGCGCCGTTGATTCCCAAGGCCGGGAAATTGCACGGGGATTATGCAATTACAGTGTGGGCGAAGTCCGCCGGATTGCACGCAAGCAGACCCGGGAGATTGAGGCAATCCTTGGCTATGTGGCTGAGGCAGAACTCATCCACCGCGACAACCTCGTGCTCGTCTAACTGACCGGCCTAACGGACACTAGACGACGTCCCTGATCGAACGGATGAACTCGGTGCCACCGCGACACCGGAAATTATTGGCTGAGATACAAAGCGATTTAGCTCAGGGCTGCGATAGAACGCCAACACTTTTGGCACGTAGGCTTGTGTTTCAGCAAATGGCGGAATACGGTTCCCGTGACGGATGACGGCATTTTCACCGGCGTTGTATCCTGCCAATGCAAGTTCCAAATCGCCATTAAACATCTTGATCAGCTGGCTCAGGTAACGCGTACCGCCGAAGATGTTATCGACTGGATCAAATGGGTTTTTGACTCCCATTCTCTCCGCCGTGGCCGGAATCAGCTGCATTAATCCGAGAGCACCCTTGGTTGATTGGGCGCGATCGTTGTAACCAGATTCAGCACGGATCACCGCGTGTACGAGTCTCGGATCAACCCCGTGCGTCCGCGCCGCATTATCGATCACAGGGACGAGTTTTCCGATATCGATAGATTTCGGAAAATTCGGTGTCCATGCATTGGGGCGTGCCGTCCACGCTTGCGGAATTTTGTATACCAGTTTGTAACGCTTATCGAGGTGCGGAAGATTTGAAAAATGGGTGATACCGTTCTCATCCTTGAACGAATAGATGTTGGCAGCAGAAGCTAACGGCAACATCAGCCCTGCGCTGGTCAATAACAATCTACCAACGATTCTGCAGCGAGCAAGATTTATCTTTGTCATCATCAATACGTCACTCTACACGAGTTTACATTTTGCTGATTGCCGGTAAAGTATTTTGACCCGACTACTTCAGATGAATCACGCGCCCCCCGCTTTGGATTTCTCTTTCTGGATAAGTTAAGCTTAAGCGATGTTAATCTCCGAAAAAACCAACGCTGCGGCAGCAGCGTCGAGACTCTCAGAACCCGCCATTCCACGAGTTGAGGCCCCGTGGCTGGTACTCGGAGCGCTCCTGCTTTCCACTATCGTCGCCTCGGTGCAGAGCTACCGGCAGGTCGGCCAAGAGTCGCAAGACCGGTTTAGCGCGCTGGCGGCGCGCGCCAAAAGCGAGATCGCCACACAGTTTCGTCAGACAGACGACGCCCTCGCGACCGCCGGTGCCATTATCGCCGCGTCGCCGCAAATCGATAATGCGCGCTGGAACAAGTATCTAGACGCCCACGAAAAACGTTCGTCCACGATACCCGGTTTGGCGCGCATGGAGTATCGCGCTGCACGAGATACTGGCAACAGCACCCAATTTCCATCGCCAGCCTCAGCATTGGTTCGTGTGATACCGGAAGTCTCGATCGTCGGTGATGAGCTTGCCCGGTCGGAATTGATTGATCAAGCGATGCTGGTGGCGAAGCGATCACAACGCATGGCCGCCACGGGTATCCTGCCGCCTGTCAACGTTCAGGATGCCGCAGAATTTGTCGCCCTAGTGAAACCACTGTTTCCCGCTTTCACGGACACCGACCAGCCAATTGGCTATCTGGTCGCATTTGTGCGCCCCGCCGACTTGCTGGCGTTAGTTGCTCGTAGTAACGATCAGCGACTCACACTTGAACTGACTGAAGCCACGGCGAAATCAGGCAACGCAGCGGCACCGGCCTTAAGAAGTGACCTTCGTGCTTCCAACCGCGGCGCTAACTTCGTCGCGCCACTCGAACTCGTCGTCGGTCAGCGTAGCTGGAACCTGCGCGTCGAGAGCTCGTCGGCGCTCGACGCGGAGCTCACTAATCGAGCACCGCAGACAATACTGTTAATCGGAGTCATCGGCACGGGCCTGCTAGCTGGTTTGGTATGGTTGCTAACTAGGCTGCGAGAACAAGCAGTTGCACTGGCTGAAAGCATGACACTGAAGTTACGCGATCAAGTCAAGTTTACCGATGACCTCATCGAACTCAACCCAAACCCGATCTATCGAAAGGACGCCAGAGGGCGGTTCGTGGTGGTAAACCGTGCGTGGGAGCAGCTAAACCAGCGGCGACGTGAAGACGTGATTGGCAAAACCAACGCCGAGTTAGCAAATCTTGTGGGCACATCATCGTTGCCGGACCTAGACGACGACGTTCTCAATTCGCATTCCGGTTTTGAGGTGGGTGAGACGTTTTTAACCACATCCACAGGCCAACAAGTGCCAACCATCCTCGCCCGACAGGTGGTGCGCCGCGCAGACGGCAGCATCGACGGTATCATCGGCACAGTTACCGACGTTACACAAATCAAGCTCTTGGAGCGCGAGCTGGCTCTGCAACGCGAACAGCTCGACTTGGTGATTCGCTCCTCACAGCAGGGCATTCTCGATGTCGAGTTACACGAAGGCGGAAAGGCGTATTACTCAGAGCGCTTCCAAGAGATTCTCGGGTTTGAACTCGGCGAGTTCCCGAAGAATCTCAGCTGGGATGTGTGGGTGCACCCCGACGACATTTCGGAGTTTCGGTTAGCACTCGCGCGGCACTTTAATCGCGAGTCACCTTTTCTTGACGTCGAGTGTCGGGCGCTTCGCGCGCGAGGCGGGCATATGTGGTTGCGCGTCCGGGGAATTGCGCTTTACGACAGCAGTGGCCGAGCAACGCGGTTCATCGGATCTATCGTGGACGTCACGGAACGTCGAGAGGCCGAAGCGCAACTCATTGAGGCCAGCATACGTGTCACCGAGGCGGCACGCGCGAAAGAGTCTTTCCTCGCAACAATGAGTCACGAGATCCGCACTCCGATGAACGGGGTGCTCGGCATGGCCGGGCTGCTAGCCGACACCCAGCTCGATGACGAGCAGCGCGACTACATTCGGCTGATTCGGGCCTCTGGCGATACATTGCTCCGCTTGATAGACGATGTATTGGATTTTTCCAAAATCGAATCCGGACGAATGACACTAGAAACGGTGAGTGTTGAACTTGCAGGCGTTGCTGAGGAGGCCTTCGAGTTGGTCGCCGAGAAGGCCCGTGAAAAGAGGATTGCACTGGTCTACGATCTGCGTGATGATGTTCCTTTCTACATCTTGGGAGACGCAACTAGGCTGAGACAAATATTTCTCAACCTGCTATCCAACGCCATCAAGTTCACTGACGCGGGTGAGATCTCGTTGCACATGCGATGTGAATCTCTGCCCGATCAACGTATCAAGTTGTTTGCGAGTGTAAGTGATACAGGAATTGGCATTCCCGCAGATCGCATAAACAAGCTGTTCGAGGCGTTTACCCAAGTTGATGCATCGACAACTAGGAAGTACGGGGGCACTGGCTTGGGTCTGGCAATCGTAAAACGATTAGTCAATATGATGGGAGGTGAAGTTGCTGTCGACAGCGTGGAAGGCAAGGGTTCGACGTTTCGATTCACTATCGTCACTCAGCGCGCACGTGGCCCTATTCTTCCCCACATGCAGCGCGAGCTGCCGGAATTCTTGGGCAAGAGAATTTTGCTTATTGATGACGTCGCCTCACGGCGCAGCTCGGTCGCATATCGGTATCAGCGTTGGGGGTTCCAAGTCGTCGAAACCGATCTACCAGACGCGCCATCACGTCTGCAGAAATCGGGGGCGGACGCGATTGATATCCTTATCATGGATACTTCACTGAACGAGGACGCTTCCGCAGCCGTTGGCGAAGCCATCGCCGCTCAAAACACGTCTCGACAAAGCGAGGGCAAAACGCCAATTGTTGTCATCCTGATGTCCAGTGTTTCGCGTACCGAGCTTTCCCTGAATCGGTCTTTGCAACTGGTACCACACCAGATGTTTGTCATGAGACCGGCGGGCACCGCGCGGATGTTTGACGTTCTCACCCAGGCCGCTACCGGCGTGTTGAAGAATGATGTGGCGACACGGCCATTCTTACCTGAGCCAGTCTACGACACTGAGTTTGCCAACGCGAACAAACATAAATCCAAACAGACGGCATCAGGTTTGACGAGCGGCACGGCGCCGAGCGCACCCAGCACACCGTCCAACGAAGAGAGCCTCAGCATTTTGATCGCCGAAGATAATGAGGTGAATCAGCGGGTGATCGAAGGCATGCTGCGCCGCTTAGGCCACCGGGTCACGATTGTTGCCGACGGCGAGAGCGCCGTGAGTGCGGCTGCCAAAGCGGTGGCTACCGACGAGGTGCCGCTTGATATCATTTTGATGGATATTCATATGCCAGTCTTGGATGGCGTCGGTGCAACACGAGAACTCAAGCGCCGCTTTACCAGCCAGACTTCAAGCGAAATACAGCTGCCCCGGGTGCCTATCGTTGCGATGACGGCACATGCCCTAGCCGGTGACCGTGAGCATTATTTGAACGAAGGGTTTGACGACTATATTTCTAAGCCAATTCGGCGGGATGATCTGTTGGCGCTGCTCAAGCGCTGTGTTCCGCATAAGTTCATCGACACCGACGATAGAGACCGGCCACTTGCTCGAGTTAACGCCGTTGCCGCCGCGCCTACTAGCCAAACAAGCAATACTGTAGAACAAGCCGCCCGATTCACCCCTGACCTTAGTCGGCTCGCAATTCTAGATTTCGAACAACTAGAGGACCTGCGCGGTTTGCCAGCCGAGGTTAATGGTAGCGCCCCAGAGCAAACGCTCATCGCCCTGTTTCAGGAAAAATCCCAAGAACGCTTGCGCAAGATGGCATCTTGCCTCGTCGATTCAAACTGGCTGCTACTCGGCGATCTTTCACACAGCCTAAGGGGGGCCTCTGCGAGCATCGGCTTTCCGAGAGTATCGGCGGCGTGCAAAGCGCTTGAACTGGCAGCACGACGACTATCGCCCAAGCCCGGCTTCCCGCCTACAGTGTCCTCCGATCCCTTGCCGACACAAGGTCAAATGGATGAACTCTACGAAGAGATAAAGCGGCATTTCTACGAAGCCGATGTGGCGCTAACCAAGTGGCTCGCAGAATTGCCAGCGGGGTGAGCGCAAGCGGTACTCTCCTCACTACCAATAGCCGCGTTACCTCTTTTCCGGCAATGCTGGCACGGAGGATGCACCGCCGACCCGCTGTTTAGCGTAAGCCGTCCATAGGCGCGCAACTTCAGTGCCACCTTCAATACTTTTCACCATGGCGAGCGCCTCGACAGCCTTTGCCCGTTCGCCCGCAATGGCATACGCAATGCCCAAACGAAGACGCGCGTCTTCCGGACGCCGGATCCCTGGGCGTGAAATACCCTGTTCCATCATTGGCAATCCCTTGTCGCTCTCGCCGTTATAGACGTAATTGAGACCAGAATTGAACAGACCTGGGCCTTCCTTGGATTTAGCCGCTTCCGCAGAGCTACGCGCCATATTCTTAATGTCATCGGCGGCATCACGTTCCACAAGATCTCTAAACTGCTTGTGTTCACTCGTGCTCAGCACCCCGGCCTTGAATCCGGCTTCCATGACTTTTTGGGCATCAATCGGGAATCCCGCCTGTTTGGCGGATTGCGCCATAAACATGTACTGGCTGGCAGTAAGGGATTGCCCCAGCGTCATCTTTAGACGAAAAATATCCGTCATGTAACGATCGTTAATCACCGGATTGCGTGCCACCCGGGCAATGTAGTCCAGCCAGTAGTCATTGCTTGGATAAGCGATCACCAATCGCTCCAACATACTGACATATGCGGCGTCATCGTTCGCCCGTAGGGCGATTGTCCCCGCCAGCCGGAGTAGCTCTTGGGTGGGCGTTTTACCTGCTTTTTCATCGTCCGCGATGGCGGCGTTGGCTTCTTTTGTCGCGGTCGGCAAATCTTCTCCCAAGACCAATGCTTGTATCAGAAGCAAACGCGTTTGCGGCGCAGCGCCCCCGCTTTCGATAGAACGCTTTGCCCACGCCGCTGCGGATTTATAGTCTTTCAGCAAGTAAAAGGCAGAGGTAATAGCCTCGGAGAATTGTGTGCGCTCAGCGGTTGTGAGCCTGCCACTATCTACCGCGATCTGAAAAGACTTGGCCGCCGTCGTATGGTCGGAGATCGCTGCAGCCGCCGGGCCGCGCAGCCGCTCGAGAATGTAGATTTCGTACGGCGTCTTGGCTGCGATCTTGTCCGCTTCCGCCAGTTTCGCTAACGCCTCCTTGAATTGTTTGGCGTTAATCAAATCCTGAGCAGCTTTCAGCTCCTTCCCTAGCTCCGGGCGCAACGTTTCAGCTGGTTTCCCGGCCTCTGCCGATGCTTGGGCGTACGCAGGCGAGCCCAAAGGTGCGGATACAGAAAACATCGCGATGGCAAATGAGGCCACCAGCATTGGGGGCTTCAATCTGTTCACTTCATTGTGGCGGCGACTCGTTGCGTTCATAGGTATTCAGACAGTATTTAGACAAGAGTTATTGTGGGCGAGCCGACATTATCTTCGGGTTTTGCCTGAATTTAGGCTCAATATAGTAAATGTTGCGACAGATCAGACGCGGTCTCGCGGGTTGGCGTAACATTTCGGACTACCTGCTACAGGCAGAGCTTTTACACAGGCCGGGATGGATCCAACCCAAATTGTAGATGACACTGAAGACCCGAAACATACGCTTCTAGAGCGGCATGCGGCGGCGGCGCGGAGTACGTGGATAAGCGTCTTGGTAAACATCCTGCTCACAATGACGCAAATCGGCGTGGGCATTGCCGCAAAGTCGCAAGCGTTAGTCGCTGACGGCATTCACTCTCTCTCGGATCTCATCGCTGACTTTGTCGTGCTGCTGGCAAATCGTCACAGCCAAAAAGACGCGGACGAAGATCACCCATACGGGCATCAGCGTTTTGAGACTGCCGCGTCACTGGTGCTAGGACTGCTGCTGCTCGGTGTTGGCGCGGGAATGCTGTGGTCAGCATTCCGAAAGCTAGAAGACCCGGAAAGCGTTCAACAGGTACATATCATTGCCCTCTGGGTGGCGGTCGGCGCACTGATTGCGAAGGAAATACTATTTCGCTACATGCTGCGCGTCGCCAAACGCGTGAAATCTAGCATGCTGGTAGCGAATGCGTGGCACGCACGGTCAGACGCGGCCTCCTCATTGGTGGTGAGCATCGGCGTCATCGGCAATCTCTCAGGGTTTCCCATCTTGGATCCCATCGCTGCACTGATCGTCGGTTTTATGGTGGCGAAAATGGGGTGGACATTTGGGTGGGACTCATTACACGACCTGATGGATCGCTCGATAGACGAACAAGAAGTTGCGGCCATACGTCAAACCCTTGTCGAGACTCCCGGAGTAATCAACGTGCACGATGTTCGTACGCGAAAAATGGGGGATATGATCATCGTCGATGCACATCTCGAGGTTGACGCCACTATTACGGTGGAAGCCGGGCATGACATCGCCGTTCTCGCGCGCGACCGGGTCCTTATGCGGCACCGCGTATTAAACCTGATGACACACATCGATCCGTGGCGGCGACCCGATCGCGACCACCAACCGCCGAGCATCTAGCCTGAACACTTCACGCGAGGAGCGATTGAAAGTCGGCGAGTGTGAGACCGGTTTTTTGCCTGACCGACCCAAGCATCGCGAACCGTGTTTACCGAATGCGTTTGGGTGAAGGACGCGTGTTTGTCACATGCGGACGGCAAACACCGTGCCGTCCTATCCCCCGTGAGCGAGCGCGCAGCGCGCATCCACCGCAAAAGAGGAACGATCCAGGTTGGTTTACGAATCGCTCGCCGACAACGTCGTTCGACGCTGCGAACAACCCATGAAACATTCAGACTAGACGCCTCCCTATTGCAGGAGTTTGTCTGCTTGAAACAGGGTAGCCAGCCCCATTGCAGCAAAGATGGCTGCCGCGATACCATGTACTAGTTTCATCGGAATCTTGGCTGCAAACTTGTTACCGACAAACACCGCTGGTACATCTGCGATCAACATGCCTAGCGTGGTGCCTGCGATGACTGTTATCGGCGCAGCGAAGTGGGCTGCGAGCGCAACTGTGGCCAATTGCGTTTTATCACCCATTTCGGCAAGAAAGAACGTGACAAAGGTCGCGCCAAATATGCCTAGACGTTGTGCAACCTGAGTTTCTTCATCTTCGATCTTGTCGGGGATCAGCGTCCAGAAGGCCATTGCGAGAAAGGACAGGCCAAGCGCCCAGCGCATGATGTCCGGGCTGACCACACTAGTGATCCAAGCACCAAGCGCGCCGGCAAGCCCATGATTAATGAGCGTCGCCGTAAGGATACCTAGAATGATCGGCACCGGCTTCTTGAAACGCGCCGCGAGTATAAAGGCAAGCAATTGCGTTTTGTCGCCGATTTCCGCAAGCGCAACGACGCCGGTTGACACGAAAAGCGATTCCATCGAGATGCCCTAGCCGGCGAATGAAGGATGACCACGCGACTCCCACCAGCAATATGGATTCACGTAGCTACTAGTTTCGTTACGCTATCGCCGCTTGCACCGCTGGGCCGAACAGGCGCGATGCCAAGTCTACCAATACAAGCCACCCGAAAAAGGTTGAGCTACGCTCTGCACAACGCTGAATTATAATCGAGCTGGGTAGCCACCCAAACAAGGTGGGACATTCCAATAGGGAGGGTACCGGACTCGATCCTCGGCCGGATGAATCCGGGCGCTACCGCGGCAAGCGGCGACTCTCTAAACGCGGACCATCTGAGCTGCGCCGGCTGTTGTACGTCGCCGCGACGTCAGCGAAGAAGACGAAGACCTGGAAGCCGATCTACGAGCATTACAGAGCGAAAGGACTCTCAAGCACAGCGTCGCTCGTTGTGATCGCACGACGCCTAGCTCGGGCCGCATGGTCGATGTACACCTACAACACGGCGTTCGACTCAGCACACATCAAAAATGCGTTGACATAAATCATAGAATCTTGGGCCGGTTGCCGACAGATTGTATTGTCGACGCGAGAAATCAGGCAACGCGGAGAACTAGTCGCTTACCGCACGCCTTAACGTACTTGCGCAGCGTCGCGACAGAAGGAGAGTGTTTCCCTGTCGACAGCGAGCGCTCAAGACGTGCAACGGCTGGTGCCTGTGTCCCCATTCTTTCGGCAACCTGCGCCTGAGTAAGCCCAGCATCCTGGCGGGCTTTCAATAAAGCATCCAGCAGTGCAGATTCGTCGCGTTCAATCCGCTCTACCTCTGCCCGAACACCTGGGCGACTCATCAGCTTTTTTACGATTTGATCATGTGTGCGCATTCTTAACCTCTTTCATCCGTGTCTCCGCGATCCGCAGATCTTGGATTGGCGTTTTCGCCGACTTCTTGACAAAGCTGTGCAGCATAACAATACGTCTTCCAACCAACGTGCAGAAGAAAACCCTAGCAATGCCTTCTGCTCCTTTCAGTCTTAGCTCAAAAAGGCCCTCGCCAAAGGCGCTAGTGTGGGGCTCGCCAAGATTGGGGCCTAGAGCAATCATTCTTCGGGTTAGCACAACATATCTCGCCGCCAGTGTGTCGGGCAATTCGAGAATCTCTTCTTGCACTGCTTCGCTGTAGTAGGTAATGGTGTAATCCACCGGCAAATAATAACAAATATGTTACTACATTGCAAGTGGCAGCCTTTCGCACCTTCTACGTGGCCCACGCCACCGCTTCCAAGCGGAACGCTGGGGGGATCATGCCTTGCACTCCACGGTCAGCACGCTCCAGCAACTCTACGGAGTGCAAATTGATCGCGAATGGCGAAGTGTGCCGACGCGGTTTGGGTCCAACTGCCGAGTACGAGCGTATTGGGTCGCCGAACTTTCTCGAAATCACGCGATGCGACTTGTGGCTCGTCGCAGGCGCGATAAGGCGGGGGGCGAGGTATGAGCGCAACCGTTCGCAAACTCGCGACAAGAGGCATAGAAGGCGCGATCGAATTTGACACGACCAACCGAGCGCCTTCCATACCGCCGGGGCGCTACGAGGCGATTTACACGCATCACGAAACGATGTTCATTTTTCGATGCCCGAAAGTCTTTGTCTGGTTTCGGATCGTCAGTCCTGGCCCAGCGCACAACATCGCGGTTTACCGCGCCTACCGCGTTCGGGCATTGACTACAAAGCAGGGGAAAAAATGGCGGATTCAAGGCAGTGCGAGGTTCGGACATCTTTCACGACCTCACCAGAATCTTGGATGTGCGCATTCGCCCGGATCGCGCCAGCGCAACGGCACTTCGTGGCGTGGTGATTGGCGTAGAAGTTCGCACCGTTGTGACGGATTACCGCAAACGGCCCCTGCGTGAATGGCAGCGGTACAGCGTGATCGACAAACTACTATTTGCCGAAACTGAAACCAAGCACTTAGCAGTTAGCAGTTAGCTGGTAGCAAGTACCTGTTAGCAGTTACCTGCTTAAAACCGTGGGAAGCCGCGCCAATAAACGAGTTTCAGAGGGTAGTTGGCAACGCTGACTTGCAAACAATAAAGATTGATCAAACCGAATCGGGCCTTGGATAAAGTAGTCGGCCCGTGTCATGGCAAGCTGAAAGACTGCGACCGGGGGCTGAGAGGCTCCCGGTTCCAAAACTTAATTCAGCCAAGACAGCCAACAACGGCAAACAGGAGAATCAGAAATGGCAACAGCCCAACCGTTTCCGGAAACGAAGGCCGATGAGGCACCGCAAAGAAAAGAAAGCATGCGCACGAGGGCCTTGTTTAGTGGGCTGCCAATTCGGACGCTCGTCTATTTGCGAATTCAAGCGCGTCCCGCCACTCGCGAATTTGCTTCGCGCTGAATTCCTCAAGCATTCGCCGTAATTCAAGCGCCTCGATTTGATCCGCTTGCGCTCGCAAGTCATCCGCGACTCGCTGCGCTGGACTTGGTTTGGGGCCGGGCAACGACTCCATGAGCTTGTCGGTTTCAGCGGCAACTTGCCGCAATTGTGCGTTCATTTTCTGCTCGTTAATCCGTTCATCTCGAATACGCTGAATTTCCTTCTCGATCGCGACGTTCAGGGCAACGACCTGTTGCTGCCAAAACTTCCTACCTTGAAGAAATTCCCTCGCCTGATTTTCGAGGCCAATGACTTGGCCGCGAGCGCCGACTGCAGGTTTTGGTGGCGCAGTGACCGCGAGATAGAACACGACCAGAAGGGAAGCAGCGGTGATCCAAATGGCGATTTTCACGCGAACGTTCATTGCACAACCTATCCGGGCCGAAAGAAGGTGAGCGTAGAACGAAGCGGTTCCTCGATGCGCGGCTCAGCTAGTCGACGCGCACGCTCTATGCGCACCGCCCATGCGACTACCACTAGAATCTCATCCCCTAACCACTCTGGTGCTTCTCCAATTGCTGCAAGGCAGGCTGATCGCCAATGCGCGGGAAAATCCTTGAGGCGAGTATCAATCATGTCCTGCGAGAGAAGCTCGTCCTCTCCACAGCAGCGCTCGATAAGAAACATTAGGGGAATGCTGGAACAACAGAGGGAGTCCAGCCACCGTTCGATCAGTCCCCACTCGTCGTCATCTTCACATTCAAGATCTAGGAGACCGGCAGTAACAAGGTCATCCCAGAGGTCGTCCCAGCCGTCGATGGGATCAAGATCAGTAGGCGTCCAAGGACCGAGCTGCGGCGGATCGACGAGTTCGCCATTGAGGTAGCGGCGGCCGGATGAAAGTCTGTAGGTCATAGCTCATCTCAATCCTAGGCGATCTTGCCGTCGGGGTCCGCCCTTGTTCCATAAACCGGCGGCGCGCGCTTTAACCCATGCCGTTGGGGGTTCGACGACGCATTTAGCGTCGGCAAGTAGCTAGCAGGTGAGATTTGTCCAACTCGCGGTTCGCCCCGTGAGATGTCCTCGACCGCAACACAGTGTCCGGCTTCAATATGCCGATTGAGGGTGGCGTCGTCACGGCATAGTTGGACGGTCCGTTGGCAAGTTTCGCAGAATCGCTCCCCCTCAACGTCGGTCGTCGCTAGGCTCTCCCATGTGCGCGGACACTGGTAGCCGAACTCGCAGTTTTTGATGGTGAAAAATTTATGTTCCATGCCGCCCCCGCTTTTCTGAACGATACGCGTAGGTGCGCTACCGCGCAAGACAAGCATGGACAAGTTTGGAAACACCTCGGCCTTAAAGGCGATTTTCGTCTCGCGAATATCTTCAAGAGCCCCGACTTTTATCAAGTCAATTGAAGACGGGCGGTAGTTAGTGCACATTGCGCAATTTTGCACTAGCTGTTGCCGGTCGATCTAGCGTGCAACTCGACTCGCGTCAAATATGCAAGGTGCTCCTCTAGTCGAATGAAACCATTAGAACTAATGAAAAGGTGCACTTCATGACACTTATAAAGAGATCTCTTCATAAAACTGCATCACGATGCTCTGCATGTCCGGCGGCAAATACGGCATCACATGCACCTCTAGCTCCTCAGGAACATCGAATAGCGCCTCGGCAATGCTTCCTGCTATGCAGGCGATCGTGTCTGAATCGCCACCGATAGATACGGCATTTCGAATCGCGTCTTCTGTGCTTTTCGCCCGCAGCGCGCACACAATCGCAGCTGGCACAGTAATGGCGGCCTCCACAGTTGGCGTCATCTGTCGCCTCCAATCCGCAACGGACTCCCAGAGTATGTAGCCGTACTGTACCGATAACTTTCGCTCAATTTCTCGCGATGAGTGACCTTGTTTAGCGAGAACGATTGCTGAGGTGACGGCACGAACCGCACGGATCGACTCCGGATGATTGTGGCTCACGACAGCGGTTTTTTCTGCAGTGTCGCAGGCGAGCTGCTCGTCGTGGGAGTACAAAAATCCGACAGGGCTGACTCTCATTGCTCCGCCATTTCCCCAACTGCCGTACGCGGGCATGCCCGGCGTAATCACCCAACACCAAAACTGGGATCCGTATCCCCGATTCCCGTACCGATTTCCCCAATCGCGTAGAGATTCAGCAATGTCGCGATTGTTGAGTAGCGCATCTGCGATCGCGACAGTACAAATAGTGTCGTCTGTAAAAGAACAGCCTTCAGTGAAAAGTTCGAAGCGCTTCGACTTGGTATTCAATGGACCGTTGAACTGAGACCCAATAATGTCACCTGCGATCGCACCTATCATTTGCTCTCCTTGTGTATACGCACACATGTGCGTTAATTCCAGAGCGCCATATCAAACAAAGTGTTGTCAATACCCCACCAAATTCGACTTATCGATCAGATTACTTTGATCAACTGAAATCATTAGGACGAAGGAATTCGCGCCAGTCCTCCGCAAAACTGCAGTTCCCGGGTGCGCCAGAAAACATCGGCGCAATTTGACGGTCTTCGAATCCGGCAATTCCACATCCGACCCTTGTAACGAAGAAGCGTTTGTTGGGGTTGGAACGTGCATACGTAATGAAGTCCGCGACGTGCTTGCGGATGTCCGCTAGCGCCATGCGGTCCATTTCGCGATTCAACGTTGGAATGGCATACGACTGTCCCGTTGGGCCTACACCCACGCCCACCTCAGCGCCAAAGTGGCGATATGCAGCGTATGCAGCGCCCCCGCCGTGATGGCCATTTAGGTTGCTGCCAAATACAAAAATGGCTTTGTCCGCTGGGCGGGACCCGTCTTCATGAAACTTCATTGCTCTCCTCTATCGCGGGAATCTGCCAGAAAAAGGGGGCAGGGCATTGATATTTGTGCAAAACAACTAAGATAGTTGCATAATACCACGAACCGTGCTAAATTGCCGAGCATTCGAGTCAACAGCCTCAGCAAAATTATGCCAACCCCCTCATCATCTTCGACTAAAAACAGCTGTAACTCGCTCGATTTTGAGCGCCCATCGACGACTGTTGACGTAGTGATGTTTGCGGTCAGAGACGGACGCCTGCATGTATTGCTCGTGAAGCGGGCGGATACACCGGGAGAGCCGTTTCCCGGGCAATGGGCACTACCTGGTGGCTACATTGATGTGTTGAAAGATGAGGATTTGGAGGCCTGCGCGTTACGAAAGCTTAAAGAAAAGACCGGTGTTGTCAGCCCCTACCTAGAACAACTCGGCAGCTGGGGTAGCAAAACACGCGATCCGCGCGGCTGGCACAGCACGCATGCGTACTTTGCGCTGTTGCCTACAGCAAGCGTCATTACCCCTGTGAGTGGTGCAAACGCATCAGAGGCGGACTGGATACCGATTGTCGGTAAAGGAGTTAGTCACAAACTAGCGTTCGACCACCAAACTATTTTGGAGGCTGCGGTTGCAAGACTTCGCAACAAAGTTGAGTACACGTCGTTGCCGGCTTTCTTACTACCCGAGACGTTTACGCTTTCGGAGTTACAAACCGCGTTTGAAACGGTACTTGGCCGCGAGCTGGACAAGAGCTCATTCCGTAAACGAGTTGAAGATGCAGAGCTCGTCGTCGCCCTGAAGAACAAGTTTCGTGAGGGCTCGAATCGACCTGCCCAGATCTACAAGCTACGCTCAAAAACTGCACCGGTGTTTTTTCCTCGTGCGATTGGTGATAGCAAGAGTCGTGCTGCCAAGTGAGCCCGCTGAACCAAGGAGAAAAGGCGACTAGGTGTTCATTAAACGATACGCAGATGGAGAATGAATATGATGTGGGGAAGCATCTACAGAATGAAACCGATCAACGGAACAGCGGCAGCAGTCGCTAGAAAGCGTAAAAAATTGCGTGCGCCAAACGTTTCTCCGTATGCAGAGAGGAGAGCTGCCCGTGCAATTGAACGCGCGAGTTGGGTACGTGAAAACACTCGCCATGCAAAACGTTAAAGGCAATCTTGGAAGCGTAAATCTGAAAGTTATGCCATTTCATGTCTACGTCATTCGACTAAAAGAGCAAGTGATGGAATCCGGTCGCTTTGCCAAAGCCAATCCCGACCGTAATCCCTTGAAACCTTGCGTCTACGTCGGGTCCACCGCATTGACGCCAGAAGAGAGATATCAAAAGCATCTCACCGCGAAGTCGGGCAGCCGCCTTGTAAAGCAGTGGCAAGAGGGTTTACATAAGCGTCTGACCGCAAATCAGCCCACCTTTGGGACGCGAAAAGAAGCCGAAGCCCATGAAGCAGCCTTAGCAGAGCGACTGAGAAAGAAAGGCTATGCGGTCTGGTCACGTTGAGCGCCCCACCTAGCCCAGCCTTTTGAAGATATGTCCTTATCAAGATGTCAGAAATCGACCCAGCGCTGATTGAATGTTACCGTTCGACTCTATATCGCGTAAACGCGACGCCTGCGTTCACACTTCAAATCGGTGTTGAATCAAAGGAACTTCGAGAACTTCATCGACTACATGGCGGGACAAGTGCATTCCTCACAGCGTGCAATCCATACAGCCAGCAATTAAGCGAAGCAGAAAACATTGCCCGACAAGAAAATCTTCGGGCGGACCTTGTGGCGGAAGGTTGCGTTGTGATCGATGGCGTCGGGCAACATCCATCGAACGGATGGCCTGGCGAACCTAGCTTTCTAGCCTTAAATATCAGCTTCAGTCTAGCCAGGGCGCTCGGAAAGAAATACGAGCAAAACGCAATTCTTCTAAATCTTGCTGCAGGTAAACCGGAGCTCGTGCTACTTAGATGAGTCGCTAACCACTTGAATCCAAGTTTTAAACGGGGGAGTTGTTCCAGATTGCCAGCCCGGACATGGTGTCGAACCTGGCTAAAAGGAGAGTAGGCAATGAACGAGGAAATCCAGGTAAGTAATATCTCGCACGTTAGCAATTTTGCTTGTTCCGACTTCCACCCTGAGATGTGCGTGAAAGGGGGTAGCCAATGACTTGCAGAAAAGGAGATCTTGCGATCGTGATTCACGCTAAACATGAATCGAACCTTGGCGCGGTCGTTCGGGTGCTCGACGTGGATGACGGTGGGGGTGACATTGTGTTTAAGAATGAGCCACTTGTTTGGCACGTCTCAAGCCCCTTCTTAATGACGTGGTCAAAAGACGGCCGTTTGTTTCAACGAAAGATAGGGCCAGTACCCGATTGGAAGCTGCAACCCATTCGCGGTTGCGACAATTCGGAACACGCCAGTGGGAAGTGTTCGCATTGTCAGAACGCTCAATGGGAGAAGCAGCGCGAACAAATCGTCGCCAACATGGGACAAACAGAGGTGCGCGAGATGGATAAATACGGACTCACTGTTTCTGAATTCGTTGAGTTAGTCGAAATGGGTATGTTGCGCCACCCAAAGGCGGGAAAATGACCACAAAACTTCTGTTTCGTACTAGCCCATTCAACGGCGGCCTCGTTTTCGCGACAGTAGATCGCGCCAGGTTTGTCTCAAAACTTCATGCCGCGATCAGCTCGTCTAAGACATGGGGTGAGTTCAGAGCTGCAATGCCCGCCGAAGAGTATTCGTCAATACTGGCCGATGCGTTTGATGAGGTGGGCGAAAGACGGCCAACGAGCTCCTCGCTCTTTTTATCTGAACAAGTGCCGGGCGTTTCTGACGGTGACTATCCGCCTTGGCTTCAGGCCGAGATGGAGACAGTCTTGCCATTAGATATTCTCGAGCGCTTCGGCGAGCGGAAGAGCACGTACTTGAACGGCGACTATTGGTTCATTCCTTCAGAGAACAAAGATGCGGTCGTCGAAGCACTCGCTGGGATGGGAATATGGGCTGAGGAGGCGATCGATCTCGAATTTCACTAACCATCGAGACGAGAGGGAGAAAGGCAATTTCTCCCTCTCAACGCTAGACCCATCATCTATGCCGCCAGCGATCTACCAATCTAGGCAATTCCACTGCGATCTTTTACACCGTAGGCTAATTTGTACTCAGATGATCAAATCCAAGAGGTAGTAAAGCTCGCTGGGCTTCCGCAAGTGCGGTCGGTCTCGTACGTCGGCAGCGGGGATACAAATTTGCTACACGCGCTGGTCATGGGTACAAATGCAGAATTCTATGTCTTTGATTATTCGGACAAGTGGGGGGCTGGGAATGCGATGGCATTTGATGACGAGGGGGTTGATCGCGGAAAACGACCGATGCGTCCAGAATGGTTCGCAAACCGGGTGAAGTTTTTTGCCGAAGGGATTGCGCCAGGGGATCTGCTAATAGATGAAACGTTTAGGTTGATATCACCCAAAGAATCAGGACAGTTACTGCGTGACCGGAGGCAGGCGCGCGTCGTTTATTTGCCCAAGACTTCGTTTTCGCCGCCCGAGGCGCCGCTGTACTACGACTGGACTTTGACGGCACACGGGATGGTGGGGCATTTGCAGTCTGAAAATCGGCTGCTACGTGACATCGAAGCAGAGTATGCCGAGGTGTTTGCAAGGGACGTCGATCGCGCTGCTAGTGCGCTTGTTGAGTGCGATGGCGTGTTAATTACGGCCGGTGCAGGAATGGGCGTCGACTCTGGCCTGCCGGACTTTCGGGGTGCGGAAGGATTCTGGCGTGCATACCCCGGGCTTGCAGATGCCGGGATACGCTTCGAAGATATCGCAGATCCCGCCTCTTTTACCGAGAATCCCACGCGCGGCTGGGGGTTTTACGGTCACAGACTGGCTTTGTATCGGGAGACTAACCCACATGCAGGTTTTCAGATACTGAAGTCATGGGCAGCTGCCAGTCCCTTGGGCGCTTTCATTGTCACCAGTAATGTTGACGGGCAATTTCAGAAGGCTGGTTTTTCTGACGATGAAATTTGGGAGATCCATGGTTCGATTCATCGCCTGCAATGCATAGAGCCCTGCTCACATCGCGTTTGGCCTGCAACTGATATCAAGCCGGTCGTTGATGAAACGGTTTTGGCGATGACCTCGCCAATGCCGCACTGCCCGCACTGCGGTTCGCTAGCACGCCCAAATATATTGATGTTTAACGATTTTGGATGGGTCAATCGAATAGCAAATGTGCAGCGTCTGAGGTTCGATGAATGGTTATCCGACGTGGGGCGGGTAGCCATCATTGAAATTGGGGCGGGAACAGCCATTCCCTCAATCCGCGAAATGGGCCAGCGAATCTTGGCGCGAAAGCAGGGAAACCTAATTCGCATTAACCGACGCGAACCAGATGTAGACCGGAATCAAGACATTGGTCTGAAGTGCGGTGCATTGAACGCCTTGCGAGCAATCGACGCAGCGATCGCGGAGAAGCTAGGCAGATCGACCTAAACAATTCAACTTCGTGCTTTGTTCGGCGCGAAACAGTCGAAAGTTTTCTGAGCTGAAACCATGCAGCGCGTTCCCGAACTGAAAGTCGCTGATGTCACCATCCGACGCTCGTTGCTGTTGGAAAAGCTCGCTGCGGGCTCGCAGCGCGCTGCAACCATCGAACAGTGGAAAAACCATGTCTGCAACATGGCTGGGTTTGCCAAGGAAGAGCGCGATCTTGTTTGCCGCGGAATCCTAGCCGCAGGCGGCGACATGAGCCAGCGTTTCAAAGTCGAACGCATTCTAGAGCTCGGTTACACCGAACTCGCAAAGTATGTACCGGTTGTCAGTTCGTTCACCATGTCTGGATTCAGGCCAACCGTTGGCGTCAAGGCGGTTCCGGGCGATCTACCAAAAAACGTTGAGGCTCGCGCGCGCCGTTTCGTGGACGCAGCAAGCGTTTGCTACAAGCACCCTGCTCTCGGCTATTGGCTGGTTAAGACCGGCTATGAAGACCTAGCGACAAAAGCGCCAAACTGGATCGTGCTGGACAACAAGGGACGGTTACTGACAGACCCGGAAAACAACCGGTCCTGGTTCGAAAGTGACGTTAAGGCGCTCGACGTCATGCACGTTTCGATCGATGGCCGTTTCAAGTCTTATGGTGGCGAGCGCGCCTACTTGAATTTTGAACAATACACACTACCCGCAGGCTCCGACCACCGTGAATGGCTGGTGCAAGTACCAAACTGGCCAGCCTTCCTTGACAGCGAACATTTTCACGTCGATAGCTTAATCGCTCATGTCCGGACCACGCAGCGGAGGACTGTGTTGGGTGAACAGATCTTATTCATTGAGGAGATTCAAAGCGATGCTCACGCCGAAATACGGCGCACCAACGCTTTGATTGAGTCAAAGCCCAACTGCAAAATGAAACCTAGGCCATTTCCACCTTTCAAGAACACTTGGCATGAAATCGGCATCAAAGTGGCGCTGTCACTCGCTGCAAAGCAAGGGTTTTCAAAAGTTGGATTTATCAATGCTCGTGCACAGGCTGATCGCTGGGGCGAACTTGAAGGACTTCGCACCCTTTACGATCGAAGTATTCCTAAATCGCTTGAGGCTGTTTCAAAGAAGTTTGATTGTGGTCTTGCTTGGGACGGCGTAATTACGCGGCAGCGCAACGTGGAAATCAGGCGCGCAAGGGACGGCGACTGGGTCGTCAGGGGTCGACGAAGCGATGATGTGTCGCCTCGACTCAAGATGAAATCTGTCGCTGGATATTACGCCGATCAACGCAGCAAGGTTGTGAGCCAGCGCGTGCGCACGATTACCATCAGCGCCAAGTTGGACGCTGTATTGAGCTCTGAAGGACTACCCATTTTTGGATGGTAGTCGCCATGTTCTACGCGTGAACGAATCCATTCGGGAGCGACTCTAATTGCGAAATGATGGCTTTATTTGAGTTGCCCTTTTCTCTTTGGTCATCGGAAAGCCCCATTGCCGCGCCTTAAATTCTTAGAGAATTTCTCTAAATGGAGAGTTGTTACATGCCGTTCACCAGCAAATTCAAAAGAATTGATTTGGGCGCAAGCACTACTTCCCCTGACATCGTTCCCTACGATTGGCAGTTAAGACTCGTGAGTGGACGCGAGATTCGGCTAGTTCGTATGAGCCAACATCAAACCTACGGCGGGATGCTTAATGGGTTACCCAGCGAACCGGAAGAAAAAGTACTTCAAGCAGTCGCCGACGCGAATGAATGGGATTGCAATTTTCACAAGCGGCCCGCGGTGTTGCCGGCAGCCATTGTAAGTGGCACGAGGATTGCGCCTGAGGGGCAAGTGCATCGAGACCGGTGGATTGAGCCGAAGAAATGGGAAATGCTTCCAGTTGTTACTTGCTTTGGTGTTTTCGAATCGAGCCAAAGGCAGGGTGGCTTTGAAGACTTTTCTTCATCTCTAGTCATATGGTTTCAAGGCCATTTTGGTATACCCGCTGACGCCGGAACGCTAGTGGCTTTTAGTCTTCTGGACTGGGATCGTCACGCCGAGGAATGCAATTGGTAGGTTTCGAACACTCGCGCATCCTAGCCGCTCGCCGATGCGCCATCAGATGTCAATCTGAGATCGTTTGAGACATCCAGTTAAGTCGCAATCTCACTGGGCTACGCGCAGCGCAGCCAACTTACCCCAAATACCTAACTGCCCTGAGTCAACTGGCGGCTATTTTTAAGGTAAGATTCTTGACACGGATTAGACACGGCACAAAAACAAAAGGCCTAGATTTCTCTAAGCCTTTGTTTTTACTGGCGTCCCCACGGGGATTCGAAGCTGCCCCTGTAGCTTGGAAGTTTGACCTAGATTTGCGTGCGAAGCGTCAGCGATAGCAATGCAGAGTTGGGAACTGCGAAATGGGCGGGTCAGTTGCCGCAAAGGATGAAGTTGCAACTAGGCGCTTTTTTGGGAATCCGGAAAATCGTGTGGATTCCAGTACCTGGAATGTCCGCTTGTATGGTTGCACTGGTGTTAACGGTTCTCTTCTGTAACAGTAGAGAAGCCGGGGTGGAGGGGCCAATGTCCGCATCTGCTCTCCTGACCGAGAGACAGACTCCAAAAGAAATCCCCCACCCACACCACCCAGCGTCGATGAGGAATCTAGCGGCCACGACCGCCGAATTGTCCGCAAGCTAACGCAGGTGTGTCCCACCCCAGCAACTTCGATATTAGTCATGGGAGCGACATCATGCAAACGTCATCCGTTGTCCGCCATATTGGCGCAGATGTCGCCAAAGATGAAGTGGTCTTTGCCTGCGCCGACGCCAGCTTCACTGTACGTGGCGTCAAGAACCAGCAAGCTGCGCTAACTGCGTTCCTGAAGGGCCTACCAGCCGGTAGCCGCATCGGCCTGGAGTCCACCGGGATCTACCACGAGCTTCTGGCGAACTTGGCCTACAAGCTAGGTTTTGTTGTCTACGTGCTCAATCCCAAAGACGCCCGCAACTACGCCAAAGCGATCGGGTTACGCGGCAAGACTGACCGCGTGGATTCGGAGATGCTAGCGCGCATGATCTCGCGAGAACACGAGAAGCTGCACGCTTGGGTGCCGCCGACGCCGGAACAACGCGAGATTGGCCAGCTGCTCAATCGCCGCGCCAAACTGAGCTCACTGCGCCAATCTCTGGGACAGACACTCACTGGCGTAGATGGCTTTAATGCGGATCTCAAGTCGATGCGTAAGCGCTTTGATCAGTTGCTGGCTCGCATCGACGGCAGAGTCAAAGAGTTGAATGAGCGAGACCCTAAGCGCAAAGAGCATGTTCAACACATGCTGACACTCGACGGCGTGGGCAAGGTCGTTGCACCGTCGCTGGTAAATGCCTTAGAGCGCTTGCCGCTCAAGAGCGCTGATGCCTTCGTTGCCTTTACCGGACTCGATCCACGGCCGGATGAATCGGGGCGCTACCGCGGCAAACGCCGATTGTCTAAGCGAGGACCATCTGAGCTACGCAGGCTGCTGTACGTCGCTGCCATGTCAGCGAAGAAGACGAAGACTTGGAAACCGATCTACGAGCACTACCGAGCGAAAGGACTCTCAAGTACCGCATCGCTCGTTGTAATCGCGAGACGCTTGGCTCGTGTCGCATGGTCGATGTACACCTACAACACGCCTTTCGACCCAACACGCATCAAAAATGCGTTGACATAAACCATAGAATCTTTTTCCAGCACTAATCGCCGAGATTGACCCTAAGCAGACATCGCGGTTTCCCGAAAGCGGCGGTTTAACGCCCACGCTCAGCGGCATGCAACAGCAAGCGCAGCGCCGCTGTTGCGTGTCCGCTGCAGCGTGTTGTTGGGCCCCATTCTTGACGAGCACGACTAGTTGGCGTCGACATTGGGGCCACGCGATCCGCTATTAGGTGTAGGAGTGGCCGACGATTCGCCTGCTACACGAGACGCGGGTGTTCTTTCCTGGTCCTCCCTTTCGGATTGACCGCTACTATCCGGCTTGCGCCCGGCCTTCACGTCGCGGTCAACATACTGTTGGATTCGGAAATACCAGGCGACAAACCCGATCAGAGTCAGTGCAGCGCCGCCAGTGACGCTGATCCAGCCAATCCTCATATACATTTGGTTAGCCTCGTCGACTACTTTGACCTTCTCAAGGCCAATGTTGACAGGATGCTGTGCTTCAATAAGTTGGATGTATAAATCTCTCTTCTTTGCGCGTAGAGCTTGCTTCAAGCTCTCATCGTTCGCTGCCTCCAGCTGACGGCTCAATTCGTCATTTTGACCTTTCAGCTGGACAGCTTTCTCCCCTACTACCCGAATGTCTGCACGTAACACCGCGCCTTCAAGCCGTGCTTCGTACGCCTTGTTCCAAGGGAACGCCGCGCCCCACAAAACCATCACGACGCCAGCGATCGCTAGGAACTTGTAAAGGCTATCTGTAGGCGCACTAATCATTGTTGTCCCATGAATCAGAGACACATTTGTCGGCACACCGCGAGATCGTGCTGGCAGTTGAATCTCGCATCCAGTAGTGCATCGTTGCACTTCTCCTTCGCAGCTTTCAAAGTGCACACATCGTGTTCCTGTTGAGCGGTGACCTCACAGGTTCTAGCCGCTGCATCGCAGCGCCCAATACACTTCGTCGGAACTCCAGCACAGCCGGCGACAAACGCGAGGCAGATCGCGAACGGGATTCCATAACGTGGACTCTTCTTCATCCTGTCCCTCTCTCCGATGGTGCCCAACTTAATTTGTAGAACCGTACCCAGTCTCCACAACTACTTGGGCTGCCGCACAACTTGTTTTGAAAATTTCGAAAAAACATCTTGAAATCAAGCTCTTCGGTAAGTATACTGTATTAATGTACAGTTACAACAAAATCAAGTTTTCCGGCACAAATGCTGCCCCGCGAACAGCACCATTTGCGAGTCAGTCTAGCGGGGCTTTACCGCCAATGCAATCGTTGAATGCGTATTTCCCGGCGTTTTGACCCTAGCATCGTGTTCGCGACGGCAATTAATCGGCTGGCGATCGCAACGGTCGTTGTCATGAGCGAAGCAACAGGTTTGGTCTCCATTCAGGCGGGCAAAACATTGGCTGAAGCAATACGCCGGGCCTTGCTGGGACTCGTGCAGAATCACGTCAGCCGCTCAGCCGGAGAGCCAGCGGATAGTACAACCTACCTCCATTTACTGGCTGCGCCGCCGCTAGCCGACTCGCAGGCGGCACCATTCATCGAACTCACACCGGCACACCTGATGCGCCAACTTACGGTGGCGCGTGTGTGTGTTGAATATGAGCCACTCATTCCCGTCTATGGTCTAAGCCGTGAGTTAATTTGCGCCCGCGTCGCCGTGGTTCCGCAGCACAGCTTCGCCAAGGAGGATAACTCTTGAAGACGATCGCATTACTGGGTAACGGTACGCTGCACCGTGCCGTCCAGACCGCACTCGAGCACAGTGGGCATTATCGGTTGCTCGCGGCCGAATCGCTTGAACAGGCGGACTGCGCAGATCTTATCGTCGCGACGCTTGACGTTCCCGATCTACCCAGACTTCTGGAGTGGAATCGCCAAATATATGCGAGCGGGAGAGCTTTTTTGCAAGTCTGGGCTGAATTCGGTGAAGTCCGCGTTGGGCCACTCGTGACAGCATGCGCCGGTTGTCTAGAATGTGCAGAAACCCGCCGTATCAACAATGAGCCCAAGGCGATGTTTCATAAAGCAGCATTGACACAGGCGGCGACCTTGTACGGCGAATCCCTATCCGTAGCCTGCGGATCCGCAGCCAAGGGCAAAATGGGTCAATGATGGTGGGAAAAAGCATCCGCGCACTGACCCACGCTGGCGCCCTTTTCACGGTCAGCTTTCACAAGCCAGTTAGCGGCAGGCGATGGTGACGTTGAATGTCCTCATGTCATGGCTGGCGCAGGCAGGATATTTGTCGGGCATTCCATTGGCTCTCTCGCGTCAGAGGCAACGCCGGGCCAAGCCCCGTATCACGCGCTATCTGGACCAAGACCTTTTGAACGAAGCTAAGTCATTCATTGAGTCGATGCCGCGCGAAACTGATCGCGAACGAATACATTATTTTCGGACACGGTGGCTGTTCACGTTGTTGTACATCGGTGGCTTGCGTATATCTGAGGTTGCAGAGAACACGATGGGCAGTTTCTTTTGCCGGCGCGACAGAGGAGGAGACGAACGCTGGTGACTCGAGGTTTTGGGCAACGGCGACAAAGAACGACTTGTGCCGGCCACGAGTGAACTGATGGTTGAACTCAATCGTTACCGCCGGGAATCCGGGCGACCGCCCTTCCCTTCGCCCAATGAAGAGACGCCGCTGTTGCTACCAATTGGCAGGCGTCGAGATGCATTGACTCGCGCGGCGGTTCGCAACATCGTTAAGGGGATTTTTGAGGGCACCGTGGAGCGACTTAGAGTGCGTGGCCCAGAGTTTGAAGGTAAGGCGTCGCTCGTCGAAAAAGCATCAGCGCATTGGCTTCGCCATACGGCGGGGTCGCACATGGCGGACGGAGCCGTAGACCTGAGAATGGTTCGGGACAATCTTGGGCATGAGTCGCTTTCGACAACCAGTCAGTATCTCCACAGCGATGAGGACAACCGACACAAAGAGACAAAATCGAAGCATCGAATCCGTTGGTAGCGGCTGGCGGCAGGACGGTGCGATAGCTTGGCGGGTTCGCGTAGAGCGCTGCATGAATTAGGCCATGGAAGAAATTCGTGCGCTAGCACTGGTTGCATATGGGCAAAATATGCGTAAACTACGCAAAATTGCGTATTTGACTTGGGGAGGAAGTTTGTCAAACGAAACTACATTCGGAAAACTGATCTCCGACCATCGCAAAGCGAAGGGTTGGAGCCAGAAACAACTGGCAGCAATGGTTGCAAAGGAAGACGGTGAGTTTATTTCGCCTCAGTATCTGAATGACATTGAGAGGGACCGTCGCCTGCCGTCTTCGGAGGTGATTCTTGCGTTAGCCGAATTGCTGGACCTTAGCGCTGACTACTTGCAGATTCTTGCTGGCAGAATGCCCAATGATCTCGTAGTCGGCAAGCTCAAAGAGGCTGATGTGACTAGACTCATGGTTGCCTTCAGAAAGAAAATTTCGAAGTAGACGCGTATGAAAATGGTTCGCGATACGACCGGTAGATTCGCACAACGCCCTCACTACGAGCCGAGCGAGCTTGATCGTGAATGCGAGCAAATTGTTTCTAACTACCTCAGGCGAAAGCACGGGCACGTCGTTTTTCCCTTGGATACTGACGACTTGACCGCGCTCATCGAGCAAGAGTCTGAAGATCTCGACCTTTATGCTGATCTTAGCGACTATGGCGAAGGTGTCGAGGGCGTAACTATCTTCGCACCAGGAGGCAAGCCCAGCGTAAAAATCGCGCGAGAATTGTCCGAGGCGACTTCGCAGAATAGGTTGCGCACGTCGCTTTCGCATGAGTTCGGACACGTCCACTTTCACAGTTACTTGTTCGATACCTCTTTGCGAAACATGGATCTATTCGCAAACGACCAGGCAAGTCGGGCCGGCCAAGAGCTAGGCCGAGAGCAAGTGTGTAAGCGAGATTCCATGGTCAATGCCGCGCAGTCTGACTGGATGGAATGGCAGGCGGGTCATGTGTGTGGTGCCATGCTTATGCCAGTCACAGTTCTGAAGGACTTTTTGCAAGAAGAGTTCTCATCACAAATTCTATCGGCTGGAACCAGTATCGATGCAAAGATGCGTGCCGAGGTGATTAATGTCGTCGCTTCCTACTTCCTTGTGTCAAAGGAAGCCGCGACAGTCCGCCTTCTTCGGCTGAAGTTTTTGCCGGAGAGCAGTTTCACGCCGTCACTTTGAATCAAGGGGCTTGCGGCCCCATTTTTTTTATGTTGAAATACGCAAATCCGCGTATCCGCGTATTGGCATACGTGGTGGCGACTCAATTTCTTTGTTTCTTTAACCCAATAGGGAGCTAATCATGAGCAAGAAGCCAGGCACCAACACGGGCAGTCAAGGTGGAATTTTTCAAGAGGTCGGACCCAAAGGCGGCAAGATACCTAATTTCGTAGCAGTACCGGACAACAAGCCGTTGCCGCCGACGACTAAGCCGGGGCACAGCTGGGATTCTGTAAAGACCACTCCAGACAATAAGCGTTAAGCCAGACAGGGCGCAGTGAGCGAGTGCTATGAAAGCGAAATTTCGAAGAGATCACGCCAGCTCCGGGATAACAGTGTAGGCAAATCTGTGTGGGCAGGTGACGCTCAAGACGAGTGGTTGTCAGCTAGGATTGGTTGCCTTCCTCGAGCGCGATTCACCGGCAAAACGATTTGTTTTTGATTGAAAGCTGAGGTCTTAGAAATGTTTCAGACTCGAAAAATTTCTTCCGTTGTGGAGCGCGAGCTTTGGGGAAGAGCAGCTGGCCGATGTCAGTTTGGAGGATGCAATCGCCTGCTCTACAGGTCGCCGATCACCCAAGAGACTGTCAACATATCCGAGAAAGCACACATTTATTCGTTCTCAAAAAATGGCCCGCGAGGACAAGGAAAGCTCGCCGGCAACACAGCGGCGCTAAACGAGATTGAGAACCTCATCTTGGTATGCCACGATTGTCACAGAACTATAGATCAGCACGATGATGGCGATCGGTACTCGGTTGACGTTGTACGCCAATTCAAGGCAGACCATGAGCGTCGAATAGCGTTTGTCAGCGGCATTGATGCGGACAAAAAGTCGGCAGTCATTCTCTACGGCGCAAATATTGGCGACGAAGCGTCCCCATTGAGGGCAATGCAAGCCTACAACGCGATGACATACCTATTTATCGTTGGAAGACTCCTCTGCAGCAGGCCGTACAGCTGCTTAAGCGTCATCGAGATATCATGTTTGCGGACAGCGCCGATCGTAAACCCATCTCCATCATCATTACCACCCTTGCGGCCCAATCCTACGATGGTTCGTCAGACCTAGCGATAGCGCTAGAGACGATACTCCGCACGATGGGTTCAAAGATTCGGGCATCGCATCCGCGGGTTCCAAACCCAGTCAATCCTGTTGAAGACTTTGCCGATAAGTGGCCGACACCAGAAGGTCGGAGGTTGCATCTTGAAGAAAACTTCTTCACATGGTTGCGCCAAGCGCAAAGTGACTTTGGAACACTCGCAACATCGGGAGACCGAAAACATCTTGCAGAAATTGCCGCATTGCGAATTGGCGTGACTCTTGCCCCGATGGCCACTTCAAATTCCCCCACTTATGGCCGCCCAAATTCCCCCGGGCAGGACGCGTTGATTATTAGTTGACGGACGGGTTTTGTGCAATGCGGGCGGCGGCTTCTTTTAGCCGATAGCTCTTGCCTTCGAATTCGAGTAGATGTGAGCGATGCATCAATCGGTCGAGGATTGTGCCGGCCATGGTGGTGTCACCCAAGTATTTCCCCCAGTCTTGTACGACGCGATTGGACGTCACCACGACGCTGCGCCGAAGCTTATAGCGTTGGTGTACCAGCGTTTGCAGCGCCTCAGCGGCGCTATCGCTGATGCGCCGTGCCAGAAACAGATCGTCGAGGACGACGAGGTCGGCGTCGAGCATTGGACGCAACTGGCGCTCCTGCTCAGCCGCACTGCCCAACGCATATTGGGCAAACACACTGTCGGCCTCCAGATACCGGACATCGTGGCCTTGCAGAGTCGCTTGATAGGCAATCGCCTTAGCGATATGACTCTTGCCCGTACCAGGCTTGCCGATGATCAGGGCATTCTCACCGGTGGTAATGAATTTAAGGGTGTGCAATTCAAAGCAGGCCTGACGCGGCAGTTTCGGGTTGAAGCGCCAGTCGAAGTCGGTGAGCGAGGCGCGTTCATCGAGCCCTGACTTCTTGAAACGGCGTTCGATTAGCGTCGAGCGGCGTCGGTCCAGCTCATCTTGCAAGATCGAGGCAAAGGTATCGAGGAACGGTGCCTGGTTGGACTGGGCTTCAAGGATGCGGGTATCGAGGGTGGCGCGAATGCCGGACAGGCGCAGTTCACGCAAGGCGCGTTCGATTTCGTTCATGCTCATACTCATGCGGCAGACTCCTTCAGGTTGAGGGATAAATCGGCGCTGGTTTGCGCGCCTAGGGTAAACAGATCCGCGTAATCATTGCCCTCGCGGATCAGCCGATGCTGCTGGGTGAGCACCAATTCGCCCTGCACCGGCGTGTCAATGGCGGCCAAGGCCTCGGCAAGCAGCCGCTCGGTCAGGGCGCGAATGTGGGTGTAACTCAAGACGCCATTGTCGAGCGCCATGGCACAGGCGGTGTCAATCAAGCGCCGGGGAAAACGCTTGGTGAGCGAGACGATTCCCCACAGACGGCGCTGACCAACACGTCCCTCTTGGGCGAACAGGCGCTGGCAGAGTTGCTCGGTGGCCGGCCCGATCGCCTTGGCCTGCCGGAGGATATGGTGGGTTTCGCGCGAGGGATTGAAGGGACGCTCATCATTGGGCAGGATCACACTGCCGGGTCGCTCGCAGCGCGGGTGCGTGCGCAGCAAGGCTTGTGAATGTCGGTCACGGATTTCGAGATGATGGCTAAACAGGCGGACCAGAACACGACTGCCGATACAGGCCGGACGGGCAGCATAGCTACTGTGATCGACCCGAACACAGCTGTCATCGCAGACGGTGCGCTCGAATTCTTTGAAGTATTGGAAGCCTTGCAGCGGTAAGGGCTTGAGGGCCAAACGCTCTTCCTGGAACATCGCTTCGACCTGACGCTTGGCACTGCCGTGAATGCGTTGCGCCGCCCATTTCGTTTCCCAGTGTTCGAGGAATTCGTTTTGTGCCTCGATTGATTCGAAGCGGCGTCCCTTGAGCGCCGTGCTCTGGGTATGCTGAATCGCGTTCTCAACAGTGCCTTTGCGATTGGGGTCTCGTACCCGCGCCGGGTCAGCAACCGCACCGTAGTGCGCAAGCACGGCCGCATAGACCGGGTTTAGTGCCGGTTCGTACAGATCAGGCGTGATGACACCTTCCTTGAGGTTATCCAGAACCACATAGAGGGCGACACCGCCAAAGTATCGCCAGGCCTGTTCGTGCAACTGCGCCCACGTTTCCTGGCTCGATTTCCACACGACGCGGCGGAAACTGCGCCGCGAATAGCGCAAGGTCATGACGAACAGGCGTGGCCGCCGATAGCGGTCGGTACCCGGATAACGGGTTAGCGCACCTTCGCCGTAATCGACTTGCACCTCTTCGCCGGCGGCGAATTCAAGGCGGTCAAACTGGGCGGGATCTTGCGAGACGAGGGTGGCGGCGAATCGCTTGACGCTGTTATAACCGGCATTAAAGCCGAACTGATCGACGAGGTCCTGATAGATGGCGGTGAAATTGCGGCGCAAGTGCAGCTGCGCTTGGATAAAGGCGCGATGGGGCTCACAGGCCGATACTGATTGGCGGGTTGGTGCCGGCGGCTGGGATGGAGGAATTTGCGTCGGCGAACCGGTGGCCACCCCGGGGGAATTTGCCGCATTGGCCGCAAAACGGCGCTGAAGCGTACGTATGGTCTTCCGGTCTATCCTAGTGATGCGCGCGATCTCACGTTGGCTCTCGCCAGCAGCTAGAAGCGTAAATACGGTTGTTTGCAGATGTGGCTTCAAGACGTTCACTCCATACCCCTTCGTTGGTTCGAAGGGGGAAGATACGTCCTGCCAGTGTGGCTCCCGATGAGCTAAGAACCGGCGCAGAATTACGCCGCTAATCGCTCAGCAAGGTGGGGGAATTTGAAGTGGCCAAGGGTGGGGGAATTTGACCGGCCAACGGGGTCTTGGAACGGCGGTGCCGATAGAGGCGGCTGTTGCGAGCGCTCCACATCCCGCTCAGGTGCAGATTGTCGCCCCTGCTAGGCCTTGGCATGTCTAATTTGCTAGCTGAAATTGACACATTGCTTCTTGCATATCTGGGATGGCCCGCGGCCCTGGAAACGGAGATGGTCTGGAGATCGCCGGGAATTTTGACTTTTATGCGCAATCGGTTGGAGGCCCATCAATTACCGAGCGGTTCCTTCTGAGAATTGTCATACCGCGCGATTTTCCGAAGACTCTGCCAGTGGTGTACGAAAAGGGAGGACGTATTCCGCCCACCGGCTCGTTTCACGTTAACAGCGACGGGTCTCTCTGTTTAGGGTCTCCGTTAAGGCTCCGATGGATGCTCTCGAAGGCGCCGACGCTTGTTTCTTTCGCAGAGTTGTGTGTCGTTCCGTGTCTTTACGCAGTTGGTCTTAGACTCGCGCAGGGAGGCCAATTCATTTTTGGCGAGCTAGCGCACGGTCGCAGAGGTGAGTTCGACGATTACGTCGAGCTGCTCCAGCTCCAGTCACTTCGCGATGCGCGCACTGCAATCGTTTATCTTTCAAGAAAAAAGCGGTGCGCTAACAAGAAACCGTGTCCTTGCGGCTGCGGCCTCCGCTTGGGATTGTGTCGCTTTAACTCACGCCTGCGTGAATTTCGTGCACTCGCACCACGCTCTTGGTATCGGGAACTTCTCACCTAGACTAATTCGTCTTGCGGGACATGGGGCAGGCTTCCTCGGGTCAGCAACTGACGCGCTGCCTCTGTTTGATAGTTGACATGAACCCCCTCCTCAGGAGGCATACTTAGAGTTGCAACTCCGAATGCGCTAATGAGTTTCTGTCGTCGATCATGGATAGCCTGCATGGATCAAAATGGTCGATTTATCAGTAAATGCCCTTCCGGGGTAATTGACTTAGTCCTCGGTTCGATTGTACAAACGTGCCACCATGTTCCCACGCCGGTATCAGGTGCCGTGAACTTCCGTTCTAGGTCACCGATCCGAAGGGACACAAACGCCTCGGCATTACAAAGCGACGGTATTTCGGAGTAGTTGTGTACGTAGATGTCGTAGCTCTCGGCCCCCCACGTGTTGATGTGGAGATATTCATTGCCAGGTGCCGTTCTCTCGTCTTCTGAGAGCTCAATATCCATCGAGACGTCAATTCTTCTCGAAAAGGAAATCGTATGTACATCCTGGCTCGTCGTGAGAAGCGCGTACAAGTCAAGGTCTCTCAACGGTGCCATCCATGAGAGGTGGACCGTTCCTCCTTCTACCCAAGGCTGTTCCGCTTTTACCGGTGCGGGCACCGTTTTTTCGATTATTTCCTTTAAAAGGTCTGAGGCTCCTGCTGGCTTGAAATGTTCCAGAAAGATCACACGACCTCGCGCCGAGGGCTCGATTTTCTCAGCCAAGCTTGTGCCGATTGGACCATAGTTGACAAGCGCGACCACTGCGTCGGGGCAAGACACAGCGTAATCGTTTGCAGCTTCCGAAAAGTTTCGATTGCTGGCCTTCTTGTACTGCTTACACTCGACTACAAGGCAAGTAGACGTCGGCTCCTCTTCATTCCTTGGGGACAAAATTCGATAGTCGGGCTGAATTGATTGTTTGCGATATCGACTGTTTTTTCGCAACAGCTTTGTTCTCAGTTCCGACCAAAGCGTGTAGTAGCCCTCTGCTGTTTCGATCCTTGCAAGGCGCGACCCGGCAAAGCCAAAATTCAATTTGCCATTTTCGGTATGAAACTCGACCCGCCTAGGCGCCAACCCTGCGACAATTTGCGTAGACACCCAGACAGAATACACAGCGCTCCGCTGTTTCCAAACCGGTAACTGAAAAACATCGCGCAATACTTTCTCAAACCCATCAATCAACATCTCTGAGCGAGGCAAAGCAGCTATGAGGCTAGAAACGTTGTTGCTGATGCGTGCCGCTTCCACTTGCCGAGCGACGCCCGACATATCTAGTAATCGCCGCTTGGCTAGCCGAATCTGGCTGACTATTCCGACCGGCCAGAAATCGCTCTCAACGTGGGCAATCGTGCGCAAAAAATTGAAATCCGCATCGTCTTGATCGACGTCGCGTCCGTAGCCCCCCTCAGCAGCGAATTTCTTGAGCAGCGCATTGTGATCCGGTGCAAGACTCCGACAGGACTGCACGAACCAATCTACTACGCTATAGGCTAGTTCTGCAACTTCATCGAAAACAGAATCGCCAACAGGCTCGTACCTTGGTGGATCTACAAAACCTGGCTTCTTCCGATAGAGATCATCCCACGGATCACTAATCGGCTGGCCGAAGCTTTTCGATTCATCTGCAAATGCGCCCCGTAGTTCCCAGAGCGATTTGCTGTCCCAAGCTGGGATGACGACACGGACAGATGCTGCTCGAAGCTCTTCTTCCCACTCCCGGAATTGGTCGAGCGTCGCAAGAAGCGACTGGTCCAACTCTTCGGATTTAAGAGCGACGCTGAGTATCTTGTCTTGCGCACTCGCATTTGCAGTATCTAGCATTGCGTATATTTCCCGCAGCATTTGCGCGAAAGGTTGCAACGTTGCAAAGAAGGCATTGAGCAACACTGCAGTAGACACTTTTGAACCTTGAAGTTGAGAGGCAAGCGACTTAGTGTCGTCGCCGAACAGTACTTTCGAAATGTCGCTTTCCAACGCACGATCATAGCCAGGCTGGGGCTGATCCCCTTCCCACGCAAGTTGAAGGCCTCCCTCTTCGCACAAAAAACTCCACATCTCAGCAGCGGATACGATTGGACTTGTGTGTAGTTTTTGTGCAGCGCCCTTTGGGTTAGTTGGCATTTGTCGACCTATTCGCTAAACGCAAGTACATACGAGCATCGGAAGAACGTCTGGCTAGAGGTGTGACTTAGCCGTGGTGGGCAATCTTGCACGTGGAAAGACTTGGTATTCAGTCGACGCTTTAGTTGAGACTGCAAGAAGGTATCTTCGCCCACTAGTGCGGCCTTTTTAATCGACGCAACGGTGAGCGAGCGATCTGAGGGCGACGAAAGATAGAAAAGATTGAGAAGCCTCAGTTTGACCATCAAACGCTTGTCCGGTTAGAGCATCAGCTCAGGCGCGTACGTATGGATACGAGACAAAACGAGAGCTCCGCCATGTCGCTGAAGAACCCCAAGTTCGCTTAAGGTCAATTTTCGCAAATCGGTTTTGATCGACGAGGCAAAGTTAGCATCTGCCGGGTCCACAGCGCCTTCAACGCTATCAATTGAAAACCACATAGGCCTCGGACCTGCGTTCGCCAATGCTCGATGCAACATTCGATCAAACTCGAGTCCGCGAATTTGCTCCATCATGATGTCCAAACCCGCCTTGAGCACCATCGCGCCCGACTCAGTTGGCTGACTGTCATTCTGAAACGGCTTTCCACCATCGCTGACAATCAAATAATCCAGCTTCGTCCTTCGATTGAGAGCGGGAGCAATCCCCATATTGTCGTAGACGCCGCCATCAGTCAGCGAGATGTATTCAAACTCGTTTCCTGGCGAATACACATCTGTAGACAAAACTAATGGGGGGAAAACTGGCGGAAACGCCGATGAAGCAGCGACCGCTTTGCAAATCGGGAACTCCGCAGCGTCGACGAATCCTAGCTCGTAGTCCCCCATCTCGGCCGCTTCACCGCCGCCGGCGACGAAAGAGAACATGTTTCCTGTTGCGAGATTGGTGGAGTTCAAATAGAGGCGCGGACCAGTCAACAACGCCGACATATTCTTCGAGTTGAATAGGTCTCGGTCGTACGAATCCGCCAGAGCTTCAAGCCGTGACTCGAAAGGATTGAGCGCTCCCGCAAGAAATGACGAAACGGCGATTGATTTCGAGGCTAAGTAACGTTCCAGACGATCAAGGTTTGTGGTATCCGTCCAATTCAAGGCGACAAACGCCCCGGCGATGCTGCCGCCACTAACGCACGAAATTACGTCAATTTTTTCCAATAACTGGAGCTCACGCAGTTTTCTCATGACGCCCAGGTGAAACCCTGCAGCACGAAACCCGCCGCCAGAGAGCGCTAGCCCGATTCGTTTTGAAACGCCTCCAATTTCAATTGCCATGATTGCTCCTATTTCTTCGGAAACCGAGCTGTTCGCGTGGTTTCTACAAATTTCAGGTCCAGCTGCGTATAGCGGTCGTTAACCCCTAAATCCGTGGTTGCGTAGAGCGTCGATTGAGACTTCAGCGCCTTAACCAGTGGAATTCGCGGAACTTCGGTTCCTCGATCCTCCGAGCCGTGCTTTCCGGGAAGCGTGGACATCACGGTTTGAAGGCGGTCTTTCTTGGAAGGTTTGCCGCGATTTTCAAAGTTATTCCACAGCGACTTCGGTGTGGCGTTTGTGCTGCCGTGATGACCCACTTTGTAGACATCCACGTCGATAAGGGCCTTAAGCCATTTGGGCTGATTGAGCGTGTACTGCCAGTTCTCAAGCTGTGCATCGCCCGGGAAAAGCAATTTTTTTGAGCCCGCCTCGATGAGCAAGATGATGCTCGTATTGTTCATCTGTTTATCCAGGATGCGGACTAATTGAAGCATTTGCTCAGTTCGCATGTTCTTCAGCCGCTCAGCGAGCCAGCGCGCATCGAGCGGGGCTTTTCTTCCCGGTATACCTGGCGAATGTGGAAAAAGGTCGTCAACGCCAGCAGAGAGACCGGCATCCTGCGCAAGACACAATCGCGCTAAGTTCCAGAATTCGTCCTTGTCTTTGCTTCGCTGCGCGCTGATCGTGTCGGTTTGCTTTAGTGTGGGGGGGCCAAGCACACTGACCTTTACACCAGGAAGCAACGCATCAAGGCCGGAAGGGCTGCCATGAAACACGTACTTGTTCTTTGCCATCGTCATCAAATTCTTCACGGCACTGGCATTGGACAAGTTGTCCTCGCCAAGAAAACCGAGTTGCTCCCTGAGAGCTGGTGTAAATGTCTTTGCGCTCGGCGAATCAAGCATTTGCGTCAGCTCGGAAGCAATTGAATGCATGAACCCTAAACTTTGTAAGTAGCCTCTCAGCGCTGGCGACCTTGTCGCGGCGGGCCCAGTCGAATCAGTAGCAAGCTTTGGGTTTTCCGTCCAAGGCTGTACGACTAGTTTTGGCTTAAGGCCGCGAATGATGTCGCCCGAGGCATTGCCAGCAGCATTTGTTGCAAACCCGCTAATGTGGTCCGCATGGCGATGGGTGGCCACTACGGCGTCTAAGCGCCCTCCACATTTTTCTCCAATATCGTTTGCGACATCAATCATATGATTCTTCGACGCGCCCTCGGGCAGCTTAGTCGTGCCGAAATCAATCAATACGTGCCTCTGCTTTGAAGCGTAGTCAAAGCGAAGCAGGAAGCAATCGCCAAATCCCACCTGGTAAGTGAATATGGTGGCCTTTGTTGGTTTTTCTGCCATAACGCCCCCTAACCGCCCATGCGCGCACGGTGAAGCGCAGCGAACGGTTCAAGTTCTTCTGTGGGATTCGAATAGAACCCAGTCTTTGCCAAATGCTGCACTTTTTCGCTCTGACGAGGCACGTCTCCCAAAGGCTTAGCAATATGAAACTTCACTTTTCCGTACTCGTCGAAAACCAGAGTGCCGCCACCAAACATTCGAACCTTGGCGGTGTTCGGAATCTCTTTAGGGACGTCAATATCAAATCTGGTCTTTAGTTCGCCGCTCCATACGCTTGCAATTTGGATGTACTCGACAATGGTCTCGCGAAGGATGAAGCCGTCAGGCCCTACGCGTCGGCTCGCCCGAACCGACTCCACTTCTGTATAGCCTCTATCGTCCAACTCGAAAGTTTTTCTGTTTTCCCAAATGAACCTAAAAACTTCCTCAGGATCGTGGAGCATCGACTCGTAGTGGTTTCTCGCGTGGGTCGTTTGAGCTTCAAAATAATTCCACACCCCGTTGCTCGTGGTTTTTCCCGCGGGGGGCTCGATGCCGAACGATCTGAATACTTCGACGAGTGTTTTTCTGTATTCAAATCGAGAGTCGTCTGGCACTAACTCTGTGTCTGCCGTCAGGAGCGCGGCAAGGTAATCTGCAAACGAAATGTCGACTGGCGGGGAATAGTCCAGCGCTCTGATCGCCATGGTGAGTAAATGTTCGGCAACGCGTGCCCCCTGTTCCACTACCAAATCGAGGCTTCGCAAGTTACCTTCTTGAACACTTAGCTGTTCGATGCGTTTGACCCAGATGGAAAGAAAGGAACGCATGAACGCCGCGACGAGGATTTCGCCTCGCGAGTGCGCCTCTAGGTACGCGTCCTGCTGGAGCAAGGATTTACTGGGCTTGATTAAGACCGAATTCCTAAGCGCCCGCATCCTGCCGTCACTCAAGGCGTTGCCCATTTGTTCCGCCAGACGCAAGAGTGTCGATTCAGAAAGCGCATCCCAGGTGACGTCCTTCTGCTTTAATGTGGCGTTTTCCTTAAGCTTCCTTCCGTCCGAGAGAAGCGCAGCAATGGTTTCCTCCAGTGCAAATACCGATAGCAGCGCAACGATATCCGCGAAACCTTCGTGAAACCCCGCCTGATCAGGGCCGGACGGCTCCATAAATCGCTGGCGCAAGCCATCAAGAACGGCGTGTGTCGTCTCATGCGCCACAACATCATGAGATAAGCAGGCGAAGACTGGCTTCGAACCGGGCCTAGGACGGAAATAGCCGAACAGAAGCGCGCGGTCTGCTCGGGAATAGAACGCGTTCGCTTGGGAAAAAGCGTGCGGTGCAATGTGCAGCTGATGACCGTTAAATCCCCAACTAATTCGGCGGCCCAGAGCGTACTCAAAGCGAGCCAGTGTACGCATCGAAATCGCGTAGACGTTTTGCGCATGGAACGCCGGCGAACCAATAATTGTCTCGAAGTATTTTTTCCACTTCGCTGAGGTGGCGTCTCCGCGCGGCGTCGTGAAAGGGTCTACAACCTTACCGGTCGAATCCATCACATAGTTAATTGGCGGATAGAACTTGCCAGAGGTTGCATCAAAGTCCACGACCTTCACCCGATATCCGGTCGGACCGTTGGAGATGTGTTCCGCGGGAACACTTAGCGTCGCCATCACAGGCCTACCGGCAATCTTCACCGATGGGTCTTGCGCGAAGACCGTAAAAGTTTGGACGTTTACCAGTTGTCGTTCCACTATGAGCTCCTCATAGGCTTGTTCTAACGTTAGTCCATGCCGAAATGCAGGGTTTGCGTATCTTGAATCTCATTGCTGCTTCGTCCATATCCAAGTGATTTTGGCCTTTCTGAACAGGTCTTCGCAGTAGTAATCAATCGATACAAAGTCACACTCCAACGTCGTTCGGCGGCAAGACCTGTTACAAGCGAATTCATGCGGCTTTCTTGTCCATGCACTTTCTAAACTGTGAGAGCGAAGTCGGATAGCGACTTCCTTCACTCTGCTCTAGCTTGTCGTGCACCAATCTTGGCAGATTCGTATCCGGCAACTTCTGCCGTAGCAGCATGGTGGTTGCTTGAATTGCGAAGCAGTCGGCCTCGATGATTGTGTCTTTTGAGTACTGCGGTGTTGGACTAGCAGACATTGCGTGCACCTTTCCCAGGCGATGAAGGCCGCATTCTCGATAGAAAAGGAAAGCTTGAAACCAGTCCGGATGATCTCGGAAAGGCTTCGAGTTGATCAGGATCACAGGCAAAGTCTGATCCTTAATCGCCAGTACGTCCTCTACCAGAGGAATGGAACCTTCGCGCAACTCCACGGAAAGTCCCTTCTCTGCAATGCAGTAGGCCGTCGCGCCTCCGATCATCGTCGAGTACGAAGATTGGGAAGCGGTCAACGTGCGGCCCGTTGCTTTCGTTCCGGAATTCAAGGTTCCCTTGTTGCCATCTGCCTGTCCGTAACAGGGAACTATGCCGCTGACGAGTATTGTTGAAACTAAAACAATGAATGCGTTTTCCTTCAATGTTTTCATAACTGCCTGCATAGGTAAGTAGACGATCAGCAAATTTGGGACGGTATGTCCAGCTACGGCGTGATGACGATTGGATGGCTGATCAGCGCTTTATTCTTTTTTCCTTTCGGGAACTCGAGCTTGACTTCAGATCCGCCGAACAGGGATTCACCTTGGCTCAAAATGTAGGTTCGCGTTGGATAGCCCTCGACATTGCTTTCGACAACGAGTGATGGAAAGTTCGGCGCGGCACCATCATTGCGAGCGGCTACTAGTAGCTTGAAACGGCCGTTAGAGTCGACCTGAAAGCGCTCGGGAAGTGTCTTTAGTTCGATCGGCTTAGTGCCCTTGACTTTGGGCTGCAGCTCTACCACGCCCTCGATTTCCCATAGCTGATCCTGTGGTGCTGGCTCAGGCTCGACCTTTATGAAGAAGGTGTACAAAACAAGGAGCAGAAATGCATAAGCGCAAAAAGCTCCACCAAATTTCCACTTCATTCCAGCAAAAGTGCCAGCGCCGGCCGCGCTATTCGTTGGAAATAGTTTGAACAAAATCACAGCGGGCACTAGCGGCAAAAGAATGAGCACCGCGCCGCGAATTAATATCCAGCTATTTGGGTCCATTTAGGGATTCCTTACAGGAGCACGAACTCACTGATCCCGACAACTGATCCAATGAGTTGCTAAAACTTGACATTAGTCTCCACCACACAAGTTCTCATCGCACGCATCACGGCCCCACGCGCCTGAAAGTAACGATCGACGCACGTGCTACATTGGGCGACAACTTCGTGTAACGAATCGTCAAGCCTTTGCTGAGGCCATCCGCGTAAGTCACCATGACGTCGCGGCCCTTGGTTTCGTAGCTGACCGTCCTGATGATGTTCAGGGCTTCCTCTTCTCCCGCACGAAAATGCACAGTGTATGGAATTATGCCGTCGGCGCGCCAAGTGCCGACGAGCGGGCCGGGGTTGGTCTTACTGCAAGCTGTGAGTGTGGCGGGTAAGAAAACGGTGACCGCGATCGAAGTGCGGCGTAAGCCTCGTAAAAGAGCGTCTGAATTCGCGAACGGCATGGCCCGGCACCACCCTTTTCTGGCCGAATCGGCTTTAACTATTGGTCTTATGCACTAACAAACATTACTGCGATTTTGGTCGGTTTACAAGTGTCATTTCGCAGCCTCCTCTCCTCGGAGGAAGATGAATCGTCGAGCCAATTTGCCCCGACAAGCTGCTAGGCGTCAGTCATCACGAGACAAACTTTTACGAAAGGCTCGATTTTTAGGAATGCTGTGTGTGCACGGTATTTTCTCAGCGCCGCGCTCAAAGCGTTAACACCTCCGCAATATGCCATGACGCTCCTACCGACATCCCCCGTCTTCCAACGAACTGATTCATGGGGCGTTCTCGCAAAGATCAAAGCCGGACGCGATTATCGGGCGAGTCGGCATGTCCCAGTTGCGGAACTCTGAAAGAAACGAGTTCATGCATGGCGCCTCAACCGACGTATCCGGTCGCGACGTCATCATCACATTCCACGAACAAAAATACACGCGCCACACGACTTCCTGGTACGCGTAGATTTTGCGCTCGGCGCGCTACGTTGAGTCGAATGCCATGCCGGGGCCAACGTACGCCGCGTTCCGATCTCTAAAGAAACGGTATTCGTTGCACGCGCGTCATTACCGCCCGATATGCAGACTTCCGCTTGTGTGATGGCGGTTTAAGTGATGACTGATCTGATGGCTGATGACCGACACCCGGAGCGATTGAATACCGTCGGACGCTGATCTCAAGGGCAAACCGCGACCTCGCTTGAAAGTGGCAGTCGGTTACCTATTGGCAATTGTTCGCAGAATAATCGTGCCCCGCGGTTTGCAAACCGCTGTCTCAAGAACGATTGCAGTGACGCGGATTAAGCGGCGGTCTGGGAAGCGATACGCATTCGATTCGCGCTGTGTCGAACAGGAAACGGTCGACGTGTTCGGCTGCGAATTACGGTGAAACCATTCTAAAGGTGGCACTCCCTGGGGATATGGGCGATATCTAAGCGGCCTGCTGCGACGCCTGCTCCCGTTGGTTTGCGCCTGGATAGGCTCTAGCGAAATGGTGGAAATCACGAATGCTAATCCGCTACCCCCGTCATTTGCGCTTCGGGGCTCCGGCCCGCTAGTTGCCCTGTTTCTGGCGGCTACTATCGGACGCGCAACAGTTTCAAGACCGGTCGTCTGATGGCCGCGGCAATTGCCCTGATAACCGAAGCAAACATTTCGGGCGACCAAGACCGGCAGCCTAGCACCACCAAAGGAGGCAAAAAATCTTCGACGTTGTATCCGTCCACGCGCTTGCGCACGCGCCACCAAGGCCCTGCACCGCGCCTTTCTAAATCAGTTGTCATCATCGTTAGTCGCTCAATAAAAAAGAAAGACGGTCGAATCGCGTTGTCGACGAGTTACCGTAACAGACACGCCGTGTTACCGACTTGATACTTATTTTTCCTTCGCAGGAGGAATAACGTTCACCGCATGTACACGCTTCGCCGTCTCCCACCAGTTATGTCGAATGTGATCAAGCGTCGATGAGAAACACTCATGACACAACGATGCGGAGTGAAAGTGGACATTGCCTGATTCTCGGTGGATTTTCTGCGGACAAGCCAGATGATTGATGTATCGCTTGAATTTGTGGTTCGAGCACTGAACCAGAGTCTGGTCACTAGCTTCGACTTAGAAAGCGATGTTGTAGTCATCAACAACTTGGTCGACCCGAATGGGTCAACCCCGCAAAAGAACCAGAACCGTCTCGTGATCACCCTCGTCAACCTCGAGTACGAAACGAATAAGCGGTATTACGGCGGGCAGCAGTGGGAAAGCAGCATGGTGAATAGGGTAAATCCGGCCGTGTTTTTTAACCTCGATGTGTTGGTTTCTGCAAATTTCGACGATTACGCCGAATCACTTAAGTTCCTTACTGCAGCGATCGGGTTTTTTCAGGAAAACCTTGTGATCAGCAGAGCGAGCAGTCCGAACTTGCCCGACGGCGTCGCGTTGCTCAAGTTCGAAATTGAGAATACCCCCTCCACCAAAACTCACAATCTCTGGACAGCGCTCGGCGCGAAATATGTCCCATCAATTGTGTACAAGATCCGTCATGTCGCAGTAGACGCTCGTCAGATCAAGGGTGGCTCGACGATGGTTCAGGACACATCCACAGCGGTGGTGCAGTGAACTCACCGTTGTTTCAGATTTCTCTCTATCACCACTACTTTTGCGATGGCGTCTATGCCTCGTGCCCGATTACGCCCGATGACAGGACAGGTTCCCTACTTTATCGATATAGGTTTTTGACGCGCATACAAAACGGCGTGCTCGGCTGCTATTCGCCCTCCGATGTGGACTCTGAATCCACCCTTGAGTACATGGCTTCCAAGTTTGATGGTGAACCTCTGCGTTTCCTCATGCGGTGTGAGCCCGAAACGTTTTTCGCCATAACGGATCTGCCCTTGAACTGGGTCGGCCAGCTCATCTTCGATTCCCGCTTGACCAAATCAGGCGAACTGAGTGACCCGAACGCAATGACACTTTTGCCGACATTCGGCCCACGAACGGTCGAGCAGCCCAACACGATTGCAGTGATCACGATTCATATCGACGACCTACTTGGACTCAAGGGGAATTCGATTAATTACCGGATCGATCTTCCTCCGCGATCAATGCCTTGGCGGTACTACATCGTCAATCGCAGCGAAACGAAGCTACACCAACCTGCCGTTCGCGATCAAAGCGGCGACTTCCTTGACGGCCCCAACACAGTCTTGCTGCCGGGCGGAGTGACCGGTCTCTGTTTCAGTTCTGGCGCTCGTCATTTTCCCTTAAAGCAGGTTCCAACAAAAAAATTTGACTTGATTGACCGTATGCCCCAAGCGATGGAACGGAACGGCTCGACTGTTGAGCGCTGCGTCATCAGCGGTCTTCCAACCCCAACGGGCGACCAGATTCAGCAGGAGAAGGACGGTAAGGATGTATTTGGGGCGATGTACGTGTATCTGTAGCGACGTCATCGCAAATCGGAAATAGCAGAGCAACTGGATAAGGACGGTACTCAACATGGCCACTACGTTTGCCACACCCGGCGTTTATATCAACGAAGTCAACGCGTTTCCCAATTCGGTCGTACCGATTGCGACTGCAGTACCCGCGTTCATCGGATATACCCCGCATGCGACATACAAGGGAATTTCCTATGCGAACAAGCCTTTTAAGGTCACTTCGTTTCAGGAGTTCCAAGCAATCTTTATGTTGCCAGACCCCCCGCCGCCAACGGACCCAGTGAAGCAGTACAGCCCTGAATACTATTTGGTTGCGCAAAAAAGTCCGCCGACCTCGGGGAAATACATGCTGCTCAACGGCCAGTACTACTCAATACTGCCGGACCCAAACACTATCTATTACTTGTACAACAGCGTTCGCCTTTTCTACCAGAACGGCGGTGGCGAAGCCTACATCGTCTCAGTAGGGTCGTACGGGCCCGCGAGCCAAAAGCCTGCGACTGACCCTGCAGCAGCAGTTGTGAATCCAAATGTGCAACTAAGCGACTTGCAGCGTGGCTTAAAGCTACTGCAAAAGGAATCAGAGCCGACGATGTACATCTGTCCGGAGGCGACATTGCTGACTCTAGGCGACAACGCCAACCTGATGCAATCCATGCTGTTGCAGGCCGAGCAGATGCAAACCGCAGTGTGCATATTTGACATCATCGGGGGTGCCAATCCTGATCCCATCCTCTACACCAACGACATTCAAACCTTCCGCAACAACACCGGAAGCGCCGGATTGAATTACGGAACATGCTATTACCCGTTCATTGGCACGACAGTCATGCAGCCCTCAGACATCGACTTCACCAATCTATTTGGTGGTGATACGAAGCAATTGGCGGCGCTCCTTAATCCACCGTCGGCGCCAAATCAAGCTGCGGCGAGCATTCTGAATTTAATACAAAACCCGCCTAGCAGCCCGATGACAAATAGTCAGCTCCAGGCGGCGCTTATGGTGGCAAGCCCGACCTATAAACAGATCGTAAACAACGTGCTGGAAGTCGCAAACGTGCTTCCGGCAAGCGGTGCCATGGCTGGCGTATTCACCGTCAACGATGATCAGAATCGGGTATGGAATTCACCGGCGAACACCTCCATCGTCGGTGCAGTCTCCCTGCCCATCAAATTAAACGACACTGATCAGCAGAGCCTAAATCTCGATCCAGTTTCCGGCAAGTCGGTAAATGCAATCCGGTTCTTTAACGGGCAAGGGATATTGATCTGGGGGGCAAGAACGCTCGATGGGAACAGCAATGACTGGCGCTACCTATCGGTGCGGAGAACGATGACGTTCATCGAACAATCGGTGAAGCTGGCTGCACGTGCGTATGTTTTTTCCCCCAACGATGCCAACACCTGGGGCGCGATCAACAGCATGATCAGCAGTTTTTTGACCAGCGTATGGCAGCAAGGTGGGTTACAGGGGCCTACCGCCGCTTCTGCCTTCACAGTCAGCTGTGGTCTGGGATCGACAATGACACAAGACGATTTGCTTAATGGCTACCTACGCGTGTCAGTGTCGGTGGCATTGTTAAAACCCGCCGAGTTCATCGTACTCACCTTCATGCAACAGCAGGCATCTGCTGGCTAGTGCTCGGGCTTTGTATGTCGCTTTCAACAGCAGCGTGACCAGGGCGTTTCCCCGGAACTAAACCGCGTAAAGGAAGAATCATGGCAGATGATGGAAGTAAAGAAAGTTCAACATGGCCGATGCCCAAATTCCGTTTCAATGTGGACTTTGGAACGGAACTAACAAATATCGCCTTCCAAGAAGTCTCAGGAATGGATAAAGAAGTGCAAGTCATTGAGTATCGTGACAGCAACAGCGCGCAGTTTTCGACCATAAAAATGCCCGGAATTGTGAAGCATGGCAACGTCACGATGAAGCGCGGTGTCTTCGTTGGAGACAATACTTTCTGGGACTGGATGAGCACGATCACCATGAACACCGTCGCTCGACGCACGGTAATCATCCGCCTGCTAAACGAGAACAATAAGGTGACTATGCAGTGGACACTCAATAACGCGTGGCCTACCAAAATCAGCAGCACCGACTTGAAGTCTGATGGGAACGAGGTGGCTGTCGATTCGATCGAAATTGCCTATGAAACCTTGGTGATCGCGAACACCAACAATGCCTGACTTTCAGACAAGCTTCTATTTCAGCTTGGCTATCGGAAACGACAGCAGCGAATCGGACGCCGCGTTTCAGGAGGTGTCGGGGTTGAATGCGCAGCTCGACGTCGAGGAAGTCGTCAGCGGTGGTGAGAACCGGTTCAAGTACAGATTGCCGACCACAACGACCTATCCTAACTTGATTCTGAAGCGAGGAGTGGCCAGTGCACCTTCCCCGCTTGTCGCTTGGTGCGCTCGGACCTTAGGCGATGGCCTTGCAAGTCCGATCACGTGCAAGGACCTCCTGTTAAGCCTGCTCGACAAGAATGGACAAACCACGATGAGCTGGAGTTTTCTAGGGGCCTATCCCGTGAAGTGGGCAATAAACGATCTCAAATCTCAGGAGAGCAATATCTTGATCGAGACCATCGAGCTGGTCTATCGATATGTCAGCATCGCCGATCCGCGCGCCAAGCCACGTTGAAAGTCGGTGCACAAGTTTTTCCACTTCCTACTGAAAACAACATATGCCCGTCGAAATTCGCGAACTCATCATTAAGACCACTGTTATCGATCCAAAGGCAAGGACCGAGGAAATGGCAGTCAACGAAAAACTTACTGCTTTCAAACAGCAAGTCGTTCAGGAATGCATCAAGGTCATGAAAGACAAGGTATTGAAACGCGGGTTACAGCGGTAGCCGAGACATCTGAAACGACATGAGCAACCTTCAACTGACAGCGTACAGCGATGGCACTTTCAATACGAAGGTGGCCGGCGGCTCGTATGAAGTAATGCTCAATCCGGACAAACTTCAGTGGAATCGGAAGGTCCAGTACAACGAAGAAACTAGTATCGACAGCAGCGCGCCCTCGTCCAAATACAACAAAACGCCGAGCGAAAAACTCAGCTTCGATCTAGTCATCGATTGCACTGGCGTGGTGAATCCAAAGCGTCTGGACTTACCTAGTGAAATTGATCAGTTGTGTAAGGTCATCTACGACTACAACGGAAACATTCACCGACCCAACTTCGTCATTGTTAGTTGGGGTGGTGGACTAACGTTTAAAGCTGTGTTGGTTAGTTTCAGCCTGTCGTACACGTTTTTCAAACCTGACGGTACGCCGCTTCGCGCCAAGGCAAGCCTAGAGTTTGCTTCCTACGTCGATCCTGCAACCTTAGCAAAGCTTGATGACAAAAAATCGCCGGACATGACGCACCTGGTTGAGGTGGTGGAAGGCGACACCCTTCCCCAGATTTCTAACCAAATATATCGATCGCCGAACTACTTCGTCCAGATTGCGCAATTTAATCAACTGAACAAGTTTCGCCGCTTGAAACCAGGGAGTCGATTGGTTGTGCCTCCGCTCCAGCGTGAAAGAGTCGTCAATGCCTAGTGCAACGCCGGGGGGCGTCGTCACCTTCAGCATCAAGTCCAATGGCTCGCCTGTTCCGGGCACCTTCCAAGTTCACGCCATTCGGGTCGAACAGACGGTGAACCGCATTGCATCGGCCACGATTACTGTGCTAGACGGTAATCCCTCTACCGAGTCCTTCTCCGTAAGCGATTCAGCATCATTCGTGCCGGGTGCCGATATTCGTATTGAGGTCGGTTACGACGGCAAGAACACGCTCCTTTTCAGCGGTATCGTCGTCAAGCAATTGCTGCAAATCGACAATTCTGCCGGTCCATTGCTCGAAATTGAGTGTATGGACAAGGGCGTAAAAATGACTGTAGGCCGCAAGAGCGCCACCTACCTCAAGAAGACAGATAGCGATGTCATTGGCACACTCATCGCAGCGGCCGGTCTCACGGCGTCCGTTTCATCGACCTCAGTGCAACTTCCAGAGCTTGTTCAGTACTACGCAAGCGACTGGGACTTCATGCTGGCTCGCGCAGAAATTAACAGCATGGTCGTCAGCGCCGTCAATGGCAAGGTTTCGGTATTCGATCCCACGACCAACACAACACCGGTGCTGACATTAACCTACGGCGGAAATCTCTTTCGCTTTAGCGCGGAACTCAACTGCTTAACCCAACTAAGCCAGGTCGAGGCACGCGCATGGGACTTCACGAGTCAAGTTCTGCTCAAAGCCGCAGCACCTAACAACCGCGCAGGCCCCGGGAATTTAAGCAGTAAAACGCTTTCGCAAGTAGTGGGGCTGCCGAGTTATGCGTTGCAGACCTCTGCGGCCGAAACGAGCGATGAACTGAACATCTGGGCCAAAGCGCAGATGCTGAAAAGTGATTTGTCCAAGATCACGGGCGATGCCCGCTTTCAAGGAACCTCGTCTCTCGTCCCTGGCAATTATGTGACCTTGTCCGGCGCGGGTGCGAGATTCGACGGCAATCATTTTGTCTCGTCTGTCCGCCACGACATCTCTGATGGCAATTGGGTGACGGAAGCATCCCTTGGCTTGACCCCTTGGTGGTTTGTGCAGGAAAACGCGGTGGAGGCACCTCCGGCCGCAGGGCTCTTACCCGGCATTGCTGGCCTCTTCAACGCGACCGTCAAAAAGGTTGACTCGGATCCAGACGACGGATATCGCATTCTCGTTGAGGTCGCGCTGTTTAACGACAACGGGACAGGACTATGGGCGAGACTCGCCAACTTTTACGCAACCAGCGGCCACGGTGCATTTTTTCTGCCGGAAGTCGGCGATGAGGTCATCCTAGGTTTTCTCAACCAAGACCCGCGGTTTCCAGTGATTCTCGGCAGCGTTTATAGCCAGATAAACAAGCCATTTGCATCATGCACTCCCAATGAGAAAAACAGCATCAAGGCGATTGTCACCAGAAGTGACTTGCGAATTGTGTTCGACGACGAGAACACGATTCTCACAATGACCACGCCGTCAAACAAGAAGCTGGTGCTAGACGACAAGAACAATCAGATAGAAATCGAAGACGAATTCGGCAACTCTTTGGTGATGTCCAGATCGGGCATTACGGTTAAAAGCGACAAGGACATTACCCTTCAGGCCGGGCAGAACATCAACATCAAAGGAAATTCGGGAGTCGATGTTGAAAGCGCCGCCGGTGATGTCGAGGTTAAGGTCAACAACATTAACGAAACTGCAAATCTGCAATACGCCGCCAAGGGCAGCCTGACTGCCGCTGTTCAAGGAGGCACCGAGCTGACCCTCAAGGCCGCAATGGTCATGATCAATTGATAGGAAATTGCCAATGCCTCCGGCCGCCCGATTAACCGACTTCCATGAATGCCCGATGGTCACACCGGGACTTCCGCCAATTCCGCACGTCGGTGGCCCGATAGTCGCGCCCGGCGCGCCAACGGTGCTGATCGGCAAGCTACCCGCCGCTAAGGTAGGTGACATGGCGGTGTGCGTTGGACCACCAGACGCCATCGTCAAAGGATCGTCCTCGGTGCTGATCAACAGCATGCCCGCAGCCCGCATGGGGGATTCCACCGCGCACGGCGGAACGATCGCATTGGGCGACTTCACAGTGATGATTGGAGGTTAACGCGCATGCATGGAAGCAGCTTTCTTGGGACGGGATGGTCGTTTCCACCGGCGTTCGATCGCGCGAGCGATCGTCTGCGAATGGTTTCCGGGGAAAGCAACATAAAGCAATCTATCGACCTTTTGCTACGAACGTCGGTAGGTAGCCGCTGCCTACTGCCGGCATTTGGGTGCGCACTCAATCAATACATTTTTCGTCAAGTAGACGCAACTGTGCGCGCTGAGATTATTGCGACTGTCAAACAAACGCTTCTCGATTACGAGCCCCGGATCATTGTTGAACGTACCGATATCCGGGAAGTCGACGGGGGAGCAATGATCGAACTCGGCATTGGGTACTTGGTCAAGCAGACAAACACGCGGCATAACCATGTCTTCCCTTTTTCGCTAGTCGAAGGGACAAACCTCAGTACCGCAAGTCGAGCGCTGCCATGATGCAAAACTTCGCGACGCGCCCTAACCCATATCTTGCGGCGCTGAATCCAGCCTGCATACCGATTGATGGACGCGACAGTCGTGACCGCTTGGCGTTTGTTGCCACCTACACGCGACTAATCCAGTATTTCGACAGCAAAAACAAGCTGGCCGGAAACTGGCAGGCCTTCTTCCTAAAAGATCCTGCGATCCTGTTCGCTGAGATCAGCAAGACCGACTACGAAGCGTGCCACGCGCGTTTCCTATCGGCGGACGAAGGGCTGCGCCATGCTTCCTCCGACGCCGTTCGGGATGTGTTTGTCAACCAGCTATGCAGTTTGCTCAGGGACATTTTTCGCACACTGAACCAGTGGTTACGGTTCATGGGTATCCGGACAGAACTCGATCATCTACGCAGCTTTCTTGAAAAAAAAATTCGCGAAAGCCTGTCTGCGCAGCTTTGCCTGTTCATTAGCCTACAGCAACGGTTGAGCGTGCAGACGAATCGAGGTGTCGAAGCACCTGACACCGACTTGTATCGGAACTTTGAGCCGCTTTGGCACGAGCGGGCCTACCGCCTCACTGAGCTTGCGTCCGCTAAGGATGGAGACATTCGGCCGATTATCGCGGCACTCCAACGCGTCTATCACTCGGTGTTCGACACGCTGGTGCAGGCCGTGGACTACGCGAAACAGGCGTTCTATCACAAAGAGCTAGAGCCGAACGATTTTCCGGACACCGCGCTAATGATCACGTTTTGCCGTTTGATGGCAACCGAGGTCGCTGAAATAAACAAGCTGGGAAAAAAGCATCTGGATTTTTACTACGACCGGGTTTTGCACCAGCAACTGCGGACGGCAGTGCCTGACCAGGTGTACGTCAGTTTGCGTCTTGCCGACAAGGTTGAATCCTTTCAGCTCTCGGCAGGAACGGCGTTTCTGGCGGGACAGTACCCGGACTTGAGCGACATCCTCTATTGCAATGCGACGAACGAGCCCCTCAGCAAGGCAGTCATTTCTTCTGCTTATACGGTTCACTGTGGTCGAGACGATACCGCGCAAGCTGGAGAGGCCTTATTCTTAAAAAAAATTTCCGCACCTAACCAAGTCTCCCGCAATTTCATGAACGAAATTCTGAGCTGGGATGCCTTTGGCGGCAGTAGCGGGGTGCGTATTCGGCAGGGTTTCGCTATCGCCTCCCCCATGCTGTTATTGCAAAGTGGACACCGTAAGATCACGGTGGATTTGGAATTGGCGGGCGGCGAACCACTAGAGGCCTTGGCCGATAGCCAATACTTTCTAAGTACTGCCGCAGGGTGGATGAGAGTGTCGCCGACCGACGAGTCTTCGGGCAATTCGCTGGTCTTTAAATTAGCGGTGGACGACGCACCCATTGTTCCATTCGAGGAGAACCCGGACGGCTATACAAGTCGCTGGCCTCTACTGAAAGCGGTGCTTAGTGAAAAAGCGAATCTGTTCGCCCCACCACGTCTGACGAAGATCAACATCCAGGCGCACGTCACAGGGTTCACGGCATTTTCTTTGGCAAATGATCTCGGGCGCCTGAAGGAAAGCGCACCGCAGCCATTGTTCGGCCCCATTCCGCAGGCCGGCGCGCGATTTTTTGTCGGCAGTAATGAGTGCTTTGCAAAGCCACTTGACGCTCTAACGCTAACCATTACTTGGGACAATTTACCGTTAGACGCGGATTTCTGTTCTTACTATTCGGCCTACAACACCTATCTAGCCAAGTCTGATACAAAAAACTCGCCCCCTTCAGCAACCGTGTTTAATAACCTTGCATTCAAGGGAACGTGGGCGCAATTGCGGCAGAAAAAGTGGACGGACTTGACCCCCAAGGTGCCCGTTCGTGTTGTGCCAACCCCACCTCAGAAGGCGTCGCCCTCACCAGCCGGAGTCGCACCTGCCGATTCGTCGCCTGCCATCGAAGAGGTCAAGCGCAGCGAGCCAGACGTCGTGGCGCGGTTGTGGCAATTATCGAAGACAGTCCTGCAAACGGCATTGAAGCTAATTGGCCACGATGCCGCTCGGGGAGCGAGTCAACCTGTAGAAAGTCACGCAGGCAATTCAGAAAGCAGCAAGACTTTCAGCAAGAGCGTCTCGTCGGCCAGCAGCAACAGGTCTGAGGACACAACGGGGCACGTCGCGTCAACCGCCGACGACGCAACCGTTTCGCTGTACCAAGTGTACTCGTCGTGCGTCCCTCCAGTATCGACCGATCCACTTTGTCCAACTAGCATTTTCAAGTTTTCGTTCGACACGCCCGCAGTTTCTAGGGACGATGCAATTTGGCAGCCATCTCTAGCGCTCGCGCCCCTGCCACCGGTGAATCTTGCCTCCAACGGTTACCTTTGCTTTGCGCTCAGCCAGCCCTCCTACGCGTTTGGTGCGACTCTATATCCACAGGTGGTTGCACAGGTGAGCCTTGACAACGCGCAATGGCTGATCGGGCAAGCCAAGGGGTGTACCGCTGGCTCACTGGTTTCGATGATCGGCCAACTCATCAAGAAAGTGTTCGCGAAGTTCACCGGATCAAGCGCCACCGCTCCAGCAAGCGGTCCCGCCGACCTTCCGAACCAGCCGTATATTCCAAGCGAATCCATCGTTACCGGCTGTTACACCGCAACTGCGAGCATTGCTATTGGGGCTTCTCTTACCGACGATACGGCGAACCCGTTGGAGCTGTATCACTACGGCTCGTTTAAGCCCTATCTCGCATATGACAGCACCAACACTGCGAACAGCACGGGTTACGACAACCTAGTTCCCGCCGACCGTGAGGCTGAGACAGCTGCCGTGCCGCCGCTCCAGCTATACACCGGCGTCGGCGGCCAGGGTTGTCTATATCTCTCTATTTCAGGGCTGCAGGCACCGTGCACTCTGTCGCTATACGCAGAGGTCAGTCCCGATGAAACGCGGCGGTTGCCCGAGATTGGCGAGGTGGGCTATTACATGTGGGGAACGGAAGGCTGGCAACCGCTCACCGTGTTGCTCGACGACACCGGCTGTCTGAGTCGCTCGGGAATCATACGCTTTGCTGTGCCGTCAGTGGGCCCTCTACATGCGTCTAACAAATTCATATCGAGCGGCTCGGTGCCCGAAAAAGTTGCCGCGGCCGAGGGAGAACAATCCTTTATTGCCTCACCGCTCATGCCGAATGATGATTTTTGGATCGCCATTGCGTCAAAGGCGGATGGCATCAACTTGCGACTAAGTTACCTCGATACACAAACGGTTAGGCTGATACGGACGACGATGGCAGCGTTGCCGAAAGGCGAAACGCCGTCTCTCTCCCCTAGTGTAATCAGGGCGCCGAAGAATAAGGTGTGGCAAATCGCGTCAATTAGTCAACCGTTTGCGTCGTTTGGCGGGAAGCCCGCCGAACAAAAGGAAAGCTTCACGCCCCGTGAAAGCTATTACAGACGAGTCAGCACGCGACTGAACAATAAAGATCGGGCAATTAGCCGCGCTGATTTCGCCGACTTGGCTCTTGATGCGGACCCAGGCTTGTTCTACGCAAAGGTGATCCCAGCGGAGCTGGGAAAGGTTCGGGTCGCCCTCGTTCAGGGTTACTCCAATGCGCAGATGCCAGAAGCTTTTCGTCCCAATGTCGATGGGGCGAGACGGCAGACGGTGTTGCAAGCTCTTGCGAAGCGGACGTCTGGTCAGGTAGGCGTTGAGGTTGTGAACTTTAAACACAAGGTCGTTACCGTTTACGCGACTATCTACATTGCATCGGATCTTGACGTCGGAAAAATGGCGGTCGAGCTTAATCAGTCGATCAAAATGTACCTCTCACCTTGGATCGAGAGCGAGGGACCAAAGGCAAACATTGGTCCGCGCATCAACCTCTCCGCGCTGATTGGATTTCTCGTTAGCCGCAAGGGTGTTCGTTCGGTCGAAAAACTCAGCCTCGACGGAAGCGACGAACTAACAAGCGAAGACACGATTTTCGTCTCTGCGATAGAACATCAGCTCGTGATCAAGCCGACGGAGGCCATGCTTGTCACTGCATGAAGGTTTCATCGTTGAACGGCCCCTGCCCGAGGCGCTTGATGCGGAATCGCTAAAGCACGAAGGCATTGCGATGCTTCAAAAAATTGCCGGCAGCGCATGGACCAATTTCAATGATAGCGATCCTGGCGTAACGGTTCTTGATCAACTTTGTTATGCGCTGACGGAACTCGGCTACTGTAGCCAGTTTCCGATCGAAGACGTGCTCACTCAAGAGGATGGAAAGATTTCCTACGGTGACCAGTTCTTTGAGCCGCAAGAAATTCTCACTTGCTCGCCGGTGGTCCCCGACGATTACCGAAAACTTGTCCACGATGCAATGCCAGAAATTCGCGCCATCTATATTCGCGCTGAATTAGTTCGTCCCACCGGATCACAAGAACTTCTCCCGACCGGGCGCTATACCAGCGGGGTCTGTCTAGAAGCCGATACAACGCCGACCGTGCAGCCCGATTTCTTCCTTCCGCGTCTACAGCAGTTCCTGAACCAGAACCGCAATCTTGGCGAATATTTTCTACTGCCCATTCTGCTCAGGGCGAAAGTAATCACGCTGGGCGGCTCAATTGTATTGGCACCGTCGGCTGAACTGGAAAAGGTCACCGCACGGATACTGACGGCGCTCAACGAATACGCGGTGCCTCCGCTTGTACAGTCGGGCTACCACGAACTTCTCGCGGAGGGTCTGCATGCCGATCAGATATTTAATGGGCCGAAGCTCGCAAACGGCTGGATCGCGAAACCCGGTGCACTTAGTCCCAAGCGAACAGAGGTTCGGTTGTGTGACCTAGCCCCGCTAATTTCGGCTATTGACGGCGTGCAGGAAGTGGAATCGCTCTATTTTGTCGGGCGGCAAGGCACTGACGCCGGTGTCAGCAAGATAGACGTTGCCGACCATGAATTTCCGGCCATCGCCCTTTCGGCTGAAGTCCTGTTTAAGTGCAATGACGTGACCGTTGAGGTGAATCAGGGCTCGATGCGCCAACAATATCTTGAGCGCTTAAGTGCAACCCATCAGGCGGCCAGCGTTTCGTCGAGCATAGACCTATACCCCACGTTGCCGAACGGAACATTTCGAAATATCGAGGAATACTACTCAGTCCAGAATACCTTTCCCGAAATTTACGGTATCGGCCCTAACGTCTGGCGTGGCCACGGTGATCCATATCGGAATGCACTGAGCCGCCAACTGCAGGGCTATCTGATGGCATTTGATCAGTTGCTGGCCAACGAATTTTCGCAGTTGGCCAACGTCAGTACCCTGTTTTCGTTTGGCCTCCCGCCACCGGCGGATGGCATAACAGAAATGACTGGTCTGCCCTGGAGGAAGTTCTCTACCACCTACCATTGCCAGCCGCTGTACGACATTCCTCACGTGAAGCCATTGCTGTTGGGCAACGATGCGTTCAGATTCCGGTATGAAACCTCGCGATCTGAGGTCGAGCTCGACGCTGAGGCGTGGAAGCGGTTTTGCGCCTTTCCCTTCAATGAATACGTTTGCGGACTGCGCAAGTGTCTGGAGAACGACACCGAAGCTCTGATACGGCGCGATGGCATGCTCACACATCTGATGGCACGCCACGGCGTTGACGCGAACCTTTATGACGGGATGATCGACCAGTGCCAGTGGTTTGGTGATGAACGCAAGACCCGAATCGTCGTCAAGACGATCTGGCTTCAGAATTTCGCGCTCCTGTCGTATCACCGGTCGAGAGCCTTTGATGTCGATGATTGTCGGCGGCTTCCGAAGCCGGGCGAGTCTTTCAATGCGTCGCCCACAACGACCCCCGCAGAGCAGAGCGCACATCCCGCAACCGATCTTGCAACTAGGGACGAGCCGCTCGGTATGCGCTGGTGGCGCGCACCGGCATATCCGGATATTGATGGGGAGGTGGACCAGCGACAGATCTACTCGGATGCGCGGTTGTCTTCAGCAGAGTTCAAACGCTTTTCGGCCTTTGAACTGAAAGCCGGAATTCTCTTGGGTCTGCCGCGCCGACTGCGCGTATTGGCTGGAACACTATGGGCTTTGCTGAACGACTCGGGGTTCGAGCACTGGCTTCGCCAGCCGACTAGAGCGCGAAACGTTTTTTCCCTGCCAAATTCAGATATTTCCGTGCATCGTGGCAGCGGCTCCGCCGATCTTGTCTTCGCGGGAGCGCGCTGCGTGATGGAAATTGCTGGGAAGCCGAATAATCCGCCGAGTGCCGGTGACTACCAAGCGCATCTCGATCAGCTTTCGTGGCTAGCCACCCAGACTCAAGGATTCTTGCTCGTCGAGTCGATCCTTTTCCCCGGAGCGACCATAGAGGGGGCGTCCAATACGAGTTCTTACGCCGATGTTCACTGGCCGTTCTTGAGCGCGTGGTTGCAGTTTCCTAAATATGTCACGTTCATGCAGCAGGAGGTTTTCAAGGAGTTTCTTCAAACGCTATTGAATCACCACTGGCCTGCGCACGTGAATGTCCACTGCCAATTCGTTTCATTTGAGATCTTGCGCGAGGTCATCAATGCCTACGTGGAGCGCATCCGTGCAAGCAGCGATGCCTCCGGCAGGGAAGCTGCGTCGACAAAACTACTCAATCATCTCGTGCAGACAAAGACTCTTGACGCGGAAGGCGCTCGCGCATGAACACTGGACACGTCATCGGCCGCAGCATTTGGCACAGTGACCTCGACCAGCCCGCGCGCGCCAACGAGTTGCAAGGCATTTTGAGCGACTGGAGTCGCGCTGGGTTGCTCGATGAGTTGGAGCGCGGCTTCAACGACCAATGCCCCGTGCGCGAGACGTGGCGGATTGACTCCTTGGAACTTGATTTAGGTGACATTGCCTTTGATGAGTTGCGCAGAGAATTGCCTCTACGCACGCGTGAACGCTTACGGACGGCGCTCGCCGAACTAGTGAGCGAACGGGAGTTGGCAAGAACGTATGGGAATGGCAGCGCCTTGCAGGTTCTTGAAGTCGATGCGGTGATGCAAGAGTTCGTTGCCTGGTTTCTGCAGCGCGGCACTCTGCCCTGGTGGTTCAAGGGGGGCGAAAGTGCCCTGCAGGTGTTCGATTCGGCGCTTAACGCTCGGGCCGAACAAATCACTGCCTTAATCCGCGGTCTGGGTCTCGCTCCGGTGGTCAGGATGCGCATCGTCCGGCAGGTCGGCGACAACAGGGTGCGGCGCGTCATTCATCTCCTCGAACCGGGGCAAGGAGATTTCATTTGCGGCTTTGCCGACAATCTCTTTGCCACGCACGCTAAACATCAGGTGCCGCGCGTCGCGGCCGGGGAATATCGCGAACAAATCTGGTTCAACATCCTGACCTGGCTGTTGCTTGATCGTGGAAGTTTGTTTAATACCACCGATTTCGTGCGCGCCACCCTATGGCGAACCGCTCAGCACTATCAACTGGACTTTGCAGCCTTTCTTGGGCAGATGGCCCAAGCCGTAGACAAGCTCGAGCCGTTGGGCATGGTTACAAAGGACTTTCTCGCGGCCATAAAGTCAATTCACGCTGACGTTGTTGATGGCGTCGGACGGAAGGAGTCCACGGAGAGCACGGGAGAAGAGCGGTGGGACATTCTTCGCAACATGGTTCGCAATGCACAGCGACGCCACAACATCGGACCGGAAGCCGTTGACGTCGCGGAGTTGTTTTCAGTTTTGGCACAGCAGGACGCCGGGCGCGCAGCGCGGCTCTTGTGCGCCGAAGGCCAATCCGCACAGGCCGTACGAGGCTTACTTAAAAATTTCGACCAGGACGGCTTGGCGCTAATTGTCGCGGTGCTGACACCGCAGGATCAGCCGTTCATCCTTGGCTACATTCAGCATGCCGAAGCGCACGCTCGGACCGCGATACCACGTTGGGCAGCGAACGCCGTTTGGGAAGTGGTACTGACCTATTTACTCACGAACAGCAGCACCCAGTTTGATCGTCGACAGATGATCACGGTGACGTTGCGCCGAATTTGCGAACTGCACCGACTCGATTTTCGAGGACTACTCGATATTTTGATTCACACTCTTCACGAGCGCAGCGCCGGCATCCGCTACCTCGGGCTGCTCGACATCTTCCGGCATTTGTACAGCGAGGAAACCGAGCGTCAAACGACGCTAAGCGCTCGTCAGAGCGCGGAATTGCCTGACCACAGACAAACAATTCGGCGACCGTGGAAGGACGCGATGGCGCAGTTCCTCCGCGATGGAGTCCAAAAACCCGAGCGCCCTGGCTTGGTGAATTTCGAGTCAATGCGAGTGTTCGGCACGTTGCATCGGTTCGATGATGTTGAGCCACTTTCGTCGGTCTTAACGCGTCCGACACTAGGTGCGGTGAATAATGACGCCGTCTGCCGGCGACTGCTTCTGCTTGCTGGACCGAATGGTCTCGCACGGCTGTTCGATTTAGTGCAGCCCGGCGCAGGAGCATTTTGCAGTGATCTGCTAGACCAGCTTTGCGAATGGCGCCAGCAAGGTCAAATCAGCAGCCTCCATCGCATCGATTTTTCGCTTGAACTTCCCGCGGTATTGCTCGAGGCGCTCCCGAAATTTCGCAGCGATCAAATTTCTGCAGGTGAAGCGTTCGATGCACGACCGTTCTGGGAACGCTTCACGTCACTGCTGACGCAAAGGACTGGCACGAATATCGATCTGTTCCACAGGCAATTGCAGGAAATCCTGAGCGCAGAAGGCACGTTCACGGGACGCGAAGAAATAGCTGAATTGCATGCGTCCAATTCCAATTCAGAGTGTGCAACGCTTCGCCGCACTTTGACACCTTTGATCGGCTCTACCAATAGCAAAGAGGCGCGCGCATTTATCGCGACGCGCGACCTCATCGTCCGTGATCGAAGCAACAATAACCGCTCGATGCCTACTGAGATCTTCAGGGCATTGCGCAGCCAGTTGGCGATGCCCGTCGAATCGAGGCTGCCGCGCGAGTCAGCCGAGATCCCCGTCCAGTCGGTCGCCGCGCTGACGTCAGAATTGGCGTCGCAGAAAAGTCAGGAGGTACGCCTCGCTCTGGCCAGCCAGCCGGACCGGTATGAGTTGCTCTGTAAGTTGGTTTGCATCGATCACATCGATTGGCTAAAGGCTGCGGTTGCGCCCCATTTACCGTCAACTGTCGACACGGGCGAACTGTTCCTAAAGCAACTGGTGCGATTTACTAGAAATGCTATCGACTGGAAAGGTGCCACCGCAATATTTGAACATCGTGTCCGGGCGGCGTTCTGGGAGGTAGCGCTATTCACTCCAGGGCGCAACATATCCGCGGGACGGTGGCTCTTCGCGGTGCTGCGCAACGTAAGTTTGCGCTTATGCGTACCGCTTTCGAAGTGGAACATCGTCGCGCAGGATTCATCATTCGTTGAGATCGGGATATGGCGGGAGGCGCTCGACTACCTGCCGACGCTCTACACGCCGTCAGGCGCCGACCTTGCCTCACCTGCGGCCAAGAAATCAACCACAAAGGCACGTCGCTCCTCGGCAGCGGCGCGGAAACTTCGGCAGGACTTCCTTGGCCACTACCTTGATCATCCCGATTTCGCCGAGACTGTCCGGCAATGTTTGAAACATGGCCGTCCGCCGGCGGGGCCGCGTGGGCAACTCCCTCTCGATATCGGGCGTATGTTGTTTGACCTTTTCACTTTGCAACCAACCAAGGTGACTGCGGTGGTGGGCAACTTGGCAGGCCAACCCGAGACGATATTCCGGCTCGTACGCTTGGTTCCACTTCCTCTTACGTTTGACGCGCTTCAGTTGGCTATGCCCGACCGGGAATCGGCAGAAATGCTGCGCGAATTCCATCAACTGATTGATCGAATTGCCGTGCCCAAAACGCGCCCGCATGAGCGCATGGCGCTGCTTTTCGAAATCGTGTTCATGCACTGGTTGGCCCGAGATTGGCGTGCGTTGGAAACCGAACGGATCCTTTCCGAATACCTATGGCAATTGGCCTGCCGATATTCGCTTTCCCAAGCCGACTTGAAGCGCTGCTTTACGCCTGTTTTGTGTCGGCAGTCTGCAACGCTGCGCCGGTCGGTTGCCAAGGCCTTCGAGGACACGGTAGCGCCGCAGCTCCCACGTGAATGGCTATCGGGCGTACGCCGAAGCCCATCAGAGCGACGCCTAACAGATGCCATCAAAGCGTTACGCAAGCCAACGGGGGCATCGGCCCCGATTGCCATCCCCAATTGCGGTTTGGTGCTGTTGCAAAGTTTCATCCCTGTATTGTTGTCTCGCGTCGGACTCACGGATGACAAATCGTTCGTGGGTGAGGCAGCACAGCGGCGCGCCGTACACATCTTGCAATTCCTGGTAACTGGGCAATCCTCCACTGCCGAAGAGCATCTCGCGCTCAACAAAGTGCTGTGCGGCTTGGCCTTGCACGAGAGCGTAGAAAGCGCCATCGACATCACCGCGGCCGAGATTGACACCTGCCAAAGCCTGTTACAGGCCGCAATCGGCTACTGGGACGCGATTAGCGACAGTTCCATTGACGGTTTGCGTGGCAACTGGCTAGTACGCAACGGTGTCCTGACGCCGACCTCAGAACGGTGGGATCTCGTCGTGGAAAAGCGCGTCTACGACCTGTTGCTGGCAAGGTCACCCTTCTCATACTCAGTAATCAAGTTTCCATGGATGGAAAAAGCGATGTACGTCACCTGGCCGACCTAAAGGGTGGCGGACTAAATGGATTAGTGCGAGTCGAACGAGTTTCAATTTCAATTTGAAAGGAAAATGCTGATGAATACCTACAACGAAAACCTGCAACAGACTGTTGTCAGGACCCTGGCGGCCCTGTCGCTCAATGAGGCTAACTTGGACTCCGCCAAGACCATTGCCGAAATCACGCTGTACCAAGCCCAAGGCGCAGAAATCACCGCTTGGGACAAAATGAGAAGTACTCAGCTAAATGAGGCAATTTGGCAACGCATCAACGACCAAGCGCGCTATAACGAAAGTCAAGCGATCAACTTACTTGCGTCTGGGACCGAATCGAACAATGACGTCGCAAGCGCGGTCACCAACACAGCCACAGCCGCGTCAAATGTGCAGATCGCGTCCAGGGCCATTGAAGCTCTCGCCGCAGACGTAGGTGCAGCGCTCAACATCACAACGGCTTCACTCTATGAAACAGACGTCTACGAGCGAATCGTCAATGCCAATAGTTACATCAACGAGGTCGCGAACGAGTCGAAACGAATCGCCAAAAACGCGATGTACGCCTCGGCCTTTGCGTCGGAAATTACGACGACCGAGGTGCTGGCTCAGACGCAGACGATCAAATCAAAGTTTGACAATATTTTTAAAACCGCCCAAGCTGCACTAGGAAATTTTGCAAATCTGACGATCGCAGAGCGCGCGGAAATCACCCAAGCCAGCCGGGCTGAACGCACCGCCGAAGGCGGGCTAAAAGATGCATTGCGCGAAGCACGCGCGATCATAGAGTCTTACCGCAATGCTAACGACCAAGTGAACCTTGGATTGAGCGTCTCGGTGGTCAGCGGTAACGAAGTCGAGATTTCGTTTTCGGCGCTGCCCAATCCGTTGCCCACGTTCAAGTCCAACGAGGCGGCGAGTATTTCAGTTCCGCCGGCGGAACCTACCTACTACGTCGCGTTCTTGCCCGCGCAAAGCCAAAGCACGTTTTCCTTGGATCAGGCACAGCAGATATTTTTACAGGAACCAGAGCGGTTCAGTGAACTCACCGCACCGGCGGCGAACAAAAGAGTGCCACTTCTCAACGACATCAACGGTAACCCGATCGCCGCCGGTTCTGGCTATGTTGCATATCTTTATATCTCTATCTCGAACAGGTACAAGCAGTTCGTCGCGAATTTCTCGGACGTGCTCTCGGCTCCCAGCCAGGCGTTCGTGCCATCAACCACTCTGCCCACACCGACGTGCCTCGCGTACGCAGATGCGCCGAATGCCAAAAGCGGTGAAACATGGACCACCGCCACCCTTGAGGGGTTAAGACAGAGCGAAGGCGAGGCGGCAGAAGCAACGGTCGGGACGTTTGAATACCGCTGCATCTTGCTGCAAAGCACGCTAGATCCGGATCCTGGCTTTTTGCGGTACGAAGACGGGACTCAGATCCAGACCCCTCCCATTTACTTCAACTTAGCCTTGGCAGAAACAGTGGCGCCTGCAAACTTCACGCGTGCAGCCGACGGTGGCTCGTTCAAGTTTGTGCCTGGCACCACGGACAACTTCGGCAATGCAATCGAGATGGGTGTGGAATACGTTCCCTATGTTTTGGTCTACGCGATCGGCGAGAAAGCGGCACATTTTGCCAACGTACTGGCGGGGCCATTCAAGCCGTTCGTTGTTTGGAAGTCCTAAGGTCAAGCCCGAATTCCACAACCCATTCATTCGTTACAAAAGGAGAACAAGATGAACTATTTCACCCCCGGCATCGCGTATTTGGAAAAATCGCAACTGGACTACTTGGCCGCTAAGGTGGCAGAGGCACAGTACCAGGTAAGCCAGCAGCAAGCTACTGTGAACGCCTTGGAAACCAAGTCAACCGCATTTAACGCCTTCCTCGCTTCGGCCGATTCCGACAAACAGACGGCGCTTGCCAATCTCAACCAAGCACACGACATTCACTCGGGCCTCAAGGGCTTGACCGCTAGCACGGCATCTGCACAAACACAATGCGACAAGGCCTATTCCAAAACTTTTGAGACCGCGGACGAAATGGCTAATCTCGTCAACAAGTTGATCTTTGCCGTGGAAATCTTCGAAAAGTTCGGAGACATGGTGAACAAGCATAAAGTCAACAATGTATTCATCCCAGACAGTCTCATCAGTCAGATTTCTAAAGGCACCACCGATGCCAACAATGCGATAGCACTAACGCTTACCGCCCTCCAGAGCTGCTACGCAGCGGAAGCCACCGCTCTGCGATCGAAGCGAGTCATTCAGTTGCAAGTGGATCAGCTGTCGGAATTGGTGGCGCGATTTGAGGCCGAAAGCGATTCCACCATCTCGGCGGCAGAATCGGCTACGGACAACACTCCACTGCTCGATGGTCCTGGTTTGTTGTCGCTATCAAAAGCAGCCGATACCTTCTTTGGTGAACGGTATCGCGAGGCTTTGGTCGCCAACACCACAGTTAACAAACAGCTCGCTTACGCACAGCAGATGCTCGGCAAGGCGACCACAAGTCTCAACTCGTGGCAATCGGGCCTTGCTGCGGCAACCGCTGCGGCGTTTGCGGCCTAAGCAAATCTTGTGCTGTCGCGGCGGTCGCGGTAACTGGTCCGCCGCCATCCCGTCACTACGCCAACCCATCGCACCGGGAGAGTGCTCATGTCAAAGCAGGATTTTTACCGGCAGTGTTACCAGGTCACGGGCTGGGTGCCTGCGCAATCGCTCACTCAACGATTTTCAATTGGCGAGATATGCCAGATTCGCAACGGCCGCCTTCAACCATTACTCAACATAGGCGACGCCCATCTTGTGGAAAACCTCATGCTCAGCCATGAAATTCCGCTCCATCAAAATGACTGGCAGCTGAGTCAGGGGGCTCATCAGGTGCTCAGCGAAAAGATCGAGGACAAAATCGCGACAGGCAGCCAAGATGTCTGGACTCGCCAAGTGATCGAGTTTTCCGGCAAGCAGGACTTTGTGTTTCATGCCTTAGCGCCAAAAGCACGCCTCCTGTTGAACTGGAATCAAATTCGCGATGATCTGACGCTCAAGCTCACCCAACTCCATTACAGCTTCCGACATGTGTACGTCGTGACGGCGGTGGCCAGTGCCGTCGAATGGGGCCTTGCTGTTGCCGGTGAGGCTGGAGCTCGTCTGGAGATGTCCTCCGCCGTATCGGACTGCAACTATTTCAGGCTCCTTAGCCATCCATCCGCGCAGTCAGATCGGTGCACAGGCATGGCGAGTTTTGAAGTTTCACGAGGCGAACCCGCACACTTCATTCAGGCCAAGAAATTGGTAATGAGCGATGCCATGTCCGATCGCTACCTGCAGCGGGTCGTTGAAAACACGGAAGAACTCAGCCATGAGGAAGTTGCTAATTGGCTGCAGACCGATTTCTTTGACCAGATTCGCGCTAATGAACTCAACCTGACCACCAGCATGGGTTTTTTTTCCTGGGTGGACGTGTCGCTCGATGATGTCGAGCTGCTGACTGCCTGATTGCGCAGACATCACCATGCCATCTCCCGAACAAAATCTGGAGGCCATCTATCGCGAGATGGACTGGCTGAACGCCGTCATCAAGCAGGTCATCGCGAGCTATCTAAAGCACGAAGGCCACGATGGGCGATGGCAAGACATTGCTGCGCCTATCCTCGATAGCGACAAGAGCGTTTACGCGCGTCAAGTGCTGAACTGGGAACTCGACCTGTCTGAACGGCTGGCACTGGCGTTGGCGCTTGCCCCGCATGTACGGCCGGAGTACCTAGACGTTCTCCAGAGTTCAAGCGCTACCACCGAACGCAGTTTCAGCGAATTTGGCGGATATAGCGACAAGGCATTCAACGGCCTAATCCCAACCGGCCAAACATTGGTGTTTTTGGTGAGTGGTAACGATCCAGAGTGGCGGTTGAAGGCACTCCGTATCCTATCGCCAAACCACCGATTTCAAGTAGAGCAAGTAGTGCAGGTGGACAAGCCCGACGAGCGCATGCCCCAACTCTCGCGGTTGTGGAGCTTGTCTGATCAGTGGTTCCATTACTTACTCACCGGCGAAAAAGCACGGCCGGAGTTAAGTCCCTCCTTTCCGGCCAGCCCCATCACAACGACGCTCGACTGGCCCGACCTCGTGCTTAATTACCATCTCATGTCAGCGGTCACCGAGGTGCGCGCTTGGCTCACCCACGGACGCACCCTGATGCATGAATGGGGGCTGGAGCGCAAAGTCAGGCCTGGATTCCGCGCCTTGTTTTACGGCCCGCCCGGTACCGGCAAAACCCTCACCGCCGCACTGCTGGGCAAGTCCACCGGTCGCGACGTATACCGCGTGGATCTCTCCATGATTGTTTCGAAATACATTGGCGAGACCGAAAAAAATCTCGGCAAGGTATTCGATGCCGCCAGCTACAAAGACTGGATTTTGTTCTTTGACGAAGCCGATGCCTTGTTTGGCAAGCGCACTGCGGCGGTCACCTCTAACGATCGTCACGCCAACCAGCAGACCGGATACCTATTGCAGCGGATTGAAGACCATGCGGGCACAGTGATTCTCGCGACCAATCTCAAAGCGAACATGGATGAGGCCTTCAGCCGACGCTTCCAGACCATGATCAACTTCGACATGCCCGCCGCTCCACAGCGCTTGCAGCTTTGGCAAAACGCTTTTCGGGACGTTTGCGCGCTGGACGAGGATGTGGATTTGCACAAGATCGCGCACGACCACGAACTAGCAGGCGGCGCCATCATCAATGTGTTGCGTTACTGCGCGTTGAAAGCTGTAAACCGCGGCAGCAGGCAGGTGTCTCGCGATGATCTGCTGCAGGGAATCAAGCGCGAACTTCGCAAAGACAACAGGACGGTGCAATTGATCCGGGAGCAGACATGAGCAAATTTGACGCTGGACTCAGGGCAAATGCTCAAGAAGACACGCGGCCAGCAAGCCAGCGCCAGTTGCAAACGAGTGGTCAATGAGAGACACAGTTTTTCAAGAGAACAAACAACAATCGCCGGACAGAAGTGTTTGCCAGCGCAAGGCAATGCTGCTTGACAACCGCGTAACGACGCCCGCCGGAACGTTGCTCGATCGACGTGTCGCTCAGTTGAAATCGCAGGCATCATCTGCTCCGCCGGCGAGACCGCCCAACACCACTGGCTTGCCGGACAATCTCAAGCACGGCATCGAATCGCTTTCCGGCATGAACATGGACAACGTCAACGTCCATCTCAACTCGTCGAAGCCCGCTCAACTCAACGCCCATGCGTATGCTCAGGGCACCGA
>JADCJC010000015.1 GCA_020247395.1 Rhodocyclaceae bacterium
AGTCAATGACATCACGCCTCCCGATACAGACCGAACGGCAGCGAGGCAAATTCAACACCGCATTCCAGTAGTTGCTTATTCGACATGAACTTCGCGGCAGCAAACACCAAATGTGGCTTTCCGGGTTTCTTCTCTCGCAATGATTGCGCAAACGAAAGCGTGAGTGCCGCGTTCGTCGATTTGAGGAACGAAAGTTCAGGCTTGTAAATCAACCAAACATGCCTGTCCTTCGCTTCGCCCAAATAACTGAGTGATTCGTCCACGCGTGACGTATCCAGTGTGCCACCAGTCGCGGTGTGAAATAGCCACGCGCCCAGGCTCGCATAGTCGGGCAACGTCTTGCCCGACAAAATCTTCTCAGCCTCCATCGGCTCGCCGAGCGTACAGAAAGTGAACTCTCCACCAAGCCCTTCCACACGCTCCGAGATTTTCTTTTCGCCTTCAACCAGCAGTTCACCGCCGTCCATCTTCACCGACACTTTGTCAAAGCGCTTCTTGTTGTTTGTACCTTGGTCGGCAAGATCGCCTTCAACGAAGCCTTCGCGCGCCTTAATGGCGTCCACTTCTTTCAGCACGGCCTCCACTTTTTTCAGCTTGGACCACGTGATTTTTGCGCGGAGCAACTGTTCACGCTTCGAACCTACGAAGGAATAGCCCTTGATCACCCGACGCACACGTTCGGCGGTCAGGGTATCAGCATAATCCTCCCCCTCCACCAGGATAAATCTGCGGTTTCCTTGGTCTTTCGCATTGGCAATCATTACCGCATGTGCAGTGGTGCCGGAACCGGCAAATGAGTCAAGCACAATCGACGCGGGCTGGGACAGGTACTTAGTCAGATATTCCACTATCTGCAAAGGCTTAACCGTATCGAAATTGTGCGCAGCACCCATTACGTCAGTTAATAACGATTTTCCGCCCTCTGCAGTACCGGCCTCTATTCGATCCACAAAACAATAAAACGGCGATGTTTCGTCTGGTTCCTCGTCTTCGAAAATCCGCTGCATCGGATAGCCATCGATGAATTCGATTTTGTTGTCGCTATACATTTTCCGAACCACGTCCGTATGCGCCTGCCAGCGCTGCTCGGGCGGGGGCGTAAATCCTGCCACCTCGCCCCGCATCGAGTCGGGACGCCTATTCCCGCCCAAGTTCGATTTCAGGATCGTAGCCAGTCGGTAGCGACGTCCGTCCAACTCCTTTGGGTACCGTCGAACTTCGCCAGACACCACAAGATTGAATCGCGAAGCCGCGCTTGCTCCATACAGATGCACGTACTCGGCATCCTGTTGCGGACGACGCTTTGCGTCGCCAGTGTTGCTAGGTTTAGCTCGACTGCGCCAACAAAGAGTAGTGACAAAACGCTCGGCGCCGAAAATTTCGTCCAGCACAGCCCTGAGACGATGCTGCTCATCGTTCCCGATGAACACAGCCAATACGCCATTGGCGCTCAACAAATCGCGTAGCAACACTAAACGCGGCCACATCATGCAAAGCCATTTGTCGTGACGAAGCATGTCTTCGGCATTGACTGGATTCGACCGAAGCCACTCTTTCATGATGGGCGAGTTGACGTTGTCGTTATAAGCCCAGTTTTCGTTGCCGGTGTTGTACGGCGGATCAATAAAGATCAGATCGACTTTTCCTGCGTAGCGCGGCAGCAGGCTTTTTAGGGCATGCAGGTTGTCGCCATGGATGATGAGATTGCCCGATAGGTCCGCCGGACCAATCGATTTGGACTTATCCGGCACCAGTGGACGATACGGCACCGTGAGGTGGTGGTTGTAAACGTACTCCTTACCTTTGAAGACCAACTCTGGCATTCATGTGCTCCCGTTTGTATGCACCGAAGTTTAGCCTAGTGACCGCATCCCCGCCCTTAGAAATCCATGGGAAACACGCAAAGCATAGAAGCAATCGCTAATAGCTACGAGCGTTTCCAGACATTTTTTCTGGGGATGCCCGCCAATGCCGGGGTTCAGTTTTTTTGTAGAAACATAAAGTCTAATATCCACGGACAACTTCAGGCATTTTTGCCTGGAAACTCCCGTAGATACTAGGGTTTAAGTTTCGGGTAATGCTATTGTTCTGGAAATCAGACCTGTTGAATAAACCGCAAAATCTCGCCTTTCCCTGCCAACAACCACAATGGTTGTACGCGGGAGCGAGGGCATTTTTATCGGGGGTATTTCTATTGTTCAGTTTAAGTTGCCGAATCCATAAATACTCAGCCTTAGCGCCGCGTCACGCTCTCCACCCCGGCAACTTCACCCACCGCCCGCATCACGCGTGTCAAATCCTCTGCCCGCCGCAGCTCCACGGTGAAGCGCATTGAGGCCAGGTTACCGCGCGAAAGTGTATTTACGCCCACCACGTTAATACGTTCTTTGGTGAGTGCATCCGAAACATCGCGCAACAGGCCTTGCCGGTCCGTCGCTGCCACTTCAATATCGGCCGCGAAGGGCTGCTCACCGGTGTTGCCCCACTCTGCCGGCATCAATCGCTCGCGTTGATCAGGCGTCAGGCTGGTGATGTTGATGCAATCAATACGATGCACCATCACGCCGCGATTCTTGGTGATAAAGCCGACAATCGGGTCGGTGGGAAGCGGCTTGCAGCATTTCGCCACCAACGTCTGGATGTTGTTGACCCCCAACACCAATACGCCGCCCGAGGTCTTGCTCGCAAGCGATGCGCTGTGTGGCGCAAACGCTGGTGCGGTCGCCGCATCAGCAGCCGAAACCGGCGCTTGCAGGCCGCGCAGCACCACTTCGATCTGGTGCGGCGTGATCTCGTTGCGGCCAATGGCGGCACAGCATTCGTCTAACTGTTTGTGGCCAAGTGCCAGGCTGACTTTCTCCAATGCCAGCGATGTTGCCCCAGCGCGGGCCAGCTCTTTTTCCAGCGCCTGCCGGCCATGGGCTTTATCCACTTCAAAGTACTCTTGTCGGAACCAGGCGCGTACCTTTGATTGGGCACGGTGGCTGGACAAAAATCCGAGCTGCGGATTCAGCCAGTCACGCGAGGGGCCACCCACTTTTGCGGCGAGGATGTCAACCATCTGCGCATTTTTCAGCTTGGTCGATAGCGGCACGATGTGGCCGTCTATCTTCGCCCCCCGGCAGCGGTGCCCTAAATCGGTATGCACGTGATAGGCAAAGTCGACCGGCGTCGCGCCGGCGGGCAAATCAATCACCCTGCCCTGCGGTGTGAATACGTAGACGGTGTCGTTAAACAAGCCTTGTTTGACCGTATCCGAGAAGCCGGAGTCACTAACCAACTCGCGGTTCCACTCCAGCACTTGCCGTAGCCAAGCGATTTTCGATTCAAATTTCTTGTCGGCGCTAGATTTGTTTCTGCCGCCTTCCTTCGTATTTTCCTTATACCGCCAATGCGCCGCCACACCGTGCTCGGAGGCCAAGTGCATCGCATGGGTACGGATTTGCACTTCCAGCGTCTTACCTTCGGGCCCAATCACCGCCGTGTGCAGTGATTGGTAGTGGTTGGCTTTAGGCTGGGCGATGTAGTCGTCAAATTCTCCCGCGATTGGCTGCCAGCGGTCATGGATGTAGCCAAGCACGGCGTAACAATCCGGCACGCTGTCGACCAACACGCGCACGGCGCGAACGTCATAGAGCTTCTCGAAGGGGATGTTTTTCGTCTGCATCTTGCGGTGAATCGACCAAATGTGTTTTGGTCGGCCCGCCACCTGCCCGTTGATGCCGAGCTTCGCCATATCGGCTTTGAGTTCTGCCAACACGCTGGCGATATAGGCCTCTCGTTCGCCGCGCTTTCCATCCAGGTAACCGGCGATTTGTTTATAAAGCGCCGGCTCCAGAAAGCGAAAACTCAAGTCTTCGAGTTCCCACTTGATTTGGAACACGCCAAGCCGGTTGGCGAGCGGCGCAAACAGGTCGCGGGTGGTCACGGCGGCGGCGCGCCGCACCGCATCATCGGCCTTGGTGATGGCGCGCAGGTAGACGGTACGTTCGGCGAGTTTGATCAGTATCACCCGGACATCGTCGGCCATCGCCAGCAGCATCTTTCGAAGCAATTCCGTCGCGGCCGCATCGTTGGCACGCTCGGATAAGGTTTCGATCTTGCCGGCCCGTGCCAAGCCTCGCACCAGCCCGATCACCTCACCGCCGAACGCGCCGGTCCAGAGGTCATAGTCGCGATCTTTCTCCGGGATGGAAAGCGCCAGTAGCGCCGCCACGACGGCCGCCTCGTCGACATCAATTTCAAGCAACACGATGGCGACCTCAAGCGCCCGTTGCACCAAATTGAAGCGCTCCGCTGCTTTGCTTGAGGCCGCAATGAATCCCACCGCCTTCTGTACTCGAGCGGCGTGCTCTTCGGTGTAGGCACGGCTTGCGCGCGCCACTACCTCGGCGGCGAGTGCGTCAGCGGCGAAAGCCGCAGGAGTGAGAACATCAGACATATGCTAGGAGCCTGCAAACGACGAGCGTTCGGATACCTGGCATTTTACGGTAGCATGGCGAGGGGGCGATGTTTCGATAAGTCTTCACCGATGTTTCGGCACACGGGTTGCTTGGCATGGGTATCAATTCGGGCACAGATTCAAACTGAGTCAAACTAAGCTGCAAGACGTTCGCAAAAGAGATCCATGGCGCTCAAACCGTTTTTTAATGAAATGTACGACACCGCCGGTGCCGTCCGCCCGCACTATGCGGCGTTTGCCGACTGGCTGAAGAACACCCCGCCGGAAAAAATCGCGCAAAACCGCCAGGCGGCAGACTTGATGTTCCATCGCGTCGGCATCACCTTTGCCGTCTACGGCGAGGCGACCGGCGCGGAGCGGCTCATTCCGTTTGACCTCGTTCCGCATGTGATCCCTGGCGATCAATGGGAAATGGTCTCGCGTGGTCTGAAGCAGCGCGTGGCGGCGCTGAACGCGTTTTTGCACGACGTTTATCACGAGATGGAAATCCTCAAGGCGGGCAAGATTCCGGCCGACAAGGTGCTGGAGAACTCACAGTTCCGTAAGGAGATGGTGGGTATTGATGTCCCAGGTGGCATCTACGCACACGTGGCGGGTATCGATTTGGTCAAGGATGCCGACGGCGAGTATTACGTGCTGGAGGACAACTTACGCACACCGTCGGGGGTGTCGTATTTGCTGGAAAACCGCAAAATGATGATGCGGCTGTTTCCGGAACTGTTTGCGCAACAGCGCATTCGGCCGGTGGATCACTACCCCGATCTATTGCTTGAGACACTGCGCAATGCTGCGCCGCCCGGCGTGGACAATCCCGCCATTGTGTTGATGACGCCCGGACACTTCAACTCGGCCTATTTTGAGCACGCCTTTCTCGCCCAGCAGATGGGCATCGAGTTGGTTGAGGGGATTGATTTGTTTGTGCAAGACAACACCGTTTTCATGAAGACCACACAAGGTCCGCAGAAGGTGGATGTTATCTATCGCCGCATCGACGACGACTTTATCGATCCGCTCTCGTTCCGGCCTGACTCGATGTTAGGCGTGCCGGGGCTGATGAAGGCCTATCGCGCCGGCCGCGTGGCGCTGGCCAATGCGGTGGGTAGCGGCATCGCTGACGACAAGTCTGTTTATCCGTATGTTCCGGAGATGATTCGCTTTTATCTTGGCGAAGAGCCGGTTCTGAAGAACGTGCATACGTATATGTTGGGAAACAAGGCCGATCTTGATTACGTCATCGCCAACATGAAAGACCTCGTCATCAAAGAAGCCCAGGGTTCCGGCGGTTACGGCATGCTGGTCGGCCCAACCTCGACTAGGGAAGAGCGCGAAAAATACAAGCAACGTGTGCTCGATCAGCCGGAACGTTTTATCGCGCAACCGACGTTATCGCTTTCCGCCGTGCCCACCTTTGTTGACAATGGTTTGGCCCCACGCCACATTGACTTGCGCCCCTATGTGTTGTCGGGCAAGACGGTGAATTTTGTGCCGGGCGGCTTGACCAGGGTTGCCCTTCGTGAAGGGTCGCTGGTGGTGAATTCGTCGCAGGGCGGTGGGGTCAAAGATACATGGATAGTCGACTAATGATGGGCAGATCTTCTGTTGCGCGTGGCGATGCGCTGTTGGGGAGCCGCTCAAAATCCTCATGTATTCCGATATACATTCCGGTTTTTCGCCACTCCCCGCCTAGCCTCGCCTGCGCTCGCGACGAAGCTCGACCCGTCATTTGGCGCGTCTCCGCGAATCGTCGTGAAGTTGACTACCTGTTTGCCGAGCCGTTAGCAATTTGGGAGAACGCACCGTGTTAAGCCGAACCGCTGCCATGCTCTACTGGATGGCTCGCTACGTCGAGCGCGCCGAAAATCACGCGCGCATTTTGGATGTCGCCTATCGAATGTCATTGCTGACCAAAGACCCGAATTTGCAGGATCAAGAGTGGTTTGCGCCATTGAATATCACCGGTACCCTGTTCCCGTTCAGCGGCCGCCACAGCCTTGTTTGTGCCAAGGAAGTCCTGCACTTTATGGCGCTTGACTCGGAAAACCCCACCTCGATTTACAACTGCGCCAAACAAGCGCGGGAAAATGCGCGCGCCGTGCGTGGCACGATTACCTCCGAGATGTGGGAAGTGCTCAACAGCACTTGGATAGAGATGCAAAACATGGATGAAGACCGCCTTTATGCCAAGGGCGTATCGGCATTTTTTGAATGGGTGAAGGAGCGTTCTCATTTGTTCCGCGGCGTGACCTTTGGCACCATTCGCCGCGATGATGCCTTCCAGTTCCACCGCCTGGGTACGTATGTGGAAAGGGCCGACAACACCGCGCGCATTATCGACGCGAAGTACCATATCCTGCTGCCGTCGGTGCATGACGTGGGCGGCGCGGTGGACTACTATCAGTGGTCGGCGGTGCTGCGTTCGGTGTCGGCGTTTGAGTCGTATCGCAAGGTTTATCGCGACGTCATCACACCGCTGCGTATCGCCGAATTACTGATTCTGCGCGTCGATATTCCACGCTCGCTGCATTTCTGTATGCACGATGTCTATGAGATTCTGCGCGCTGTGCAGAACACATCCTCCCATGAGGCGACGCGCCTCGCCGGGGTAGTGTACGCATCACTTCAGTTCGGACGGGTGCAGGATATCTTTGCGCAGGGTCTTCACGAGTACCTAACGGATTTTCTTGCCAACACGGGCCGTCTGAGCAACGAAATCAACACCGCCTTCTTTTCGCCGACCTTGCCGCCAGCCTCCGCGCAGAGCCAGACGGCGTTGACGACCGCCTGATTCGCGTTTCATGAATGAAAATTTGAGGAGAACATGACTTATTGTGTCGCCCTTCGTCTCGATTCCGGGATGATCTTTGCCTCTGATTCACGCACCAACGCAGGTGTTGATCAGATCGCCACTTTCTGTAAAACGCGTGTTTACGAGCGCCCGGATGACCGCGTCATCGTCGTTCTGTCGTCGGGCAATCTTGGCATGACGCAGGGCGTCACGAACATTCTGGATCGACACATTCACATATTGCCGAAAGACGATCGGCCCACGATCTGGAATGTACCTTCGATGTTTGACGTGGCCACGCTGGTCGGTGAGGCATTACGCGAAATGGTCAGGCGGGATGGCCCTTCTCTGAGCGCGAGTGGCATCGACTCGTCGGCGAACCTTATTGTGGGCGGGCAGATTCGCGGCGAAAATCAGCGCCTGTTCCACGTTTATCCGCAGGGTAATTTCATTGAAGCCTCCGATGAAACGCCCTACTTCCAGTTGGGCGAGGCCAAATATGGCAAACCCATTCTTGATCGGGTGCTGACAACATCAACGCCGCAAAAAGAAGCGGCCAAGTGTGTGTTGATCTCGTTTGATTCAACCATCAAGTCAAACATTTCTGTCGGGCTGCCAATCGACATGTTGTGGTATCCGCGGGATTCATTACGGGTGGGTGTGCAGCAGCGCATTCGCGAGGGCGATCCGTATTTTTCAATGGTTCGGCAGCGCTGGGGCGGCGGATTGCGCAGAGTGTTTGGAGAATTACCCGATCCCGATTGGATGGAATGATGCTGTTTGGCCATCCACGCGATTGCTAAGCTGCGCTTCAGGCGCGAAGAAAACATGCCACGCGCGGTTTACATCATGGCAAGTGATCGGTACGGAACGCTGTATGTGGGTTACGCAAATGATTTGCTTAAACGGGTCTGGGAACACAAAACGAAAGTCGTTGCCGGATTTACGAGCGAGCATCGGGTCGATAAGTTGGTTTGGTTTGAATTGCACGAAAGTGTCATTGCGGGAAGAACCCGCGAACGACAGATTAAGAAGTGGAATCGCGATTGGAAGGTGAATTTGATTCAATCTACCAAACCAGATTGGAAGGATTTGTGTTTGGATTTCACCGCATAGCTTTGGTCCCCGCCTGCACGGGCAGGTCAACTTGGGTCGCCGCCTGCGCGGGTAGGTCAACTTGGGTCCCCCGCCTGCGCGGGCAGGTTAACTTGGGTCCCCGCCTTCGCGGGTAGGTCAACTTGGGTCCCCGCCTTCGCGGGCAGGTCAACTTGTGTCGCCGCCTTCGCGGGCAGGTCAACTTGTGTCGCCGCCTTCGCGGGTAGGTCAACTTGGGTCCCCGCCTAGGCGGGGACGGGGTTAGACTAACAACCACTAAACCAATACTCCCCCGCTCCCGCGAACAACCACAAGGGTTGCGCCGGGCGGGAGCCTAATTCCCTCAAGTCAGCACGTTACCCAAACTGATCCAACCAAAAAAATGACCATCCGCGTCGCCCTTCACCATAAAACGCACTACATCTTCGACCGGCCGGTATCGCTGTCGCCGCACGAAGTTCGTCTGCGACCCGCCGCACACGCGCGAACCCCGATCGAAAGCTACTCGCTAAAAGTCCGCCCCGAAAAACACTTCCTGAACTGGCAGCAAGATCCCTACGGCAACTGGCTGGCCCGGTTGGTATTCCCCGATAAGACCACCGAGTTGTGTATCGAAGTCGATCTTGTGGCCGACATGACGGTCGTCAATCCGTTCGACTTCTTTATGGAGGCTTATGCGGAAAAGTTTCCGTTTACCTATACCCACGACAACAAACGCGAACTTGCCGCATATTTGGAAGTGGACCCCGCCGGGCCGCTACTGACGCAGTGGCTCGCCGTAGCGCGAGCTGAGTTTCTCGGTAAACCAATCAATACGATCGATTTTCTTGTGGCGCTCAACGCAAAAGTACAACGTGACATTTCGTACTTGATTCGCATGGAGGCAGGTGTACAAACGCCCGAAGTCACTCTCGAGCGCGCGCAGGGTTCCTGTCGCGATAGTGGCTGGTTACTGGTGCAAATCCTCCGCCACTTTGGAATTGCGGCACGGTTTGCCTCCGGCTACCTGATTCAGTTAACGGCTGACCAGAAAGCACTCGATGGCCCCTCCGGAACCGAGCGCGATTTCACCGATTTGCACGCCTGGTGCGAAGCCTATCTTCCCGGTGCCGGCTGGATTGGGCTCGATCCCACATCGGGACTATTGGCCGGTGAAGGCCATATCCCGCTGGCTTGCACCGCTATTCCTTCCTCCGCTGCCCCGGTTTCAGGTTTCACCGATGTGTGTGAATCAAAGTTGGATTTCTCAATGACGATCACACGCATCCACGAGGATCCGCGCGTCACCAAGCCGTTTAGCGAGGATCAGTGGCAGCAGGTGCTAAAACTTGGCGATCAGGTCGATGCAGAATTGCAGGCGAACGATGTTCGTCTCACCATGGGCGGAGAGCCGACCTTTGTGTCGGTGGACGACATGGAAGGCGCGGAGTGGAACTACGTCGCGCATTCACCGAAGAAGCTCGAGTTGGCGACAACACTGTTTCTGCGTATGCAAAAATTAGTTGCGCCCGGTGGCCTGCTGCATTTTGGTCAGGGCAAGTGGTATCCCGGAGAAGCTCTGCCGCGTTGGGCGCTTTCCTGTTACTGGCGGCCTGACGGCACACCGCTGTGGCACGACCCGCTGTTAGTTGCCACCAACGCCACAAACCACCCCGCTGATATCGTCAAGACCTTCACGCGGGCGCTCGCCCTTGAGCTCGGCCTGCATGCCGATTACGCGATGCCCGCCTACGAGAGTATCTGGCGGACCATCCGGGATGAGTCGCAGCTGCCGGTCAATATCGACCCCACATCAGCGCAATTGAAGGACCCAAGCGCAAGAGCGTTGATCTCCGAGCGGCTGCTCAAACAGTTGCAAGGAAAAATCGGCGAGCCGACGGGTTACGTGCTGCCGATGAAACCACGTGCGCGCAACAAACCTGCGGACGCAACCGAATGGGCCTCTTCCCTATGGCCGTTGGCAACCAAACACCTGTATCTGGTGGAAGGTGATTCACCGGTCGGCTTCAGGCTGCCGCTGAATAGTCTGCCGTGGGTGGCACCGGCTGACATGGAAATCATTCTCGCCAGTGACCCGTTCGGTGAACGCGAGGCGCTGTCAACGCAAATGAAGTGCTCCAGCAAAAAAGATATGGAGCCGCCCAAGCCGTCGAAGCTCAAGAAAGGCGAGTCAGCCAAAGATGTTGTGCGCACCGCATTATGTGTGGAAGTTCGTAACGGTATCTTGCACGTGTTTTTTCCGCCATTGGAACTGCTCGAAGACTATCTGGCGTTGGTGGCGGCGGTAGAGGCCACCGCCAAACATACTGCCACACCGGTGCGCATCGAAGGTTACACGCCACCGTCGGATGATCGCCTGAAAAAATTCGCGGTTACGCCAGATCCCGGCGTCATTGAATTCAACATCCAGCCTTCCACCACTTGGCGCGAGTTAGTGTCCAACACCAAGACGCTGTACGAAGAGGCGCGGCTTTCACGGCTAGGTACCGAGAAATTCATGCTCGACGGTAAACATACCGGAACCGGCGGCGGTAACCACGTCACCGTTGGTGGTGTGACACCAAAAGATTCACCGATGTTGCGCCGCCCTGACCTGCTGCGTTCACTCATCACCTATTGGCAGAATCATCCGGCGCTTTCGTATTTGTTCTCCGGCACGTTCATCGGGCCGACTTCGCAGAGCCCGCGAGTGGACGAGGCACGCTCTGACACACTCTACGAGTTGGAAATTGCCTTTGAGCAAATGGAAGCGAAGCTCACCGAGGGTGATGAAAGCGAGTTCCCATGGCTGGCCGATCGAATCCTGCGCAACTTCTTGGTAGACCTCACGGGCAATACGCACCGTGCGGAGTTTTCCATCGACAAACTCTACTCGCCCGACGGCCCGACCGGACGTCTCGGCTTGCTGGAATTTCGTGCTTTTGAAATGCCGCCGCACGCAGAGATGAGCCTGACCCAGACCTTGCTACTCAGGGCATTGATATCGCGATTCTGGAAAACGCCGTACAAAGCAAAACTGATTCGCTGGGGTACCGAGTTGCACGATAGATTTATGCTGCCCTACTTTGTTGCGCAAGACATGAAAGCGGTGGTAGACGACCTGCACGCGTCGGGTTATGCCTTCAAGATGGAGTGGTTCGCGCCATTCATCGAGTTCCGTTTCCCGCGCTTTGGTACGGTGGCCTATCAGGGCGTCGAGTTGGAATTGCGTCAGGCCATCGAGCCGTGGCATGTGTTGGGCGAAGAAATGGCCGGCTCGGGCACGGCGCGTTATGTCGATTCCAGCCTTGAACGGATGCAGCTAAAGGTGTCAGGCATGGTGCAACAGCGCCATGTGGTGGCGTGTAACGGCCGCGTGGTGCCCCTCACTCCCACCGGAACGCCCGGTGAATTTGTCGCCGGCGTACGCTATCGCGCTTGGGCGCCTGCTTCGGCCTTGCATCCGACAATCGGCGTTCATGCGCCGTTGGTGTTTGATCTGGTAGATCAATGGTCGGGCCGCTCCGTCGGCGGTTGCACCTATCACGTCACCCATCCGGGTGGTCGCAACTACGCCACCTTCCCGGTCAACGCCAACGAAGCCGAGGCGCGACGTGTTGCACGTTTCCAAAAAATCGGCCACACGCCCGGCCCTCTGGATGTCCGGCTGGAAGGCCGTAATCCCGCATTCCCTTTCACGCTCGATTTACGACGCGCGCCAGATTTCGACGGCGCGCAGTTGATGCCAAAGCGATTGCACGGCGGGCAGTAAATCTTCGCCATCGGCTGTTTCTTTACGGCTACGCCGCTACGGTTCACCGACAATTTTTTTCTCCGGCATGTCGGTCCAATACCGCTGACGTCGGCTGCGATATGATTCAACCGATGGCTTGCCCATCGCATCAGCCGCAAATTTAAGCGTGATGGCACCTTCCCAATCGGTACGTCGAATCGGGATGTTTCTCGCCGCATACCGTGCTTCTACATCAGGATGCGGGTGGCGAAAACGATTGCGGTAACCCACCGGCAGGACGGCAAGCTTGGGTTGCACAGTGTCGAGCAAGGCTTCGGTTGAAGATGTCTTACTGCCATGGTGCGGTACGACCAGAACATCCGATTTCAACTCATGCCCTGCGCGAGCGACCAATTCCGCCTCGACCAGTTTTTCAATATCTGAGGTCATCAGCACCGTGCCGCCGGGCGCGGTGATCTTGATCACACAACCCATGTTGTTTGTCTTGCGCGTTTCCTCATAGGCGGGCCGGGCAGGATGCAATACATCGAACTCCACTCCATCCCAGCGCCAGCCGTCACCGACCTCACAACGCATCACTTCGCCCGCATTTGCCAGATAGTCCCGATCGTTGGGCACCGAGGTCAGCACCCAGCCGGGGCTGCGCGCATCGATCACCGAGCGCGCCCCGCCGACGTGATCTTCATCGTCGTGTGTCAGCACCAGCGCATCAAGCGTACGAACACCTTCACCCCGCAAATAGGGTACGACAATTCGATTGCCTGAATCAGCATCCGGATTCCATTTCGGCCCGGTGTCGTAGACCAGCGTATGCGTTGCGGTGCGAACCACCGTCGCCAGCCCTTGCCCGACATCGAGTAGCGTTAACCACAGCTCGCCCGGCTTGGGCGAGGGTGGCAGCACAACAAACATGGGAAGCATCGCCAACCCGCCCAGCCAACGCAAAGGCAAGCCGCGCGGCATCATCACCGCCACCACCCCAATCACGGCCAGCGCGACCGTCCACATAGCGGGCGCGTGTGATTGCCAAACGGCATTTGGCATTGCCGCAAGCCACGCCAGGCAATCGTAGGTGAGAATCATGACCCAATGCGCCAGTTGCAACGCAACATCAGACAGTCCGGCTGGCAACAGCGCCCCCACCAGCGTGATTGGTACCACCACCCAGCTGATGACGGGAATGGCGATCGCATTGGCAATAGGCGAGATCAGCGAAACCTCCTGAAAGAGCGCAAGTGTCAGGGGTAGCAGCCCCAGCGTTACGGCGAGCTGCGTCAGCAGCGCGGCGCGAACCACACTTAGCTGCCCCGTGCGCTGCGCCGTGACGTAGAAGATCATGGCCACTGCGCCAAACGACAGCCAGAACCCCGGTGCCAATACACACCACGGGTCAAGTAGCACAACGCCCAACAGCGCAAATGCGAGGATTCGCGATGCCGTGATCGCGCGACCGGTCGTCAGTGCGATGGCGACCACCAACAACATCAGGAACGTACGTTGTGTCGGCACCGAAAAGCCGGCGATGAGTGAATAGGCAAGTGCCGTTATCGCGCCGACCATTGCGGCAACACGTTGCGCCGGAATTCGCGCCGTCAGATGTGGAAGCCGCGCCCAGATGCGGAACGCCAGCCAATACAACAGTGCCGCCACCATTGTAATGTGCAGTCCCGAAATCGACATCAAGTGTCCGGTTCCGGTGCGCCAAAAAGTCTTCCACTGCGCGGCCGGGATCGCGTTTTGCTCGCCGATGGCGAGCGCGATCAGCACCCCTGCATAGGGTTGCCCCTGCAGCGCCGCCTGCATACGGTCACGAATTGCCAACCGTGCCCGATCAACGCGGACCAGCATGCCGTCGGCCGCGTCTAGTTGCTTTTGGTTGATGCCCTTGACTCGCACATACCCGGTTGCCCGGATGTTGCGCTCAAGTGCCCACGCTTCAAAATCAAACCCGTGCGGGTTTGCCGTGCCATGAGGTCGACGAAGGCGCACCGATAATTTCCAGCGTTCGCCGGGTGTCAGAATCGGCGGCAACTTGGGTGGCTCGTTGTTGCGCGGCTGCTCGACATACCAAGTCAGGCTGATGTTGCGGGGAACACGCGCTTCCTTAACCGAGCTTGCGTCCACCTCAAACATGAAGCGAGTTCCGCGCTCGGTCAATGTGGGCAGCGACGTGACCGTCCCAACCAACTCGATGTCGCGTCCCTCCCATTCGCGGGAAAGCGCCTCCGCCAGACGGGTTTCGGCGCGGTACTGCGCGTATCCCACACCGAGCAATGCCCCGGAAATCATCCATGCGGAACTTGCCAGCGCGAAAGTCGTCCATGTGTGGCGGCTTTTGTCACTGGCGCGCCCGGCTGTGCGACCCGCATCCAAACCCAGCGCGCTGAGGGCCATCAACAACGACAGCACAACGGTTGCCCATGCGGGTTGATCGGGTAGCATGGAGCGGGTTTGAAGATAAAAACAGCCGAGCACCAGCCCGACGACAAATGAACGCATACGACCCGGCCGGAGTGTTAATGTTGTACTCTGGAAATGTGAATTTTTCTAACGCGCGTCGGCACGCTGCCGACGACATCGTGCTCGATCACATTTACGATATCGCATAATTCCTTCACTGAAAGCGGCATGAAACGTTACCTGCGCGACCGGCTACCGAAGCCGGAAATCATCCTTGATAACAAATACTTGCGGTGGATGAAACCGTGGCTGGGGCACCCGCGCCTGTGGCACATGCACCGTGGCAGTGTCTCGCTGGGTATCGCCATCGGCGCAGTAACAGGCCTCATCCCAGGACCGGTGCAGATTCTGCTGGCGATTCTAATCTCCATCCCGCTACGCGCCAATGTGCTGGCGGCGGCGGCTGGAACCTTTGTCACGAACCCGCTCACCTTTATTCCGCTTTACATGTTCGCGTTTTCGATCGGCACAGTCGTGACCGGCGAAAAAATGTCACTGCTTGCGCCGCCTGATCTTTCCTTTTCGTGGACCGAACCTTGGCTGATCGTGCCTGCCATGTGGAACTGGTTTATGTCGCTTGGGCCATCGCTGCTGGTTGGTCTGGCAATCCTCGCGGTGCTGCTGGCACTCGTTGGCTACTTCGGTACGCGTATTGTGTGGCGCATCGTCGTGACTAGATTGTGGCACCGTCGCCACCTTGCCAAACGCTGGTAACCTAAACCAATGACCCCTGACTACTGGAACGACGCCACCAAACACCTCAGCCGCCGCTGCAAGGTGATGCGCGGACTCATCAAGTCCTATCCCGATGCCAGCCTGCGTACTCGCAGCAACGCATTCTCAACACTGGCACGCGCCATCGTCGGCCAGCAAATTTCCGTCAAGGCGGCGCAGTCGGTTTGGGATCGGGTGGTGGCGGCTGCCGGGCAAATCGAACCGCCACGGTTGCTGGAAATGTCGGTCGAGCAAATGCGCGCCTGCGGACTTTCGGCAAGCAAGGTTGTGTATCTGAAAGACCTTGCGCGATACTTTGACGAAAAGTTGGTCAATCCGCGCCGCTGGCCGCGCATGAGCGACGACGAAGTCATCGCCGACCTGGTGCGTGTCAAAGGCATCGGCCGCTGGAGCGCCGAGATGTTCTTGATTTTTTACCTGATGCGCCCGAATGTTTTCCCGGTTGATGATATTGGTTTGATACGCGGCATTGAACGACACTTCCACGACGGTGAGCGCCTCACAAAAGCCGAAGTGTTGGTTTATGCCGAGCGCTGGGCACCGTGGAACACTGTTGCGACTTGGTATCTGTGGCGATCACTGGACCCCATCCCGGTCGAATACTAGGCTAGGCGAAGACGTCGATTGATGTTGCACAAGCCTAGCCTCCACAAACTGGTCCGACGCATACCAAAGGGTAAGGTCGCCACCTATGGGCAACTGGCAAAACTCATCGGCCTGCCTCGCCATGCCCGCCACGTCGGTAACGCGTTGGCCAATACGCCGGAGAACGTAATAATCCCCTGGCACCGCGTCGTCAATGCGCAGGGGCGCATCAGCTTGCGCCGCGCCAACTGGCAAAGCGGCTCGGATGATTTGCAGCGGATTCTGCTTGAGTCCGAGGGGGTGATATTCGATGGCAGCGGCAGAATACGGCTGGGTGACTATCAATGGATTCCAACCGGACGAGCAAAAGCCGCGCAGCCACAAGCTCCATCACCCGTCGCCCCGCACTTGGTATATCGCCCAATCTTGCCCGGACAGCGGTAACCGCCAAAGGCCGCAGGCTTGTAGACCTCACCATCGTACCGGCGAGCGAAATATCAGCGTGGATTGTACGCGGGGTGGCGGCAAAGATTGCATGCCGCCCTGTTTGATGCGCTCACGGCGTTTGGTCTGCTATTTTTTTGAGGCATCAAAAGAACAATCGACTCTGGCTCTCATGGTACTACCTTAAGAAAAATTCCCTCTTGTTGACAAACTAATTGGCGAATTGAGCGGCAATGCAGAAAGTGTCTCCCCGGCGAAGGCCGGGGCCCAAGTTCGCGCAGCTACTCGAAAAATCCAACTGGGTCCCGGCCTTCGCCGGCATGACATGCTTAAGGTAGTGCCATGAGACTCTGGCCGGTTTGATTGTTATTCGCCCTTCCCGCCCTTTGATGAGAGACGAGAGGCCGCATAGTTGGTACAGACAATCGCGTTACAAAGATGAGTCGGTCAAACGTCGCTATCGATGTGCCTAGCCCAACTCTACTGCGCCCGAAAGTACGCTGCCAACTCTTGCAGCTCGGCTGCCTGTTGCTTCAAGCTTGCCGCTGCCGCCGCTGATTGCTCGACCAACGACGCGTTCATTTGAGAAGCTTCGTCGAGGGCGCTCAATGACTCCGCAGTGACTGCCACGCTACTTCGATTGGCTTGGCTG
>JADCJC010000016.1 GCA_020247395.1 Rhodocyclaceae bacterium
AATCAAAGGTTCCAGGGTCGAATTAAATCTCGCTGCCTGTTCTCTTTATAAAAAAGAAGCATTCCCCCAACGCCCGCACTGCGGGCGTTGTTGTTTTAGCCTTTAGCCGCCAGATATTTCAATCACCGTAACCGTCCGCCCAACACGACAGTGCCATGAGGGCCAGCTCGATATAGTTCCGTGCTAGCATGCCTTCATGCCCCGCCGCCCTCGCATCCACCTTGATGGTGTACCGCTCCACATCGTGCAGCGAGGCCACAACCGTGAGCCATGTTTCTTCGGCGAAGACGACTACATTCGCTTGGCTCTCAACCAAAGCCAGCCATTGGGCAATGCGCGCTTCTATGCAAAGATTGAAAGCATGACCGGCGTACGGCGGGAAGCGAGACCGCGCGGGCGGCCACGGCTGGGGACGACTGAGGGCGGTAAGATCGAAGGGCAGGGGGCATTTGAGCTGTGAATATATCGAACCTGGCCCCTTTTATCCGATTACGGCGGCCGAGTGGGAGGCTTTAAGGTCACAATTTGTGACCTTAAACGCCACCGCTGGCCGAGGCCAGCATCGCAAGTACCTACCGTACGTGTTCACCGAACACGGGGCGATTATGGCGGCGACATTGTTGAACAGCCCGCGTGCAGTGGAAGTGAGTGTGTATGTAGTGCGCGCCTTTGTGCAACTGCGTGAGTTCTTGGCCTCTAACAAAGACCTGGCGCGGCAGTTGCAGGCACTGGAGCAGCGTATCGAGAAGAAGCTGACCAACCACGACCAAGCTATCGCCGATGTCGTCGCCACGCTCAAGCAATTGATGTCGCCTGCCAACACCACCAAGCGCCGTATCGGGTTTGTGATCGACGAGGATAAAGACGATAAGCCGTCGCGCGGCAGCAGAACGTAAACCGCCGTGCAACGCGGCAAGTGAAACGTCTGGCGGCTAAATGAACAACGCCCGCAATGCGGGCGTTGGGGGAATGCTTCTTTTTTATAAAGAGAACAAGCAGCGAGAATTAATTCGACCCTGAACATCCCTCTGGAAATTGCAAGTAATTTTATGCGTTAGCGGCGGGAATTCGGTAGTCACGATTCTGTTTAAGCATGCTGAATAGAACACGGACCAAGTGCCTTGCTAGTGCCCGTGCGGCTTGCATATGCGTTTTGCCCTCTGCACGTTTGCGATCATAGTACGCTCTCGATGTGGGCACCGTTCCCATATGGTGAATCGTCACAATCAGCATGGCATCGCGTGCGCGCGGATTGATTTGCCGTGGAAGCTTGGCACCAATGCGTTTGCCGGAGCTTCGGTCTAGCGGAGCCACGCCAAGGTAGATTGCCAGCAAGGCCTCATCACGAAACCGGTCGATATTGCCAATTTCACTGGCCACCTCACCTGCGGTCGTGTTGCCGAAGCCCGGCATGCTCAACAGACGTTGCGCGATTGTGGATTGTTCGACCAATGCGGCAATCGAATCGTCGAGTGCGCTGATCGCGCCCCTGAGTTCGAGCATGCGTTTTGCATCTGCTTGAATCATCGGCCCAATCCATGCGATGGAGGGCGCGAAGGCCGCCGTTTGTTGCCAGTCATGAATCTTGGTGGCATAAGCAACACCAATACCGGTGATCTGTAACAGACTCGTACGCCGCACGGTCTTGAGTTTGGTCAGGCTATCTCGGCAGGTCAGGAAGTTCAGAAACCACAGGTTATCGGCTTGACCGGTGATGGCGAGCAGCCCAGGTGCCGCTCCTTGCAGCTCGACTTGCATACGTTGGCTGATCTTCATACGCTCAAAGACGAGTTGCTTACGGCGGCGGGTGAGCGCCTTCAGCTGCTGGTGCAGCGCGTCAACCGGGGCGACTTCCTGCAACACCGCCTGGGCCATCGGCACGCATTCACGCAGGCGCATCAGTTCGAGCATGCGTTTGGCGTCAATGGCATCGGTCTTGGCCGGTGCCGGGAAGATCTCTTTGAAGCGCGCGAACTTCAGGTTGTTGATCGAATAAAGCGACCAGCCCTGCGCCAAGACTTGGCTATCCAATGGTCGGGCATAACCCCCAAAGCCTTCCATGGCCACGGCTACCTGTGCGGCATGCTTATGCTCATGGCTTTGTACGCGCTTGAAGAAGTGACTGAGGCCTAAGGGCGTGTGTGGGCAATCAAACTCGTCAATAACGGCACCGTCATCGAGACCGATTGCCACGCGATGACAGACACTGCCAATATCAATGGCCACGTGAAGATGGTTTTGCATGTTGTGCTCCCAAGGTCGGGCAAGACTGAGAAACCGTCTGCGCGCCTTGCCTACTTAAGAGCCACAGTTGCCGGCATCATCCCGTCAGGCGTTACAGACGATGCGGATGACGGGGGCGGCATTTCAGGCTGAGCGTGATTGCTTCCAACCAAGCGGGCCCCTTGAGCCACACCCCCGTCAGACGCTATCCTACTCCCAATCTGCAACAACCGTATCTCGCAAATTCGAAGAGTAGGAACCTTTTATCTCTTTTAATTGCTCGTCGCTGGAATCTTTAATTGTTTGCTTGCTTCGCTCTGACAAACTCTTCAGCGGTCATTCGACTTTTTAAATGCGTGCGGGTCACGACTTCGCGATTTTCATCAAATCGCGTCATTGCCAATTTCATTTGCCCTAACCTCTCTGCGCGGACGAGAAGGCAGGCAGCGCGTGCCCTTGCAGTTTCTCGAACGCATCCATCTTTAGCCCCCTTGAGAATCTCCTCTACCTTCGAGCGAACATCCACTCTGGATCTCCACTCTTGGAGAACGTAGTAGTCGGAGAAGAAGTAGAGGTACAGAAAGCTAAGCGTCTTTAAATCAACGAAAGATGTTGATGCGCCCGCAGTGAACTTATCACAGGTATTGTCAGGACAGAACGTTATGACCCGCTTTGAAGGATCGAAGCGACTAACTTCCGGATAGATTGACTCGTTCAACCCGGTAACTGCCGAGCTGCTGCTCTTGGAGCGATCACTTGGTATGGCGCCAAAGGCAACTGCGCTACCAAGAAGCACGATGCAAAAGAACAAACGAAAGCAATAACCACTCATCGTCTTGCTCCTTGAAGGAGAGACAAGATGAATAGAAATTGAAGTTCTCTGCGAGAGTCCGAGGTGGGCGGCTGTGGAATTGGAGGCGGAGGCGGTGAAATCGCCGGCACGCCATTCCCAGGAGTGAGTTGAAGATGCCAATGGTCGCGATTTGGATTGTCAGCAAAACTCTCAAACTGCCCTGCGCCGAAACCACAAGATGCAGCACACGTCATGACGTTGCTGTCTGTCAGACCAGGGTGGAATCGTGGCCCGGCAATATCACATGCCTCGCCCTTCTTATGGTGGGAGTTTTTGGAGTGGCCAGTTTTTTCAGCACCACCAGTAATCAATAAATCAAGCGTACTGTCGCCAGTTACTCGCTGCAAACAGCGCTCGGTGCATTGTAGTGCTTCTAATGCCCTGCCCGACAGCGGAACAGTTCTAGGCGCTGGCGCGTTATAGCGAATCAACCCGTAAGGATCAATGAAGCTCATCGGATTGCCGCTGACGTACGCATACGTGCTAATGCCACCCGCCAACCCAATCGGATCACTCTGCACGTACCTGCCAGTTGAGGGATCGTAATCCCTGAAGTAGTTGTAATTCGTGTTCGTCTCTTGGTCATAGTACTGCCCCGGGAATCGGAGGTTGTACTTGAACGCACTGGTGTTTGTACCGCTGGGGTTCTCATCTGGGGTATTGTTACCAAACGGATCATCGTTCTTCCAGCGCCACACCAGCCTGTTGTCACTCGGGTCCGTGATGGCACGAGGGGTGCCGAGGTGGTCAGTGTGGACATAAAAGATCCCGGCGGCGGACTGGACTACCGTCAAGAAGTCCGTTTGCGACGGACTTCCTGACCCCGACACGCCACTGGCAGTCACGGCTGAGGTTGCATTGGCGTGATAGCCCAGTACCGTAGAGGAGACGCCGATGGTGACAGTGCATCCGCTGGACGGCAATGTGGCGATGTTGAGGCTAACTGATGTCGCGCCGACCCATAGCGCAGGTGTCGCCGTCACGCCGCTACAGGTTCCGCCAATCGTCGTGTTTGCCACCGTCAAGTTATTCAGCGTGTGTGAGAATGCGGCATTCTGCAACGCAACCCTGCTTTGGCTAGAAACCGTGTAGGTCACGGTGGATGTGCCGCCACTGGCAATCCATTCAGGCGAGAAACCGAGCGAGATGACCGGCGGCAGGACGGTGGTCGTTGCCGTCAATGTCGCTCCCGTTCCCGCAGCACCCGCCACTGGCGTCTGCGCGGTGGTTACACCGGATGAGGCGACGTTGAAGGAGCCAACCGCGCCGCTGGAAACCTGGGCTACGACGGTACATCCTGCTGACGGCAGGCTGGGCACGCTAAAGCTGACATTGGTTGCACCAACCGTTAGTGCCGGTGTCGTCGTCGTACCCACGCAGGTTCCGCTGATCTGGTCGGATGCAATGCTTACGTTAGCAGGGAGCGTTACTGAGAAGGTCGCATTGCTCAGCGGATAGGCGTTTGCGTGGTTGACAGTGAAGGTGAGTGAGCTGACTCCGCCAGCGGCGACGGTATCCGGCGAGAAACTAGCGGTGGTTGTCGGTGCCACAATGGGGCGCAGTTCCATCAACATCCCGACGGCTTCAGCAGTCGCAGCTTGGCTCCACGTTTGCGTACCGGTTGCGCTCGTGTTGCCGAAGGCCTTTCCGGTGAAGTTGGTGCCAAAGTAGGTCATGTTGTAGTTCACGAAATTGGTATAGCCTTCTGCATAGCTGACCGGTGTAGAAACATCGCGGTCATTAATGATACCCAGCACTAGGCTGTTTGCGTGCTGGGGCGTAATGCCGCCAACATCAAGTGTGGCGGCCGTCTGTGTGCTCAGCGCAAACGAACCGACGCTGCCATTTCCGCCGACACCTTGGAAGGCAAGGATAACAGCACCCCCATATTTCAGGCCGATCGTGACACTCGTCTCTGCGCCACGTTGTCGGGTGTAGACATTGCTATATTGCCATGAGCCCCACGCAAGCCAATACCGCGATTGATTAAGCGTCCAGCCAGGCGGCGTCTGAATCGGGTCGTTTGAGGTCGCGTTCATCACGAGCCAGTCTGAAGCCACACTACCTGCGGGGAACGCAAGCATCCCCGTCCCCAAAATCATGGGGACCGATGAGCTGGACCGGAACTGGGGGACAGGTGGCACTGGTGCCGCGTCCAATGCCAGCAATTCGATCTGTGCACCAATGGCAGCATAGGTCGTGGCTTGGGTCAACGTTTGGGTTCCGGTCGGCGCGGTGCTACCAAAGGCGCGATCAGCAATACTGATGCCGAAGTAGGTTGTGGTGTACGCAACGCGTTGAGTGTACGTGCCGGGTCCGGTAGGCACTACGACATCACGGTCCGTTGCCAGGCCGACGATCAGACTGTTGTTGGCACGCGGTGTTAGGCCGTCCAGCACGAGTGTGTTCGCCGTCGCGCCCGACTGTGCGACTTGTGTGACTCCGCCAATGCCGGAAGTGTTTTGATAAGCGGCGATGACGGCGCCACCATTGACAAGTGATAGCGAAACGCTGGTGTCAGTCCCTTTTTTACGAGCGAACAGGTATGAGTAATGTGTGTAGCTATTCCATCTGTAACCCCGCAGAAGTGTCCAGCCAACTGGTGTTGCAACAGGACTCGTGGAAACGGCCGTCATGATAAGCCAGTCGTCAGTAAGACTTCCCGCCGGGAAGGCAATCGATCCAGTTCCATTCAACGTCGAACTCGACCGAAAGCTCGGCGTTGCGGATAGCGCATAAGCTGGATTGGTGATGCCGCCCAGCCACGAGGCGACAACGATCACCAAAAGTGCCAGCAATCGCTTGGCGATACTGACTATCGTACACTGCGGTAGCGATCGAGTTGGCGCAGTGAATGGCATGGCAGCAGACTCTCGCGATACTTTGGCTACGTCGGCTGAGGCTTTGGATGGGAAGTTCGAGCCGAAATTCATTTCAGCACCGCGACTGGAATGTCATTAAGCCAAACGGTTTCCTGAATTACCGTAACCGTCCGCCCAACACCGTCTTGACAAGACTGCTGACGGACGGTGCTTAAGCAGCGAGCGGGATATCGCTGCGCATCGAGTTCGATGGCGTAACGAGTTTGTCTGCGACCCGCCAAGGCAGCAGCTCAGCCACTTTGTTGATCGGATGCTCTGCGATATGGGTCAGCACATAGCGCAGGTAGGCTTCCGGATCAAGGCTGTTGAGCTTTGCGGTGCCGATCAAGCTATAGATGGCCGCTGCCCGCTCGCCACCGGCGTCCGATCCTGCGAAGAGGAAGTTCTTGCGCCCCAGCGCCACACCGCGCAGCGCCCGCTCCGCCGCATTGTTGTCGATCTCGATGCGCCCGTCATCGACGTACCGCGTCAACGCCGTCCAGCGCGTGAGGGCATAGCCGATAGCACCAGCAAGATCGGATTTGCGGGAGACCTGGCTTAGGGTTGCCTCGAAGAATCGCTTCAAGTCGATCAGTAGCGGCAAACTATGCAGTTGCCGTATTCTGACGCGCGCATCTGGTGGTTTGCCGCGAATCGATTGCTCAACGGCATACAACGCACCAATGCGATCCAGCACCTGTTTGGCGATCGGCGAGCTGTCCGCCTTGAGCGCATGAAGATCAAAGAACTTGCGCCGCGCATGGGCCCAGCAAGCCGCTTCGATGACCCGCGCCTGCCCTTCGGCATCTCGCGCTTGATAGAGCCGCTCAAAGCCCGCATAACCATCAGCTTGCAGAATGCCGCGAAATGATTGCAGATGCTGTTGCGGGTGGCTGCCTTTGCGATCAGGCGAATAAGCAAACCAGACCGCGGGTACGGGTTGCGCGTGTGCTTGCGGATCGCTTGACTGCGGATTGCTTGCTTGTTGATGGTTCTCGTTTTGCACATGTGGCACATGCGGTGCATTGCGATCATCGCGCACATACGTCCAAAGCCGCCCCGTCTTGGTGGTGCCGCGTCCGGGCTGTAGCACTGGCACCGGGGTGTCATCCGCGTGCAGCTTGTCGGCGGACTTGACGTAGTCTTCCAGTGCATTCACCAGAGGGCTAAGGAGCGTGCTACAGCCACCGACCCAATCAGCCAGGGTCGAGCGGCTAAGGTCTATCCCTTCACGGGCATAGATTTCACTTTGCCGGTAGAGCGGCAGGTGATCGGCGTACTTGGATGTGAGCACATGCGCCAGAAGACCCGCACCGGCATAGCTGCGGGCAAGCGGTCTGACGGGGGCATCGGCTTGACTGATGCTGCGGCAGCCGCCACAGACATACTTCGGGCGGACTTGGACGATGACTTTGAAGCGACCGGGGACGTACTCCAAGAGTTCGCTCTCATCGTCGCCCAGATGGGTGAGTTGATCAGCCTCGCCACCACAGTGTTTGCAGCCGCAGGAAGCCGGTGTGTGTGATCTGCCCAATGCGTCCGACTGCGCGTATTTCCCCGCAGGCTCATAGCGCACGATCTCGCGCGGCAGATATGCGGGTAGTGCGCGGCTACGCAACGCTGTAGGCTGATTAGAATTGGTGGGTGCTGCGTCTGATTGACCATCGAGAACACTCACACTCTCGACGCCAGCATTGCCAGTGAGCACGGTCTCGGCGTCTCCGGGCACCGCTCCTGTGATCGTGCTGACAGTGCTTTCCAACTCTTCGACGATCAATTCGAGTTGCAGGATGTGTTGATCGTGCTGTTCGCTGGATGCGCCGAAGCGAACCCGCTTCATGCGCGCAATCTGCAGCTTCAGCTTCTCGATCATCAGATCACGCTCAACTAACATCGCTTGCAGCGTCGGCACATCTTGCGGTAGCAGGCATTTGTGATCGGCTTGGTTGCGGGCTTGATTGAGAGCGTCATTGAGGGCTTGATTGCGCATGCCGGATTAGACAATCAGGCATCAAGACGTTCACGCAACGATCACTTTTTTATTCGTGTAGTGCGACGCATGTGCGGTGATGCGAGCGTTTGCTGCTATCTCACCTCACGCCTCACGCTGACAGCGTCGGCTGCCAAGTGCGCTCTGGTCGTCGCCAGTCGATGCCTTCGAGAAGCATCGACAGTTGTGCGGTGGTCAGATGCACGCTGCCACTGTCTGCCTGCGGCCACACAAAGCGGCCTCGCTCAAGACGTTTAGCAAATAGACATAGCCCATCGCCGCTCCACCACAGAAGCTTGATCTTGTCGCCACGCTTGCCGCGAAACACGAAGACGTGACCAGAGTAGGCGCCTCCAGTGTCGGGGGTGAGTTGTGTTTGTACCAGTGCGGCCAGACCGTCGAAGCCTTTGCGCATGTCGGTGACCCCGGCGGCGAGCCAGATGCGCGTGCCGGATGGTACGCCGATCAGGCTGTTCATCGTGCGGTGGTGATTGTGTGGCTGACGGCGTGGTACGCTGTGTCGCCTACCGTATCTTGTACCGTATCTTGTACCGTATCACGTAGACAGGTGATGACGGTGCTAAGCGTTGCGGGATCAACCGCGCCGTCAATGACGATGCGGGCCTCACCGATCTCGATGATCAGTCCCGCACGCGCGGCAGCTTGTTGATGCGTTGTGGCGCGATGCGTGGCACTGCTTGTCGTCTCGGTCATCAGCGTGACGGGGAGTAGCCGCGCGAGGGTCGGGGATGGTGCGGCAGTCGCTGTCTTCGTGTCAGCGTTGCGATCAGCGCGATCGGCGTCGCGGCGTGCCCGCGCGGCACGCTCCATGCCAGCAGAAACTTGCGTGGCAAATCGGCTACGGGTGCGATCTGATCGCGCTTGACGAATCCAACGGTGCAGTTGATTGGCGTTGAGGTCGTGGTCACGGGCAATGCGTGCCACCGAGGCCTGAGGCGCTGTCGCCGCCGCGACCAGCGTGGCCTTGGCTTCCCGCCGATACACCGCACGACCGTCTTCCTTGTGCCCAACAATCAGTTCGTCGCGGCTCACCAATCCGTATGCGCCGTGTGCACCGCGCCCGGCACCGCTCTTCGTCTTGCCGTCTTCGCTCATCTCTCCACCTACGTGTCCACGTTGCTATCTACGTGGACACGTAGTCTATCCATTCAACCAGAGCTACGATATAACGGTGTTGAGCGGACGGTTACGAATTACCTGACCATTGTTGTCATACTCACCAATAAGCCTGCCCGCTTCGTCATATACGAATCGGGTAATTGTTGTTTGAGCTGCACTGTTCACCGACTTCAACACGCGTTGGCCGAGCGCATTGATGCCAGACTGCAGCGTCACAGGCGCAGCACCACTAAATAGAATCGAACTCGGCCTGCCATCTCCACCATAGCTCCACGTTTGGTTGCCGTCGGTTAAACGGTTGCCGGAGGCATCGTAAGTGAAGTTTTTCGTGGTCCAGCCGTTCAAGCCAAGCAGCCGATGGCTGCTTGCAGCAATGTTGTAGGTCGTCACTGCGCCGGCGATGGCATTACTCAGGCGATTGCCGTTGAGGTCATAACTGAAGCTCTGAGCGTTCGCTGAGTTTCCCGCTCCAGGGGTTACTGAGACAAGTCTGTTTAGATTGTCGTAGGCGTAACTTGCGCTCTTGGCGGGATCTACTGTCGCGCCTGTTTGGCGTTGAAGCGCGGTGATTCGGCTCGCAGCGTCGTACATTACCAGGGCGGGATCCACCCCCGCGCCGGACTCGATCTTGGTATTGCGGCCATCAAGATCAAAGTAGCGCATGTGCTTGTTGGGCCGATTCACTGCGTCGTTTCCCCAAGTCCATTCGCCGATTGGGCCAAAGGGCTCATAGTCCGCGTACTTAACAATCGGTATGCCGTTAACCGCGATGCGAGTAACTCGATTGTTCAAATAATTGACTGAAAGCTTCCGACCTGATGGAAGGGTCATTTCGTCCATCTGCCCTAGAGCGTTGTAGCGGTATCCAACGGTCTGAGTGATGCCGTTCACCATTTGCGCTTTGCCGCGGACCCGCCCTTGGATATCGTAAGTGTAAGTGGTCGTTCCAGTGCGGTCGGTGAAGCTACAGAGCCGACCTTTGCCGTTAGGGCAGGCGTCGTATGAGTAGGTAACCGTCTGCGCGGACACCGGGCCCACTGCCGGGTAGTTGATCGCCGTGACGCGATTCAGAGCGTCGTAGGCGTATGTCACCGTTACACCGCGCGCATCTGTCTTGGTCAGCATGTTCCCGGCAGCGTCGTAGGTAAAGCTCGTCGTACCCGTATCTGGACTCACCTGACTCGTGAGTTCGTTGAATCCATTGTAGTTATACGTTGTTGCGAGATTCTTCGGGTCTATAACCTTTGTCAGATTGTTTTGTGGATCGTACTCAAACTTTGTAAGTGCATTTGTTGGAGTCAGCGCATTTGTGATCTGGGTAACTCGCTCCAAGCCGTCGTAGTTGTAGTAAGTTGCGATACCGTTTGGATCGCTCTCGGCATACTTGTTTCCGCTGGCGTCATAGGCGTACTGGGTAACCTGCGTCGTCGGCGAGGCACCCCCAATATCTTGGATCACTCTGCTAAGGTCGTCGTATAGGCGGGTCCGACTACGAGCGAGTGCACCCGTTTTGTCATAGGTATCCTCGCGCGTGCGGTTGCCCGCGTTATCGAGAGTGTAATGAATGTAGTTGCCGAGCCCGTCTTGGACACGATACAAGCGCTGGGCCGCATCGTAGAGGTAACTTACGTAGCTACCATCGGGAAGCGTGATTCGGGTTGGTTGCCCGACGTTATCGTATTGGTACTGCGTCACTTCACCCTGTGCGGTTCTTGAGACTAACCGCTGCCGCAGGTCGTAACGAAGTTCAGTGATGAATCCATTCGCGTCGACAGTGCGCGTCGGCTGGCCATGTGCGTTGTAGCTGGTGATGCTCGTCGTTTGCCCAAGCGGATTTGTCGTGGTCGCAAGCATGCCACGCGAATTTGGCAACGAGGTATTCTGCGTGGATGTGTTCGGATAGTAGGTATTTGTTGTCGTCCGATTCAGCGGGTCGGTGGCCGTAAGAACTTGGCCGTTGGCGTTGTAGGTCCATGCCCACGTTCTGGTACCCGACGGGGTGGTCACCACACGTTGGGTGAGATTTCCATTTGCGTTATAGCTGAAACTAGTGGTTTTAGTACCGTTTACACCATTGATTCGTACTGGTTCAGCAATAGAAGCTGGAAGCCTTAGGGTCGGGTGCCACGATGTGGTGACGGTGCGCGGCGAAGAATTGCTCGATTCGGTACGTGAGGTCTCCAAATTGCGAACGGTGTCGAAAACTCGAGTGGTGACAATACCGCGCAGATTGGTATATGACGTTAAGTTTCCATTTGCATCGTGCCGAAAACTCTCGGTGACGCTGCCGGGGTAGCTGGTTGTCGCGCTCGGGTGTACAACATCGTAGAACGTCTTGACGCCATTGATGGTGGTCAGGCTGAAAGTCTTGGTGCGCCCTAGCGGGTTAGTTTCGCTGGTGGAATTGGCGATATACCTATTTACGCCACCCGCCCATTCGGTTGAGTAGGCCCGCCCGCTCGCATCGTACTTGTAAGTCGAAAGGCGTACTCCATTTTCGTTAACAACGCCAGTGAGCAGAGAGGCGAATAAAGGGTCGGTTTGCGGGAGCCCAATGTTTGCAGTTTCAGCATAGATGTAAGCGCGGGATGTGCCATCTGGAAATGTCACCTGACTGACGAGTTCCCCAGAATATGCATAGCTATACACGCCACCCTGCGGATCCGTGATAGTCGCGATCTTTGGTCTTTGCCCTGTAGTGTACGTAATTGCCAATGATCTCCCGAAGGGGTCGGTTACCTTGCTAAGCGCGCCACTCGTGAATTCAAGTGTCGTGATATTCCCAGTCTGATCGGTGATGGACGTTAGGCGTCCAGACGCATCAAATACTTCTGTCTCGCGGGTTGCACTGTCAAAGTACGTGTATGAGCCTGTGCTAACAGTTAGTTGATCGGATACGTCACTGTCCGGCTTCCAGCTGCCCCCCATTAAGTGAAAGTAAATAATCCTGCCATCTGCACGAGAGATCCAAATTGTGTTGCCACCCTCAGTCTTAAGATGACGGTCATAGCTAAATCGCCAGTTGCGTCCAAATGAGAGGGGAGGCTGCGAGAGAATGCTAAGGTAGTTTTCGGATGGCGTGGCTGCACTGTTGTAAGCCCGCTCAATGCGCAAAGGCATCGGGCCGCTCCCGACGTAGTCAGTTTCGCGTTGGAATTTGTTTCCAGTTGCGAAGTTGATCGGATTGCCGCACGAAGTCCGCTGCCCACAGCTCCTAGCCGACTCTTTGTCACCCAACTCTTTGCTGCTTAGTTCTCGATAGCAGACATGCGGATACTTTGTGTAAGCACCCGAACTGTCAGGTGGTCCAGCGCCAACTGCCCGCCATCCCGGCTCACAGATTGCTTGCTTTGCAATTCCCAGCCAACTCTTAGCTACAAGGTATTGCGGGGTGCCCGGCGAGTAATTTGTGTTAATCCACCAAACTGGGCATCGCTTGTATGCGAGTCGTCGACTGAAGTCAGATGCGTAGGTCCAGGTTGTGTCTACCCAAGTTTCGCCGCAGATTGGATTTTCAGGATCAACGATCCATCGATCCGGGTATGCATTGCCCTGCCCACCTCCCGCGGCGTAAATTGCCTGCAATCGCTGCCGCTCGACAGCGACGGAATTAATCATAAGGTCGCGAAGGGCTTCAGGATTCTCGTGCGTTAGCACAACAACGACCCCATTCCCCCAGCCCTCTCCCCACCAATCGTTTTTGTAGGGCGAATCTTGCTGAGTTTGAGCGGCTGTGATGCGCTTACATTCTTGCGCAAGCGCCGGGTTGGTGGAGTTTTGACGACAATTAGGCGGATAAGTATTGTCGAGGTTGTACTGCCCCTGTGCGGCTGCATAGCCACTCGATGTCAACGTCGCAATGAAGAGCAGCAATGCATTGACAAGCGCCTTCAGTGGCCCGCCATGAGACCTAGTGGTAGCAATCGAACGCGTCAAGTCAGCGTTTGGAAGAGAATGGCAGTAGGATTTGTTCACGATTGGGCAAAGATTAAGTGAAAGACGAGGAATGTCCGATGCCATTCCCTCGGAGCATGAGCGACGAATTGCTTGAAACGGAAAGCTTGTTGCGGACAAACTGCTACTCGAACCGCCCCCGCTTTATTGCTGCGGGGGCCGCTCGTTAACTCTTTCCCGACTATCTACGCCCTGTACTATTTGCTGCGGATTAGAGCCACAACTATAGAACCGCGACGATTGCAGTGTATCAGACAAAAATTAACTTACGCAAATTTCGCGAAAATTTTTTGGCCTGCAGTTAAGCCCAACTATTTTGTCGAGCAACGATGGAATGACAGATAAAATGCCGCTAAATTGTCACAGGGTTGCGCTAAGGAGCTGTCGTTTCGATCTGGTTCAAAAGATTGCGAAAAATGCAAAAAATTAACTTTATGTGGTATTAGGGGACAGACCACTAATAAATTTCCACCAAGCTGAAGCACGGGGTCTGAAGCACGGGGAAGCACGGGGTCAGGCCTTGCCTGTTGCCTGATCACTGCCCCGGCGGTGTTTGTTGTTCTCTCTTCTTTATTTCTAAAAAAAGCCTCTCCACCGCCTGCGCTTGCAGGCGGTGTTGCTTCACTCCTTAGCCGTCAGATGATTCACTCGCCGCCTTGTACGGCGAGCAATGCGAGCACAGCGATTACTGCGCGCGACCTCTCGTGCGCATTCCTTTTGCAGACTTCGTCGATCCCGTCGAATCCTCGATCACAAACCCGATGGCTCGCTTCGGTTGCGTGGGCGGATCGACCGGCGTCATAAATTGCTTCAGTGTCGTGATGATCTCCTTGATCGTCTCATCCTGTGTGGCGAACTTCTTCAGCATGCGCGCTTCCAGCGTGCGGAGCTGTCGCGCCAGATCCTTGTTTGCCGCCAGCGTCTCGCGCAGTTGCACGAACGCGCGCACCACATACAAGCCCATCTCGATCGCGCGGGCGCTACTCAACACATTGGACGCCTGAATCGCCCCGTGCTCGGTAAACACATACGGCGCATAGCGACGACCGCCACGGCCACTGTTTGAGATCACAGATTGTGATCTCAAAGCCGCATGCTCTTCTTCGTTCAACTGAAACATGAAATCAGCCGGGAAGCGCGCCTGATTGCGTTTGACCGCCTGAATCAGCGCGCGGGTTTCCACGCCATAGAGTGCTGCCAGCGTCGCATCGAGAATCACCTTCGCGCCGCGCACCATAAAAATCTGCCCGGCGATTTGCGCTGCCGCGACCGGGTAGAGACCGGAATCGGTAGTCATGGCCATCGCTACCGCCCCCGCTGAGCGAGTACCCCATCGAGCATATCCATCACCACCTGCTGGCGTGCGCGTGGCAGCAGCGAAACCTGCTCCATCTGCTTTTGCAGCTTTGGCGCTGGCCCTCGTTTCTGCGCCTTGGTGGCGGGTGCCCCCATCAACTCTTCCAAGGTCACACTCAAGGACGCGGCCAGTATCGGCAGAGCGGAGACGGGAATGCGGCGTCGACCTGCCTCATAGCCCTGCAAGGTTTGCTGCGAGACATCGAGTGTCTCGGCGAGCTGCACCTGCGTGATGTTGTGCTGCTTGCGCAGTGCGGCGACGCGTTCGCCGAGCTCGGTAAAGAAAGTGCGTTCCTGGTCGGAGATGGCCATTGGTACATGCGTGCTGTGATTGAAAACCGCCATAGCCTAACTCCTAAAAAATCAGAATGCGGTTCACTATACCGCGAAACGCGGTATAGTGCATGCCAGTTATTTTGTTCAAAACCCCCTTGACAGCTTTTTAGCCGGAGCACAAAAAATGGCGCGCATCCCCACTGATGAGATTGAGCGGCTAAAGAATGAAGTCAGCGTGGAGCGCCTGGTGGCGTCAGCCGGGATTGCCCTGAAGAAAGCCGGCAAGGACAGAATCGGTCGCTGTCCGTTTCATGCCGACGAGACGGCGAGCCTGGTGGTGACGCCAGCCAGAAAATCAAAGGTTCCAGGGTCGAATTAAATCTCGCTGCCTGTTCTCTTTATAAAAAAGAAGCATTCCCCCAACGCCCGCACTGCGGGCGTTGTTGTTTTAGCCTTTAGCCGCCAGATATTTCAATCACCGTAACCGTCCGCCC
>JADCJC010000017.1 GCA_020247395.1 Rhodocyclaceae bacterium
CAGGCTTCCAGCAACGCCGCCGCATCCGCCGCGTCGGTCTTGTTGCGCTTCACATAGGCGCGTATGTAGGCTGGAGGAAGCATCATCACTTTAATGCCCAGACCATTGAGCCAGCGTGCCCAATAGTGCGCTGAGCCGCAGGCTTCCATGACCACCAGCGATACCTTGCGATTGACGAACCAGCGTTCGAACTGGCTGCGAGACAGGCGATGGGTTTCGATGATTTTCCAATTCAAATCGGCAACGGCCAACTGAAATACGCTCTTTGCCAAATCAACGGCGACAGTAGTAGCATTCATTTCGGACTCCTTCGGTTGATTGATCGCTGACTACCCACACCATATGAGCGCCAGCAGGCACCATGATGCCGTTCAAAAACGGGGGGAGTCCATCCCATCACTCAACCCCCGACCCGCTACGGCAGGCGGTGTAAGCCCGGTCCGCGTCAGGCGTAGCATCGTCGCGTACCGGGCTTACACCGCTCGCCTCCGCGCGCGGAGTTAACTCGAACGTTATACGGACGGCACGCATGCCTAGCGCGACGATCAAGATTTACTTGCCCCACGGTGATCCAAAGCGCCTGAGAACTGGCGAGATCTCTAATTGGTCTGGAAAGGCCGTCGCCGGTCCTCGCACGGAGCTCGATCAACTTCTCAAGAGAGAAGAAGCAGGGAATGTCGGTGTCTATCTGCTCACCGGCATTGACCCATTGTCCGGTGGTCAAGCCGTCTACATCGGTGAGGCAGAGTCGATCCAAGCGCGACTCAAGCAACATCTGGACAAGGACTTCTGGAACCATGTCGTTTACTTCACCAGTAAAGACGAGAATCTCACGAAGTCACACATCCGTTATCTTGAAGGTCGGTTGATAGAACTGGCAAAGGTCGCCGGCCGTGCGAGCCTTACCAACTCTCAGGCATCAACGTCAAAGCTTCCAGAGTCGGATCGAGCGGATATGGAGATCTTTCTCGAGAAGATCGAGCAGTTGCTTCCGGCACTCGGAGTGGAGGTGTTGGTACCAATTGCCGCGCCACCTGAGTCGAAGGAAGAGGCTCGCCTCCTCTTTTGTGAGATCAGCGGCCTCAAGGCTAGTGGCCACCTCACCCCGAATGGCATTGTGGTGCTTGCTCAATCGCAAGCAGTTGAATCCCTCCGACCATCGGCCAAGGACTACCCGTGGGTGATCAACGCTCGGGAACAACTGATCAAGGATGGCGTCTTGGCGCCTGCTGACGGACATCTGCTCTTCACCAAGAACCAAGAATTTTCTAGTCCAAGTGCTGCTGCAGCTGTAATTCATGGTGGCACTGCGAATGGCAGGACAGCTTGGAAGGACGCAAGTGGCCAAACGCTCAAGCAGCTAGAGTCCGTATAACTATTCGCTCAAGCGGACAGATCAATCGCTGCGCGATTGATGCTGCCGCTTAGCTCAGACGTTAAAGGTCGGCTTTCGGGAAAGCCGTACAGTCGCTTCTGGTCAATATAATTGGTCCCGGCCCCCCAAACGCAGACGTTCACGCGGCAAATTGCCGACGTTGTTGAGGCTTAGTCAATAAGGTAAAAGTCTCGTACTGACGGGCAATTTCGAGCATAAATTGCTGTAAACGCCCGCCGATAGCTGAGTTTCCGGTCAAGTCGGCAAGTGCATCAACCGCTGCCCCATCCGAATTTGTGTGCCGACGGTGATTTCGTCGCACAAAGAGAATCCCTTCTCAGCCAGCACGATGATGGTCGAGCCGTGCTCGAACCACCCCATCTCCTCGCCTTTCTTGAAACTTGCATCACAGGCAATCTCGTTTGCACCCCGGTAGCGCAGGTGCAACAGCACATTCAAAAAATGAAGGCGAATACTTGCCACCAAAATCGCTGCGACTGGCACTAATAACACACGACGGCCTTGTGACTCAGCGTTAATCACCGCGCGCTCATTCTTGCAAAACAGTCCTTCCACCCGCTTCAGTGCAATCGGGTTGACGTTCCACGTGTCGCCTGAGATATACGTTACGTGTGTCACGCGGCAATCGAGCGGCGAGTGAAACCGGTGGTACATGCTTGAGGTGAGCCGCAGCGTCACATAAGCGCCGTCACGATACTGCTCGGCGAGTGTTTCACTGCCCAACAAATCGGCCAGCGCGTAGGGAAACCCTTTGGCTTGGAAAACCTGCGTGCCCTCAATGTCGCCACAAGCGCCGACGATCGCATCACACGGTGAGGCCATGACGTTGGTGTCTTGATCAATCGTCCTTGCGCCTTCGACCAACTGGCGTGTAAAACAGTCGTGCAGGCTGGTGAAGGCTTGTTTGCGTGCGTCGCTCAAATCCAAATCGGCGAAACACCGCCACACCCAGATTGAGGCATCGCGAATCAGCGGCTGCTCAATTTTGCTAAACCAGCCCATGAATCGCGTCAGAAAGATTCGTGGCACGCGGTTGGTTAGCAGGAAATTCAGATCTTCTTGTTGAAACAGACGTTCCCGCCAACGAGGTTCAATGGATGGAGGCAAGGACGGTGGCGGGGTCTGCTCGGCGTTCACAGAACTGTCAACAATTGCGCGTATATCTGTCATAACTCTTCTTCTAAAGGTAGGTGATTGGATGGATACCACACTGACATTGACGGTCGCCGGTGTCGCGGCAATGCTTGCTGTGCTGCCGAAGGCGAAGCGACGTTTGGAACTCTCGATGGCCAAACATCCCTCGCTGGCGGGGCACTCGCGGATGGCCAAACGGGTGGCCAAAATGTTGCCTGGTTATAGCTACGACGAAGCTAAGTTTTTTGGCTCCGACGGTGCGCCGGATGAGGTCGTCGCACGCCGAAAAACCGGGCTCGCCAAGTTGTCTGCGATTTACAGTGAGCGCTTCACCAAGTCCGTCGCGCTGACGCAACAAGCTGCCGAAAGTATTTCGGATTTGCAATTCACCGGTGCCTACCGTGTGCCGTACCAGTACAGCGCGTTTTTGCGCCAGCATCTGAAGACCGGCAGCTTTATCCAGTCGTCTGAGGGTGTCACCTTCACTGATTTGGACGGCAATGTTTTTTATGATCTCACCGGATCGTACGGCGTGAATGTGTTCGGCGTGGATTTCTATAAAGCTTGTATGACTGAAGGCAGTGCGCGTGTTGCAGCCATGGGCCCGGTGCTTGGCGCTTACCATCCGTGTGTGGCCAGCAACGTGGTCAAGCTTCGCGAGATCTCGGGCATGGACGAAGTGTCGTTCCATATGTCCGGCACCGAGGCGGTCATGCAGGCTGTACGGCTGGCGCGTTATCACACGCGCAAAACGCATCTGGTTCGTTTCTGTGGTGCCTACCACGGCTGGTGGGAAGATGTGCAACCCGGTCCAGGCAATCCCGTCGCGCCGCGCGACACCTACACGCTGAAGGAAATGGATCGGGATACGCTGCATGTTCTTAAAACGCGCAACGACATCGCTTGTGTGCTGGTCAATCCCCTGCAAGCGCTGCATCCCAATAAGAATGCGCCGGGAGATTCGTCGCTGGTCGATAGCGGCCGCAAAGCTAAGTATGACCGCGCTGCTTACGCCGCGTGGCTGAAGCAGCTGCGCGAGGTTTGCACGGCGCGCGGCATCGCGCTGATTTTTGATGAAGTGTTTGTTGGCTTTCGTCTGGCGCGCGGCGGAGCGCAAGAGTATTTCGGCGTTAAAGCCGATATCGTCACTTACGGCAAAACGCTCGGCGGCGGTTTTCCGGTGGGAGTGGTGTGTGGAAAGCGTGAATGGATGCGTCGCTTTAATCCAGATCGCCCGGCGGACATTTGTTTTGCAAGAGGAACGTTCAACTCGCACCCGTACGTCATGGGAGCGATGCAAGTTTTTCTGGAGAAAATCGAGACCCCCGAAATACAAGCCGTATATGCGTCGCTCGAATCGACTTGGGACCACCGCGCCCAGTCGCTCAACGCCATGCTGCGGGAAGCGGGCTTGCCGGTTGAGGTGGCCAACCTGTCGTCGATCTGGACGGTGAGTTACACTGAGCCCTCGCGCTACAACTGGATGTTGCAGTATTACCTCCGCGCAGAAGGGTTGGCATTGAGCTGGGTCGGAACCGGCCGCTTTATCTTTTCGCTGAACTACAGTGATGCCGACTTTGAGGAAGTAGCAAAACGCTTTGTCGCTGCGGCCACCGCGATGCAGTCCGACGGCTGGTGGTGGCGCGACGCCAAACTCACCAACAAAGCCATCAAGCGCAGTATTCTGCGCGAGATGCTGGGGCAGCGATTCGGCTTCTAGGCGCAACGGTTGAAGCTGGAGAGGGAGGGCGGGTCGGCGAAATTGCAATCCGCCTTCCCGCGCCGTGCCGATTTAGTCGTGCCCAACTTGGGTGTGGGTCATCGGATCAATGAGCTGGCCGCGCATCAGATAGAACGGCGAGCGCCAGTAGAGCTTGATGTCATGGAACGGGTCGGTGATGATTTTGAGCGCCCATACCAAGCCGGTTGGAACGTCGCGCAGAAAGAACAAGTGAACTACACGGAACACCAAGCCACCTGCACCGATGGCAAGCCACATCATGCCGACTTGGCGCAGTAGTTCCATGGTTGATTCTGCCGGCGTGAAGTTACCAAACAGGGTAGGGTCAACAAACAGGGCTAATGGTGACAACGCCCACAGCGCCATGAGGACAACTTTGCGGCGCAGGTTGTAGCCAACCTTGATGTCTTCTTTGTGCTCGTGGGTTGCCTGGTTTACGTGGTCATAACCCTTCGGCTCGAAGAAGAAGTGCCCGGCCTGACGGCTCGTCATCGCCACGCCCCATGCCAGCAAAGCGGCCATGGCGGGGTCGGTGAAGAGCAGCGCGTACGCCAGCACAAAACTGGAGGCACTGAGCAGGTGAAGGGATTGATTGATTCGACTATGGTGGTAGTAGCGATGGTCATCCATGCGCTGGATGTGCAACTGACGGAGTATTTCTTTCACGGGGTCTCCTGATTGGAATTTGAATGTAACAGGGTAACAGCGTGATGGAACTGTGACAACACTGCGTGACGAGGCGGTGACGAGATCATGACGATTAGTTGACAAAAGTGCGACGACGGCTGTCGTTGTTCTGTCACGAAAACGTTGTGAAGTACTCGCATCATGTCCACATGACAAATTCGGGTGACCTCATGACAAACGACCTTGTTGTTGACGAATTGCAAGCTAAGCAACGTGCGTTGCGGCTTGCGGTAGTGACCGAAACCTACCCGCCCGAAATCAATGGTGTAGCGATGACCATCGCCCGTTTTGTTGATGGGCTGCGAATGCGGCGTCATGATGTACAGCTGATTCGGCCGCGCCAAACCAAGAGCGACGCCGGAGAACTGGAAGAAGTACTGATGCGCGGCCTGCCAATTCCACGTTACCCGCATCTCAAGATGGGATTGCCGGCCAAAAACGCGTTGGTAAAACTCTGGAGCATGCGCCGACCCGACGTGGTGCACATCGTAACGGAAGGCCCGCTTGGCTGGTCTGCTTTGCAGGCGGCGATCAAGTTAAAGCTGCCGGTGACCTCAGACTTTAGAACCAACTTTCACGCATACAGCGGCCACTACGGCATCGGCTGGTTGCAGAAACCGATCTTTGCGTACCTGCGAAAATTCCACAACCGCACACAATGCACCATGGTGCCGACGGAGTCGCTGCGTCGGGAGTTACAAGCGATGGGTTTTCACAACCTTCGCGTGGTCGCCCGAGGGGTCGATACCGAGCTATTCCATCCCGCCAAACGCGACACGCAGCTAAGATCGTCTTGGGGTGCGGGTGAATCCACACCAGTGGCGATCTATGTCGGGCGTCTCGCCTCCGAGAAAAATTTGCGAGCGCTGATTGCAGCATATGAGGCCATGCGCGCGGTGAGGCCGGACATGAAGCTGGTATTGGTTGGTGATGGCCCGGCGCGGCGCGACCTTGAAGCACAGATTCCCGGCGCGGTATTTGTGGGATTGCAGCGTGGCGAGGCATTGGCGCGGCACTACGCGTCCGGCGATATTTTTCTCTTCCCAAGCATCACCGAGACCTTCGGTAATGTGACACCGGAAGCCATGGCAAGCGGCTTGACAGTGCTGGCCTACGACTATGCCGCCGCCGCCCAACTGATTCGCCCTGGCGAGAGTGGGTGCTTAGTGCCATACGACAACACGGAGGCATTTGTTGCGGCTGCGGCAAACCTCGCACGCGATTGGCCACAGGCAAGAAATTTGGGCGCAAATGGCCGATTCGTTGCAGAGCAACTTGGTTGGAACCGTTTGGTTGAAGACCTTGAGGCGGTCTTTCATCAGACGGCGCAAACCGTTCCAACGTCGCAAGGAATCCTGATGCCACAACCGCAGAACGCCTCGGCGTGACGCAGCCGTATTACAACAGCCTCACGTGAGCGGCTCCGAGTAGGCTGCCGCCGCATGGAAGGCTCTACTGTCACCAATGTGCTGCTACCCGGTGCATTGGCACTCATCATGTTTGGGCTTGGGCTGTCGCTGACGGTTGAGGATTTTTGGCGCGTCGTCAAAATGCCCAAGGCAGTCTTGGTTGGACTCTTCGCACAAATGTTTTTGTTGACGTTTGTTTGCGCCATGGTGTGCAAATGGCTTGCGTTGCCACCCGACCTAGCGATCGGCATGATGCTGCTTGCAGCGGCACCGGGTGGCGCCTCGGCCAATGTGTTCAGCCATTTGGCGCACGGCGACCTTGCGCTCAACATCACCCTAACCGGCATTAACAGCGTGCTTGCGCTCGTCACGCTGCCGGTCATCGTGAGTCTGTCATTTGCCTATTTCAAGGCTGCGGACCAAGTGGTGCCGCCGCCATTTGCAAAGATCGTTGAAGTATCGCTGGTGGTGTTGCTTCCTGTGGCGGCAGGGATGTTGGTGCGTGCCCGTGCACAGGGATTCGCCTCGCGTGCTGAGCGATTGGTGCGGGTGATATCCGTCGTTGTACTCGCAACGTTCAGCGTGATCGCCATCGGGAAAAACAGCGAAGCACTGCAAGAGCATATACAACTGGTGGGGGCGGCGTGTGTCGTGTTTAATGTGCTGTCGATGGCAATTGGTTATGCGCTGCCACGAGCGCTCGGATTGTCGGCCGCGCAGGCGATTGCGGTGGCGATGGAGGTCGGCATCCACAATGCGGCGCTGGCAATCTACATTGCGATCAACGTGCTCGGCGACGGTGTATATGCGATCCCCGCAGCGGTCTATTCAGTTGTGATGTTTGTTACCGCGACGCTATTTACGGGTTGGATGGCGCGCAAATCGCTGCGCGCTTAGCTGAGTTCATAAAGCAGCGGCGCAAAAAGCGACGTATCACAATCAAAAGTCTAATGTTGGCGGGCATTTCAGAGCAAATATGCTCGTTAACGCCCGTATTTACTAGAGTTTGTCGATCTATTCAAGCGGCTTTGGTGCCGAGCCGTCGGCAATCAGCCGTTCAATACGGTTAACTACCGGCAGCAGATCCGCGACCGTGTCGATGAGTGTATGCGCACCTGCAGCAAGTAGATGTTCACCCGCACGCTGACGATGGGTTTGCTGGGTAGCGGCGTCGAGCGCGTTCCACTCATCAAGGCTCAAACCAACCCCGTTGCCGGATACAACAACGCCCACCGTCCAAGTGCCGGCAGCGATGCCTTCCAAAATGCCGGGCGCGGTGTCATCGACCTTGATTACGGACGCCGGTGGCCAGACGCCTAAGTCGGCAAAGGTTCGATACATCATCAGCGGGCTGGGGCGGCTCGCCACCAAGTCTCCCGCACAAACCAAATTGTCCGGCTCAAAACCTTGTTCGCGGGCGAGTGGCACCACCACATCCATGATGGCGCGGGTGTAGCCCGTGGTGCTGCCGATGGCATAACCACGCTCGCGTAATGCGGCGACAACGTTGGTCACGCCGGGAATCAACGCGGCGTGATGTTTCACACTCTCGGCATTCATCGGCGTGAACACAGCATAGAGGTCATCAACGTCTGCGTCACTAAACGGCACACCATGTGCGGCAAGCCAACTTGCGGCGATACGCGGCTGATTGCCGAGCGCTTGGATGTGTTCCCACTTTGGCAGCCCCATGGGCACCCGTGCTTCGGCAATGCTGATCTCGACGTGATAACGCCCGAATAACTTTACGAACGCGCCCATCGGTGCCAAGCTGCCAAAGTCAAACACGGTGCCAGCCCAATCAAAGACCACTGCACGGCGCGGGGCAGATGATTTAAATGTCATCACGGATTTACCAATCTGAAAAAACGTCTTGCGCCAGTCCGAACGCGGTGCTGGCACCGGTGCCGCTTGTGACCAACACGACGCGGGTGGCCGCGTCCGGGCAATCAATGACTGCGGTGTGCTCGCTGGAAGACGGGTACTCACCCACCCAGCGTTCGGTGACTTTGTAGCCACCGATGGCAACACTTAAGCTGAGATGGCGCAGGATGTTCTCTTCGACCGCCGCTGAGGCAAATGGCTCGGGTGTTGCGTCATAGTGGTGCGAGTCGCCAACCACCAAACTGCCGTCCGTACTTTGCACTGCTATCAGGTGTATACCGTCCTCAAGCGCTTGTGGCTCTTCGGCGATGAGGCGTGAACGAAGCGCTGCGGCAGCAGGGAGCGCCGCATAACCCGCATAACGAACCAGACTCAAATCAGACATGACTGCACCGGGTAGTGTTAGTGGTGTGTCGGGCATCACCCGCAACATCTGTAGACGGCACATGGTTAGCTGGTAGGTGTCGATACGATCCGCGAACAGGCTGCGAAGAAATGTTCCGGGACAATAGACCACCCGCTCAGCGCGGATTTGGCCGCGACTGGTAACCACTTCCGGGGTCGAGATATCAAGTACGGTTTCGCCGAACCGAAAGCTGACACCCATGGCAGAGGCGAGCCAGCTGATAAGTTTGGGAATGGCGTCTCGCGATTCGACCCGTCGCTCGTGTGGGCTATAGAGCACCGCAGCGGCCGAGTTGAGTTGCAACGACGGTGCGCGCATGGCTGCGGCCTGAGGTGTCAGCAATTCACAGCCAGCAGCCATGTCCGTGTGCATAAATTCTGTCAGCACGTCGTGTGCTTCCGGGCGTTGGCCGATCATCCAGAGTCCACGGTGGATAACGTCTATGCCTGCCTGCGGCGCGATGTCGTCCCAAACGTCGCGGGTACGTTGCGCGCGACGATGGGTGTCGCCAGCGGCTTGGCCTGTGACTGTAATGAAACCGAAGTTGCGGATAGATGCGCCGACTGGTCGCGTATTCGCTTCGACTACACAAACCTTAAGGCCGCGCTTCACACCTTCAAGCGCATGAGCCAAACCAACAATGCCGGCACCGACCACCAGCAAATCATAACGCTGCACATCGATCTTCAACGTTTCGCTCAAAGTCGGCGCGAGGCAACCCGTTCGACAATCTGCAGAAAATCCGCAAACGCCATCCGGTCGCTATCTGGAACTTTCGCGGCGTCGTCTAAGCGACGCAGTGCCACCGCGTCGTTAAAGGCAGCGGCGTTACTGAAAATTTTTGCTTCTGCTTCGCTCATTGGCCCGCCTTGGCGGATCAGTGAGGCGATGGAGCCCTCCGACAAGCCGGCTTCGTATGTTGGGTCAGCAGTGACTAAATAACGTTTGGCCTCGACATGCCAGCGAACGGGGTCGACCACTGAGCCTGGGAGGTACTCATCAAGCATGTCGGCACCGATCAACTCATGGTGGTCTCCACCATCGGTGTAGGACTGGCCCGCATCCAACACCAGCAAATGACCAATGTCATGCAAGCCTGCAGCGACGATGAAGTCATCGGACATTCCCCGCGTTTGCGCGAGCGCAGCGCACTGCATGCTGTGTTCGGTCACCGTCACGGGTTCGGGGCCATATCTTACTTCGCCGTGGCTCGAATAGAGATGCTCGAGTTTTTCGATTAGTTCATTCATTTCGCTTTGCGCCAATGCGTGTAAAGGGTTTTAGGAACGGATGAAGAGAGTTTCCAGCAGTCTGACAGAGAGGAGCGTCGCAACCTAAGATGCTCGCGCTTGACTGTGACCGAATCATGACGCTGCAGCCTCCGTCGTATCTGTGTAGGCTAGCCTTGCTGATCAAGCCAGCCTCAAACCGGCGCTGTTAGGGTTGGGGGTTGGGCCGCAGCCAATTCGGTGCCTGCCGCCCCGCGCAAGAATTTCATTAGTTGGGTTCCTGCCGCCTCAAGCGTGCCGGTGTTTGCGATTTCGAGGTCAAACGGTGCGTCGTTATTCATTGGAATCTGTCGCGCTTGTCGGGCAACGATTTGTTCGGCAGACTCGCGACCACGCGCGTGTAGTCGCTGTTCGATAATGGCTTCTGGCGCGGTGACATGAACCGCTTCAAGGTGTGGATAACGTTCCCGCGCAAGCGCCAAGTGCGCACGCGAGCCGTTTACCAGCACCGTCATTCCACGTTGCAGGGCATCGTCAATCTCCCGGCGAACGCCGTAACGGTGACTATTTGCCTGCCAAGCCATCGCCAGGCCACCTTGCTGCTCAAGTTCGGTGAAGGCCTGTTCACTCATCGGCTCGTGTTCTTCATCGTCTTCGCGACGCTCGCGGGTAATGACGCGCTGCGCAAACAGCAGATCATGCCGGTAACCCAACTTCTGGCGAGTCCATCGTAACAAGCTGTCCTTGCCTGCGCCTGAAGGGCCGACAAGATATATCAGCCGCCCTTGCCGACCGAGCGGTGCCCGCAGAATCAGCCGAAAGTCCGCGCCGGGCTGAGGTTCCTCAAAGACGCTAATTGCATCAAACGTGACTTGGCTGGTGAGCTTGTCAGAAAATAGTTGCTCGGCGGCGGCGCGAATCCGACTGCTGAAACCGGCGTTGACGCTGGACAGTGAATCGGTCAGCGTCAGATGAAATTCGTAGCAGTCAAATACATGCGGATACCCCCACTGCAACAGCAATGCATCTTGTCGCGGTGAGAGGTTCTGCTGACGGCGTTGCGCAATTTGCCGCGACGTTAACGGCTGCCGATAAACCTCGAACTCGGTGACACAGCGGCTCGCCATGGTGTTCAGCGAATGGCTTGTTTCGCCGGGTACAAGTGCGAGAAAGTCTTTGAGTCCCGCGACCTTGAGGGGAGGCAACAAAAAACTTGCCTGCGTTTTTGCAAATTGCTCGACTCTCGCCAACAGTTGTTCAACCCTGCTCGCGGAACTTAGGTGGAACGGTGCCTTTAACGTGGCGTGAAAGCCATACCGCCGAGGATGTTGGGTGAGTGCGTGCAGGCTATCGGCAAGTATGTTCGCGGACCGTAACGTGTCAGCCAGTGCGGGCGGGGCCGGCGCACGACCGAGCCATGCATCCGCGAGCTTGGCGATTTCAGCGTGGGCAGGTGGCGAAAAGTAGATTGCGAAGCGCGGTGATTCCATCGTTCGTTCTTTGGCGGATGTCTTCGAAGAATATTTAGTGGCTATGCCTCAGACGAAACAATCAACTGGACCAAGTCGCCAGCGAACCAGGTACGGCCCAGTTCAACGGGTGTCCCGTCTGCATCGACATTGATAGCTTCGACATACAACACCGGTCGCTGCACACTTTGTTTTAGTGCCACAGCAATTGGTTTGCTCGGCATACGCGCACTAATCACACTACGTTCACGCGTGAAGTCCTCAACCCCAAAAGTGGCAAGGGTACGGGAGACCGATTGTGACTCCGAGAAGCGCTGCGGCAAGCCTTTGAAGCGTCTTGCGGGAAAATAATGTTCGGCGATGGTGATTGGCCGGCCGTTCGCCTCGCCGATCGCAACAATCAGGTATACCAGCGTTCCTAATCGAAGGCCGAGGCTGGTCGCGATCTGTTTTGTCGCCTTCACGACTGAGGACTCCACCAATCGATGGGTGCCGCGAAGTCCGGCGGCGCTGAGATTCTCGGAAAAGCGTGTGCGTCGGCCAAGAACGTAGTCAACGGCGGTGTCGGCGACAAATGTTCCGAGCCCGTGGCGGACGTCTACCAAACCCTTTGCCGCGAGTTGCGCCAGCGCGTGGCGCACCGTGTGGCGATTGACACCAAAGCGTTTTGCAAGCTGATGCTCGCCCGCGAGTTTGTCGCCGGGCGTCAACCGACCTGACGTGATGTCATCAGCGATGGCGTTTTCAATACTCGCCCAGATAGAACTGCCGAAACTGGGTCTCAGTACATCGCTGTCGCCAGCGTCCGGCTCGAGACTGTTTAGGTTTGTGACATTCAAGGTCTTATTCCTGCAACGAAAGCTTCATGTTGGCTGAGTACAGTCTTAGAACCGTAGTAAGTTGTCTAGACAATTAAACCGCGTCATAAGTTTGCGTTGGAGCGATGACAGATGTATGACAGTACCGAGGCCCAGCAAGCCCGACGCGAGTGGTTAGGTTTGCTTTCGCGGGCACCCATCGAGTTGTTAGAGGCATGGGGAGCCGGACGTGCGCAAGAATACGTTTGGTTAAAGCGCCCCGAGTCTGGGCTAGCGATGGTGCGCGCGCGTATCGGTGCGACCGGCGATCGGTTTAATGTGGGTGAAATGACGCTCACGCGTTGTGCCTTGCGGATGGCAGGTGGGCAACATGGTGTTGCCTACGTCCAAGGGCGCTCCGCGCGCCGGGCCGAACTTGCCGCAATCGCCGACGCGTTATTGCAGGACCCCAACGAGCGCGACGCATTGGAACGCGATCTATTGCAGCCGTTGCGGGCGCGCATTGCCGCAAGCCGGGCCGCGAGGGCCAACGAATCACACCTGACCAAGGTTGAATTCCTCACTGTCTCGCGCGGTGACGAATAAATGGACACCTTCAGCCTCGAACATATCGGTGCTGGCTTTAGCGACCCCACGGCGGCGAGCCAGCGAATTTTTCGCACCAGCCTCACGGTGCTCTCCCGCCCGGGGACGATACTCGAAGCGGATAGTGATGCGACCGCGCCTGAAGGTATTGGTGCGGCGGCCAATGCAATTCTGTTGGCGCTGCTCGATCAAGATGTTGCCCTCTACGTTTCACCGACACACGTCGCGGTGGCATCCGCTTATTACCGGTTTCATACTGGGTGCAGCATCACGTCAAACCTCGAAGACGCTGATTTTGTGCTTCTCGCGTCAACGGACAGGATACCTGCACTCAGCGCGTTAAAGACGGGCACGGAATACGCGCCGGAACTGTCCGCGACCTTGGTTTGGGAGGTGGCAAAGCTTGCCAGCGGTGATGGTCTGACGTTGACTGGCCCGGGTATTGAATCCAGCGTGCGTCTGACCGCGACTCCACTGGATGCCGCATTTTTGTCCGCTCGCGCCGAAACGATCAGCCTGCTACCGCGCGGGGTCGATCTCTTCCTAACTTGTGACAATCGTGTCTGCGGTTTGCCGCGCAGCACACGGATCAGGGGCTGATATGTACGTTGCCGTGAAAGGTGGAGAGCGCGCGATTGAAAACTCGCATTTGCTGGTGTCTGAAGCGCGCCGTGGAGACCCGTCTATTGCCGAGATCAGCGTCGCGCAAATCGAACAGCAACTGCGGCTTGCCGTCGATCGTGTGATGACCGAGGGATCCGTTTATGACCGTGAGCTTGCTGCCCTTGCGATTAAGCAAGCGGCGGGAGATACGGTTGAGGCCATTTTTTTATTGCGCGCCTACCGCGCGACCTTGCCGCGTTTTGGTTACACCGAAGCGATCGATACACTCAAGATGCAATTACGTCGGCGCATTTCGGCAACCTTTAAAGATCTTCCCGGTGGGCAAGTGCTTGGGCCTACCTACGATTACACACAACGCCTGTTGGATTTTTCATTGGCGGTTGCGAGTGCGGAATGTGGCGAGCCACAAACAAATCCGCCTCCTCCCACATCACCTGAGCAGGAGTTTGCCGACGTCATGGCACTGTTGGGTGCTGAGGGATTGATTGAAGCGCAACCGCCTTCCGAGGGTGACCCGGTGCCAGCAGACCTTACTCGTGTGCCAATGACCTTCCCGGCCTCTCGTGCGGAACGTTTGCAGAATCTGGCGCGGGGCGACGAAGGGTATTTGCTCGCAATGGCCTATTCCACTCAGCGTGGATACGCAAACAACCATCCGTTTGCCGGCGAAATCCGGTTTGGTAGTGTGGAAGTCGAAATCATCCCCGAGGAACTCGGTTTTCCGATTGTGATTGGTGAACTCGAAATCACCGAGTGCCAGATGGTGAACCAATTCGCCGGCTCAAAAACGGTGCCCCCACAGTTCACTCGCGGGTATGGCTTGGCGTTCGGCCATAGTGAACGCAAAGCGATGGCAATGGCACTGGTGGATCGCGCGTTGCGGGCTGAGGAGTTAGGGGAAGCGGTCGTTGCACCAGCGCAAATGCAAGAATTTGTGCTTTCCCACTCCGATAATCTGGAGTCCTCGGGATTCGTCCAACACTTGAAACTCCCGCACTACGTGGACTTTCAATCAGAACTTGCGTTACTTCGTCAGATGCGCGCGAGTCAGTCAGCACAAAGTGAGTCGTCGATATGAACGCCGACGTTTCGCGAGCCCCGGATTCTTCTGACAGCGGATACAACTTCGCCTACCTCGACGAGCGCACGAAACGCATGATTCGTCGGGCGATTTTAAAAGCCGTCGCGATCCCCGGCTATCAAGTCCCGTTTGGCTCGCGCGAAATGCCACTACCCTACGGTTGGGGAACCGGCGGCATTCAGGTCACCGCCTCGATTATCGGTCGCGACGATGTGTTGAAGGTCATCGATCAAGGCGCAGACGACACCGTCAATGCGGTGAACATCCGACGCTTCTTTACGCGCACAACCGGGATTGCCACAACCGAACGCACCGTTGAGGCCACGGTGATTCAGACACGACACCGAATTCCGGAAACACCACTACAGGATCACCAAATCATCGTTTATCAGGTGCCAATCCCTGAGCCACTCGCCAAACTGGAACCACGCGAAGCTGAGACCAAGATGATGCACGGCCTGGCTGAATATGGATTGATGCACGTGAAGCTCTACGAGGATATTGCGCGTTATGGACACATCTCCACAACCTATGACTACCCGGTGATGGTCGATGGTCGTTATTTGATGGCGCCGTCACCGATTCCAAAATTTGACAATCCCAAGATGCATATGAACCCTGCTTTGCAGTTGTTTGGTGCCGGTCGAGAGAAACGCATTTATGCCGTGCCGCCGTACACCAAAGTGGAAAGTCTCGCCTTCGACGATCACCCGTTTGAAGTGCAACGATGGGAGCAACACTGTGCGCTGTGTGGCGCAAAAGATAGCTTTCTTGACGAAGTCATTACCGACAACGACGGTGGTCGTATGTTTATCTGCTCGGACACCGACTATTGTGGGCAGCGCCGCGAAAATCTGGCGGCAGTACCGGCCAACGTCGCGGAGGCCAAATCCGCATGAGTGAACAAGACCAACCGATCCTGCGCGTAGAGGCCTTGAGCAAACGATACGGCGACCGTCTTGCGGTAGACCAAGTGAGCTTTGACTTGTGGCCTGGCGAAGTGCTGGCGGTTGTCGGTGAATCAGGGTCAGGCAAAACGACATTGTTGAACTGCGCCTCGGCGCGTTTGCTGCCGGATAGTGGACGGGTAGATTTCCTGACACGGCATGAGGGTGTTGTTGACGTCTACCGTTTGTCGGAAGCGGCAAGACGCTTGTTGGCGCGCACCGATTGGGGCTACGTCCACCAGAATCCCGCTGACGGTCTACGGATGGACGTGTCGGCTGGTGCCAATGTTGGTGAGCGCCTGATGGCGCTTGGCGAGCGGCACTACGGTCGTATACGCCAAGAGGCCACACAATGGCTAAGTCGCGTTGAAATGCAGGAAGATCGTATCGACGAATCCCCCGCGACCTTCTCGGGTGGGATGCGCCAGCGGCTGCAAATTGCGCGGAACTTAGTCACCCGCCCACGGTTGGTGTTTATGGATGAGCCGACCTCGGGTCTGGACGTATCGGTGCAAGCAAAGCTGCTGGATCTGTTACGAACGTTGACGCATCAACTGCATCTGGCATCGGTGATTGTCACGCATGATCTGGCCGTCGCACGGCTACTTGCGCACCGCATGATGGTGATGAAAGACGGTCGTGTGGTCGAGCAGGGGTTGACCGATCAAGTGTTGGATGACCCGCAGCATCCGTACACGCAGTTGCTGGTGTCATCGGTGTTGCAACCATGAGCGGCACCATGAGCAGCACCTTGAGCGGCACCATGGGCGGTGCCATGAGCGTTACAGCGGCAGTACAAGTCCGCGATCTCGGCAAAACGTTCACCCTGCACAATCAAGGCGGTGCCGAGCTGGCGGTATTACACGGGGTGTCGCTCGAGGTGCGACGAGGTGAATGTGTTGCGCTTGATGGGCCATCGGGCGCGGGCAAGAGCACCTTGCTTAAGTGTATCTACGGCAACTATCGGACCACACAAGGTTCACTAATCGTGGGTGAGGGCGAGAATGCAATCGACCTCGCCACCGCCTCTGCGCGGCAACAAATGGCGATGCGCCGCACAACGGTGGGTTACGTCAGCCAATTTTTGCGCGCAATTCCACGCGTCTCAGCGTTAGACATCGTCGCCGAGCCGTTGATGGAAGATGCAAACGGTGACCCGGACAAACTCGTTGCGGCACGCCGTGCTGCCGAGACACTTTTGCTGCGTCTGCGTATTCCGGTACGGCTGTGGAGTGTACCGCCCGCGACGTTTTCCGGCGGTGAGCAGCAGCGGATCAACATTGCCCGCGGTTTGATCCGCCCACGTCCGGTACTGTTGTTAGACGAACCTACCGCGTCGTTGGACGCCGACAATCGTATCACCGTCACGGCGATGATCAATGAAGCGCGGGAGCAGGGTGCGGCCATTATCGGCATCTTCCATGACCAGCGGGTGCGCGACAGTGTAGCGACGCGTGTGGTCAACATGGCGGACTTCAAATGAACCATCCGCAAGTACTGCACAACGCGCGTTTGGTGTTGGCCGACGAGGTCATACATGGCTCGGTCGCCTTGAATGATGGACGCATTGAAGACATCATTGGCATGGCTGGCACGGGCGCCGGGTTGTCGCAAGGTGTGGATTTGGAAGGCGATTATTTGTTGCCGGGCCTCATCGAGTTACACACGGATAACTTTGAGAGCCACCTCATGCCACGGCCAAAAGTGTTTTGGCCGGCGCTGCCAGCGTTATTGGCGCACGATGCCGAGTGTACTGCTGCGGGGATCACAACCGTCTATGACGCGCTCGGTGTCGGCGACACGGATCCGCAAGCCATGCGCGGGCAGGATCTGCAGCCTATCTTGGCCGCATTGGAGCGTGCACGGTCGTCTGGTTTGTTGCGCGCGGACCATTTGCTGCACATTCGCTGCGAGCTTCCAGCGCCGAACGTGTTGACCTTGTTTGAGCCCTTTCTGAGGCAGCCGTTAGTTGGCTTGATCTCCCTCATGGATCACACCCCGGGTCAGCGGCAATGGGAAAACATCGAAAAGGCGCGTGTCTATTACACCGGCAAGAAGGGCTGGTCTGATGAGCGGTTCCAGCAGTCGGTCGAAGCTTCGGTAGAACTACAGACAAGGTACGCGCAGCCACATCGGAAATACTTCACCGACTACGCGCGCGAACACGGTGTTGTCCTGGCGAGCCATGACGACACCCTGCCGTCCCATGTGACGCAGGCGCACCAAGAGGGCGTGACCATTTGTGAATTCCCCACGCGTATAGAGGCGGCGCGTACCGCGCGAGCGTGTGGTATGACGACCGTTATGGGCGCGCCCAACGTGGTACGCGGTGGCTCACATTCAGGCAATGTCGCTGCCGTGGACCTCGCAAAATTGGGGTTGTTGGATACCTTGTCCTCCGATTACGTGCCGGCGAGTCTAATTGGTGCCGCGTTTCAACTCACCCGTGATGCCGGATTTTCGATTCCTCAAGCGGTTGCCACGATTTCGCGAAATCCCGCGCGTGCGATGGGGTTGTCTGATCGCGGCGAGATACGTCAGGGACTGCGCGCCGACTTGGTACAGGTCCGAATGGCCGACGATCATCCCGTCGTACGCGCAGTTTGGCGCGGCGGCATTCGCGTCATTTGACTGTCAATAAACTGTCACCCCATACGCCTAGAATTTTTCTAGTCATCTAGACAACCCGGCCAACTATGCAACCTGCAATTCGCGTCACCAATCTCGTGAAGTCGTTTGGCGGTCAGCGAGCGCTCAATAATGTCACGCTGGAAATCATGCCCGGCGAAATGGTGGCATTAATCGGTGCCTCCGGTTC
>JADCJC010000018.1 GCA_020247395.1 Rhodocyclaceae bacterium
ATTCGCGAGCGACTCAAACGGGATTTTGTTTTCGCCAAGTTGCGCCAGGTAGCCGTTCACTACGACGCCATACTTTTCTTTCAACCACTTCTTGGCCACCGCTCCCGCCGCCACGGTTGGCGCGGTCAGGCGCGCCGAAGAACGCCCACCGCCGCGGTGATCGCGAATGCCATATTTTTGCAAATAGGTGTAATCAGCGTGCCCGGGGCGGAACGCGTCAGCGATATTGCCATAGTCTTTACTCTTCTGATCTTCATTGCGAATCAGTAGCGCAATTGGTGTGCCGGTGGTTGTACCCTCGTATACGCCGGACAATATCTCTACCCGGTCATCCTCCCGACGCTGCGTGACGTGGCGCGATGTACCGGGCTTGCGCCGATCCAAATCGGGCTGAATGTCGTCGACTGAGAGCGCCAATCCTGGCGGGCAGCCGTCTATCACGCAGCCGATTGCGGGGCCGTGAGACTCGCCAAAATTTGTCACTGCAAAAAGTTTACCGTGAGTGCTTCCGGACATGATCTAGGGACTGGCTGATGGGCAAAACAAGCGCACAGAGTCTAGCATGCAGCGCGCCAACCACGACGATCAAACCCGCATATCGCACAGCAGAAACTATATAAAGTCCTTCACGGATGTGCGCCCACTTCTGTACAAACGTGCCGACACTCACCAGCGCCCCGCCAGGCGCAAGCCCGCGCGAAGCGAAGTACAAGTCGACCGCAAACAGGGTCATACCGATAGAGCCAAACGGTACCAGCCCGATTTCGATTTTGTGCCCCGACAGCTTTTCATACAGCATGCAGCTGGCACCAATACCGACGGTGAACAGGCCCATCAGCAACAGCACAGCCATTTCATCCCCGCCCAGCACCGCGTTGGCAAAGCCGCTCATCGACGTCAAGAAGATGGTTTCCATGAACCAAAACCACGAGTTCCCAATCAGCGAGTTGAATACTGCCGGATTGCCGTGGGCGGTTTTTAGATTCGCCCGTGTTTCGGTGGCCGGATTCCAGTTGATCACAAGATCGGGGGCCGGTGGCGGTGACAACGACACCATTGCCGCAGCGATGCGGCCGACGATTGCCAAATAACATCGAAATCGCTGCGGCATCGACGACACCATTGCCGTCGATTTTGACCAAGAAACCACCCAACATTGCGCCCAGAAAAAACGGCGCAAAGCGCTTTTCTGCGAGCAAAGTAAATTGGTTCTTGGCGGTTACAGCGGGCTGAACATCAGTCATAGCGTGAGTCATATCAGGTATGTTCCACTCACCAATGCGTCCACCGGGCTATCCCAAGCACGAGCCCCAAACAGCAGGCAGCCGGATGGCACGGCAATAACGTTGGCTCGCACAAAGCAGGCCGCACTCTATCCATCTTTGGATCGTCCGGCACCTGCAAGTGCGGAAGTATCAAAACCAAATATTCTCAGTCGATCAACTGGCAAGGTCGTATATCTTGCCGTGTTAGACTTCTCATAGGAGAAACTACATGAAAATGCGTGACGACTTGAAGCAAGGCGCCCTCGACTATCACCGGTATCCGGGTCCCGGCAAAATTGAGATCACCGCGACCAAACCACTTGCCACGCAGCGCGATCTTGCCCTTGCGTACACACCGGGCGTGGCCACAGTATGCGAGGAAATTGCGCAAAACCCGAGCGAAGCACGCAATCTCACCGCACGCGGCAACCTGGTTGCCGTCATCACCAACGGGACGGCCGTTCTGGGCCTCGGTGCGATCGGCCCGCTCGCAGCGAAGCCAGTGATGGAAGGCAAAGCCGTGTTGTTCAAGAAGTTTGCCGGCATTGACGTGTTCGACATCGAAGTCAATGAACTTGATCCGGACAAGCTGGTTGACATCATCGCCTCGCTTGAGCCCACCTTCGGCGGGATCAACTTGGAAGACATCAAGGCACCGGAGTGCTTTTATGTGGAGAAAAAACTCCGCGAGCGAATGAAGATCCCGGTATTCCACGACGATCAACACGGCACAGCCATCATTGTCGGCGCGGCCATCTATAACGGCCTCAAAGTGGTGGGGAAAGACATATCCAAGGTCAAACTCGTCTCCTCCGGCGCGGGTGCGGCGGCGTTGGCGTGTCTGGATATGCTGGTCGCGCTCGGCATGAGGATGTCGAACATTTGGGTGACGGATATTGCGGGCGTGGTCTACCAGGGCCGCAAGGAGGAGATGGATCCAAACAAGGAGCGCTACGCAAAAGTTACCGACGCACGCAAGCTCGGCGAGGTGATTGACAACGCCGATGTGTTTTTAGGGCTCTCTGCCGGCGGCGTGTTGAAGCAGGACATGGTCAAACGTATGGCTGCAAAGCCGCTGATCTTGGCGCTGGCAAATCCGACGCCCGAGATTCTGCCGGAGGAAATCCGTGCGGTGCGCGACGACGCCGTCATCGCCACCGGACGATCCGACTACCCCAACCAAGTGAACAACGTACTTTGTTTTCCGTTCATTTTCCGCGGCGCGCTTGATGTTGGTGCCACCTCGATTAATGAGGCGATGAAACTCGCCGCTGTGCAAGCCATCGCTGAACTCGCGCAAGCCGAGCAGTCGGACATCGTTGCGATGGCCTACGGTGAATCGTCGGTCTCTTTCGGCAAGGACTACTTGATTCCCCGCCCGTTTGATCCGCGCCTGATCTCCAAGGTTGCGCCGGCCGTCGCCAAAGCGGCGATGCAGTCGGGGGTTGCGACTTCACCGATCACCGATTGGGAAGCATATCACCAACGTCTGGATCAGTTTGTGTACCACTCCGGGCTTATCATGAAGCCGGTATTCACCAAGGCCAAGCAGAATCCGAAACGGATTGTCTACGCGGAGGGTGAAGAAGAACGTGTGCTTCGCGCCGTGCAGGTGGTGGTGGATGACGGGCTCGCAAAACCGATCCTGATCGGTCGGCCGAAAGTACTCGAAAAACGCATTGAAAAATTCGGCCTGCGAATTCGTCCGGGTATCGATTTCGAAATCATTAATCCCGAGTATGACGAGCGTTATCGCGACTACTGGGAGCAGTATTACGCGCTCACGGCAAGACGCGGTGTCTCTGAACAATACGCCAAGATAGAAATGCGTCGTCGATTGACCCTGATCGGCGCGATGATGATGCATCGCGGCGAAGCGGACGGCATGATTTGCGGCACGTTTGGCACACACGCCCTGCACCTGCACTACATCGACCAGGTGATCGGCCGCCGTGCAGGTGCCAAGCATTACTACGCGATGAATTTGTTGATGCTGCCAAAACGCACCGTGTTTATCTGCGACACCTACGTCAATGAAAACCCGACGGCTGAACAGATTTGTGAAATGGCCATCTTGGCCGCCGAGGAGATTCGCCGTTTCGGCCTTGTGCCGAAGGTCGCATTACTCTCACACTCGTCATTTGGCACGTCTGACGCACCAACTGCGGTGAAAATGCGCAATGCACTTGCGCTGATTCAGGCGCAAGCGCCGGAACTGGAAGTTGAAGGCGAAATGCATGGTGATGCGGCGTTAGCAGAGGACGTTCGCCAGGCTGCGATGCGCAACTCGCGACTCAAAGGTGAGGCCAACCTGCTGATCATGCCAACACTTGATGCCGCTAATATCTCCTTTAATCTGCTCAAAACGGCTGCTGGTGGCGGCATTACCATCGGCCCAATTCTGTTAGGTGCCGCCAAGCCGGCACATATCGTCACCCCAACCGCAACCGTTCGTCGCATCATCAACATGACAGCACTTGCCGTGGTGGATTCTCAGGCGACGCGCAAGTAACCGCACCAGCAACATGAAGTCCTCACGTTACGCAATACCACGGCCGTTGCCGCGCGGCGGCACCATCGGCGTGTTTTCGCCGGCCGGGCCGCCGGTGGCCGAACGCGTGCAGCGCGGAATTTCAAGAATTGAGGCGCTTGGGTACCGTTGCCTGCTCGCCGATGAAGCGTTGGGCGCATACGAGTACTTCTCGGCACCGGACGACCAACGCTTGGCAAGTTTCAACAAGCTTCTGGCCGACCCGGAGGTCGATGCGATGATGATGACCCGCGGGGGGTATGGTGTTTCACGCATCGTGCATCGCATTGACTGGCAGGCCGTCGCGAAATCGGGCAAAGTCCTTTGCGGTTTCTCTGACTTCACGGCAATCAATCTGGCCGCGATTGCCAAGGGCAACTACGTGACGTTGGCCGGTTCGGGTGTGGCAACAGATTTCGGCGACGAGTCGTATACGGGCCAAATCGCCGACGATCATGCCTTTATGGAAAAACACTTCTGGCCGGTGCTGCGCGGGGAAATGGTTTCGGTGACGGTTGAAACCGATCACGCTTACACGCAACAAACACTTACCGGCCCGATCTGGGGGTCCAATCTCTCGTTGGTCAGCGATCTAGTCGGTACGCCCTTTATGCCCGATATATCGGGCGGCATATTTTTTCTCGAAGAGATCGGTGAACGGCCATATGCCGCCGAACGAATGATCTGGCAGTTGTACCACGCGGGGATCTTGCAAAAGCAACGCGCAATTCTTGTCGGCGACTTCAACGACTGCGAACCGGAGGCGAATCGCTTTCCCTACACGATGAAGCACGTAGTCACCACCCTTCGCAACATGGTGGACTGCCCGGTGCTGACAGACTTCCCGTTCGGGCATGTTGCGCGAAAACTCACCATTCCGTTTGGCGCGGACGCGACACTGACAGTTGCTGACGGACGTTACGGCGTTTCGTTCTAACCGCACGACTCCAACGGGGGGACAAAATGAGTGAAGGTGCCTCAAGCAAGCAGTTTCGGACCGAATTCCGGGCGTGTAATCTCTGTGAGGCGATTTGTGGCCTTACCTTTAAGCTAAACGGAGAAACCATCACCGGCATCCGCGGCGACGATGACGATCCGTTTTCACGCGGCCACATTTGCCCGAAGGCGGTCGCGTTGAAGGATATCCACGAAGACCCTGAACGATTGCGCACGCCAATAGTACGCAACGGGACTGAATGGCACCCCATTGAATGGGATGACGCATTTGCGTTGGTCGCAACGCAGCTGGCCGAGATCGTTCGCGAGCATGGGAACGACGCGGTTGCCCTCTATGCCGGCAACCCCAACGTTCACAATTTTGGCCATCTGCTGAATTTTCCGCCGGTGGCAAAGCTAGTTGGCAGCCGCAATATCTTCTCCGCGTCTTCTGTTGATCAAATGCCGCAACAGTTGGTGTCGTATTGGATGTTTGGGCATCAGTTCCTGATCCCGATCCCGGACATCGACCATACCGATTACTTTCTGATTCTTGGTGGAAACCCAATCGCCTCCAACGGCAGCATGATGACCGTGCCTGACGTGGCCAAGCGGCTCAAAGCTATCCAGGCGCGGGGAGGCCAGGTCGTGGTGGTCGACCCACGGCGTACCGAAACTGCGGAAATTGCATCAGATCACCACTTCATTCGCCCCGGCAGTGACGCCGCCTTTCTCGCGGCGCTAATCAACACCCTGCGCGAGGAGAATCTGCTACAGATTGCAGATGACGACAAGCTTGCGGGCTTGGATGTTGCGCTCGATGCAATCAAGGCGTTAACGCCAGAATACGTGGCCGTGTTCACTGGAATCGCGGCGGACACCACGCGCTCCATCGCTCGCGCATTCGCAAGTGCAAAATCCGCGATTGCATATGGACGCATGGGGACCGCGACCCAAGCCTTTGGGGCAACCAATCAATGGCTAATCTATCTGCTCAACCTAGTAACGGGCAATCTCGACCGTGCTGGTGGTGTTCTGCCAACCAATCCGGTACTACCGCTGACCGGACCGGGCACCCGTGCCGGGGGGCATGGCCGCTGGCACTCACGGGTACGCAAGCTACCCGAAACCAATAGCGAGATTCCCGTCGCAGCACTTGCTGAGGAGATGCTCACGCCGGGTGAAGGACAGGTGCGCGCCTTGTTTACAACGGCGGGGAACCCGGTGTTGTCGACACCGAACGGTAACCAACTCGATCGCGCGCTCGCGGGTCTGGCGTTTATGGTCTCAGTCGACATCTACATCAACGAGACGACGCGTCACGCTAGTATCATCTTGCCACCAACTTCAGCTCTCAATCACGACCACTACGACTCGGTGTTTAACGCCTTTGCGGTGCGCAACGTGACGCGCTTCAACAAAGCGATTTGGCCGCGTGCTGAATACGAACGCTATGATTGGGAAATTTTTGCAGGTATTGGTTCGCGCCTGGCGGCGCTGCTGGAGCGCGAGTATCGGACACCACGCACTGTGAGAGACGTTGTCGCTGCGGCAGCGGCCCACTATCCGGGCGTGAGTTTTGCGCAGATGATGAATGCGCCGCACGGTATAGATCTGGGTCCACTTGCCCCGTCACTCTTCACGCGTCTGCAAACCGCCGACGGGAAAATACAGTGCGCCCCGCCGCTGTTGATTGCCGACATCGCACGTGTCGAAGCCGCCGTTGAATCGGCACGCAATACCCCAGAGGCACTTCAACTCATCGGCCGAAGACACGTTCGCAGCAATAACTCATGGATGCACAACAGCCATCGATTAGTCAAAGGAAAGGCGCGTCACCAGTTGCTGATGCACCCGGCTGATCTGGCGAGCCGCAAACTTTCTGACGGGCAAACGGTCACCGTCACCTCGCGCGTTGGCAAGGTTACCATTGATGTCGTCGCGAGTAACGAGCTGATGCCCGGTGTAGTGTCGATCCCGCACGGGTTTGGCCACCAGCGGGTCGGCGTGAAACAGTCTGTCGCGGCGATGCATGCCGGTGTTAGCGCCAATGACCTCACCGACGAAACGGTAGTGGATTCTGTGTCAGGAAATGCCGTTCTTAACGGAGTGCCGGTAGATATCTCTGCAGTATGACCCGCTCTAATCGCCGAATCATGAGCCCACCGCCAGCCAGCCAAAGCTAGTCAACCGACCTCGTGATTGCGGCGTTGATCAAGTTGCCATGGTATTCAACAGCGGACATCCGCGAGGCGGTGACAAGTGCAGCAAACACGCCGCCGCCAAGGTTGATACCGCTCTACTCACCCCAACGAACGAGGAGAATCAAATGAAGACAGCATTTGCTGCAGTGATGATTGCGATCCCACTCTGTATCAGTGCAATGACCGCATCGGCGGAGGAAAAAGCCGCCGCAACCCAACAGAACAAAATGGCTAGCTGCAATAAAGAGGCAGGCGACAAAAAAGGGGATGAGCGCAAGGCGTTCATGAAAGAGTGCCTCACCGACAAACAAGCGCGTCAGCAAGACAAGATGAAGTCGTGCAACAAGGAGGCAGAAGGAAAAAAGGGCGACGAGCGCAAGGCATTTATGTCGGAGTGCCTGAAGAAGCAGTGATCCGACCATGAGCAATGCGGCGTAGACAGCACAAAACGGGCGACGAATTGTCGCCCGCGTTACATCAAACCCCAACACTGGTGGGCATCTTGTGGCAAAAGTGCCTGAAAACGTCGGCGCAATGGCAAGTTCGCCTAGTTGCTGAAAACCTTACAACATTACCGGTTTGTCCGACTGCTCGTTGGTAAGTTGCCCGTGAGGCGGGAAGTAGAACGCGAGTTCCACGCCCACTTTGTGAATCGCGTTCACGCTACCCTCGCGGAAATCGCCTTTGCGGAAATTTAACTCCATCTCCTTGCAAATCGCCCGCCAACGTTCGGTCCCGACCTTCGCGTGGATGCCGCGGTCGGCGATGATCTCGACCTTGCGATCAGCCAGCAGCACATAGATCAGCACGCCGTTGTTTTCTTCAGTATCCCAGACGCGCAAACCGGAGAAAACCTCCAGTGCACGTGCGCGCGAGGTCAGTCCCGCCCACAATTGATGCGTGTGTAATTCCGCCTCGACAACAAAACGCACTTGCCCGCGATGCGTTTGTTCGCAGGTGGCCACGGCGGCCTCGATTGCCCTGAGTGTTTCCTCGGTGAATGCCCGCCTAGCGATCAACGGCGACATCCAAACGTGGCGCATGAATCGTTTAAGCCAAGTCATCACCAATCTCCCGAGGCACCGCCGCCGTCAAAACTGCCGCCGCCGCCAGAGAAACTATCCGATCCGCCGCCACCAGACCAACTGCCGCCACCGATGCCGCCACCCCACCCGCCACCACGTCCGCTGGAAAAGTTCAGCAGACCCGCGAACAGCGCAATGATGAAAACGATGACGCCGATAAATATCGGAAATACCATGCCGCCCAGCAAGAACCATACGGCGACACCCGTCACGCCACCAGTTGCTATCGCACCGAGGAAACGACCAAACATGCTCCGAAACAAAGGGGCGACAAAGATCGCGGCAAAGATTCCAAGCGTCAAGAATTCTCCGCCATCAAGGGATTTCGACGATTGTTTTTTCCTCGGCGGCGGCGGCAGCGCCTCGCCGTCAATGACGGAGGCGATCATGTCGACGCCGTTGTAAATGCCCTCACCGTACTTGCCTTCGCGGAAACGCGGCGCAACGATCTCGGCGATGATGCGTTTGCTCGCGGCGTCGGTCAGCGACCCTTGCAAGCCGGGGCCGGTGAGGATCTGCATTTTGCGGTCGCCTTTGGCGATGACAAACAAGACTCCATCATCAACGCCTTTGCGCCCTAGCCTCCAACTATCCGCAACGCGGAGGGAGTAATCGAAGATGGCCTCCGGCGCGGTGGTGTCGACAATCAACACGGCAATCTGGCCGCCCTTGTTTTGCTCAAAGACGCGAATACGCTCGGTGATACGCGCCTGCTCGTCCTGACCAAGCGCTGCCGCCAAGTCAGTCACCCGCTTTTCAAGTGCGGGAATTTTTTGCAGATCCCCTTCCGCGGCGCCAGCAGTTAGCGGAATTGCGGCAACCATTAACAGCAGTATCCAAACAATAGACACTACCCTCGCAGTGACATACGGGGGTAGCTCAGCTGATTGCAGGTGTATCCGCCGATTGCTCACGGGCGCGAACGGCTTGGTGTTGGCTTTGCTGGCGAATTACTTCGTTGGCGCGGGTGTCGGTGCGGGGGCGGCTGGTACAGGCGTCGTGCCGAAATTCACTTTGGGTGGCGCTGCTATCGCTTTCTCATTTTCCACCGTGAATTGCTCCTTCACCTTGTAGCCAAACAACATGGCCGTCAGGTTAGTCGGAAACTGGCGCGTGAGTACGTTGTAGCCCTCGACCGACTCGGTGAATCGTTTGCGAGCAACGGCGATGCGGTTTTCGGTTCCTTCCAGTTGCGACTGTAGATCGCGGAAATTGGCGTCAGATTTGAGCTGCGGATAATTCTCCGAAACTACCAACAAACGCGACAGCGCCGAAGACAACTCGCCCTGTGCGGCTTGGAAATTCTTTATCGCCTGGGGGTCGGTCAGCGCCTCGGCGGTCATATTGATCGAGCCGACTTTGGAACGCGCGTTGGTCACGCCAAGCAGGACATCTTTTTCTTGCGACGCAAAACCCTGCACGGTGGCGACCAGATTCGGGATTAGGTCCGCGCGACGCTGGTACTGGTTGAGCACCTCAGCCCATGCTTTTTTAACCGCCTCGTCTTTCGACTGAAAATCGTTGTAGCCACAGCCGCTCAACGTCAACGCGGCGGCCAGACCAAACAGTACAAACAGTTTGCGCATGATATTCCTTTGGAAAAAGACACGGAAAAATTGGCGGTAACTCAACAACAACGTCACCGCGACAAATAAATGAGGGCAACTATGTGTTTTACTAGTCCCCCGAAAATGTCCGTTTGGCAAGCTGCAGATCTTCCCATGCCTTTAGCTTTTCAGGCAGGTTACGTAACAAATAGGCAGGATGATAAGTGGCAATGACCGGGATGTTTCGGTAGGTATGCGCCCGACCGCGCACAGCCGCCATTGCCGCCTCCGAGCCGGTCAATCGAGCAATAGCCGTCCTGCCCAGCGCCACGATAATTTTCGGTCGGATAAGCTCGATCTGTCGATCCAGCAGCGGCGCACAGGCGGCGGCCTCCTCTGGAAGCGGCGTGCGGTTTCCCGGCGGACGACATTTCACTACGTTGGCGATGTACACCTCCCGCCCGCGTTGCAGCCCAGCCGCCGTCAACATGGCGTCTAGCAGCTTGCCGGCCTGACCAACAAACGGCTCACCCGATTCATCCTCCTCGGCACCCGGGCCCTCACCAATGAACAGCCACTGCGCCGACTGGGCACCGACGCCAAACACAACTTGTTTGCGCTGCTTGCAAAGCGTGCACACGGTGCAGTTGGCCGAGATTTCCGCCAGCGTCGTCCAGTCTGCGCGGGAGATCTTTTCCAAACGCGCTGGATCGACCGGCATGGGGGCATCAACTCTTGCCTGCCTCGCAGCCGCAGGCTGCGGTGTCGCCACCGAAGGCGCAGCCACCGATGTCTTGGCGGTGGGGTTCGCAACTGCTCGGGCAGGAGCCACTGCGGATGTGGCAGCCTGGCTGGGCGCTGGCGCAGATGTCGGTGGGGGCGGCATAATTTTGTGCCCCAAACTGCGCAGCTCAAAATGGGACCAGAGCTCCAGCTCCATCAAATAATCCTTATCGAGGCGCATGTTCAGCTGGTGCCTTAATGTTTAAGCCAAGGAACAGGGCGTCCTCGCGACCGGTGACGGCGGGATAGTAGTCGCGGCGCACCCCGAGACGCCGAAAACCGAAGCGCTCATACAACCTTAGACCGACAATGTTGCTCGGACGGACTTCAAGATAAATCACTTCACACGCGGTTCGCCCGGCGCGGTCGATCACATGCTGCAATAGCGCCGCGCCGACACCTCTTCCCTGCCAATGTTTCGCCACGGCAACGTTGAGCAGATGCATTTCTTCGAGCGCCGGCATGGTGATCGTGTAGCCCACCAGTTCGCCATGGCACCACGCGCCGATACAATCGTAGCCCGAATACAACGAGTCGCGAAAATTACCGTGGGTCCACGGGAACGCGTAGACACTCGACTCAATCGCCACCACGCCCGACAGATGGTGTTCTTCCAGCTTCCGAAAACTGAGCGAGATCGTTTGCGTTTTTGGCCGTGCACTCACGATGCAAACCCGGCGAGCGGCGGGCTGGTCGAATGAGCTTTCGCTTCCACGGCACTTTCAGCCTTGGCCCGTGTAATCAAGAGTCGCTCCTCGATAGTCAGCGCAACCTTGTTCCGAACGTACAGCGGTGCAGCGTCGTGCGGACGAATGGTTGCGGCGTCACCAACGCGGTTAAGCAAACGCCGTGCAACACGAACCAGATCTGCCGCTAATGGAAACGCCGGCGCACCTGACACCACAATTGAAATTAACCTGCTGGCCGTAAGCGCATCGGTCAGCGTAGGCACGGCAAACGCACTCCCAACACCGACCCAGCGACTGGCCAAATGTCTCGCCGGTAGCTGAGGAATGATCAGTTGCTCGAACTCCTCAGGCTTCAACAAACATGGCGATACCACCTCACCAAAGCCAGTTGGCTGGGTGGAATCTTGCACATAGGCCGCGAGATAGATTTCTCCCATGCGCGCATCGGCTGCAACCAGAATACGCTCGGCGCCGCCACGCGTCGCGGCTTCTGCTAGCGCCAACGGTGTAGGCAAGGCAATCACCGGCTTTCCCAATCCATAGGCGAGTCCCTGAGAGACAGCACAGGCCACACGCACACCGGTAAACGAGCCGGGGCCTTGGCCAAACACCACCACATCAAGTTCTGCCAGACAAAGGCCAGCCTCGGCTAGCAGCGCGTGCATCGTCGGCAACGCCAACTCACCACTTAATTGACAAGCCTCGGTGATTTCGCGTGAGACAATTTGCTCCCCGCGCGCGACGGCAACGGAGATCGTTTCCGACGATGTTTCAAACGCGACGACATTGGCGGGACGGCTCATAGCGGGATTATAACGGTCGCACACCTGGCAACCTTGGCAGGACAGCCTAATCACGCACTGGCTTGGCCACCGCACTGAGCACATACGGTGCCAAGAAAGGTAACTCTCCGACTGACGGGCGTTTTCAGGCGGAAACGTCTGAAGGCGCCCGTATTTAATGGACTTTCAAATATCAATGCCCGAGTTAACGGCTCGCGCCCACCGGAAAGTGACGAGCTAGGCGAGGAAGTCCATGGTTGCAAAACGACCATTCAGCACACGCGACGAATCCAAGCCCCACCATTTGCTGATGATGGTGCTGTATGCCAAGCGGAAATCGACCGCGAACGGCAGATTGCCATTACCATCGAGGCGTGCCAGTTGCGGTGCCTCACCGTACATTCCGCCGAGCACTTTTCCACCAACGGCGAACTGCACATTGGCGGTGCCATGATCAGTGCCATTGCTCTGATTCTCTTTTGGGCGACGACCAAATTCGCAGTAGGTCATGATGAGTGAGCTATCCCACCGGTTGAGTTCTTGCAGTGCAGACTTCAAGGCGGCGATGCCGTCCGCCAGATCACGCAGCAAATTGGCGTGTGTTCCCAGCTGATTGGCATGGGTATCAAAACTTCCCAACGTTAGTCGAATCACCCCGATCCCCGCGTTACTGGCCGCCAATTGCGCGGCTGTCCTCACCTGACCGGCGAATGCACTGGTCGGAAACGTCGTCTTGAATTGATAGTTGGTATTCAGCTTGGAGGCTGCGTGTACCACCTCGCTTTCCACCGCCAAGATATGCCTGAGCGCACTGTTACGCTCATCGCGCCCGGCCTGCGCCAGACGAGCCGTGCGCAGAAACTGGGCGGTGTCTGCAAGCGCGATGGTGCGTGCGGCATAACCCGACAGCGGTCCCATGTCATTTGAGCCCACCACCACGCCGTCCGCCGCATAAGCCTTTGGTGCAGGATTCAGCGCGAAGGTGCGAGCCAGCCACCCCGCATCCAGATACTCGTCACTTTTTGAGGCGGTATCCCAGATTTCAATTGACCGGAAGTGCGAGAGATTGGGATGGGGATAACCCAGGCCCTGAATGATGGCGAGTTGCCTGTCCTCCCACATTGTCATGAGAGGCTTTAATGATGGATGCAGCGCCGCACGTTCGGTCAAATTGATGAGGCTGGCTGATTCCAAGCGTACACGCGGGCGTAATGTCGCATACAACGGATCAGTAAATGGCACGACCGTATTCAGGCCATCATTCGCCCCCTTTAGCTCGATCAAAATCAGCAAGTTACTGTAGGGCGATGGTGGCAACGTCGTTGTCCTGACGACACCGGATTGGCTTGGAGACTGTGCCCAGACCACACCATTGACGTTGCCGAATAGCGGTGCGGAGGTTGCGAGTGCAGACACGCCTGCAGCACGCAAAAAATTTCTGCGATTCATGAACGTTCCTTTAGCTCTGCAAGCCAGCAATTCACATCACATTCACTTCAAATGGAAGGCAGGATCCGCGACGAATGTCCGCGCCCAATCGGAGGGGTTGCCACCAACTGGAAGCCGACTCGGCGTTACTGCCAACACCACTTTTGACATATTGGTGACATTGTCCCTGAGGCTCGGTTGATTGAAAGTCGATGACCATGCGTCCAAGTTCCAATTCAGCGCGGCCATGGCGCGCTCGGCCAATCGTTGCTGCCGTTGCGCCCGCCCCGGCGGTGGCGGCGTGCCACTGCGGTCCGCCATTTCATCGAGCGCATTCATCACCGGCTCCATCCGGTCTTCATTGCGGAACAGTCGATCAACAAATTGCTTACGTCCGAGCAGCGTTGCTGAGTTAATCCACGTCTCACCACCCGGCCAGCCCTTTACGTTCGGCGGCGCAAACAGGTTTTGCCCGAGCAACGCGGAGGCAAAGACGAAGGGACGCAGATTCGGCGTTTTGATGTCAAACATCTTCAGCGTACCGACCACAAACTCAACGGGTGACTTGACAAGTGCGCCGCGATTTTCAGGTGCATAAAATGCATCCGAGGCCAGCATGGCTTGCATCAGCCTGGCGATGTTGTATCCGGAATCTCGAAATACCGTCGCGAGCTCCGCCACTTCCGCCTCATCGGGCGCAGGCGAGACAAACTCGCGCCACAGTTTTTTCGTAATGAAACGCGCTGTTTCTGGGCGTTTGAGCAACAAATCGAGCGCCTGGTCCCCGTCAAAATTACCGCGCTTACCAAATATCGTCTTTACCTCCGTGTCGTGAATCGCGCGCCGAAACAAGAATTCGCCCGTCTCGCGGTCAAGCGACCAACCGGTAAACGCGCGCGCCATTTCCTTAATATCCTGCTCCGTGTAGTTACCCTCACCGAGGGTAAAAAGTTCCATGACCTCGCGGGCGAAGTTTTCATTCGGCTGCTCGCGCCGACTGTTGGCATTATCCAAGTAGATCAGCATCGCCGGATCGCGCGCCACCTGTCGCAGCATCGAGCCAAAGTTGCCGAGTGCATTTTTCCGTAACAGCACGTGCTGCTGATACATCAAGTTGCTGAATCGTACTTTCTGCTGACTGGTGGCGAAGTGGTTATGCCAGAACAAGGTCATCTTTTCCGTCAGCGGTGAGGGGGTAGCCAACATCTCACGAAACCACCATTCGCGTAAATCAATCGCACGTTCAATGTTGAGACGTTGCTCAGCCTGACGCTCTTCCGGCGTCATATCACGCAGCTTGCTAGCAGGCGTGATCGGCGTGGTGACCCATGCAGGCGGCGGGGTGACTGCCACTTCTCGAGTCGCCACGAGCAACTTGTCCGCTGCCTGTCTACGGCTCAAACCCGCGAGGGCATTGATATCCGCCATGGAGGCAGCGAAGCCTGTCCGGTTCAGCAGGTGGCGTACATCGTCTTGCGTCAGTTTGTCGTCTGATTTCCCGTATGCCACACGCCCAACTCCAAGCAGCGCAAAGAGCACTGACACCATAAGAGCAGCCAGATAACTTTTCCAGACAATTCTTCCCGGTAAGGTTGTCATGTATTCACCGTTCTTTCCAATCAAGTTTGGTGTTCATCTGCGATCTCGTTTACGCCAACGTCACCGGCAAGAATGCTATTTGAACTCGTAGCGATCCGCCGCGCCCAGCACCGCCTGTAGGGAAGACCGATCATTGCGCTTCGCCGCAATCAATCTCTTCGCCTGTGAGTCACCTTTGAGATACGCATCCCAGAACAGCAGGCTTGCAGCCTTTACGATTCCTCGAATCTCTTCGTCACGCGGCGTGGTCTTCCTGCGGGTAAACGTCTGGCCACCAAACACCATATGGTCCCCCCCATCCAGCACCAGTAAGTACTTATCCCCCGAAGGCATATGACTATAGGGCAAGGTGCGATCCTCCATTATCGTACCATCGTTGAGTACAGCGCCGTCTTTGGTCCCGGTAATAGAGAAGAACGGCGTACGGATGTCGCCGAACTGTTTATCCAATTTGGCTTTATTGCGCGCGTTCGGGCTAAAGGCGATCGCCGCAGCAACACGTTTATCAAAACCGGATTGTCCTCCCACCGCAGGATTGACCTGACCGGCAATTGATAACGTCGTTTGCGCACCAAACGAATGGCCGGACATGCCAATTTTATTGGTATCGACATTCTTAAAGACGACCTCTGTGCCAAGAGCGCTACGACGTACGATTTCGTCGATGACAAAATGCACATCCCCCACCCGAAGTCCTAGGTTGGTCATGGTCATGGCGCTTTTGAGGCTAGATTCCGCCTGCCCAGCAGGTTTGTCTTTCCAGACAGATTCATCACTACCCGGGTGCTGGATGTGAACGACGACATAGCCGTGGCTTGCCCAGTGTTCGCCCCACAGCTTGCCCGCCGCCTTGCTCCCACCTAGCCCGTGTGAAAACACGATCACCGGAAACGCTGTGGTCTTTTCAGCTTGCGCCGCAGCGGGGAACAAAATGCGGATTGGCAGCTTGCGCTTTCGCATTTGATCTTCCCATGTCTCGTCAACTGACTCAAGTTGATAGGGCCCAGCGTTTTCGTAGGAAAAACTTACCGCAGGAGCCGGTGTTGTGGCCGCGCGACCTTCACGTGAAATGAAAAACGCGAGTAGACAGGATGCTGCGACCACCAGCATATAACGCCAGAGTATCGGCATGGCCTTGCGCATGGTCATTGGAAACCTCTAATCGTGATTCGATGAAAAATTGCTTAGCATGGACATATGAAAACGATACGCGACGCCTAGTGCCGCCCCGCCAGTTTTTTCCGCGCGACTGCCAGTTCATCCTGCGAGATGTAGCCATCGTTGTTGGCATCCACCATGGTAAAGCGATTTGCCAGCTGCGGCGCCTTGGCGTCCGCTTCAGCTTTGCTGATGCGGCCATCGTTATCGGCATCTAGTCGCTTGAACATGACCGCAACCGCTTTGGCGCGCGCAACTTTCATTTCGTCGGTCGTGATAAAACCATCTTTGTTGATATCAATTGTGTCAAATCGTTTGGCGAGGCGTGGAACGGCCGCTGCTTCGGCACGCGAAATCTTGCCGTCACCGTCTTTATCCAGCGCCTTCAACTTCTGAGATCGGCCGACCGGGTCGTCCGTCGATGCTGCGTTTGATACAGACGGCAAGGCCACAGCCACACTTAACAGCGCTGCGGCCACGAAAAAATGCAATTCTTGTTTGTTCATGTCGATTCCTTCTAGGTCGTTCGGGAGAGGTCTTATCCACCATATTGCGGTACGACTTGCACCTTACGCCGAACAACGCCAAATATCGTTTCAGGCTGACGAGAATTCGTAACGCGCTGTAACTGAGCCCACCGACATGTGATGGGGCTTACAATTGATTACAAATCACCCCTAACTGCAGCTGCATCGGCGATATCTCCGCCCTATGATATGGACATGAATACGACTACCAACGCGATCTCTTCTGCCGCCCCGCGTCACCGCATTCTGGTTGTTGACGATGATCTCAGGCTGCGGGACTTGTTGAAACGGTACTTGACCGAACAAGGATTTGCCGCCGACACCGTCCCAGATGGCCAGGCGCTCGATCGTGCGTTGACGCGTAACCGTTACGACCTGGTGGTATTGGACGTCATGCTGCCAGGCGAAGACGGCTTTGCCATCTGTAGAAGAATCCGCGCGGGCGCGGTACCAGACGCGGCGGAGGCCAATATCCCGATCATCATGCTGACAGCGAAGGGGGACGACATCGACCGCATACTTGGATTGGAGATGGGAGCAGATGACTACCTAGCCAAGCCGTTTAACCCGCGCGAGTTAGTCGCGCGCATCAGCGCAGTGCTGCGCCGCCAGGCACCCCTGCCAACTCCGGGCGCGCCTTCCTCCAGCGACGAGTTGGTAACTTTCGGCCCGTTCACATTAAATCTTGGCACTCGGGAGTTGCGTCGCGATGGCGTCGCGCTGCCGATGACGACCGGTGAATTCGGGCTGCTTAAAGTCATGGCACAACACCCTAAGGCACCCCTGTCTCGCGACAAACTGACTGAACTCGCGCGAGGGCGGGAGCACGATACGTTTGACCGCGCGATCGACGTACAAGTCTCGCGCCTGCGCAAACTGCTCGGCGAAGACCCGGCGAATCCGCGCTACATTCAAACCGTGTGGGGTCGGGGTTATGTGTTCATACCGGATTGACGCGGCATTCGGTTCGGCTGTCGCACAAAGTTTAACCTGCACATGCGTCTAATTCCTCAGTCCCTTCTGGCCAGGGCAGCCCTCGTACTGTTGTTCGCGTTGATGGCAAGCCAACTTGTGTCCATTGCGCTGTTTCGCTACTACAGCCGGGAGCCGCGCGTCCAACTCGCCGCCATCGGTTTTGTTGGCCAATTGAAAACCATACGCGCCGCGTTAGAAATCATTCCGCCAGAACAGCAGCGTGAATTCCTACAACGTTTGCGAGAGGAACGCGGGATGCGGGTTTTTCGGCTGCGGGACGAGGAGCCGATGGAAGTTGCACCGGACATACAGGCATTACGTGTTGCCCGAGAGAGACTACGTGAAGAGTTTGGCGGCGAGTCAGAGATTTTTGTCCGCTCGCGACCGCAGAAGCCGGACGCCCCGCCCCTATTGATCACGCGCTTGCCAGTTCGGGATGGCGTGTTCTATGTCGTGTTTCCACGTGGCCGCGTGGTGGAGCCGGACTTCACTTGGGCGTGGGTTGGCTGGGGCCTATTTGGCGGCGTGATCGCGCTCGCCAGTGCGGTATTCTTGATGTGGCGAGTAAACCAACCTCTAAAGGCGTTGGCAGCTGCCGCGCAAGAATTTGGCCGTGGTCATTCACCCCCTCTAGTGACGGAAGCGGGGCCAACCGAAGTGCGCGCCGTGGCGGTGGCGTTCAATCAAATGCGCCGCGATCTTGAACGTGTTGATCGGGAACGTGCGACGTTTCTTGCCGGCGTCTCACACGACCTCAGAACGCCTCTCTCGCGCCTGCGTCTCGGCGTGGAAATGCTGCCAGCAGACCCCGCCACTCGCAGCGATATCGAGCGAGACATCGCCGATATCAGCGGTGTGGTCGATCAGTTCATGGACTTCGCGCGGGATGAAGGCACCGAAGTGCCTGAGCCCACCAATCTCAATCAATATGTAGAAGCCATCGCCGAACGGGCAGGACGTGCTGGTGCCGATATCACCTTGGAGCTGGGAGCCTCTTTTGTTGCGCCGATCAGGCGGCAGGCATTCAAGCGCTTATTAAACAATCTCATCGACAATGCGGTGAAACACGCAAAATCAGCGATCACCATCCGCTTGCAGCCAAGTGCACAAAGCGCACCCGGCGGGTGTGGCGTGTTTTCCATCAGTGTGCTTGATCGTGGGCCGGGAATCGCACTCGACCAAGTTGACCGGCTCAAACAGCCATTTACCCGTTTGGACTCGTCGCGCACCGGGGCCTCCGGTGCGGGACTGGGTTTGGCCATCATTGAGCGTATCGCGAAGATACATAACGGCACATTCGAGTTATTGCCGCGCGAAGGTGGCGGAACGGAAGCCAGGGTCACGTTGCGTGAAACACCAGTAATCCGCTAGGGTTTGGAGGCCTGGCCCGGCCTAGAGGATTGACTGCGACTGGTCGCAAAAGTGGCGGAGGCCATAAATCGATCAAAGTTCTGTTCGGCGACGCGGGACCATACAATCTGCTCGTCGCGGTAAGGTTTCCAAGAGTCGTAGATCTTTTTGAAACCGGGATTCTTGGCAGACTCCGCCGCACACACTTCAGCGGTCGCTTGCCAGCAAGCCTCCATGATTTCCCGACTGAAGGGTCTGAGCTGGACGTTGTGGTTTACGACCAGCCGTCGCATGGCGGCCGGGTTCAATGCATCATACTTAGCAAGCATTAACAGATTCGCCTCAGCACATGCACTTTCAAGCATCGACCTGTACCCAAGCGGCAGCCCGTTCCAGGCCTGCTGATTGACGAACAGGTCTAACTGCGGACCACCGTCCCACCAGCCTGGGTAGTAGTAATTTTTAGCGATTTTGAAGAAACCCAATTTCTCATCGTCGTACGGCCCTACCCATTCGGCAGCGTCGATGGCACCCTTTTCGAGCGCAGGATAGATATCACTCGCCGCGATTTGCATCGGCACCGCGCCCAGCCGCGACAAAACTTGGCCGGCGAATCCGCCAATCCGAAACTTGAGTCCTTTCAAATCCGCGACGCTGCGAATCTCCTTTCGAAACCAGCCACCCATTTGCGCACCGGTGTTGCCAGCTGGGAAATTGATGATGTTGTATTTCGCATAGAAATCACGCATCAATTCGAGGCCACCACCGAAGTACATCCAAGCGTTCTGCTGACGCGCGTTCAGGCCGAAGGGCAGTGCACAGCCAAAGGCAAACGTCGGGTCTTTTCCAAAGTAGAAGTACGATGCGGTGTGTGCACATTCCACAGTGTTGTTTTGTACCGCATCCAACACTTGCAACGCGGGAACAATTTCGCCTGCGGCAAACACTTGGATTTGAAATTTCCCCCCCGACGCAGAAGCAACACGTTTGGCGATGCCTTCCGCAGCACCGTAAATGGTATCAACGCTCTTCGGAAAGCTCGAAGTCATTCGCCACTTCACCACTGGCAGCGTATTTGACTGCGCCGCTTGGGCGTTCACGTCATGGGGCGACATCGCCAAGCCTGCAATGCCTGCCAGCCCTCCACCAGTTCCCACCAGGAATCGACGCCGACTCATGGGTTATTCTCCGGCTATTGCCATTTGTTCGAGCAGGATTGAGCCGACCCGCTTGGAACCATAGGGTAGCGCATCGTTTGCCACTGCAAGAATGCCTTTGAACATATCCCGAAGGTTTCCAGCGATCGTGATTTCTTCGACCGGGTAGGCAATCTCACCGCCTTCGATCCAGAATCCTGCGGCACCTAACGAATAATCGCCGGTGACATTATTGGCCCCGTGCCCCATGGTCTCGGTAACGTACAGTCCGCGCCCCATCCTGCGGAACAAGTCTTGAAGCGACATGCCATCGTCGGTCACGATCAAATTGTGGTTACCCCCGGCGTTGCCCGTCGATTTGAGCCCTAACTTGCGCGCCGAGTAAGTCGACAAGAAATAGCCCTGCAACACACCAGCCGTAACGACATCACGCTTAACCGTTGCAACTCCCTCCGCATCGAAAGGGCCACTCGCGAGCCCTTTCAACATAAAGGGGTCCTCAACAATAGAAATTCGGTTTGAAAAGACCTGTGTGCCGATACTGTCGAGGAGAAAGCTCGACTTGCGATACAGCGCCGAGCCACTCACCGCTCGGACAAAAGCGCCGATCAGACTCGGCGACACTGTCGCGTCGAACACCACTGGCGCTTCCCGGGTCGCCGTACGCTTGCTGTTGAGCCTCGCTACTGCACGCTGCCCGGCGCGCATACCAATTGTTTTGGCCGATTCAAGATCCGTTTTGGCCCGCGCCACGCTGTACCAGTGGTCTCGCTGCATACCGGTATCGGTCGTGGCGATGACGGTCACACTCGCGCTATGACGCGTGGTGGCGTATCCGCCCATAAAGCCGAGCGAATTCGCGTAAATGAAATCTGATTCGTAGGTTGATAACGTCGCGCCTTCGCTATTATCAACGCGCTTATCCACTGCAAAGGCCGCCGCTTCCATCTCGCGACAAATCACCACTGCCTCATCAATTGACGGCTGCCAGGCATGGTAAAGATCGAGCCCCGGAAATGGTCCCTTTGCGAGCATTTGCACGTCCGGCAAGCCTGCAAACTCGTCCGCAGCCGTGTATTTGGCAATCGCCAACGCGGCGTCTACCGTATGTTCGATTGCCTGCCGCGACAAGTCGGTGGTAGACGCATTGCCCCGCTGCTGACCGAGATAAACGGAAATGCCGAGGCCTTTGTCCCGGTTATGCTCGATGGTCTCGACTTCATCCAACCGAACCGTTACGTTCTGCCCGACAGACGTTGAGACCTCTACATCGGCAGCGGTTGCGCCGCGCGATTTTGCGTAATCGATGGCCAAGGTTGCTGCGTCCTGCAATCCGCTATTTTTCATATCTTAATCATTTGCTTTGGTGCGGCTGGGTGAAATTACCCGCGTATGGGCTGGCGGGTGGCGCGTGCTATTCGCTCATCAATTTCGGTAGTATGACGCGCCGAAGGCGACGCAACCAAATGGCCTAAATTCCCGTTAAGCGTCATGTGTCAGGTATGATTCGCGATTGGATAAATCCAAGGTCAGCCCAGTGCGATGCTGCGCCATAGCGGCCATAGTTTGGACAATTAGCGTGGAAAACGAAGTCGAAAAAAATTCTATCAGCAAAAGCGAGATGAAGCGCCGCAGCCTAGCGCTGCAGTTGGTCGGCGAAGAACTGGCCCGACTTTCGCCTGAGACGTTGCGCAAGTTTGAACTCCCGGAAAATCTGCTCGAAGCAATTCTGGAAGCCAAGCGCATCAATCCAAACAAGCACGGCGGTATGAGCCGCCAGATGCAATACATTGGCAGGTTGATGCGGCAAGTCGACGCGGCCCCGATCGTCGAAAAACTCGATGCCATGAAAGCGCCTTCGCAAAAAGATACGGCGCTCCATCATCTTGCAGAACAATGGCGCACCCGGCTGCTGGCTGACCCAACGGCAGTAGGCGCATTTAAGAACGACATCATGCCGGACGCAGAGCCGGCTGATATTGATGCGCTGTCGGCCCTTATTGCCAGCGCCAGGGAGGAATATCTGAAACGCAAGCCACCCAAATTATTTCGACAGCTGTACAGGTTTTTATTGAAGCGCATCACTGATAAAGCGGCGGCACCGATATGAGCGGCGCTGGTATTGAATCGGTAAAAGTCGGCCTGCTTTCCGTCAGCGACCGCGCATCAACGGGCGTCTACCAAGACCAAGGCCTGCCCGCGCTAGAAGAATGGCTGCGCGCTGCGCTAAAGAATCCCATCACCGTGGTTGCCAAGGTGATTCCTGATGAACGCGCGTTGATTGAGTCCACACTAATCGAATTTGTTGATGTAGAGCACTGCGCGCTGGTGCTGACTACCGGCGGCACCGGACCGGCACCTCGTGACACAACGCCCGACGCCACACTTGCGGTTGCCGAGCGCGTGATGGAAGGGTTTGGTGAACGGATGCGCCAAATCTCACTTCGCTTCGTCCCGACGGCGATACTGTCGCGCCAGACTGCGGTGATTCGAAAATCAAGTTTAATTGTGAATCTCCCCGGCCAACCGAAGTCGATTCGCGAAACCTTGGAGGGTTTCCGCGACACCAGCGGTGTGGCCGTTGAGGTCGGCGTATTCGCAGCGATACCCTATTGTATTGATCTGATCGGCGGCCCCTACATCGAAACCAACGACGACATAATCAAAGCATTTCGGCCAAAGTCGGCGATTCGTCCTCCGCAGTAATACTCAACCCCGCTCCGTCTTCGAAAGACTTATGATAGAACTTATTCGGCATCTTGAACTCAGCACCGGCGTCGAGCCCAAGGGTAGTATCGTCTGGATGCACGGGCTTGGTGCCGACTGTTGGGACTTCGTGCCGATCGTCAAAGAGCTGGCAATGCCGGAGGACCTGCCGTTGCGCTTCATCTTTCCGCAGGCCCCCTCACGGCCAATCAGCATCAACCGCGGCCAGATCATGCCGGGCTGGTACGACATTTCAATTGCCGAGTTGGAGCGAAAGGCGGACGAGGCAGGCATCCGTGAATCGCAAACCGCTATTGACGCACTTATTGAGCACGAAATCACGCGCGGCATCGCTCCCCACAATATCGTGCTTGCAGGCTTTTCCCAAGGCGGCGCAATCGCGCTGCAATGCGGCCTGCGTTCCAAGCACCGGCTGGGCGGCATTATGGCGCTCTCCACCTACCTGACGCTGGCGGATTCGCTTGGGGCGGAGAAGTCGGTTGCAAACTCAAACATCGCCATCCTGATGGCACACGGCACACAAGATCCAGTAGTGCCGCTATCGTTGGCGCGTACGTCCAAAGCTACGCTTGCTTCGCACGGCTTCCACGTCGAGTGGCATGAGTACCCGATGCAGCATGCAGTTTGTGGCGAAGAAATTAAGATGATCGCCGCTTGGCTGGAGAAGCGCTTTCAATCGCCAATCATCCTTGCGCGATAGATGGTAGACGACTCACGATTAACGACGAATTGTCGCGCCAGCACTAAGGCGTTGCCGCGGTCTGTTGGGAGACGTCCGGGTTAAATCGCGGTAACGGAATTTCGACAGATGGCGGGGTGGCTGCTGGATCAAAAAAGATTGCCAGCTCATCGTGGCGCTTGATGGTGTTTTGGTAGCCCATCTTGATCAGCGCCTGGCAATAGCTCTTGTCAAACAGCAGATAACTCGCCAGGGCCGCACCGCCCTTCCGCATCGCGCCGATTGAACGCATCAGAAACCGGATGGAAGCTGGCAGATTGCCGACGTGCAAATGTGCCAAGCCTTCGAGTGGCGTATCTGGACATGCTACACAGCAGTCAACATGGTGTAGCGGCATACCGGAGGCCTTGAGTCGCTCCTGATCCACTAGAGCAATGGTTGAATTTACACGTTGCAGGAGCTCCAAATCCATGGCCAAAGAGTCTAGAAAAATCGATGACATGGCGTGCCCGGCGATCTGCGCCAATGAAGGATAGGTATCACTACGAGAGCGTGATGGTACGTCCTTTACCAGCTTTGCCGTACCAACGACAAAAATCCTCGACGCGCCTAGATGTAGGGCCGGGCTCACCGGTGCCGTCTGGCGAATTGAACCATCACCAAAGTATTCGCGGTTTATTTTAACGGCAGGAAACGCAAACGGGATCGCCGAGGATGCCATCAGGTGCTCAGGCTTAAGCGCAGCCACGCGTATGCCAACACGTTGCGAACGAGTCCAACCATGAATGTCCGGGGCCGCTTGGAAAAATGCACAATTCTGCCCCGAGGTATAACCGGATGCGGTGATGGCAAGTGCGCGAAGATGGCCGCCGTCAATATTCGCTTGAATTCTTGCCGCATCCATACTGTCGGCCAGCAGCACCTCTAGCGGCGAATTGTCAAACAACGACACCCGGTGGCTTTTGGTCAACGCCCCCAACAAAAATGCGGACAACCATCGCGCGCTGCAAGCGACGACACCCGGAAGATCAGTTCGGTAGACCTGACTCGGATCAAGCGAGGCCCAGATTCGTTCTAGGGTTGCAACCGCCTCAGAAAAATTCGACGCGTTTGACGCCAACACCGCCGCATTTATCGCACCAGCTGATGTACCCGTGATGAAGGGAAAGGGATTTTCGGCCGGATAATCTAGGATTTCCGCCAGCGCCTTTAGCACCCCGACCTGATACGCAGCTCGGGCCCCGCCGCCCTGCAAGACTAAGGCGACGCCGGGGAAGCGCCGGTTAAGCTTTAGCAACTGGGCGTCGTGCCTCCTAGAGTCGGCATCGTTGTCACGCAAAGCGACTTCCTTGGCCTTAAATTTGCCCTGCTATTGCCATTTGATGCCCCGTTTTACTGGCTTTCTGCTAGCGGCGGGGAATTTGACGAATCGCCGCGCACCCTGCCCAGCAGGTTGTATACCTGCATTTGCCCTTTGCCTTTGACCTGAATCTGATGGGGCTCATCAAAGCTGAATCGACTATGCAGGCGCCGGAACGTCACTGAATCAACCTGAATATGCCCCGATAGCGCTTCTGTACACATCCGGCTGGCGATATTGACGGTATCTCCCCAAAGGTCGTAACTGAACTTGCGGCGCCCGATCACTCCTGCCACGACCGGCCCGGTCGCGATACCAACGCGCAACGCCAAACGTTCCCCGTTGGGCGCAATGTAACCTGAAACAAAAGCCTGCATATCCAGCGCCATTGCCGCTACCGCGTCAACATAATGGCCGGATTGATCAGTCAGTCCGCCAGCAACCATGTAAGCGTCGCCGATGGTCTTGATCTTCTCGACCTGACAACGTTCGGCCAGCGTATCAAACTCCGAAAAAATATCATTCAAAAGTAACACCGTCTCGTTAGGCGACATCTGTCCCGTCAAATAGGTGAAATTCACAAGGTCGGCGAACAGCACGCTAACGTCCGCGTGGCCATCGGCAATGTTTGTCTCTTGGCGTTTTAGCCGATCGGCAATGTTGATTGGCAAAATGTTTAACAATAGCCGGTCAGACAGTTCTTTCTCCGTCGTCACCGCTTGGCTCTTGGCCTCAACCACCATGAGCAGCTTGCTTTTCTCGCGGGAAAAGTACCAAAGCAGCACATAGATCATCCCCGAAATCGACACAAAATTTAGCACGAAGAAAACCGCAACGGTTGTCATATCCAACAGTTTTACATCGTAGGTCAACACGTAGTCAAAAAAGCCCGACATGGCCGTCATAAAGATATAGGCGACAAACCAAGGAACGGATTCACGAGTACCGAGGATCACTATTGCGCCGACCGGGGCCAAGAGCGCCCAGAGCGACACCCCGCTGGCGTTGACAAAGTTACCGATAGACCACTGCAATACAAATGGTGTGAACAAGAACAACGACAACTGCATTGCGCAGAACACACCAAGTTTCTTGGTTCGCAGGTAGAAAATAATGGTGCAGGTCGAGAACCCTTGGAACAGTAACGGGATCGTGGTTGAAAACGTCTTTCCGAAGCTCCAGTAGATCGCAAGCCACAGGACCGAGGCAAACATCATCAGCCCCGTCGAGAAAAGCAGCATATCGCCCGCAAGCTTTTGATCAGGCGTCAGTTCCCCGCTGTTGTTCAAAATGTCCGGCGTAAAACCCATAACTACCAAAGGTTCCTTCAGGCGCATGCAACTGCTAACGCCATGCAAACTGTTGTTGTTCACGGCAGGCAGGCTTTGTAGCCGACGACTGCCTGACACCACATGTCCGGACAATTATGGCATACGCGAACAGCCAACCGTACCTCGGCATCTTGATCTAACCGGCCAACCGACGTCTGGTCGGCAGGCCCCAAAGCCACCCGACTCAGCGTGTTCGCAAGGCGCGAGTTGAGCGAATCAGCTAGAATTTACATCGTGATAGTAATCCTGCCGTAACTGGAGAAATTGATATGTCGATGGCTGACCGAGACGGTGTTGTTTGGTCTGATGGAAAACTCATTCCTTGGCGTGAGGCCACCACTCACGTCCTCACCCACTCGCTGCATTATGGACTCGCTGTTTTTGAGGGGGTACGCGCGTATAAGACCGAGTCACCGGCATTAGGCACGGCCATCTTTCGTTTGCGCGAGCACACCAAACGGCTGTTTAACTCGGCCAAGATTTATCAGATGGCCATGCCTTTTTCTTTGGAAGAAATAATCGAGGCGCAGCGCATGGTGGTGCGCGAAAACAACCTAGAAAGCGCATATCTCCGGCCGTTGGCGTTTTATGGCTCCGAAAAGATGGGGGTATCGCCGAAAGGTGCGAAGGTACATATCGCGATCGCGGCTTGGCCTTGGGGCGCGTACTTGGGCGAAGACGGCCTCAAGAAAGGCATTCGTGTCAAGACCTCGTCATATGCCCGCCATCATGTCAACGTGACGATGCCGCGGGCAAAGGTGGCCTCAACCTACGCAAATTCAATTCTGGCCAATAACGAAGCGCTAGACCACGGCTACGACGAGGCGCTGCTGCTCGATACGGAGGGCTACGTCGCCGAAGGAGCTGGTGAGAACTTGTTCATCATTCGTGATGGCAAGATTGCGACTCCCGAGCTTACCTCAGCCTTGGACGGCATCACTTGGCGCTCAATTCAAACTGTTTGTGCAGACCACGGCATTCCGGTTGAAGCGCGCAAAATCACCCGCGACGACGTGTACATTGCCGACGAAGCATTTTTTACTGGTACTGCTGCCGAAGTCACGCCGATTCGCGAGCTTGATGGTCGCATCATTGGTAATGGCGCACGCGGTCCGATCACCGAGAAGCTGCAGGCAGCGTTTTTCGATATTGTGTACGGGCGCAATGCCAAATACCACTCCTGGCTTACGCCCGTAAATTAAGGATCGGCGTTACATGAGCGCGTCAAACGATAACAGAATCAAGCCGATCAAGGTGACCGCTACCGATCTTCCGTTGCACTGCCCGACGCCGTCGATGAAGCTGTGGAATAGCCACCCGCGCGTGTTCATTGATGTCATCACGACCGGTGAAGCCAAGTGCCCCTACTGCGGGACGGCCTATCAGTTCGAAGGCCCCGCCCGGACAGGCCACTGAACAGGTGGTGCGCTTCATCGCCAAGTCGTGAAACGCGCCGTCGTTATTGCGCCATCTTGGATCGGCGACGCCGTATTGTCGCAGCCAATGTTGTCGCGCCTGAAGGCGCTGCACCCGGGACTACTGATTGACGTCATCGCTCCGCCATGGGTGATACCTGTGTACCGTCGAATGGTGGAAGTCAACCGGGTACTCACCAATCCATTCGGCCATGGCGAGCTGCGGTTGTTCGCGCGTCGGCGCTTCGGCAAAACAGTCGTGCGTAACGGCAATTACGATCAGGCTTACGTGCTCCCCAATTCGCTGAAGAGCGCTCTCATTACCTGGTTTGCCGATATTACAGTTATCACCGGCTTCCGCGGCGAGGCGCGCACTTGGCTGCTGACGGACTGCCGAATCCTAGATAAGCGGGCACTGCCAACCATGTCGGAACGATTCGCCTCGCTGGCAGAGCCCGCTGGGAATCCGCCCCATCGCCCAGTGGCGACGCCGCGTGTTAGTACCGATGACGAAAACCGCGCCGACGTCATGCGTAGACTCGGTCTTGATCACCACCAACCGATCATCGCACTTTGCCCCGGTGCCGAGTATGGGCCAGCAAAACGCTGGCCTCCGACGCATTTTGCTGCGTACGCAAATCAACAAATTGCCGCAGGCAACCAAGTCTGGATCTTAGGTAGCAAAGCCGATCGCACCATCGGTGAGCAAATCAATCAACTCTGCAACTACACCTGCAAAAATTTATGCGGCGAAACGGCGCTGGCTGACGCCATCGACTTGCTCAGTCTGGCAAGTATTGTCGTCACCAACGACTCCGGGTTAATGCACATCGCTTGTGCGGTTGGCGCACCGGTTGTGGCACTTTACGGGTCATCATCGCCAGACTTCACGCCGCCACTTTCGCGAAAAGCGCGCATCGTTTCGCTGAAGATTGAGTGCAGCCCTTGTTTCCAGCGCGTCTGCCCGCTGGGACATTTCAAGTGTATGACCGACATTACCCCGGCGATGATCGGCGGCGCGATACCCACCGTCGAATCATCCGCCGACGTCGCCCAAGCAGGCGGTGCATAATTTAGCCTCTGTTCAAACTCGTATACCGCTAGCGGAGATATCGCAATGCCAGGCCAATTTACTTCCAGCACCAGCCTCGACGCACCAGTCGTGTCCCATGGCGGCGTTAGGCGGTGTTGGCCATTCGTCGGCCTGGTTGTTTTGGCGCTGACACTCGCCCCTTCACAAGTCGTACTTGCGACAACGGCAGCGCCCGCAAAAGCGACGGCAAAACAAGATTCCCCGCCAATTGATCTCGAATATCTTGCCGACCTTGAGGCGTGGCGCGACCGCGTAGAGCAAAGCCTGCGACGCGATAACGGTTGGCTGACACTCGCCGGTCGATTTGTGATGAAAGAAGGTGTCAACACCTTCGGCACCGACGCTGGCAACGATATTGTGTTTCCGCCGCAACTTGCCGGGGTTGGTCCCGCACGTCTGGGCAGCATCACGGTCGACGGCAGGAACAAGACAGTTACCCTGCAGCCCGCCGATGGCACCAATTGGACGTCGGAAGGCAAGGCCTTCCAAGGAGAACGAAAACTCAGCGCATCTTCGAGCAAGCGCGACTGGGTGGCGCTCGACCGCATTTCGATGCACGTCATCGAGCGCGATGGCAAGTACATCCTGCGGCTTGCCGACAATAAGTCCGACGTTCGGGCCAATTTCAATGGTCGAATCTGGTATCCGCCCACCACCGCATTCAAAACAACAGCGAAGTTTATCCCCTACCCGGCGGGCAAGACCATTCCAATCATCAATGTCATCGATGAGGTCAGTGATGAGCCCTCGCCCGGTTACGTCGAATTCACCATCAAAGGAAAGAAGTACAAATTAGATGCAGTTGGTGACGATGGCGGTCTATTTTTTGTCATTCGCGATGCTACCGGCGGCGATACCACCTATCGCCCATCACGTTTTTTGTACGTCGAAAAAAAGCCCGAACCGAACGTTCCTTTCGCACTGGACTTTAATCGCGCCTACAACCCACCTTGTGCGTTCTCCGAATTCACCACCTGCCCGCTTCCTCCCAAGCAAAACATACTGCCGTTCCGTATTGAGGCAGGAGAAAAATACCGCAAGCCAACCTGATCAACCGGCATGAAGATCGGCTTGGGTGTCGATGTCGATTAACACTCCGGCATCGTCAACTGGCAACACCCGCACCGCCGCCGAATGATCCTGAACCACGGAGCGGGCCCCAGTGTCACCAGTGAGCGCGGTGAGTCGTTCAAAGTAGTCGCGGCCAAACCCCACCGGGTGGCCACGCTGCTGCCGATACTCAGGCACGATGATTGTTGACGTCGAGCGGATCTGTTCGGCTACATCGCGAACCGTTGACGGCAGCACGAATGGCATGTCGGCCAGCGCGATTAGCCATCCAGAAGCACTCGGAGTCGCCTTGACACCTGCGCCAATCGAAGTCGCCATGCCCTCGTCTGCGCGAGGATTAATCAGCAGTCGAGCACCTAACGCCGCAGCAATACGTTCGGCCGAGTCGACCAATTCAGCATCGTCGCGAACCACGATCGTGACGTCAACTACCGCCCGGCGTATTGCGCGCGCGCTCGTCTCCAGAATCGTCTTGCCAGTGTCTAACTTGGCCAGCAGTTTTCTGCCACCAAAACGCTCGCCTCGCCCCGCTGCCAAAAGAATGCCAGCAATCACGCGATACGATGCTGGCTTGCGTCACCTGCGGGTGCCGTAGCTGACAGGGTAATTTTGTTACGCGCCGCCACTAGTTCGGCTGCAATCGCCACCGCGATCTCCGGCGGGGTGCGGCTGCCGATCGCCAGTCCCACCGGCCCACGAAGCCTTTCGGTCTCGGCAGCGGAAACATCAAGTGTTTGTAGTCGGCGACGCCGTTCTTCACTGGTGGCCTTGGATCCAACCGCGCCGACATAAAAGGCCGGTGTTTTGAGTGCCTCCATCAACGCCATATCGTCGAGTTTGGGATCGTGTGATACCGCAACGACCACGGAACGTGCGTCTGGCTTGAAGGCGATCACGGCGTCATCTGGCATGGCGTCAACAAACGACGTACCCGCCACACGCCAGGCTCGACGATATTCGTCTCTCGGGTCGCAAACACTCACTCGAAAATCGAGCGTCTTGGCGATCTCGGCAAGATAGACCGAGATCTCGGCGGCACCGACGATCAACATGCGCCAGCGCGGGCCGTGCAAACAGACAAAGCGCGCCTCGCTGATGTCCGTCTTGTCGCTCGCCAAGGCGTCACGGTAGGACCAGCCTCCGGTTGCCAAATCGACCTCGCGAAAAAACACATCGCCAGTCGAAATATGCGCCAGCAATTCCTCCACGTCTTGGAGGAGGGGTCGCGTTTCGATCAGCACCTCCAACACACCACCACAGGGCAGCCCATACCGCCGCGCGTCATCGCTGGTGACACCATAACGCTGGCGAATCGGCTGGCCATTCGCCGCGAAGAATTCGCCTCGACGCGCCAGTAAGTCGTCTTCGATACAACCACCCGAGACCGATCCAATCAATACGCCGTCATCGCGAATTACCAACATCGAACCCGGCGGACGCGGACTGGCACCGAAAGTTTGCGTAACCGTCACCAGCGCCACGGAATGGCCGGCTCGCAGCCAATCGCGCAAATGATGGAGGACGTCAAGATCTAGTGATTGCATTCATTAAGCTCTTTTATTGACGGGCATCTTCAACCATTTATGGCTGGAAACGCCCGTCCCGTAAGGACTCTACTATTATTGCTTAGATAAGTGGCGCGCACCGGATGAGTTGGCTTCAGTCAGCCGGAAAAACTGCTCGCCCTGCTGCATTTCGGCATAGGCGCACCGGCTGCCGACCAGCGTGGCAAGCAGCACAAAAAAAACAACACCACGGCGGTTCGGTTCATCACGGTTATGCGCGCAGTGCTGCGGTTGCTGTTGGACAGGGCGTCTATTTTGACGGGATTTGATCTTTGGTCGTGCGAAACGTTATCAGCATGAGGCCGAGTGCAAGCAAGGCGACGGCGGCGGCGGTCCAGCCGAGACTCGCCATGCCATGGCCCGCAAGCATGAAAATCATCTAGCTGGCCTCCCGCTGCCGAGGGGGCAGCGGGGATAAAGTGAGTTTGCGAACTTACCTTTATCAACGGAGGCCAAGATGAAATATAGCGCGATTGATTTGCATTCGAATAACAGTGTTGTCGTTGTCACCGACGAGCAGGATCGGGTGTTGGCACAGAAGCGACTGCCGAATGACTTGTCGGTGATTGTGGCGTTTCTCGCCCCACATCAAAGCGAACTGGTTGGCGTGGTCGTTGAATCGACCTACAACTGGTATTGGCTGGTCGATGGCCTGATGGCCGCAGGCTTTGCCGTGAAGTTAGCCAATACCGCAGCCGTCAGAACTTACGATGGCCTCAAGCACAGTGGCGACGAAGCTGACGCTCGCCACTTGGCACAGATGCTGCGATTGAACATCCTGCCCACAGGCTACATTTGCCCACCGGCGAAGCGCGCGTTACGCGACTTGGCGCGCCGTCGACTGCAACTGGTACGCAATCGCACCCTGCACATTCTGGCCGTCGAGAACCAAGTCACGCGGCAGACCGGGCGCAATATTCGCAGCAACGACGTAAAGCGATTGACGGCTGAGGCAGTCGATGGCTGGAAGCTACCGCCTGATGTGGCCACCGGCATCAAGGCCAACGTCGCCATCATTGGTGTACTCAACACCGAGATCGACAAACTCGAATCCCGCCTAGATGCGGCAATCGCCGCCACTGACGAATGGAAGCTGATCAATACCGTGCCAGGCATTGGCAAGACCTTGGCGCGCGTGATCTTGCTGGAGATTGGCGAGATTGGCCGATTTGACGATGTCGGCTGCTTTGCCTCCTATGCGCGCTGCGTGGACAGTGCGCGCATGAGCAACGGCAAGAAGAAAGGCGAAGGCAATCGCAAGAATGGCAATAAATACTTGAGCTGGGCGTTTGTCGAGGCCGCGCACTTTGCAGCACGCTTCTACCCTGAGGCTAAGCGCTTCTACCAAAAGAAGTTGGCCACGACCAATGGGGCGGTGGCGACCAAGGCCCTGGCGCACAAGCTGGCGAGGGCGAGTTACCATGTGCTCAAGACCGGCAAGTCATTCGAGATGCAACGCTGTTTTGCCCGCATGTAGGGCTGGCGAACAAAGTTTGGCAAGGGGGTGTTGAGCCAGAAATGGGGTCTGGTGCCGAGGCGAACATCACCCGGTAACCACCAGCCTGAATGGACACGCCTCCTTTCCACCTGACCAGTTTCCGATTCGCCTGTGAAATGAGCCCACTGCGGTTTGGCACCAAAGGGGAGCCACAATACTGAACGAAACCATCCATGGACATGACACGGCACCAACGTTCTTCTGGGGCAAGCTTGCTTGCCAGGGCTGCGTGCAGAACAGCGCACGCGGCTTGATCCTGATGGGTGACTGGCGCGATTCGGGTTTTACCCGAGTAGGCAGCCAATGTATCGAAGAAACGGATGTGATGAAGAAACTTGGAACAGGAGCAGTATTTGAATTAGCCTGATCGCATCAACAGCGAGAAATTCGTTCGCTTACTTGACACGGGCCAGCTAATGGGTGACCCCGCCAACAAAAGCACCGAGGGCTTGGCCAACATAAACCCCGCTGGCGTGCAGCGTGATGCCCGCATTTGCCGACGTGCCCGCCACTAGGATGACCCGGGTTTGCTGCGCGGGCTGGAACGCAAAACCGAACACACCCCACAGCGCCAACACCAGCATCACCAGCGGAACCGACGCGGGAATCCAGCTAAAACTGGAATGAATCAGGGCAAGCGCGATCAGCAACACCACCATCAATTTATGGTTGTTAAAGCGCTGCATGAGTTCGCCGGAACCGAACACACCAATGGTGCCAAATAACCCAAACCAAAGCAACATGCCGGTCACCGCCTGCTGGGATAACGCGAGCGTTACGGTTAGCCAAGCAGTCAGATAGGTGTAGACGACAAACACCGCGGCCATTTGCAGCACCACAATAAACACCACCGCCATCTTGCGCCAATCGATTAGAAAGGCACCGAGCACCGCGAAATTGCTCGGCGGTACCCGGATGCCGCGCGGCAGGTATTCGCCTACCATTAACGCGGCGGTGGCACTGACGCCCGCCGCGTACCAAAGCGCCATATGCCAGTCACCAAGGGCGGCGATCATTACGCCAAGCGGTAAGCCGATCACATTGGATAAGGCAAACCCACCGAATACTTTGCTGATGGCCTTGCCGCGCGCCTCGGGTGTCGTCAGAAAGGCCACCACAGATAAGGTCGTCGGCGTGACCACGGCGCTGGCGACCGCAAACACGACGCGCGAGATGAGTACCACCGTGTAGTCGGTAGAGCAGGCACCAACGACACTTGCAACCGTCATCAGCCATAGACCACCGAGCAAAACCAGTTTGCGATCAATCCGCCAGAGCGCGGCACCGAGCAGCGGGGCACCAAGCGCATACGCAATCGACGAATAGCCCAACAGGGCGCCAGCCTGCGGCAAACTCACTACCAAACTAGCGGCGATCTGCGGCAACACACCCGCGATGAGAAGTCCGCCAGTACCGACGCCAAAATTGGCAAGCGCCAAGGTAAAGGTGATCAGCTTCATGTCTGGAAAAACCAAACGCCGCAACGGCGATGACACACCGCCGCGGCGCTACCGGGTTGGCGCTCGCGCTAGGCTTTTAGCGAAGCAAGGTCAAACGGCAACGTACGCAGGCGTTTGCCGGTCAATGCAAATATCGCATTGGAAATGGCCGGCGCGATCGGCGGCAGGCCCGGCTCTCCAACGCCGGTAGGTGTCTCACCGCCGGGCACGATATACACCTCAACCTTTGGCATCTCGGCCATACGCAATAAGGGATAGTTGTGGAAGTTCGATTGCTCAACCACACCGTCCTTGAGCGTAATCTTTCCATACAATGCGGCGCTCATGCCATACACCGCCGAGCTTTCAACTTGTGCCGCAACCGTCAGCGGATTGACCGCCAAGCCACAATCGATGGCGGAGACAATGCGATGCAGCTTGAGCTCGCCCTTGTCCATCGAAACTTCGACGACGTGGGCAACAACGGAGCCAAACGACTCGTGTACCGCCACGCCGCGCGCTCTACCCTTCGGCAGGGCGCTTGCCCAGCCAGCTTTCTCCGCCGCCAGGTTGAGCGTTTTGAGCACCTTCGGATGTTTGCCCAGATAGACGCGCCGGAACGCAACCGGATCTTGACCGGCCAGTTGGGCCAAGTCATCCATCGCGGTCTCCATCGCATACGCAGTGTGTGAGTGGCCGACGGAACGCCAGAACAAAACCGGAACGCCGATTTTGGTGGTGTGCAAGGTGGCATGCAGGTTGGGAATGTCATACGGAGTATCGACAATACCCTCCATGCTGCTGCCGTCAATTCCGTCTTTCACGAACGCCTGCTCAAACGGTGTCCCGGCAACCAACGACTGTCCCACGACGGTGTGATTCCAAGCGGAGATCTTGTTGCTCGCATCCAAACCGGCTTCAATACGATGCACGTACATCGGCCGATACGACCCCGCCTTCATGTCATCTTCGCGTGTCCAAACCATCTTTACCGGCACGCCGACCCTTTTGGCAATCGCAACTGCTTCGACGACGTAATCAGAACTTAGGTTGGTGCGACGACCAAATCCGCCGCCTGCCAGCATGGTGTTGAGTTTTACGTTCGCCGGAGGCACATCCGCCGCTTTGGCGGCGGCAAGAACGTCGAGGGTTTGCAACTGCGAACCGACCCATAGCTCACACTTGTCGCCGCTGACCGATACCGTGCAGCTCAGCGGCTCCATGGCTGCATGCGCCAAATATGGCATCTCAAATTCAGCAACCAGTGTCTTTGCCGCGCCCTTGAGCAGGTCCGGGTTGCCTTTTTTCGCTACCAGCCCGGGGGTTCTTGCTGTCTGTCGATAATTGTTCGACATGGCAACGGAGTCCGCCTTACTGCCAGGCTCCAGATCCCACTCAATTTGCAACGCATCACGCCCTACCTTCGCCGCCCAAAACGATTTGGCGACCACGGCAATGCCGGAATCGAGCTGCACTACGTGTGTGATGCCCGGGATGCCATTAACTTTATCGGCGTTAAACTTGACCGCCCGCGCACCAAAAATTGGCGGATGGGCAACCACCGCCGTGTGCAAATTCGGGATCTGTTTAGCGGTAAGGTCAAGACCGAAACGCGCCGTACCGTTCACCTTTGCCGGCGCATCAATTCGACGGGTCGGTTTGCCGATAATGGTGAAATCCTTTGCCGACTGCAGCACCACTTTCTCAGGTGTCGGCAACTTAGCCGCCTCTTCGGCAAGTTCGCCGTAGCCGGCCTTTTTCCCGCCCGGGCCAGTGACCATGCCGTTCGCAGCACGACACTGGCCAGCAGCTACCTTCCAGCGGTTAGCCGCAGCCGTCACCAACATTGTCCGCGCCATCGCCCCGACAGCGCGCAGCTGTTCCCACGAGTTGGATACGGACGACGATCCGCCGGTAATTTGCATGCCAAAACTGCTGTGCGCATAGACCGGGGCGGCGGGTGCCAGCTCCGCACGGATTTTTGTCCAATCACATTCCAACTCTTCGGCGAGCAACATCGGCAGTGAGGTCATGACACCCTGCCCAAACTCTAAATGTTTGACCTGAACCGTGACGGTGCCATCAAGTGCGATACGTAGAAACGCATTGGGTTGGTTGAGATTCGGTGCTGGCGCTGCTTGCGCCAAGGCAAGTTTGTTGCCAAGACTCAAGTTGAAACCAATCACCAGTCCACCACCGGTCGCGGCGCTGACCTTTAGAAAATCACGGCGTGAGGTGTTTGGCACGGCTCTAGATTTAGCTGCTGTGAACAATTTATCCATGTAGTCCGCCTATGCCTTTACCGATTTTCTTGCCGCCGCAGGAGCGCCGGCAGGCTTCACAGAGGCGGCCGGTTTCAAACCCGCAGCAACCTTGATCGCCGCACGAACACGGTTGTAGGTACCGCAACGACACACATTGCCGCTCATCGCCGCATCAATGTCCGCATCCGATGGGACTTTGTTTTTGGTCAACAACGCGGCGGCGGCCATGATCTGGCCGGATTGGCAGTAGCCACACTGGACCACATCTTCGGCAATCCAAGCGTCCTGAACCTTCTTGCCGACGGCAGACTTGCCGACGACTTCGATAGTCGTCACTTTTTTGCCGACAACTGCTGATATCGGCGTTGAACACGAGCGCGTCGGCTCGCCGTTAACGTGTACCGTACACGCGCCGCATAGCGCCATACCGCAGCCATATTTGGTGCCGGTTAACTGCAGGTTATCGCGCAAAAACCAAAGAAGAGGGGTAGAGGGATCGACGTTGGTCGAAATTCGTTCGCCATTGACGGTAATCAAAATCATAAATGACTCCAAAAGAGAACCACCCCGGCGACATAGCCGAGGCATCGGCGTGCAAAACTTACGTTTGCATTCTAACCGAGGCTCAGTGCCTGTCTGAGCAACAGCCGTATTGGCGCGATTGGGGGGCAATCCAAAAGTGCGTCGCCGCGGCCAACAACGGCGGGGGTTGTGCCGGGCTGGGTGGCAGCCGTTCATGACCAATCGATCCTCCGATCGACCGAGGTCCAGCGCGGTTGCGTAAATGAGCTGGGATGACGACAAGATAGTGGTTTCCAATAGTAACCACTGACAAAAGTCCACTCAGGACGGCTATCTTCAGGCGATACGCGTCGGGACAGCCCGCCCGAGCTTATTGTTTTACTACACTTGACGTTGTCATAATACTCTCGCCCAGCAGATTGAATTTTTGCGCAGTTGGCGCATCTATAAAGGCATGTTGCGTAACTTAAACTGACCAACGACCAATGAAAAGCCTTAAAACTAGAAACAGCTTCACAGCCAGATCCCTGGGCTTCACCCTTGCCACGAGCCTTGTTTTGTCTGGCTGCGCCATGTCAGCCCGCGACGCGGCCGTCATTGCCGCCGAACGTGAGGCGGCACTTGCCGCCGCCCAGCTGATGCCCGACCCAACGCGGTATTCGACACAAACTTTTGAGTGGCGTGACGAGAAGCGCAACCGGATGGTTCCCGTGCGCTTGTATTTGCCATCGGCTGAAGCGAACCGTGGTGTCGGCAACATGCCCCTGATCGTGTTCTCACACGGCATCGGCGGCTCACGCGAGGGCTACAAATACCTTGGCCGCAGTTTTGCGGCGAACGGCTATGCGAGTTTGCATCTCCAGCACGTCGGCAGCGACCGCCAGCTATGGGCGGGCAATCCATTCAGTTTGCTGTCCCGGCTTAGCGGCGCTGCACAGGAAAGTGAAGCCATTGAACGGGTACAGGATCTGAGCTTCGCGCTCGATCAGCTTCTCGCTAGTCCAGTCGGAGTCCGAATCGACCGGACCCGTGTCGTCGCAGCCGGTCATTCCTATGGCGCAAACACGTCCATGCTGGCGGCGGGTGCCGTCGTCGAACGTGATGGTCGCAAAATCGACCTGCGGGATCCACGCATTAGCGCCGCGATTTTGCTTTCCGCCCCGCCCTTCTATGGCGCGGGCGACCCAACGGCAATCTTGGGCGGGATCGATATTCCGACCCTGCATATCACCGCCACCGAAGATGACATCGCCATCCCCGGCTATCGTTCCGGCGTTGCTGATCGTCTAGACGTCTATCGTGCGATGGGAGCCGCCAATGCGTTGTCCAAACGTGCTGGTAAGGCGATCGCGGTATTTAATGGCGGGTCACACAGCATATTCACCGATCGGTTGGGCACCGGTGGTGTTGAGCTAAATCCCAAGGTAAAGGCTGCAACACGCGACCTGACGCTGGCGTTTTTGGAAACGCTCGCTGCACCCGATCAACAGGCCGTCGACAACAATTCGGGCCATGATCGGTTTCTCCGCAATTGGCAGCAGAAATATGCGCCGTTACTGGCAAGTTTTGAACACGTTGGCATGGGAAACTAGCACTCTACGTACAACAATGACCGAACAGTGTTCAGTTGGGCACCCGGTACCCAGTGACGACTCCGCAATATCATCAGGCCGCAACAAGAATCGGCCAATCGTCGGCCAATCTGCAACTCATCGCAGGCGTTGTCATTACGCTGGTCGCCGTTAGTCTCGGTGGTTGTGGCACCTCGCAGACGCCACGCCGAGTGGAGCCGCCGCCCCAACCCCGACTCGAAACAGCCGCAACTTCGCCAGTACGCACGGCAACTCAGCAAAAGCTAATCAATGAAGCGGATGCGCTCGCGCCGCTCGCCGTGACTGAACTTGGCAAGAAATTCTTGCGTGCCACTGAGGCACTGCCGGCGGTGGCATCGCGAACCGTATACCGTGACGACAACACGCGTGAATACTTTTCACCAAGCGAAGCCGCCGCACTTGCAGAGGAACGGCGCAAGAAACTTGCAAGCATCGAACTTGACGAGTACCGCTTCTACTACACAAAGTATGGTTCACCACTGGCCTACTTGCGGGCGCTTGAGTTGGCCAGTGGATACGGCTTGACCGAAGTCGGAAAAGCGAACATCCTCGACTTTGGCTACGGCTCGATTGGCCATTTGCGCTTGCTGGCAAGCCTTGGTGCGAACATGGTCGGCGTTGATCCAGACAGCTATCTCAACGCGTTATACAGCGAATCGTCTGACCAAGGTTCGGTGGCTGCAGCGGGTACTGTTTACCGCGGAGCCGCCGGTTCGGTTACCCTCGTCCACGGTCGCTGGCCAGCCACAGCAGCGATTGCGCAGAAGGTGGCAGGCAAAGCACCCTATCAGCTTATCGTCTCAAAAAATACTCTCAAGCGCGGATACCTCAAGCCCGAGCGACGTGCGCCAAAAAACCAGCTGATTGAACTCGGCGTGAGTGATGATGTTTTTCTGAAAACAGCATACAACGCCCTCTCCCCCGGAGGCTTGCTTGTCATCTACAACCTCGCGCCCAAACAAGCAGCTGTCGACAAGCCTTATCTGCCGCACGCTGATGCGCGCTCGCCATTCAGCGCAGAGCAGTTCCGCAAGGCGGGGTTGGAAGTCGTTGCACTAAATGTCGAGGATCATGAATTTGTACGGCAGATGGGTGCTGCGCTTGGCTGGGACAAGAACGATCAGGGCGAAGTGGTAAACGACCTCTCCACAAATCTATTCGCCATCTACACGATCGTCCGGCGCGGTAGTGAGTAGTTCTCGGCCTTGCTAGGCCACGCTTGTTTCAAAGCGCTTGTTTCGCTTTTTTCCGCTTCGGCAATGGCTTCACCGACCAAGGGGACGCAGCAGCACGCGGCAGCGTTGAACCCCGCTTCAGCGCCGGACTGGCCGACACTGGTGCCCCCCACCCAGTCCCGCTTGAACTTGCGGATTTGGGCGGTCGCGCTGCGCCTTTTTCTGCTTTTTTTACTATTTCTCCTTTTGCCCCCACGTTGCCGTTGGCATCACCATGCGCTTTTTTCGGCCGGTACTGTGAAGCACTGGCAGACTTGTCGCGGGCCACAACATTGTGGGCAAACCGTTCCCCGCGCGACGGCAGCATGACAAAGCCAGTCACTTCTTCGCGATCATGATACAGCTGCTTCACTTGCAAGATGTAGGACTTACCCGCCTCCCCCAACGCCTCTCCAATAATCTGACGGCAACGCTCGACTTCCTCATTGCGCCTTTTCATCGGCAACTTCAAGTTAAAGATGGCACAACGTGCCCACCCACTGGCCAACCACTTGGCAACCAGTTTGGCAACTCGCGCGGGTTGCTCAACCATGTCACACACCAACCAATCGACCGGTACGTTGGGCGCGTACTTAAAACCGTCAGCTCGTATATGTTTGACCATCGCGTTGTTCACCAAGTCCCCTTTGAGGGATGCGTTATCAACGGCCGTGATGCGTAAGCCGCGCTGCATCAATTGCCATGTCCAACCTCCCGGTGCAGCACCCAAATCTACCGCTCGCATGTCAGGCTGCAACGCTTCGTCTTGGCCGCTACCGAGGAACACATGAATCGCCTCAGCAAGTTTGAGCGTGGAGCGTGAAGGAGCGTCGGCAGGCATGCGAAAACGCGGGATGCCGAGCCGATCTTGGGAGGAAAGTTGCATTTCTGCGACACCGATGTGAGCTCGCTTGTCCGGTGTGAGTAAAATCATCGCGCGATACTTGGAATCACCGGCAAGCATGCCGGCCTCTGTGAGCAACTCTCGGATTCTGGGCTCAATGGCCTTCGCCGACCGCGACAGCGCCTTACCGTCGTTCGTGTCGGGATACTCGACACGACAATCGACCACATGGTCGATCCCCTGCGAGGCGAGGAATCTCGTCAGCGCCTCAAAGATCGGGTTAACCCGGTCGTTCGATGTCAACGCAACCACGCTGTCGCATGTCAACAACAACTGGCGCGCAAAAATGAGGTCGTGAACGGAAGCGTGGAATTTGGCTCGACCGATTGGACAAGAGATACGGACGAATCCCGCGTTTGCTTCTGCCTCGATGATCGCACCGCCTAAACGCCCTTGTAGTTCGATACCCAAGTCGCGCTCAAAACCGGCCCGGCAGTAACCTAACCATGCCAGTTCGGGGGCCGTTGTTGCAACATTTTTGGTCGTCATTTGAACACTTTACATCCGATACCGCATCTCAAAGCGTCCAATACGCGCCAGCTGCCACTATCCTCGGCGTATCGCCGACAAAAGATCCGTACTACTCTGGCTTCAACACCAAACCAAAAATTCAACACCAAACCAAAATGACACGACCATTTCTCGCTATTGTCCTCTCCCTATGCGTACCCCTGCTTGCCGTGCCGGCATTTGCTACTTCAACCGACGCCGAGTTCATCGGCCTAGCCAAGGCGCGTAAGCTCGCCGAGGTGGAAGCCTTGGCGCGCGAGAAGTTAGCCAGAAATACCAAGGATGACGTTGCCCTTTGGTATCTAGCTCGTTTTGCCGGGGGAGACGCCAAGAAACGCGATGAGCTGATCCCGCGCGCCGAGCAGTGCATTAAGGAATTGCCACAGTCCGCACGTTGCCACCATATACTCGGCTCGCTTTACGGGGCGGCGGCCATGTCGGCGGGTATCGCCGCCGGGCTCAAGTACGCTGGAAACATAAAAGATATGTTTCAAAAGGCGGTTGAGCTTGATCCAAAACACTTCGACATGCGGCGCGATCTGATTCAGTTCTACCTGCAAGCCCCTGGCATCGTCGGCGGCAGCGTACGCAAGGCGATTCAAAACAGTGCCGACTTTGCAAAGGTGGATCCAGCGCGGGCGCAATTGCTGCGCGCCGAGGTGCATATCTACGAAAAAGAGTTTGATAAGGCGGAAGCCATCCTTGCCAATATCAAGCCGGGGACGGACGGCGATCTGGCCGACTCATTAAGCGGCGCGACGTCGTCACTAGGATTCGCGATGGTAAACGCAAATGAGGCGGCTAAAGCGCAGAAACTATTTGAACGACAGATCGCCGCTGACGCCTTCAATGCCAACGCACACTTTGGCCTAGGCCGTGCCCTACTCGAGCAAAAACAAATTGACGCGTCAATCGCGTCGATGGAGCGAGCACTACAGATTGACCCAAAACTAACCGCACACTATCGCCTAGGCATCGCGTACCAAACCAAGGGCGACAAGCCCAAAGCAGCCGCGATGTACAAACAATTCCTAGGGTATTCAGCGCAAGGCCGTGCCGCCGACGACGCGCGTAAACGACTGGACGAATTGAAAGCGGACTGATGTTGTAGCCGCGAGTGTCGCTTCACAGTGGAGCGCCTCCTACAGGAGAACCGGCGCGTCGTTTAAAATAGCGCCAATGAATGACGCACCTTCTTCTCACAACAGCGAGTTGATCTCGGCTGGAAGCAGCTCCGTGCCGCACCGATTTGACAAATACTTGGGCACATTGTGGCGTAATCGCGACTTTAGAGTGCTATGGGTATCGCTAACAATCACCCATTTTGGTGGACAGGTCACCTTCTTAGCGTTGCCACTCACGGCCGCGCTCGTCCTGCACGCTACACCGACCCAAATGGGCATCCTGACGATGATGCAGGCGCTGCCCTATACCCTGTTCGGACTCTTTACCGGCGTGTTGGTTGACCGCTCACGCAAACTTCCGCTGGTTATCTTGGCGGACGTGGGTCGCGGCACCATTCTGCTCCTCATACCAATTACAGCTTGGCTGGGATTTCTCGGCATGCCGATCCTCTATCTGGCAAGCTTCTTCGTTGGCTTAGGAGGCATCATTGGTTGGGCAGCGTATCAAGTGTTCATGACCGAGCGAGTCGGTCGCGCTAATCTGGTCGAGGCGAATTCCCGAATCGCACTATCAGATTCCTCCGCACAGTTGCTTGGGCCCGGTATCGCCGGTGCACTCATTCACGCACTGACCGCGCCGATGGCCATTCTTTTGGACGCAGCAGCATTCTTCATCTCCGCGATCATGTTGCGTGGCATCAAGCCACAGGAGAGCGATGCCCCAAAACAAGTGGGCCACGCGACGTGGGAGAGCATCTGGGGTGATGCCAAGGAAGGTCTAGCGCTGATTTGGCGCAACCCAATACTTCGCGCCATCGCATGGGGGCTCGCGCTTTGGCAGTTGCTGCGCCACGCTTACGTCGCCATCGTCATTCTGTTCGCAGTGCGTGTGCTGGACATTTCTCCGGGCAAGTTGGGTGCCTTGTACATGATCGCCGGGATAGGGTTTTTGCTTGCCTCCTTTACCTGCCAGCTTTTAAATGATCGATTCGGCGTTGGACGCGTGATGCTTGCTGGTATCGGCCTGACTGCCATCGCTTGGGTAATGATTGCTGCAATCGTGAAAAGTGAGTTTGCGTTTTTTCTACTCGGTACTGCCCTCTTCCTGTTCGACTTTGGGGCCATGTTGTTTTTCATCAATTACTTGTCGTTACGACAATCCGCGACGCCTGATCATCTGCTCGGTCGCGTGACCTCGACCATGATCTTTCTAGCCCTTTCCCTCGCCCCGATTGGCTCAGTGTTAGGCGGTGTGCTTGGGGAATGGCTGGGATTGCGCGCCACCATTGGGCTTTGTGGTGTCGGTGCGGCCCTTCTGGTGTTGGCGCAGTATCGGCTAGGGCCACTTCCGGGCATGCTGACGCTGCCAACGCCAGATGCCCAGCATCGGTCGAACAGTCCGACACCATGTGCCCCGGGCGCTGAAATTGCCGCATGAGGCCAATCCGAGCGGTGGTGCGGCTAAGGCGCGCTGGAGTTGTTAGGTTACCTACGCTTGCGCGTAGGTGGAAATCCCGCCCCGCGTTTGTCCTCGCTCCCGCCCGGATTTGGCAATTAAGCGGGATGACCACGTAGTTTTGCCTGGCCGAACGAAACGACATGCCGAGACCGGTTTGCGATTAAATGCGCTTGTCTTGCATCCAAAACCATCGGATGCAGCGTCTCACCGTACATTGTTCACCTCACCCCTTGGTTTCACCACCTAGTTTCGCCACCAAATTACCGCGAGCGCCGCCATGGAAAGCATCAAGCTTCTTATCCCTCTTTCGGGCATTTTGTTTGGCACGCTGATGCCAGTCACGATCGTCTGGCTTGTGTTGAGGTACCGAACATCTCGCAACCAATTGGTCTATGACACGGCGGTGAAACTCGCAGAAAAAGGCCAGCCAGTACCCGTCGAGTTGTTCGTCAGCGCCAATCCGAGGGGCTCAGACCTGCGGCGCGGTTTTGTACTTGTCATGCTCGGTGTGGCGATTTGTATCTGCCTTTACGAACTTGGTGTGCCATGGACATTTGGCCTCATCCCATTGTTAATGGGTGTTGGTTTTCTGATTGTCTGGCGTCTGGAGCCACGCGAAGGGGCTAAAACTGCAAGAGAGCCGTTGGCCTGAATTCCAAAGGGTAACCCGCGTCTCGGTAACCCATGACTTCGCCACCTGCGCAGTCGGATCACGAGCTGATTGCCCGCGTCATCGCGCGGGGCGATCAGTTCGCCTTTTCCGAACTCGTCAAGCGTCATCAATCGGCGCTGCGTGCTAGCCTGCGCAAGATGACCAACGGCCACGCAGAATTGTCGGACGACATCGCGCAGGAGACCTTCATTTTGGCGTGGAAGAACATCGGCAAGTTTCGCTTTGAGGCGAAATTTTCGACTTGGCTTTACCGCATCGCCTTCAATGCATGGCAGTCCGATATCCGTCGCAAGAGCGAAGTCTTGATGGACGAAGAGTCGATGCCGGAGCAAGGGTCGATCGACTCTGATGCCGCCACAATCGCCACGCGGCGCGATCTCGAACGTGCCATGGTGGATTTGAGTGAAGCCGAACGCGCCGCGATCCACCAGTGCTTTTACAACGACCTATCCCATGACGAAGCCGCCTATGTGTTGCAGATGCCGCTGGGCACACTGAAGACACATGTGCTGCGTGCGAAAGACAAAATGCGGCAGCGGCTTGCCGCATATGCCGCAGAGCCTGGGCTTAAACTCGGCAACACGCGCGAAGCCGCGGTAGAATCATGCGAACAAGGAACTTTGATATGATTCTTAATCACGACCTTGGCCATTTACCCAACGACCAAGCCCAACAGCTCGCGGCAGATCAAGCGCTTGAAGCCATGCTGCGTGCCGACGCCGCTGAGTGGCGTGCCGCCTACATTCACAACGACGGATTTAGTGATGCAGTCATGCATCGCGTGGCGCAACTGCCCGCGACAACGACAGCCCGAACGTTTGGCAGGTATGTCACACCTAGGCTGGTCATCGTTTCTGCCGCGGCTGTGATCGGCGCTCTGCTGGCCATCTTTAGCTCCGGCGGCAATCTGCTGATAGATGCCGTGATGGATTTGGCTACCTTTACCGTCACGCCATCAGTTGTGGCCATCGGCGGAATGTTGTTGGTGGCAAGTACGGCGACGATCATCACTGCCACAACAGAACGATAACAATCCCTAATAGGGTCGGCGCTTTCCAAGCAAAAGTGGCTGGAAATAGCCGTGGATGCTGGCGTTTCGGAAAGGGGAACTTCTATTGATCCGGCAGTTAAATATGGTGAATTCCTGCCCCCGCGCAGGCGGGGGCCCAATTTTCTATATGTGCCGCGCTAACAAAATTGGGCTCCCGCCTGCGCGGGAGCAGGGGACTTTTTCACCATATTTAATTGCCGGGTCAATAATAACCTACTGCGCGGGCGAATCTGTCAGTTCCGGTGCTCGCCGTACACTGGGTACGTGTCCGCTCCTCACTGCCAACTTCACCCGCTCGCGACGGTTTTTAGAAGTTCCCAAAGCCGACGACGCTCATCCGTTTTGCTCTGGTGGTAGGGATTGTGGAAAACGTTCGTGGTGCGTACCCAGTTACGCCCCCTATGGTTCGCTGCAAGGTGTCCTGTCACTTGGTTGGCGGCGAATCGGACGCGTTGCGTCGATAAATGAGCCAATAGACCAGCGCAACGAGCACGCTGCCACCGACCAAATTTCCCGCGATAACCATGCCCAGGTTGGAGAACATGGTGTCGATAGTGGCTTCACCCGCGCCGTGCGGATATGCGCCATTCGCCTTAATCATGAGCGCGAGAGGAAAGAAATACATATTCGCGATCGAGTGTTCAAACCCAGCTGCGACGAAGGCCGAAATCGGCAGCACGACGGCGACGAACCGATCAATCACGGTGCGCCCACCCATGGCCATCCATACTGCCACGCACACGAGCAGATTGCACAGGACACCGCGCGTAAAAGCTGTCAAAGGATCTAGCGCGGCTTTGCTCGCGGCAATGTTCAGATAGGTTGAGCCAATTGCGCCACCGTTCATCGTCCAGTGCCCGGACCAATACACCAGCGCTGCGATAAACACTGCGCCAACAAAGTTGGCGACGCACACAATAAGCCAGTTGCGCAGCAACTCGAATGAACTAATGCTGCCTTCGGCCCACGCCATCGCGAGAAGATTGTTGCCTGTAAACAACTCGGCCCCGGCCACCACTACGAACAGCAAGCCCATTGAAAAGCATACGCCGCCGATGACGCGTGCGGTGGAGTAGCCCAAGCTGCTGTCGCTCACTACAAGCGTATAGAACATCGCGCCTAAACCAATGAAAGCGCCCGCGAGCACCCCGAGCATCACCGTTTGCAGCAACGGCAGTCGAGCCTTTGCCACGCCGGCACTTTGCACACGCGTGGCGATCTCTTTGGGGGAATAAGCGTCAAATCCGAATACTTCAGGCATGCTTAAACATTAGCAAAATCTGGGCCAGCACGCTTAACCTGGATCAACTAATCTGCGTGTGAATAAACCATCGGCTCGAGACGGCAGTGGTAATTTCATCCAAGCACGTCGCGGTTGCCAGACACAAATAATCGATTGTGCGTGGCTTAGTTGATTGTCTCAGGAGCCATGGGTTTCAGGCAAAACTGGCTGGAAATGGCCGTAGATAGTAGTGTTTCAGAAAATAACCGACCGCCGGAGTTACTCCCGTGTCGGGTTTGTGAAAAGTATTCGTGGGATGTCCGCGAGGCTGTTTCGAGTTGTAGAAGGCTTGCGCCGCCGCAACGCACGGTAACTCGATCACGGCGATGCGGCCTATCGGTTGCTCACTTCACCTGCAATAAAAACTGCTTGATGCCGCCCAACAGCATTTCTACTGCGATAGCCGTGAGGATCAAGCCCATCAGCCGCTCGATAGCTTCCATGGCACGTTGGCCGAGGAGTTTTTCGATCTTCTCACCCAGAATCAACAACGTGGCGGACACCACCACGGCTGCCGTCATGGCCGCGACCCACACACCCAGCTTTGCGGGCTCGCGCGAGACCATCAGCATCACCGTGGCGAGTGCGGAAGGCCCGGCGATGAGCGGAATCGCCAGCGGCACGATGAAGGGCTCGTGATCGAGCGACTCACCAAACACGCCGTCTGCTTTCTTGAACACCATGTTGATGGCAATCATGAACAAGATCACGCCACCGGCGATCGAGAGCGAAATTTCGGAGAGATGCATCACATCCAAAAACTGCCGGCCACCAAACATGAACGCAAGCAAGATGAGATAGGCGATCAAGCATTCGCGCGCGACGACGCGCGCGCGGCGTTTGGAATCGACCTGCTTTAGGAGTGAGGCCACTACGGGCAGATTGCCGAGAGGATCCAGCACCAAAAACAACAGCACGAAGGCGGAGATGAGGTCGGCGTTCATGCGGGGAGTTTAACTTGCGGCAATTCAAGGGTTGAAATGCAAGACTTTGTGTTCAGACCCAAGACAGTGGTGCCTGCCGATGACAAATTGAATGCGCCGGATATGGGTTTTCAATCCACATGCATAAACGACAAGGTCGAATAAATTGCGGGCGTGGATATTGGAAGTGCAAAGCCGACGAAGAAGCCCAGGTGACTTCGCTGCGTTACTAACGACGGCATTTTGCTAACTTGAAAAACTAAAATTGCCGACCCGACGGGCAGTTTCAGACAAAAATATCTGGAGATGGCCGTGGATGCTAGGGTTTGCGACTTATCGAGCCCGTTTGATCTTAATTCTGTTGCGAAATACCTAGCGGCTAAATGAACAACGCCCGCAATGCGGGCGTTGGGTGAATGCTTCTTTTTTTATAAAGAGATTAAGCAGCGGGATTTAATTCGAG
>JADCJC010000019.1 GCA_020247395.1 Rhodocyclaceae bacterium
GACCCAGTTGGATTTTTCGAGTAGCTGCGCGAACTTGGGCCCCGGCCTTCGCCGGGGAGACACTTTCTGTATTGCCGCTCAATTCGCCAATTAGTTTGTCAACAAGAGGGAAGTTTTCTTAAGGTAGTACCATGAGGGTCAGGGTCGATAATCCTCAAACCCTTGCCCTGCTCAGTTTTTCCACCATCCGTGTTTGCCATCCCGGACCCGTCGCTTTCCAGCGCTCGATTACTTCAACGGGAAGCCGTAGAGAAATGGCTTGACGCGGATTGGCCGCGCGCGGCCGCCCGGCTTTCTTGATCACCGCGCGCTTCAATGCAGCCTCGGTCAACTCAGGTAGTTCTTCGTACTCGTTTGCCCGGACGCGGTGCGCGTCAACGCGTGCGAGATCAGATTTCAAGGAGCGGCGCGATGCGGGCTTTTTCGCGGTCATTGGCTTTCCTCATGCTGAAGACGTGGCGAGTGTTGCCACGGGGGGTGTAACCGATCACGACAATGCGCCCTGCCAAAGTGCCGAAGCAAATGACGCGCGTCTCACCGTAATCTTTGCGAGTGTCCTCGAATTCCACTGTGATGCCATCAAACACAATGGCAGCGTCACGAAAATCAAGGCCACGTTCGATAAGCGTCTTTGCGTGTTTCGCTTTGTCGAACGTAATTTTTACGCAATTATTGTATATACATTAATTACGTAGTGCAATGAGAAAATTGCCGCAGCATTCAGAGGTCATCAAACCTTCTGATAAACCTCACTCCCCCGCTTCACAAATTCCACCGCCTTCACTTCCATCCCCTTCCTCAGCGCTTCGTCTTCCGAGACGCCTTGAGCCTTCGCGAAGTCGCGCACGTCTTGGGTGATTTTCATCGAGCAAAAATGTGGGCCGCACATCGAGCAGAAGTGCGCGAGCTTGGCACCCTCTTGCGGCAAGGTTTCGTCGTGGAATTCTTTGGCTTTGTCCGGATCAAGGCCCAGGTTGAATTGATCGTCCCAGCGGAATTCGAAGCGCGCTTTGGATAGCGCGTTGTCGCGCATTTGCGCACCGGGATGACCTTTCGCCAAGTCTGCCGCATGTGCCGCAATCTTGTAGGCCATGATGCCGTCTTTGACGTCTTCCTTGTTCGGCAATCCCAAGTGCTCTTTGGGTGTGACGTAACAAAGCATCGCGGTACCGTACCAGCCGATCATCGCCGCACCGATCGCGCTGGTAATGTGGTCGTAGCCCGGTGCGATGTCGGTGGTGAGTGGGCCGAGCGTGTAGAACGGCGCTTCGTGGCAGTACTTCAACTGCAGGTCCATGTTCTCTTTGATGAGATGCATCGGCACATGGCCGGGGCCTTCGATCATGACCTGCACGTCATGCTTCCACGCGACTTGTGTGAGCTCACCGAGTGTCTTCAATTCGCCGAGCTGCGCTTCATCGTTGGCGTCATAGCCGGAGCCCGGACGCAAACCATCGCCGAGACTGAAGCTCACGTCATATGCCTTCATGATTTCGCAAATTTCTTCAAAGTGCGTGTAGAGGAAAGACTCTTTGTGATGCGCGAGACACCACTTCGCCATGATGGAGCCACCGCGTGAGACGATGCCCGTAATGCGTTTGGCGGTCATCGGGATGTAGCGTAGCAATACACCGGCGTGAATGGTGAAGTAATCCACGCCCTGCTCGGCTTGCTCGATCAACGTGTCTTTGAAAATCTCCCACGTCAGGTCTTCGGCTTTGCCATCGACTTTCTCCAGCGCCTGATAAATCGGCACTGTACCGATCGGTACCGGTGAATTACGAATAATCCACTCGCGGGTTTCGTGGATGTTTTTGCCGGTGGAAAGGTCCATGACCGTGTCGCCACCCCAGCGTGTGGCCCACGTCATTTTTTCAACTTCCTCGGCAATGGACGACGACACCGCAGAGTTGCCGATATTGGCGTTGATCTTCACTAGGAAGTTGCGGCCGATGATCATCGGCTCGGATTCAGGGTGGTTGATATTGGCCGGAATGATGGCGCGGCCGCGCGCCACTTCATCGCGCACAAACTCAGGTGTGATGAATGACTGAATGTTGGCGCCGAAGGATTGGCCCGGATGTTGTTTGGTGATGAGTTCGGGGTGGTTTGCCAGCATCCATTCGCGGTTTTGGTTTTCGCGAATCGCGATGTACTCCATCTCGGGCGTGACAATACCGCGCTTGGCGTAGTGCATCTGCGAGACGTTCATGCCTGCTTTAGCGACACGCGGTTTGCGCTTTAAGTTGAAGCGAAGTTCGTCGAGCTTTTTGTCGTTCAAGCGATCAATGCCGTATTTCGACGACGGGCCATCGAGTTGGATGGTGTCGTTGCGCTCATCAATCCATTTTTCACGCAGAGGCGCTAGGCCGGAGCGGATGTCGATCTTCACGTTGGGGTCGGTATACGGGCCGGAGGTGTCGTACACAAAGATCGCGGGATTCTTCTCGCCTTTGCCGGTGCTGGACATTTGCAGGGGTGTATCCGACTGCGAAATTTCACGCATCGGTACGCGGATGTCCTGCCGCGAGCCTTCGATATACACCTTGCGGGAATTCGGCAGGGGTTTAATCGCGGCCTCATCCACCGACGCGGTGGATTCGAGGAATTTGGGATTGGTGGGTGCGTTCATGGCTTGGCTCCGATGCTCCAGTGGTAGGGCGGGAGCATAAGCGCACAGGGAATATCGCCGCTTCACGCTCCCTACGGCGGTGTCAACCGCGTCAGGTTCAAAGGGTGAGTCTCATCCCAACGCGATCGAATGCACGACGGGAACCCCTGCGTTATCAAGCTTACACGTTACACCAATTCAAACTCCCCCACAAACATGGTCACGAATGCGTTCATGAAGGGCGGGCAACCCGACCCGGGGTCGCGACTGAGGAATCTCTGCCCACGGTAGTTGCTGAGCCCGAAGCGATGCTGAGCGGTTGGGCGTGTAGCGATTGACCGATCTGGTTTTGCCGCACGGGTTTACGAAACTGCCAGTAAATCTCGCCCGGCCAGCTTGGCAGCAGCGCGCCGAAGGCAACATTGAGCCGCAGCCACCAGGCATGATTCTCAAGGAATGAGCCGGATGCGCGCACCGCAAACGCACCGGCGGCGTATTCGCACGCCATCCCCGCGCCCTGTGCTAGGTTACGCACCCGCGATGGCGAAAATGCGCTGACGTGTCCAAATGGCTGCGCGGTTCGCTTGAGCTGACGTTCGCGGATTGTCGCGAGGCTCGACGGAAGCACAGGAAAGCCACCTAGCGCGATGCCCCCGTCTTTGAGTGTTGCGCTAATAAATGTGACGGCGCGCTCTGGATGGGGCAGGTGTTCCAGCACGTGCAGCAAAATCACCACGTCATATCTTTTCGTGTGCATCGCGGAAAAATCGGCAAGTGGTGCGTCGTCGTCGAGGTTAAGCGTTGAGCAGCCGGCGTAACCTGCGGCTACCAATGCGTCTTGCTGCGGTTTAGCGTCAGCTGCGCACCATGAGTCGTACAGTGGTGCAGCCGAATCTTGCTGCGGAATGCGGTCGATGAATGTCTTCATCTGGCCACGGTCGACGCCGATTTCTAATACCGCCAGCGACCGGCCAAGGCGTCTGCGCTCGGCGAGGAGTAATTCAGCCACGTACCAATACCGCAGCATGCGGAACGAAAAGCGCTTTTGTTTGGCGTGTTCGTTTATCCAGTAGGTGTCATTGTGCCAGGCGCGGTTGTCGGTAAGCGAGGCCGTGTCCCAGTGGCAGGCGGAAAACTGTGATGGTGTGCAGGATGCTGCCGGCGCGCGGCCGGGCAAAGTCGATTCGAGTGTCAAGGTAGTCTCCAAAAGCGGTCAGGAAGGCCGACGCCATCAAGGCGCGGCCGGTTTGCGCTAGCTTTGGAGGGAAACTACGGGGCTTGCGGGAGGGCGCGAAGCCGTGGGGTGGTATCGCCGAACGACCAGTCGTCCACCAGGGGCCAGCTATTCGCAGGCGTGTTTTGCTGAAAATCGACTAAGACGATGCTCTGTGTGGCCGGGCTTGGCGGGGTTGCGGTGACCGCTTCATCGAGTGCCCGTTTCTCGCTGATATCCGCAGTGAGAACAGGCTTTTGTTCCCCCGACTTCGGGCACAACCCCACGCGGTTGTCCTCAGTGGCAACAAACAAGTGAAAACCCACATCCTGTGCAATCGGCTCGGCTGAATGGGCGTGAAGCCAGGGTGCCATCGCAACCAGAACAATGTGCCCAATCATGAATTGCGCGCAGTGTTGTTTGGCAGATCGGAGGAGACGTGAAATCACGGGACGGAGCTGAGAAATATGAAAGAAGTGATACAAGAGATGCGGCCGATGCGCAAAGTTGACGGAAATGCTGGCTTGGCGTATCTTACTGACTTGTTAGTCATTAAAGTGGTCTCATGTGCCCGCTAGCCAAACTCATTGAACCCCGCTGGGAGCGTCGCAAAGATGCGCGGCCTGGCGAACTTGCCGCCGCCGCGCTCGATCTGTTTATCGAGAAAGGCTTTTCTGCGACCAGGCTGGACGACGTTGCAAAACGCGCCGGTGTTTCAAAGGGCACCCTCTACTTGTATTTCGACAGTAAAGAAGCGCTGTTCAAAAGCGTCATTCAAGAGGGCATTGTATCGCGTATCGCGGAGGGCGAGGCCTACATGCGCGCCTATGATGGCACTTCAGCCGATCTGATGCGTCATCTGATCAATACCTGGTGGGATCAGATCGGCGGCACCAAGCTGGGCGGCATCACCAAGCTCATGATGTCCGAGTCGGGCAACTTCCCCGAACTTGCCGCTTTTTATCACGACGAAGTGATTACCCGCGCCATGGGCTTGTTTGTTTATGTCATCGAACGCGGCATCAAAGCTGGCGAATTTCGCGCGATGCCGATGGACTACGTACCGCGCATCTGCGCTGCGCCGGTAGTCATGTTGATGTTGTGGCGCCATTCCTTCGATGTGTGTGGCGCCAAAGATATCGACCCCAAAGCGTACCTGCAGACGCACACCGATATGCTGATACATTCGCTCCGCGCCACAGTGCCGGAGCATGCCTCGGGCAGCCACGCCGCCAAATAGGGCAGCAAGGTCTATTTGTTAAAATTGTGCACCCAAACGACCAGCACCACAACCTTCATGGACATCGAAAAAGCTCGCTACAACATGGTTGAACAACAAATCCGTACATGGGAGGTGCTCGACCAGTCGGTGCTCGAATTGCTGTTCTCAGTAAGGCGCGAAGACTTTGTACCCGCCGCGTACCGGGCATTGGCGTTTGTTGACATGGAAATTCCCCTCGGCGAAGGGCAGACCATGATGACGCCGAAACTCGAGGCCCGAATATTGCAAGCGGTCGCCCCGAAGGCGGATGAACGCGTATTGGAGATTGGCACCGGCTCAGGTTATCTTAGCGCGTTGCTGGCAAAAAAATCAGCCAAAGTCGCCTCAATCGAATACTTTGAAACGCTCGCCGAGCGCGCGGCCGCCAACCTTGCCGCTGCCGGAATCGGCAACGTGGAAGTCACCATCGGCGACGCCGCACGTTCTCCTGCCAATTTTGTCGAACCATCGCAACAATTTGATGTTGTCGTGTTCACCGGGTCACTACCCATTCTGCCTATCGCTTATCTGCCGCATTTGGCGGTCGGCGGGCGATTGTTTGCCGTCATTGGCGATGCACCGGCGATGAAAGCAATGCTCTACACCAAGACCAGCGAACAAAGCACGATCGCGCTTGAGCTGTTTGAGACTGTCCTCGCGCCGCTGATTAACGCAGAACAGCCGTCGCGCTTTGCCTTTTAAATGCGCCAACTTACTGCGCAAGACCTGAATCTACTCATGCAGGGCGCACCTGATGTGCGGCCGAGGCTTATCGATGTTCGTGAGCATTGGGAATTCCAATTTGCCAGCATTGCCGGTTCAACGCATCTGCCGATGGGCGAAATTCCATCGCGCATCCAAGAGATTAGTTCAAAGCATCCTACCGTCGTAATCTGTCATCACGGGGTTAGAAGTCGGCAAGTCGTCGCATACTTAGAGCAACAAGGCTTCGAGAACCTTCATAATCTACAAGGTGGTATTGACGCATGGTCGAGAGAAGTCGACCCGGCTGTACCGCTTTATTAATCGCAAACCGCACTGCGTTTACTAAACACCGCGGGGCTGCCAAACCACCGGCGCGCTGCATGCAACTGCCACCCACACCACTTGCCTCTAGGTCAAAAGCTCATATGAAAAACCTCATTCTTCGTCGCACCGTAAGTGGCTTGTTTGCCGCAACAATGCTCGCCAGCACGTTCTGCGCATCCGCCGCTGATCTGATGGCGATCTATCGGGACGCCATCGCACAAGACCCAGTGTTTTCCGCCGCTAGGTTTGCCTACGAGGCCGCCAAAGAGGCGAGTCCGCAAGCACGTGCCGCGACGCTGCCATCGCTTGCTCTGGGCGGCTCTGTAACCAGAGTGAAAAGCGAAACCGAATTCGCGGGTTCATCAACGTCGCGCGACTATACAAACAAAGGCTATACATTGTCCCTTACTCAGCCTCTGTTCCGTATGCAAACATGGATCGCCGTGGATCAGGCGGCGTTGCAGGTCAAACAAGCTGAGGCGGCGTTTGCCGACGCCAAACAGTCACTAATCACCCGCGCCGCGCAAGCCTACTTTGATGTGCTGTTGGCGCAAGATAGCGTTGATCTATCTGCGGCCCAAAAGAAGGCGTTTGCCGAGCAGCTGGCCGCAGCTAAACGTAACTTTGAAGTCGGTACATCAACCATTGTTGATACCTATGAAGCGCAGGCCAAATACGATTTAGCGATTTCAAAAGAAATTTTTGACCAAGCCGATTTTGAGATCAAGAAAAACGCCCTTCAGCAGTTGATCGGTAAAAAAGCACCGTCGCTTTCGGCATTGAGGGACAACGTCGCGCTACCACTGCCGACCCCCGCTGACCCCGAAAAATGGGTGGCCGCCGCCGACGAAGCTAGTCCGACCATTGCCCAGGCCCGCGCCTTGTACGAAATTGCAGCCAAAGAGGTTGATCGCAGCAAAGCCGGACACTACCCCACCCTCGACCTAGTGGCATCGTATGGCTACAACAGCGCTCCATCGGCCACCCCGACACTTTCCGGCTCTCTCGTGTCGAAAACTAGCCAGCTAGGACTGTCGCTAAACATTCCGCTTTACTCCGGTGGCGGCACGCAGTCCCGCATTCGCCAATCCCTGTCCGCGAAGGACCAATCTGAGCAAAACCTTGAAAACAGCAAGCGCAGTGTCGCGCAGAACGTCCGCTCCACGTTTCTCAATGTCACCAGTGGCGTTGCACAGGTCAAAGCACTTGAGGCATCACTCATTTCGTCCAAAGCATCGCTTGATTCAACATTGCTCGGCAAAGATGTGGGTGTGCGGACAAACGTTGACGTCCTGAATTCTCAGCAGCAACTCTTCCAAACACGTCGTGATCTGCAACAAGCGCGCTACGGCACTATCCTGGCGCAACTTCGACTGAAATCTGCGGCCGGTCGATTGACCGAAGATGATCTCGCCGAAGTAAACCAATTGTTGCAACGCTAGGCAACGTAAAAACACAAACCCTAGTATTGACAACCTCTTTGGCACGAAAGTGCCTGAAATCGCCCGCCAATACTAGGGTTCCTTAGTGTCGAGCAACGCGTTTTCGATGATCGCCACCGTGCGAGTCGTAGCACCGCGATGCATTCGGGCAAAGAGGAGCGCGTTTTCCCCCATCTGCTTCAGGCGTTCTGGTGAGGCCAAAAGTGCGGCGGCCTCAACCATGGCGGCGTCGGCGTTCGCAACGCTGATCATGGCATTCGCCTCAAGCGCGAGTCGCACCGCTTCCGCAAAGTTAAAAATCGACGGCCCCATGACGGCAGGTTTGCCCAGCGCAGCCGCCTCGATTAAGTTGTGTCCGCCCAACGGCTGAAAACTTCCGCCGATGATGGCCAAGTCGCTCATCGCGTAGTACGCCTGCAATTCGCCCATTGAATCACCCAACCAGACATCAACGTCGGCAGGCGGAGGGGAAACCTGACTGCGACGAGCTAGCGAGAGCCGGCGCGCCGCAATCCGCTGCGCCACATCGTCAAAACGCGAGGGGTGACGTGGCACGATGACCAACAGCGGGCGCCGACCATGTTGGGCGAACTCGATGAATTGGCGCAAAAAAGCGTCAAGCAATGCCGCCTCTTCGTGCTCGCGTGTACTCGCCACTAAGATGACATGCCGTCCAATTGCTGCAAAAGGCGCACGCCACTCGACGCCTTGTGCGACCAGCGCGGGCAAAACATCGATATCGAACTTCACGTTGCCGGTAACCACGGTGTTGTTGGAACCGAGATGCCGCAAACGCACCGCATCGGCCTCAGATTGGGCCATAACCGTATGGAATTGACCGAATGCCTGCTTGGCGAGCGCGCGTAACGGTGCATAAGCGGCATAGCCTAGGTAGGATTTTTCCGATAATCTGGCGTTGGCGAGAAATGCGGAAACATGACGTGAAGTGCACGCCGCAAGCAGATTTGGCCACAGCTCAGTTTCCATGATGACGAGCAACTTCGGCTGCCAGCGGCGGATGAATCGCGAGATAGCCCACGGTAAATCATAGGGTAAGTAGCAAACTGTCACGCTGGAGCCGAAAAGATCGGATGCGGTTCGGCGCCCGGTGGGTGTCATGCAGGTCAGTACCACTTGCGCGTCCGGCCAATGCGCGCGAAGGGCGGCGATCAGGGGAGCAGACGCACGAACCTCGCCGACGGAAACCGCGTGAATCCAAATGCTCTTTACCGGCGAGCCATTGGCGACGCCATCTTGAGCAGTTCCACCGAATCTTTCAACAACGTGTTTGCGGTAACCAGACTCGGTGCGCCCTCGCATCCATAACCGCAATAGGATCAGCGGAATGGCAAGATGCACCAACAATGTGTAAGCGAAGCGCAGCACTAGCCGGGTACTCCGCCCAAAAAGGTCTCGATGTGCTGCATGACTTCCGCAACGGCAATTGTTCCCGACTTCTCGCGGCTGCCCCCGCCGAGGTTCACAACCGGTTTGCCCCCGCTGTAAAGTCCGGTTAAGGCGGGTTCGGTGCTGATATAAAGCCCGATGGTTGGGCGCATCAGGGCCACCGACAAGTGTGCGAGGCCGGTGTCCACCCCGACGACCACTTGTGCGTGGGAGAGTACGGCTGCGGTTTCCGGAAAAGGTTTGCTAGGCAGCGCGGTCGCCACCGCAAGCTGGTTGGCCAAATACTGGCTCTGAGCGAATTCCCTGCCGCTACCGGAAGGGAATACAACACGAAAGCCCAGGCCATTCAAGTGCTTGCCGAGTTCTATCCACGAGTCTGCCGGCCAATATTTGCCGACGCGACTGGTCGCATGTAAACACACCACATACGGCTCTGCGGATAGATCCGCAGGCCGGGGCCAAGTCGTCGGCAGCCCGTAGTCGCAAGTCCCTTGAAGTTTGTAACCGAGAGCCGCCGCTGCGAGTGCGCGATTGCGTTCAACCGCATGCATCCCTTTTGCAATCGCATAACGGTGCTGGTACCAGCGGCTGGCGAAAGGTTCGCGGATACTGTCGCGGTCGTAGCCTGCAATCTCGCAGTCGGCCCAATTAGCGACGACGGCGCTCTTGGTAAGGCCCTGCGAATCTATGACAAGATCGAAGCGGCGGTTCGCGATTTCTTGCTTGTCGTCAAAAAACCGATTCCACGCAGCCGGGTCGTACCAGCGCGATTTGAGTGACCGTAAATGCACCGGCAGCACGGCGTGAATTGCCGGATGGAGCCCGACCAGAGCGGCATACGGCGCTTCAGTTGCCCACTCGATGTTTGCCAGAGGCAACGCGCGGTGGATGTCGGTGACGACCGGCAGATTGTGAATCACATCGCCGAGGGACGAGAGTTTGACCAATAACAAGCGCTTGGGCGGGGACATGCCGACATTTTAACGGTCTGGGCGTCGCTCGGACGTCGCCTGGCATCTCGCATGATGTGTTATCAGAATCCGGGTCAACCAGGTTCGCGTAAACTGCGGCCAACATGACCGAACCCCGACCCGTCGCTGTCCACGTTGATCACATCGCACTATCGGTGTGCATCATCGCCAAGGATGCCGCCAGCCAGATTGGTGATTGTATCGACAGCGTTGGCTTTGCCGATGAAGTGCTGGTAGTTGATTCGGGATCGGTGGACGCTACCCGCGCTATCGCAGAGATGCGCGGTTGCCGGGTGATTGAGAAAGCCTGGCTGGGTTTTGGCAAGCAGAAACAATTCGCGGTCGCTGCCGCCCGCAATGACTGGGTGCTATGCCTGGACGTTGACGAACGTGTTACGCCCGAGCTTGAAGCGAGTATTCGAAAAGTGGTCGCCAACGGCACCATCCACGCCTTCAAGATGGCGCGACGAAACCGCTTCTTGGGGCGCTGGCTGGCTCACGGCGAGGGTTATCCAGATTGGTCGCTCAGGCTGTTTCATCGCCAGTATGCAGGTTGGAGTAACGATCCGGTCCACGAAACGGTGATCACTACAGAAGCTATTGGTCACCTCAAAGGCGACCTCCTGCATGATTCGGCCGAAGACGTTGCCACCTACTTGCAGAAACAAAACCGTTACTCAACCCTGCATGCAGAGGCCCTATACGCCCAGGGCGTTCGCGCGGGTTACGCGAAGTTGGTTTTAAGTCCCCTGTCGCGATTCGTCAAGTTCTACATCCTGAGAAGAGGTTTCCTCGACGGCGGACCAGGCTTTGCGCATGTCGCAGTGGGATGTTTTGCAGCCTTTGCCAAGTACGCAAAATTGATCGAACTGGACAAAAAGCCCTAACTTCCCCGAGTTTTTTTGGTACCAATACGACCAGCGCAATATTTTCGCACTATAAAAAGCCGCTGATAAAATGAGGAGTTTAGGTAAGTACGGAACGTCATGATCATCGTTACAGGCGGCGCAGGTTTTATTGGTTCGAACTTTATCCGCCAATGGCTCGCAACCGAGCAAGATGGCGTTGTTAATCTTGACAAGCTAACGTATGCGGGCAATTTGCAGTCGTTGGCTGACGTGTCTAGCAATCCTCGTTACCGCTTTGTGCGAGGCGATATTGGTGACCGCGAGCTGGTTGACCGTTTGTTGGCGGAGGCCAAACCGCGCGCGATCGTCAACTTTGCTGCGGAGAGCCACGTCGATCGCTCAATCCATGGCGCGGCAGAATTTATCGAAACTAACATTGTCGGCACCTTTCGTCTGATTGAATCCGCGCGTGGCTACTGGGTCGGACTCGATGAATCGGATAAAGCGGCGTTCCGCTTCTTGCACGTCAGCACCGACGAAGTGTACGGCTCGTTAGACTTTGACGAGCCAGCCTTCACCGAGACACACGCCTACGCGCCGAATAGTCCCTACTCAGCCTCCAAAGCAGCGTCAGACCACCTCGTACGCGCCGCGCACCATACACATGGCCTACCCACCCTTACGACAAACTGCTCTAACAACTACGGACCGTACCATTTCCCCGAAAAACTGATTCCACTCATGATTAGCCACGCATTGGCGGGCAAGAGCTTGCCGGTGTACGGCGACGGGAAGAATGTGCGTGACTGGCTTTATGTGACAGACCATTGCACCGCAATTCGCACCGTACTAAGTAAAGGTCGAATCGGTGAGACGTACAACATTGGCGGAAATAACGAACGCACTAATCTCGATGTGGTTCATACGCTTTGTGATCTGCTCGATGAACTATCGCCCCGCGCTGATGGACAAAGTTACCGCGCGCAGATCACCTATGTAAGGGATCGTCCCGGTCATGATCGCCGGTACGCGATCAATGCAACAAAATTGGAAAGCGAATTGGGCTGGCGCGCTAACGAAAACTTTGAATCCGGCGTCCGCAAGACCGTCGAGTGGTACTTGGCGAATGGTGCCTGGGTAGCGGCCGTCGCGAGTGGCGAGTACCGCCATTGGGTTGAAAAACAATATGGAAGGGCTGCGGCGTGAGCGTGCGAAAAGGAATTATTCTCGCAGGAGGCAGTGGAACACGGCTCTATCCCGTCACCCAAGTGGTATCGAAGCAGCTCTTACCCATCTACGATAAGCCGATGGTGTATTACCCGCTGACGACCTTGATGCTAGCGGGCATTCGCGACATTCTCATCATCTCCACACCGCAGGACACACCGAGATTTCAAGAGCTACTTGGGGATGGCAAGAAGTGGGGCCTGTCACTTTCCTATGCGGTGCAGCCATCTCCGGATGGACTGGCGCAGGCATTCGTGATCGGCGAGTCCTTTATCGGCGATTCAAACTCAGCGCTGATTTTGGGCGACAACATTTTTTACGGGCACGAACTGACGACAATGCTGCGGCGGGCATCGGCGCGAGAAAGCGGCGCGACGGTATTTACCTATCCGGTGACTGATCCAGAGCGCTATGGTGTTGCCGAGTTTGATCGTGACGGACGAGTAGTGTCGCTTGAAGAAAAGCCAGCGCAACCGAAGTCGCGCTATGCAGTGACGGGGATTTATTTTTACGATCGGCACGTGTGCGAGCTTGCCAAGTCTCTCAAGCCTTCCACGCGAGGTGAGCTTGAGATCACTGATTTGAATCGGTTGTATCTAAGGCAACAAGCATTGAACTGCGAGACGATGGGACGCGGCATGGCGTGGCTCGATACCGGAACGCACGAGTCTTTGCTTGAGGCGTCGCAGTACATTGAAACCATTGAGCGCCGTCAGGGGCTTAAGGTCGCTTGCCCAGAGGAAATTGCCTACCGGCAGGGTTGGATTAGCGCGGCTGATGTGGAAGTGCTGGCGCAACCGATGAGCAAGAATGAATACGGACAGTATTTGAAGCGCATGCTGTCGGAGGTGCTCTACTAATGCGGTTGATCGACACTGAAATCGCCGACGTTAAGATTATCGAACCAACCGTGTATGGCGACGCGCGCGGATTTTTTTTCGAGAGCTACAACGAACGACGCTTTACCGAGTTGACGGGCATCGCCGCGACGTTCGTCCAAGATAACCATTCAAAGAGTGTGCGCGGCGTGTTACGCGGTTTGCACTATCAAATTCTGCAGCCGCAAGGGAAGCTAGTTCGTGTTGTAGCTGGCGAGGTCTTCGATGTGGTGGTGGATTTGCGTCGCACGTCACCGACATTCGGTCGCCATGTTTGTGCCACACTATCGGAAGAAAACAGGCGCATGCTGTGGGTGCCATCAGGGTTTGCGCACGGATTTTTGGTGACCTCAGCGAGCGCCGAGTTCTTGTACAAAACAACCGACTACTACGCCCCGCAACATGAGCGCAGCTTGCGATGGAACGATCCGCAAGTCAATGTGCCGTGGCCGTTGGCGGCGGGTGAAATGCCTCAGCTCAAAGCGGCGGATGCAAACGCGCGCTTGTTGGCTGATGCCGAAACGTTTGCCTGACCGATGTCCAAACCTCTAGTACTGATCACCGGAAAAAACGGCCAGCTAGGTTACGAGCTGGCCGGACTGTTTGCTGGCGTGCCCGATGTGCGAGTGGATGCGCTAGACCGCACACAACTCGACCTCACAAAACTCGACTTGATTCGCGCCAAGGTGCGTGAACTCCGGCCCGCACTGATCATCAACGCCGCTGCTTACACTGCCGTTGATCAAGCCGAGGGTGACGCCGCGGTTGCGATGCAGGTCAATGGTATTGCGCCGGCGCTCGTCGCGGAGGAGGCTAACCGTGTTGGTGCCGCGCTTATTCATTACTCCACCGATTATGTCTTTCCCGGTGATGGCAAGGCACCCTATCGCGAGACCGATCCGGTGCATCCGCAAAACGTTTACGGCCGAACCAAGTTGGCTGGAGAGCTTGCGATTGCGAGTATCGCCAAGCGCTACCTGATTCTGCGCACCGCCTGGCTGTATTCAAACCGCCGACACAATTTCATGCTCACGATGCTGCGCTTGGCGCGTGAGCGAAGTGAGTTAAAAGTCGTCAACGACCAGCTCGGTTCACCGACTTGGGTACGTGATGTTGCCGTCGCCACGCGGCAAATGGTGCAAGTCGATGCAACAGAAATTTCACTGCGGATTCCAAACGGAATCTACCACGTCACTGCTACGGGTGTGACCTCGTGGCACGGATTTGCCGACGCGATAATTTCCAACACGAGCGATGCCGGACGCAAGATCAAGCAAGTTGATGCGATCAGTAGCGCGCAGTACAACGCGCCGGCGAAGCGCCCGGCTTACTCAGTGTTGTCGCACGAAAAACTGGAAGCCGCAGGCATTGTTACGCGCGACTGGCAGACGCAACTTGCCGACTGCATCACAGAGCGCGCGACACTCACGGAAGAAATTGCGGCCACACCAAAACTGCCGCCAGTGCAGGTCTTCGTACCGACTTTCCGCGTCGATGAGTGCCTGGCTGAGATTCGCGAATGTCTTGAGAGGGGTTGGACCGGATTGGGATACAAGACGGTGGCGTTCGAGGAGGCGTGGAAGCGCTACACTGGGCTTCCACATGCTCACTTCTTGAATTCGGCAACTGTTGGCCTACACCTTGCGGTAGAAGTACTAAAGCGCAAACACGGCTGGGCTGATGGCGACGAAGTTATCACCACGCCTTTGACGTTTGTCTCAGACAGCCACACGATTTTGTACGCGAAAATGAAGCCCGTGTTTGCGGATGTTGACGAATTTCTTTGTCTTGATGCGGCAGATGTGACTGCTAAGATCACGCCAAAAACGCGGGCGGTGTTGTTTGTTGGTATGGGTGGCAATCCCGGCCAATATGACGAGGTGGTGAAGTTGTGCCGCGAGCGGGGACTAGCGATTATTCTCGACGCCGCACACATGTCCGGAACCCGGATGAGGGATGGCGGTCAAATGAAACATGTAGGGTTTGACGCCGATGTGACAGTATTCAGTTATCAGGCGTTGAAAAACTTGCCGACCGCCGATGCAGGTATGGTCTGTTTCCGGGACGCGGCCGACGACGAAGTTGCGCGAAAGCTGACCTGGCTGGGCATTAATAAAGACACTTACGCACGCGCCGCCTCCCAAGGAAGCTACATGTGGAAGTACGACGTCGAATATGTCGGCTACAAATACCACGGCAATTCGATCATGGCTGCGATTGCGTTAGTCCAACTGAAGTATCTTGACGAGGACAATGCACGCCGACGTGAGATTGCGAGCCGCTACCGCGCAGGTTTTGCACCACATTCAAACATTCGCACCATTCCCGTCCCACCTTCCTGCGAATCGGCAACGCATCTGTTTCAAATACGAGTCAATAATCGCGATGAGTTGATGGAAGCATTGAATCAGGCAGGCATCTTCCCCGGCGTACACTATCGGGACAACACCTTGTACCGTATGTTTTCCTACGGCGACGGCACGTGTCCTAGGGCGCGACTGGCGTCGGACGAAATCATTTCACTGCCACTCCACCTTAGATTAACCGATGCCGACGTTGATCGCGTCATCGACGAAGTGGTCAAACTGGCAGCGAAATAAGCGATTGTTTAAAAGAAGATTGTCATGCAAACCATTGGCCCTGCCATCCAAGCGTCTAACGTCCGGTTGCGCCTATTGGCAGAAGACGATTTGGAAACGACGCTGATGTGGCGCAACCGCGACGAGGTACGTCGCTGGTTCAAGCAGTCGGATGTGGTCAGCCTTGAAAGCCACCGCGCATGGTTTACTAAGCACCAGCTTGTCGACGACGCGTTTATGTTTGTCGTCGAAGAAAACGAGACGGGCGCGCCGGTCGGGCAAGTTTCAATTTACGCCATCGATCGTGAAGCGGGTGAGGCTGAGGTCGGTCGTTTTATCGCAGCACCCGGCATCTCGGGGAAGGGCTACATACGCGACGCGATTGGTGCGCTGGTGCACTTTGCTTTTAGCGAGTTGAGTTTGCAGCGCGTCTACCTTGAGGTGCTGTCAGACAACGCCCGCGCCATTCGCCTGTATGAATCACTCGGGTTCACAAAGCATGGCGAACATGATGGCTTGGTGCTCATGGAGCTGCGCGCAGCATGACTCCGTTACGCAAACTTAGACGCGATCAAATCACTGCCCTGAAGAATTGGCGTGTCTGGTGGCATTTGGGCATGGCTGATGTCCGCAACCGCTTTGCCAAATCATTCGTCGGCCCGGCCTGGATTTTGTTGAACCTCGCCATGTGGGTAGGAGGAATGGGTATCATCTATGGCACGCTCTTTCAGAGGCCTCTCGACACCTATCTGCCGTATCTCACCATCGGTTTTGTTTGCTGGGGATTTCTAAGTCAAACCATCATCGACGGCGGCAACGCGTTCGTCTTTGCCGAAGGTTACATCAAACAGTTCACGTATCCAAAACAGATATACGTGTTGCGCGTGATCGTGAATGCGAGTGTACCGTTTGCCATTGGCGTAGTAATTTTTTTTATTGTAACCCTGGCCATGGGGCAGCGGATTGGCATGGGTATGCTGTGGGCGCTTCCAGGGCTGGCGCTTGTGCTCATTGTGGCTTATTTGCATGCATTCATCATGGCCTACGCATCTGCGCGCTTTCGTGATTTGCCACACGGTATGACAGCGTTGCTACAAGTCCTGATGTTCGTCACCCCGATCTTCTTTACCGTCGACACACTCAAGAAGAGTGGCCTCGATTTCGTTTATAAGTACAACCCGCTCTACTACCTAATCGAACTGATGCGCTACCCGCTGACTGAGCTCAAGCCAGCGCCGGTCGAAGTATATGTCACGGCTGTTCTGTATATGTTGATCGCCGCGCTGGTGGCACTGTTCATTGCCAACCGGCTAGATCGCCGAATCGTGTACATCCTATGAGCGAGCTGTCAATTACACTTAAAGATGTTGGCGTGCAATTTGATATCGGCACTGCGGCCGACGGGCACACGTTGAAGGGGTTTTTGGCGAACCTGAAAAATCGTACCCCGCGGCAGGCAAATGTAGTCGAAGCACTGCGCGGCTTGAGTCTGGAGGTCAAAGCCGGGGAGCGTGTCGGACTCATCGGCCACAACGGTGCTGGCAAATCGACGTTGTTGAAAGTGATGGCGGGTATCTATCCACCGACCTCCGGTCGCGCGCGCACCATCGGCAGAGTCTGCCCGCTGTTTGAGTTTGCAACCGGCTTTGAGTACAACCGTTCAGGCTGGGAGAATATTCGCATTCGTGCCATGTTGCTCGGGATGCAGCCAGACGAGATTGAAGCGAAGCTGCCTGAAATTGCAAGTTTTTCAGAGCTTGGAAGATTCCTTGACTACCCAGTGCGCACCTATTCAACAGGCATGTTCGTGCGGCTTGCCTTTGCGGTATCGACCTCGGTGAACCCTGAAATCTTGTTGCTCGACGAAGTGATGGGTGCGGGGGATCTGGCATTCACCGAAAAGGCTAATGTGCGCATGCGCGAATTCATGGAGCAAGGAAAAATTCTGGTGTTTTCGTCGCATAGCCTGGATTTGCTCGGTGAGTATTGCAATCGGACGGTGTGGATGGACCACGGGCGCGTGATTGAAGACGGCCCGACCAATGCCATTATCAACGCGTACAAACACCATGCGCTTGGGCGCCCGACAAGCCTGCCGCCCAACAAAACCGCAAACTCGGGCTGAGTTAACTTGCCATGTCGGCGAACACTCAACGCTCCCGCCCACTGCAGCCGGCACCAACAATCGGCCTGACCGTACTCTTCGTGGGAGATGTTGATCGGCTGGCGGCTCAGGCAAAGCAGCTATTGTTTGATTTGCGCTATTACGCAGAACGCGACGCCCATGCCATCCAGATACAGTTGGTGGTTGATGGGCCGGCGTGGCGCAGAGTGCTAACGGCAGAAGAATTGGATATTCCTGGCGCGCAGACTGTTTTGCTCGACGCTACGACTGATCATCCGGGAAGAATGGCTAACGCGGCCGTCGAAATGATCGATTCCAGCTGGTGTGCGTTCCTTGGTATTGGGAGTGAAATCAGCACCTGGTACGCAAACCTGGCCGCGTGGCGTGACATCCTTGTCTCGATGCCGGCCGATGCAGTTTCCGGCTACCGGAGCGCAAGCGATGGGCGCTCCGCTGCGAACGAATCGTACCTAGTTCATCAGAACGACCAATTTTCGAGCGACTATCCACACGCATGGTTACAGATGCTCGACCTCGTTCCGATGAGCAATACCATGACGCGGCGGGAGGTGATTCGTCAAGTTGGCGGCTTCACTGAGGCGGAAAGTCTTCAACGTATGTGGTGGTGGGAGTTTTGCCTGCGCGTCAGCCGGTCGCGAAAGATTGAATCCATTCAATTACAGCCGGTGCCGGGGCCAAATTGGCATCAATTCTCGTTTAGCACACTACAGGCTGCACCGCCGGAAATCAGTCTGCAGAAATTGATGCAGCTAGAGGCAGAAGCGCGGCGCATGACACCCGCGCGCGAAGATGAATTAAACAATCTGGCGGGTAGTATTGCCTCGTTATCTGCACTACAAGCGAAGTCCCCAAGCTGGCGGATGTTGCCGACGTTCTTGCAGCAGAGCTTTCATCGATTCGTAGCAGAACGCGGCCGACCACTGGAAATCATGGTGGTTGGTGGCGTGAATGAGCCCGCGCATAACCAACTGTGCTTCTTCAACTATTTTGCGCAGATGCGTAGCTGGCGAGTGCTCAACTGGCGCGCCGTCTTGGACGAACGTGCCACGGCAGAAGATCTCGAAGGCTGTGATTTGGTGATCTTTAGTCGTGTGCGCAGTGCCAACGGTGTTGCGCTGATGAGGGAATGTACTGGTCATCGTATTCGCACGATGTATATGCTTGATGACAATTGGTTCTGGCTGGGGCGTGAATGGGATGAATACGCCCGCATTTTTTCTCCAGGCGCGGAACCCTACGAAAATTTCCTCACACTTATCGGTCTGGCGGATATCGTCCTGACCTACCGCGATCCGCTCGCCAACGATTTAAGGCCGCATGCCAAGCGCGTTGTTACGCTTCCCACCAATGTTGATCTTCGCGTATTTCCGACAAGGCCAAGCCCAACAAAGGGCTTGCGCCGAAAAAAAATCGGGTATGTCGGAAGCCTGCGTAAAAACACGGTTGCTTTCGAAGCGTTGGTAAAGACTGCGCGAAGCCGTAACGACGTCGATATTTTTGTCATGTCGAATTCGCTCCCGGACGAATTCGTAGCTCTGTCGGCCGAACGTGTGCACTTTGAGCCATATCAGTTTAACTACAACGCGTACGCCGCCACCGTTGTTGCCGCCGCGCCGGATGTGTTGGTTGCTCCGGTTGGACGCACCCGCTTTGAGGAGTCAAAGTGCCCGAATAAATACCTTGAGATTTCGGCTGCAGGTGCCGCCGGTGTTTATTCCCGAGCAGAACCGTATACAAGTTATGTGCGCGACGGTGTTACTGGGTTGTTCGCGGATGACACGGTGGAGGCGTGGACGGCGGCGATTACGCGACTTTTGGAAGACGAAGCGCTCCGCACCAGCATTGCCAGCGAGTCCCGCGCGCATGTAAGCGCTGAATTTGATACCGTCGCGGTGTTACCGCAGTTTGTTGCGCTTTTGGTGGAAACGATGCGTGCGGAAGCATGATGTCGGTCCATGGCGACTGCGAAGGGGGCCCGGACGCCAATGCCGTTGAAACACACGGTTACCAATACGGGCGTTCAAACGGGTAGTTCCGCGCCACCATTGGATAAGTGAAACAGAGCCGCTGCTATACTCAACAACAGGTTTCGCTGTATGCCGCTGACCGGCTTTGCGCCGAGCTTGGTTCCGATCGCCAGCTTAAAATTTCGACGAAAGTCATCCCTTGATTGCTGACACCGAATCTACCTTCGATCACAACACCCCGGCGACCGCTGAAGGGACCGCCCGTATCGGTGAGTTGCTGGTTGCGCGTGGCAAGCTGGATAGCGCTAACCTCGAACGCGCCCTAAAGGTGCAGGAAACGGCTCGCGCCGCTGGTAGCCGGGAAAAGCTCGGTTCAATTCTGACGAGGATGGGAATGTTGTCCCACCGCGAGCTCGCCGTGGCGCTAGCCGCACAGCACGGGTGGACGATGATCGAAGTGGGTGAATTTCCTGAGTTGCCCGTCTTGGAAGAAACGGTTTCCTCGCGTTTCATTCAAGAAGCGCGCTCGATCCCAGTTGCCGACCACGACGGAGAACTGGTGCTTGCAATGGTCGACCCGCAAGATACTTTTACCGTTCAAGCCTTTGCCGCCGCCACGGGGAAAAAAGTTGTTCCTAAACTGCTCACTGCTAACGACTTCGATGTCGTCTACGAACGGCTTTACGGTGCCGGCAAATCGTCGATGGGGCAAATTGTTGACGACATTGCGACCCGCGATGAAGAGCAAGAGTTTGGTGATATCGAGCATCTTAAGGACCTCGCGTCGGAAGCGCCGGTCATCCGGTTGGTAAACTTGGTCATCAACCACGCTCTGGAACGCCGGGCGTCTGATATTCACATTGAGCCATTCGAGAACCGCTTGATTGTGCGATATCGCATCGATGGCGTGTTGCACGAGACCGAATCACCACCACGCCGACTATCGGCCGCGGTAATTTCGCGTATCAAGATCATGGCGAGCCTTGATATCGCCGAGCGCCGTTTGCCGCAGGATGGACGCATCAAGTTGCGCATACAGGGCAAGGAGATTGATCTGCGTGTGTCCACGGTACCCACCATGCACGGTGAATCGGTGGTAATGCGCATCCTTGACAAGGGTGGTGTGGCGCTGGATTTTGCCGCACTTGGATTTGACGACACGAACTTGAAGGTGTTTCTCGATTTGCTTTCGCAGCCGCACGGTGTATTGCTTGTGACCGGGCCGACAGGTTCTGGCAAGACCACGACGCTCTACACCGCGCTCGACCGCCTGAATCAGCCCGACGTCAAAATTCTAACCGTCGAAGATCCGGTTGAGTATCAAATGCCCGGCATCAACCAAATTCAGGTAAAACCGCAAATTGACTTGACTTTTGCTAATGCGCTGCGGTCCATCGTCCGCCAGGACCCGGATGTCATCATGATTGGTGAAATTCGTGACTTGGAAACCGCTCAGATAGCCGTGCAGTCCGCCTTGACGGGGCACTTGGTGATGTCCACCGTACACACGAACGACGCCGCCTCGACAATCAATCGGCTGATCGATATGGGGGTTGATGACTATCTGTTGACTTCAACCGTGATTGGTATACAGGCGCAGCGACTCGTCAGGCGGCTGTGCAATCACTGCAAGACGCGGTATTTCCCTGTTGATGAAGTCGTTGAGCAAATGGGGCTGAAGCGCTTCACAAAAGCGGAACGTGTGACCCTGTTTCATGCCAAGGGTTGCGAGCATTGTGCCCATACCGGCTATTTGGGCCGCGAGTGCATCATGGAAGTCTTGCCGATGACAGATCACCTTCGCAGCCTTGTGATGAAACACGGTACCGCCTCTGAGATGCGCCACGCCGCCGTGGCAGAGGGCATGGAGACCATGTACGAAAACGGCCTGAAAAAGGCCGTTCAAGGCGTGACGACCATAGAAGAGGTGTTACGCGTCACTCGCGAAGACTAACAATCGAAATGGCATTGACGGCGTATCAGGATTGCTGCACATACAGACAAGCCGCCTTGCCACTGGTAAGGGGGGCGGCGCTATTGGTGTGCTCGCGTGTAATTGCACCTCCTTGTTGCGGCGTGCTGAATCTTTTTGGGAATAAGTGATATTGCGATGCCGCTGTTCCAATACAAAGCTGTAAGCCCGGGGGGAGAAATGCAAGAAGGCGTGCTCGATGCCGCGTCGCAAGATGGCGTGATCGCGCATCTCAAGACGCTCGGGTTGATTCCGATTCGTGCCGCCGAAGTTTCGACGCAAGGGGCCATTAGGGGGACGGCGCAAGGTGCAGCGCCGGGCACAACGTCGGCGTCTGCTGGAGGCAGCGGCAAGTCTGCCGTGCTGTCGTTGTTCTCCTCACAAAATGTCGGGCAGGCGGAGTTGGCGATTGTCACGCGCGAGTTGGCTACCCTGCTGAAAGCCGGTCTTCCGCTGGATCGCAGTTTGGAAATCCTGATCAATCTGGCCGAACGAGCGCGGATGCGCGAGTTACTGATGGCCATTCGTAATGAAGTGCGCGGTGGCTCATCGTTATCCAAGGCGCTCGACCAGCACCGCAACGTGTTCACACGCTTTTATGTCAACATGGTCAAGGCGGGTGAAGCCGGCGGTTCGCTAGGTGGAGTGTTATTGCGTCTCGCAGACTATATGGAGCGCGCCAAAGAGTTGCGTGACACGGTGGTTTCCGCGCTGATCTATCCGCTGTTTCTGCTGGGCGGCGCGCTGGTGTCAATTTGCCTCATTCTGTTGGTGGTGGTACCGCAGTTCAAACAAATTTTTCTGCAATCGGGTGCGGCGATATCAACCGCCACGGCGGCATTGTTTTCCGTCAGCTTTTTTCTGCGCGACAGCTGGCAGATATTGATCGCGGTCGCGCTTGGCACGGTTTGGCTGCTATCGCGGTCGTTTCAACAGCCGGCCTCCAAAGCGCGTTGGGATCGACGTATGCTCGGCTGGGGAATCATCGGCAAGCTGATTGGTCGTATCGAGATGGCGCGTTTTGCGCGCTCACTCGCAACGCTGCTGGAGAACGGTGTACCGCTATTGTCGAGTATGTTCATACTGAAGGAAACCATCAATAACGCGGTGTTCCGTGACGCGCTTGAATTTGTCGCACGTGAACTAAAGGAGGGCCGCGGTTTTGCCAAACCGATGCTAGAGACCAACGTATTTCCGAAGCTTGCAGTGCAGATGATCTCGGTCGGCGAAGAAACCGGCAAGCTTAGTGAAATGTTGTATCAAGTTGCTGACGTCTACGACCGCGAAGTGGCGCTGCTGATTAAGCGGGCGTTGGCGTTGCTGCAGCCAGTGTTGATTATTTTCTTGGCGGGATTTATCGCTGGCATCATGTTCTTATTGCTAGATCCGATGCTTGGCATGATGGACATCAAATTTTGATCTTTATAGAGAGCTTGTCATGAAGGTAAAAAACATGCGTCGCAATGGATTCACACTGATTGAAATCATCATCGTCATTACGATCATCGGCCTCGTAGTGGCGTGGGCCGGTAATCGGATTTTTGGGCAAGGCGACAAGGCGAAATCCGGCTTGGCGAAGGGGCGCATCAGCGATATCTCAGCTCAACTTGATACGTACAAACTCGATACGGGACGCTATCCGACCACGGCGGAAGGATTGCGGGCGTTGCTGGTGAATCCCGGTTCGGCGACCAACTGGAATGGCCCGTATGTGAGGAATGCGGACGCGCTAAAAGACCCTTGGAATAACGATATGATTTACAAGTCGCCGGGCGACGCCAATCGCCCGTTTGAGTTGACTTCACTTGGCGCAGATGGAAAAGAAGGCGGCGAGGGTGCTGATCGGGATGTCCGCTCTTGGGATTGATCTGTCGCCGCTAATGGCGGGTAGCGGCGCGTGATACGGCTTAGGGGCATCCCTACGGCGCGCTTAGGCCGGAGTTTGGGCTTTACGCTGCTCGAGCTGGTGTTGGTGGTGATGCTGATCGCCCTGATGTTCACGCTCGTGCCGCGCATGATGGGCAGTGGTGTTTCGGGCGCTGAGTTAAAGTCCAACGTCCGTGCAATTGCCGCTGCCATGAAACTCGCGCGCGATTCGGCCATCAATACGCGACGGGATGCGTTTGTGACGGTCAACGTCGAGAGTCGTGAATTCACCACGACCTATGAAGACAAGATCTACACGCTCAATCAACAGCTGATATTGAGGCTGTTCACCGCGCAGGCCGATCAAATCAACGAACAGACCGCTAGCTTCCGCTTTTACCCGGATGGGTCTTCAAATGGCGGTCGAGTCACGGTCGCGGCGGGTGAGGCGGGAAACGCACGAGAGTTTGCCATCGACGTCGATTGGTTGACCGGTCGGGTGACGGTAGCCGATCTTCAAGCGCCAAAAGGCTAGGATCGATGGGTATTTTCAGGCAAAAATGCGTGGGAATACCCGTCTTTTCTAGGGTTTTCCAAAGCGCGCCTCTCTGCCGGGCCCACACTTGCTCCGTGAAGGAGTTGAACTCCGGCCTGCGCCGGGGCAGCACTCGCTGCGCGGAGGGGGAGAAATTGGGCCCCGGCCTCCGCCGGGGCAGCACTCGCTGCGCGGAGGAGGAGAAATTGGGCCCCGGCCTCCGCCGGGGCAGCACTCGCTGCGCGGAGGGGGAGAAATTGGGCCCCGGCCTCCGCCGGGGCAGCACTCGCTGCGCGAGTGCTGGCTTTACCTTGTTGGAAATCTTGGTAGCGCTGACGCTGTTGGCGCTGGCGATGGGCATCATTATGCAGATCTTTTCACGCGGCGTGAATGGTGCTGACTTGGCCGACCGTTATGCCAAGGCGGCGATGCTGGCCGAATCCCGACTCGCGAGTATCGGCGTCGAAGAGGTGCTGTCGGAGGGCGATACCAGCGGCCAATTCGACGATGATTTTGGCTGGACCATGTCGGTGCGCGCCTATGTGTCCGCCAATGAACCGGCGACACCCTCCACGCTGGAAACGGCCGCGCTGGCGAATGCGCAAGCCACTGGCGTGGGCGGTACATCTGCCTCGACGCTGGCACCCACCGCGCCGACCACAACGCTCGGCAACGTCGATATCGATTCACTGCTGTTTGTGCGCTTGTATGAAATCGAGCTCAGTGTGACGTTCAAAACCGACGATGGGCGCCAGCGTGCAGTCACGCTCAACACGATGAAGATCGGACCGCGCGTGTGAAGCCGACGCGCCTGATCTTTGCAGCCGGTGGCGTGAAGAAATTCCGACAAAATGCGGGATTCACGCTGATCGAAATTTTGCTGGTCATGACCCTGATGGCGGCGATGATGGGCATGATTTATGCCTCGCTCAATGTGGGCGTGAGAGCATGGGATGCTGGCGAGGCGCGCGTGTCAGAGGCAGCCGATTTGCGCGGGGTGGAACGCTTCCTGCGACGTGAGTTGGGACAGATTTTTCCGACCAGGTGGCGCGGCATTGCGCAGCCCTACATCGCTTTTGAAGGATCGCGCACCAACCTGCGCTACGTGACGTCGCTTAATCTCGAAGCGTCCTTACAGAACGGCGCTGCCGGTGGATTGCAATGGGCGGAACTGGCGGTCGCGGATGGTGGAATATTGCAATTAAACCGACAGCCATTTGATAGTGCCGCACAAAACTTTGATGCGCTGGTCTCGCCGACCCGCGAACAACTCAGCACCGCTCCACCCGTACCGCCGGTTCGCTTGATGGACAACGTGACCGCCTTCGAGATCGCCTATTTTGGTGCCGAGACTGACATCGCCGAGCCGACTTGGCGGGAAGAGTGGCGTGATCTGGCCAGACTGCCGACCCTTATTCGCTTCAAGGTTGCAACCAATCGCAGTCGTGACGCCCCCGAGATGGTGTTTGCACTGAAGGTCGGCGAGGAAGCCGGCTGTCTTGCCAGCAATTTCACCCGTCAATGCGGTCCGAGGGCGAGATGAACCGTGTGCATTATCAACAACGCCTGCGCGGTGTTGCGCTCATCATTGTGCTATGGATCATCACGCTCTTAATGGTGATTGCAGCGTCGTTTATCCAGACCATGCGCACGGACGTGAACGTCGTTGCCAACTCGCTTTCGCGTGTGAAATCTGAAGCGCTGGCCGATGCCGGCTTGCAGAGGGCGCTGTATGAGCTTTACAAGCCGCAGAACATTGAAGGCCGCTGGAATACCGACGGCAGCAGCCGGGAATGGTCGTACCGCGATACTGTTGTGAACATCACCATGCAGGACGAAACGGGCAGAATCGACATAAATCGCGCTAACGATGCGCTGATGCGCGGGCTGCTGCTATCCCAAGGGGTGCCGGAGGAAGACGCCACAAAATTGGTGGACGCCATCGCCGATTGGCGGGATTCGGACTCGAATCGGCGACTAAAGGGTGCGGAGGCACCCGAATATAATGCGGCGGGCCTTTCCTACGGCCCAGCGAACGCGCTGTTTCAGTCGACCGAGGAACTCAAATTGGTGCTCGGCATGACGCCCGAAATCTATGCGAGAATCTCGCCATGGATTACCGTGTACTCCGGACAGCCCGGCATCAACGAGCAAATCGCGACCCGCGAAGTATTGCGTGCCCTGCCGAATGTGAGTGACGAGGCGATTGACGAATACCTCACGCGGCGCGACATCGCCCGCGCCTCCCGTCGCCCGATCCCGAATTTTCAACAAAACCTATTCCGCAGCACTTCCAACAACCAAACGCCGGTGCGCATCCGCACGGAAGCTACATTTGCCGACGGGAATCGTTTTGTCCGCGAGGTGGTAGTGCGTCGTTACACCGACCCCAAGCGTCCGTACGCCTATCTTTCTTGGAAGGAGGGGCGTGATCTGCCAAATTCGCCTGATTTGGCGTTGTCTGCGGATGGCGACGCTGCAACATCTGGTAACACGTCCTCGTCTGCACTCGGCAAGGCAGTCTCGCCGATTAAGGCCCCATAAAGGTAAGATGCGGGTCTTATGTCCGCCGTTACCCCTTCTTCTGCCGAAACCAGCCGTCCTGCCAATGCCGCGCTGCGCATCGCTGTGCCGCGTGGCGTGGTGAATTTCTGGCGTTGGTGGAGCACGCAGCTACGGGGTGTATTTCGCCCGTGGCTCGACAAATATTGGGTCGATCGCGCTGATACGGTCGACATCCAGCTCACAGCCGGCACGGAGACGGCACAGCCCACCACGCCATTGCCACCTCGAATTGCGGGACGAGACGTGCGGATTTTGGTTGACATAGCCCTTGTACTTCGAAAGAGTGTCGCCTATCCGGCCGTTGTTGAAGAGAATCTTGGTGCGGTCATCGAGAACGACCTCGATCGCCAGACGCCGTTTACAGCGGATCAAATTTATTTAGCGCATCGGATTGAACGCCGCTACGAGGCAGCCGATGGCGTGGCCAAGATTGACGTTGAGCTGACGATTGTTTTGCGTCGGGTTGTTGCGCCGTTGCTTGAGCGGGTGCGCGCTGCCGGCGGGGCGGTGTACTCCGTGGTGATTGCTGGCGCTACAGAAGGCGTGCCGCTGGAGCTGCTATCGGTCTCGGAACGTCGTTCGCGCCGCCTTAGTCGATTACAAAAGGCGAATCTGCTGTTGCTTGCAGCGCTGGTGCTGCTCATTCTTGCCGCAATGATGGTGCCGACGCTGCAACGCTATGCGACCGTGCAGACGCTGACACCGATGGTCGAGAAGGCGCGTAGCGAAGCCGAAGCGACGCGGAAGATTGAAACGGAATTCCAGCGCCTGTTGCAGGAGTATCAATTCGCGACGACCAGGAAACACCAAGCTTTTGCTGCCATCGATGTTATCGAAGAACTTTCGCGGCTGTCTCCCGACACGACTTGGCTGCAGAGTTTAGAAATAAAATCCCCGCCCGGTGGCAACAAAGCGAACCGCAGTGTGCGCGAGGTACAGCTCATTGGCGAAGCCGCCGCTGCTTCGAAGATGATTGAGCTGCTTGAGCAGTCGCCACTTCTACAAAACACCACACAGCGTGCGCAGACCACTCGTGGGTCGCAGCCCAACACGGAGCGTTTCCAGATCGCCACTGAGTTAAAGCCGCGTCAGCTTCCTGAGTTGATCGATTTGATCGCGCTACCTGCGGCACCAGTTGCGCCCACATTACCCAAGGCTGGTCTGCCAGAAAATGCCGCGCCGCCTGCCACAGGGAAGACGGCCCCGGCGACGACTGGGTCTGTGCAAACCCAGCCGTCCACGTCGACTTTGCCGGCTGCTGCAGCAGGACCAGGCAAAACCACGCGAGCAGAAAAGCCGAGCAATCCCGTGACATCAAATTTCACCAAGCCGCCGTTCGCTGCACCTGCGGTCCTCGCTATCAAGGCTGCGCCATGAGCGCCACGCAAGCGACCTTCACGGCAACTACTGCGGCGCCGACTTCACCGTTCAGGCGATTGACCCCGACAGCGAATCGAAACGCAGCCATTGCGCTGTTGATTGCCACATTGCTGATCGGGTTCGCGGCGATCGCGTTTCCGGCGTGGTGGCTCTACGATCATTACGACTCCCGCGCGGCGCAACTGGCACGGCAGCAGCGTAGCTACTCATCGCTCAACGAGTTACGCCCAACATTAATGAAAGCCCTAGAGGCATTGAAGGCGAAAGACACCAAGAAGTTCTTTCTCAAGGGTGCCACGGCGGCCTTGGCAGGAGCGGATTTGCAGGAGCTGGCGCGCGGCGTCATTGAAGCAAACAACGGTAGGTTATTGTCATCACAGTTACTTCCGCACAAGGACGAAAACGGTTATCGGCAAATCAATGCCACCATCCAAATGACGGCGAACATCCAAAACCTTCGCCAAGTATTGCATGTCATGGAGGGGCGGGAGCCTTATCTGTTCCTCGATAATCTGACCGTGCGCGCACAGGTTCCATCCGGGTTCAAACCACAGCCCGGATTTGAGCCGGAAATGTTTGTGCAGTTTGACGTGTCCGGGCTGGTGCCCATTACGCCAGTTGCGCCGCCGTCCGATACCAAGCCAGCCGCGAGCAAAACGGCCGCCAAGGCCAAATCATGACGCCGCGCTACGTCATCAGCGCAACACTGGGTGCGCTGCTCATCGTCTCGCTGGCGCTGATCGGTTGGGAGACCGACTGGGGTCGCGCCATTGGCGGCACCGGTGATTATGCGTCGGTGAACAAACGCGCGTCACTGGACACCAAAGTCCTGCCACAATTTGCCTTGGCACCGTTGTTCCCTTCTGGTTCGGGCTACCGAGAGACCGTCGAACGGCCGCTGTTTATTCCGACCCGCAGGCCTGCACCTGTCGGCAACACGACGCAGATGGCGATGAAAAAAGGCCAGTTCCGCCTCACCGGTACGACCGTCAGTGACCAAGTGTCGGTTGCGTATTTGTTTGAAACCAGCACCAACAAAACCCTGCGCGTAAACCGGGGCGCGGACGTAAATGGCATCACGGTAGAGAGTGTGAGCGCCAATCGTGTGGTGTTGAAACAAGGTGACGAAACTGAAGAATTGTTCCTGCGCACTTCAAGCTCGCCCAAACCGCCCCCGCCTCCGCCGGTCGCAGCCGCCCCTGGACAACCGGGCGGCCAAACCCCGGGACAGGTGCCAGGCGTCTCCGGAAATGTTTTGCAGGCGGGTCAGGCACCTGCCCCAATGCCCCCCCAACTGCCCTCCTTTGCCCCGCCCGGTGTTAATGTTCAAGCGGGATTGCCACCCGGCGCGGCCGTCGGTGCTCCACCGATACCGACCGGCGTGAGCGCCGGTGGGCCTCCGATCCCGGGTGGGCAAGCCCCCGGCATGAACGGCCCAACGGATCCTGCCGCCGCACCGGCCAGTTTGGACCCGAACAATCCGGCGGTGCGCCGCCGCCGTTTCCAGAATTTGCCGCAGTAACGAAACCAAAAAATGAACTCAACTTACTACAACCAATGGACGGGACGATTCGGAATTGTGCTGGTGTTCAGTGCGCTGAGCGCGTGCGCGCTTTTGCAGCCACCGGTCGATGAATCAAAGCCTGTCTCAAGCGCAACTGAGCCTAATCCGCCTGTAGTCGTCGCGGCATCAGTACCAAGCTCACCCAACATGTTAGCCAAACCCGCGACTACTGCCCCCGCCGCAGTCGCCCCCGCGAACCCGACAAATGCGATTGCCGAGGCAGGGCGCCGTACCGCCCCGCCGCCAATTCCAGATGCATCCCGGCTCTATCCGGGGTCGGGCCAATTTGTGAAGCCGCCATCGGCACCGGTACCGTCGGTCAAAGGACCGGAAGAGTTCACGCTCAACTACGAGTCGCTTGACATTCGTGCGGTCGTGCAGTCAATTCTGGGCGACATGTTGCGCGAGTCGTTTTCGATTCATCCGCAGACCACCGGCAATGTCACGATTCGGCTGTCGAAGCCGGTTCCTCGCGGTGAACTGATTCCGACGCTCGATATGTTGCTGCGGCAAAACGGCCAGATCATGGTCAAGGAAGATGGTATCTACAAGATCATGCCAGCCGCCGTCGGTACGCGCGGCTCGGTGACGCCGCAGGTAATGACCACGCCCGCACAGTTGCCCAACGGTTACAGTGTGCAGATTGTGCAGCTGCGTTTTGCCGGTGTGCGCGACATGCAGCGTATTCTTGAGCCCTATGCAGTTGAGCCGCAGTCCTCAATCCGTATTGATGAACTGCGCAACCTTGTCATCTTGTCCGGCACACAACGCGAGCTCAAACACATGCTGGAGGTGATTGATATTTTTGACGTCGACTATCTCGCTGGCTATTCGGTGGGCTTGTTTCCGATGCAAACCGACGTGAAGGCGTTATCGGCTGATCTGGATCGGATATTTGGCGGTGGTGGAACCGGTGCCGCTGCCGCGCCGAGCCCGCTCGCCGGTATTGTGCGGATTGTGCCGATCGAACGACTCAACGGTCTGCTGGTGATTACCACCCAACCGCGTTACTTGGAAGAAGCGAAGAAGTGGATCGATCGGTTGGACAAAGGTGGCGGTTTGGCTGGTGGCACACGACTCAATGTGTACCCGGTGCAAAACGGACGCGCCGACCGCCTCGCGCAGTTGTTAACGGACATCTACGGTAACCGGCAAGGCGGAACCACCGGCACTGGAGCGACCCTAGCACCGGGTGCACGGCCCGCAAACACAACAACCACAACACCCGGCACACCGGCGCAGCCAGCAGCGGGCACCGGAGGCGGTGGTCAAGGTGGCGCGTTCGGCGCGTTCTTATCGAATATTTTTCAATCCAGTGGGACGGCGGTATCAAAGGATACCCGCATCATCGCCGATGATGACAACAATGCCCTGTTGATACTTGCCTCGCCAGCTGACTACGAAACTATCCTGGCCGCACTTCGTCAGCTGGATGTGCCACGTCGTCAAGTGCTTGTTGAAGTACTGGTGGCGGAAGTGACGCTCACCGACGAATTAAAGTTCGGTATTGAGTGGTTTATCAATTCGCGTAACAATACCGTCGGTGCACTGCGCAATCTGGGGGGTGACAGCTCGATTCTTCCGCGCGTCTTGCCACAGACGCCGGGTCTTGGTGGTGCGCTCGATCCGCGTGCCACCTACCCGGGAACCTCAACAACAATTGTGCCGTCAACACCGGGTTTGCAATTGATTAACGTGGTTGGCACGGATATTCGCGCGGTGCTTCAAGCGCTCGGGCAAGATGGACGCGCGAGTGTTGAGTCGGCACCTAAGTTGCTCGTACTCGACAACGCCAAGGGCACCGTCAACGTCGGCACACGTATCTCGGTCGAGACTGGTTCGTCTACTGGTTCCGGAACCGGTGGCAATACCGTCACCACACGCCAATACATCGACACCGGTGTGTTGTTGACCGTCACGCCGCGGATCAATGCAGGGGGCCGGGTGACACTCGATATCAATCAGGAAGTAAGTTCCGCAGGTGCGGCATCGAGCAACAACCCTCCCATCAATACGCGCAAAGCGCAGACCACTGTCAACGTCGCCAGCGGCGAGACGATGGTGTTGGCGGGTCTTATCCAGAAAGATCGCGGTAGCGGTACTCAGGGCGTTCCATTGCTCTCCAAAATTCCGATTATTGGCGGTTTATTCGGCACACAAACGTTTCGCAACAACCGTACGGAACTGGTGGTGCTGATTACGCCAACCGTGATCGCCAGCAACGACGAAGTGCGCGGCGTGACCGATGAACTGCGCAAGAAGTTACCGTCGCTTGAGCATTTGATGCACAAGAAGCCGGACGCTACAGCCGCCAAGTAGACTAAAAATGCAGCAAACCCTAGTAAAGACGGGCATTTTCTGGCATTAATGCTTGAAGACACCCGCCAGCTCTAGTGTTTGTGCTGTGCGCTGCGTTCTGTCTATGCCCAGCGCCAGCCGTGTTTGCCAAAGTAACGTACCGCAGAACGCACAAACATACCGATATGTCTGGCCCCTTTTCGGGATGCATTGCCACCAGCATGGACAATACGGCAGCCAGGCAAGCGATCAATACGACTGATCTTCGCGACGCGCTGGCTGAGATCGAAGTCTTCAAAGTACATAAAGAAACCGGCATCGAATCCGCCGACCTCCCGCCATACACTGCCCCGCACCAACAACCAGCAGCCTGAAACGGCCGCACAACCCTGAATGGGCGCATCGTAGGCAAGATCGCTGTAATCGTAGTGGCTTAGATATCGAGCGAAGCGCGCCTTTAGCCAGCCTGGCGCAAAGCCGCGCAGCGCGAGAGCGAAAACCGTCGGGTCGCGCTTAACCAAGAACTGAGGCGTTCCGTCGGGTGATGTTGCGATTGGCGTGACCGCGCCACATGCGGCATCGTGGTCAAGATGGGTCAATGCGCTGGAGATGGCGTCCACGGCAAGTTCAACGTCCGGGTTTAACAACAGCACAAATTCTGCGCTCGTTTCCGCGAGACCAGCGTTGTTGCCTGCGCCAAAGCCATTGTTTGTCGGCATCGGAATATAAGCGGTGTTGATTGCGCCTTGTCCTGGTCCAGCTCTGAGGGCGCTATCAATTAACGATTTAAGCTGCGTCGTCTCGCGGCTATTGCCGGCCGCCGCAGATTCACCGGCGGCGTTATCAATCAGCTGTACTTCGACTGCATCAACGAGCGCATGCTCCCACGCGCGGTTGATCGCCGTGCGCAGACTGGTGAGAGTTTTGGTCAGCCAACGGGCGTCTGAATGGTAGACGACAATGCAAACGGCGAGCGAACGGAACATCGGAAAAGGATATCACGCAGCTGACGTCAAACGGCTTTCAGATGCCTTTCCCCCGCGTATTCCGAGCGGCGACGAGGCTCGCATATAATTTTCCCTCAATCTCGCTGCATCCCTGTCAAGTCATTGCGCCTTCTTGTTTGCCGCAACCCCATTTGAGGTGTGTTGGACTCAAATCGCATATTGCTCAGCATCATCACCCCGGCCTACAACGCGAGCGCGTTTTTGCCGGCGTTGATCGCCTCGGTGGAAGCCGTCTCGAAAGAACTGGCAGTCGAGTGGATTTTGGTTGACGACGGCTCGACCGACAACACGGCCGAGCTCTTCAGGGCAACACTCACCAAGCACCCGGCCTGGCAACTTGTGCAACAGCCGAATGGTGGTGTTGCCTCGGCGCGCAACCTCGGGCTCGCCAATGCGAGAGGCAAGTATGTGTGGTTTGTAGATGCGGACGATCTTATCGTTCCGGCTGCGATGGCCGCGCTGCTGAGCGCGGCGGCGACCAACGTTGATTTACTGAGCTTTCAGGCTGGACGGTTTTGCGTAGGGCGGGATGTGGATATGGCACTAGCAACAACGGCAACCGCAAAGATTTACCGTTTAGGCAAACCCAGCTATCCGATGTTGGGAACTGACTGGGTTTCCCACTTGATTACGCAGAAAGATTGGAAACATTATCTTTGGCAGTATTGGTATCGGCGCGAGCTACTTTCACAACATGCCATGCAATTTCGCGCCGGCATCATTCATGAAGACATCGCCTTCGTGACTCAGGCAGCACTCGTTGCTTCAAGCGTCTTGTATGTCGATACGCTAGCCTACCATTACCGCGAGAATCCACACTCACTCTCGCATCATGTTGACGAGGCCAAGTTGCTGGATCGTATTGAAAGTTATTTTGTCGTGTTGGAACAACTGCGCGTACTGAATGCAGAAGTTGTCATGCCGGCACATACCCGCGCACAGCTCGAGGGCGAGGTCATCGGGCAGGCGTTGCAGGTGTTTGAACTTGCCAAGCAGCTCGTCGAACCCGCGAGTCGGCGAAGGGTTCTCGCGCGGTGCCGAGCGCAGCGATTGGCGCAACGTTTGTTTAGTCAGGCGCACAACATCAAACGTCTGCGACAGGTGTTGGTCATGTGGCTCCAACAATCGGCACTACTACCGCTAGGAGGCGTCAGCGCTAAATGATTGGAACTACCGGCTCAAACGTTCAGCAGGATCGGCGTGCGATCTTGCAGCAGTTTCCGATACTGCTCGGACTCGCGACTGGCTTGGTGTGCCTTGGTCTATTGGTTGCACCGTTCCGCAGCAGCGCTGGTTTGCGCGCTGCGAGTTTTGTGTTTGCATTTCTTATCTTGGCCTTCATTTGGGGCAAGACGAGAACATTCAGTATCGCCGTGCCGCAGGGCGGGTTTTTTCGCGCGAGTGTTTTAGTCTGGGTGGGAACGGTGTTTGTCTACTGCCTCAGTAGTAATGACGTCACCACTAGTCTCGAATCATGGCGCGGTGATGTACTAACGCCAGTGCTTGCGGGGCTCGTTTGTTACAACCTGTGTTTGACGCCGCAGCAAGTCAAGCCTATTTTGCTCGGCCTGCTGGTCGGGCTGCTCATTCTCGCTGGCATGGTGGTGGTCGACCCGTTTCAGCCTGTCATCGGTACACACGAGCCAAGATATGTGAATGTCGGTTGGTTATCTACCTGGGTCGTGTTGCTGGCGAGTTTGTTGCCGCTGGTTTGGCTGGTGAAATGGCCCAAGCCGTCATGGGCATATGCAGTCGGGCTCGTTACACTCGCTGCACTGGTGGTGGCAGCTTGGTTTAGCGCAAACCGCATCGTCTGGCTGTGTTTCGGTTTGATGTTCGGCCTGTATGTCGTCTGTAATGCTCGAGTCGGCCGATCACTTTTTGTACGCCTTGCCCTGCTGGTAGTCGGTGCGGTCGTGGCGAGTTTGTTGTTTTATCTTGCCTCGACGCAGCGGGCCAACGCGTTTCCGGACGCTGGCGTGAATGGCATCAGCATCTTGCATCAAGATGACCGGTTGACGATCTGGCGGGAGGCGCTAAACACGATCAAGGATCGACCTCTTGTTGGATACGGTTATGCGCTCGAAGGGGCGAAGATGGCGTTAGCCGAACGCTTTACCAAGCCGGAGTTTCGCGCCGTGTTTAGACAAGCGCACAACGTTGTCCTGAACCACGCAATTCAGATCGGAATCCCCGGCGCACTCGCATTGCTATTACTGTTCGCAGGATTGGTACATGCGTTCTGGCAACGATGCGGTTCCTCGGCAGATACAACGGCAATCGCGACATGCGGGTTGATGTTGGTTGCGGGATTTTTCTTGCGCAACATGACCGACGACTTCTTTAGTCGTCACGCGGCCCTGTTGTTTGGCGCGCTGCTGGGGTTGTTGTTGGCCGTGTGTGATTGGCGGGTAGCGCGATGAGCAAAAGGCCCCTGTTCATTTGCTTATACTGGCTTCGTCCCTACAATCCCAGCAAGCTCAAATGCCGTTAGCATTTTCCCCTTCAACTACGTTTCACTCAGGATTGGCGAATGCTTTCAGGCCAATCTTCCACGCTCCGTTGACTCTATACAGAATGAAGTAATCCAAGTAGGCGGTCGCTCCAATCTCGATCTTGACTCGCGCGACACCTGCGGGACCAGAGACATTAACCCACTCAATTGTGCGCTTGACGTTGTTGACATAACTGGGCGGCTGGCCCTTGAAATTTTTGGTCGCAAACTCCTCGCCGCTCATGGAAATCAGCGTTCCTTTGCTTACACCCTCGAAGCGACCACTCGGCCAAAAAGTATCTCGTACATTTTCAGCCTTGCCGGAATCGGCTGCCCGGAAATACTCCTCGACAGCTTGCCTAGCACCCGACACATCTACTGGAGACGTGGGGGGAGAGCTTTGGCTGGCTGGTGCAGCGCTTAAATTGGCCGTCTGCATCTCCTTTGCCAAGAAAGGTTGACGCTCAAAAAGAGTCTTGCTCTCTACGACACGGCCTAACTCCTTCATCCCCGCGCCGTTTATGCGTACCTCTTTGTGGGCCGCCTTAATCGCCGCCCAGCGCTGCTCGATACCAGCAAAGCCCCGCTCATCGTTGTACGTGACCATCACCAGCGCGTTCCAAGCGCCATCATCGCTGCCCGTATCTAACCATTCATAGTTGACGAACAACCCTTGGCGAACTGCCTCTGCATCCATCGCAAACCAATTGGACCGCACGTAGCGCTCAAGCTGGTCTAACTTACCAGGCTCAGACTTGAGGTAGGTCATAGTGACAACTCTGGCCGGCGTTGGAGTAGCCAATACAGTCTGCGCACTGGTGAGGATTAGGAGCGTCAGCCCTATACTGACCAAGGTCTTCACTGGGAATCGAGGTAAGAAGATCATAAAATTCCTGAAATCAACATTGAGGGGAAAAATGAATGTACGAGTCATTCGGTGCGCTATTTTGCGAGGTGGCGTGAGCAAACAAAAGCAAAACGTTTCGATGGTTGCCATCAAAAAAATTGATCATGACAACTTCACCCAAGTTTTCTCTTGACGCGTTAACAGTATTGGAGGCGGTCGCTCGTCACTCTTCATTCGCGAAGGCGGCCGAAGAATTGCACAAGGTGCCCTCAGCAATCAGCTACAGCGTGGCCCAGCTTGAGCTCAGTCTTGGCATTCAGTTGTTTGATCGAACCGGGCGAGCCATCAAGCTCACGCCCATGGGCGCTGATTTTCTTATTGAGGCCGGGCGTCTTTTACGCAGCGTGGGCGACATCGAGCGGCGCCTCACACTGCTCGCTTCAGGGTGGGAGGCAGAGCTTCGTATCGCGGTCGATACCGTTTTTGGGGTGAAAAGCTTGTATCCACTACTGCCCGCATTCGATGCATTGTGTTCAGGTACGCGACTGCAATTACGAGAAGAAGCGTTCGGTGGATGTTGGGACGCACTCGAAGCGGATCGCGCCGACATCGTCATTGCCGGTCTGGGAGCAGGAGGCATCCCGCCCGGCGGAGGGTATGCAGCGTGTCCGCTGGGCACGCTGTCATTTGACTACGCGGTCGCGCGAAACCATCCGCTCGCAGCGCTCGCAAAGCAGGTGGGGCGACCACTAAGTGATGCTGAAGTACGAATGCACCGCGCGGTGAGTGTTGCTGACACCTCTAGATCTCGCCCGCCACGCACCATTGGCCTACTCGCCGGACAAAACACTCTGACAGTCAGCACCATGGACGACAAGCTCGCCGCACAGTTGCAGGGCCACGGCGCTGGCTTCCTGCCTCGCCACTTGGTTCAATCCGAGATGCAGCGCGGGGCCTTGGTTCGATTAGATGTCGAGCAACCGCGTCCGCAAGCGGCGTTTTGCTTGGCTTGGCGCAGAGATACGCTCGGCAAATCGGGGCAATGGTGGGTACAGCAGTTCGAAATGCGCACCCCGGCAGCAAGCGCTTTCTTTGCTATGTTCGATTGCCCAGCATGATCTAGGTGACTTCTAAGTGACATCAAACACCTTGATGTTCGTCTTGCCAAAGTCCGGTATATCGGCAGGCGTTGTGCCATGGCGGATTGTTCAACCAACACGGCAATCGGATCATCAAGCGCGTTGATCGCTCCCCTGAGTTCGAGCATGCGTTTGGCGTCAACGGCGCTACCGTGATCAAGGCCAACGGCCACGCGACATCAGACACTGCCAATGTCAATGGCCATGTGATAGTGGTTTTGCATGTTGATGCACAGAATTGCGAACGAAGGCCGCATGACGACCGTTATCGGCACGCCATCGAGATGGAGACGGGGGCGGGGAGGCAAGCAGGCATGTTGACCCGGAAATACATCGAGCCTCTTGGTTTCTTAGCAGTAGTAGTCGAAGGCACGTCAATGAGACGTGGCTATTTTGCTGTTCTGGTCCGCTTGTACCGCGGTCGCGCGCCGAAGTGGTGATCGCAAGCTTCCCAGGCGACGTTCACGATCTCGCCGTGTTCGGGCCACCTCGATAGGTTCAATGGCACGGGATTAGGCACGGGCAGTTCAGCACCGGACCAAGTCTCGTTGATGACCCGACTGCGATCCAGAGTTTCGACGAGCTCGATCCTGGCCTTGGGGCGGAACGCGCTGTCCAGCGGATTCGTGTTGTCCACACCGTTGCTCTGGCTCTCGTCGTCGAACACGCTCAGAACCCGTCCATCGTCCGTGAGAAGCAGGTAAACGAGGCCGCCGTGCTCAGGCTCCTGGTAGCGCTTGACCGCCACGATGTCGTAAGTGGTTGCATGAACCTGGTCGCCGCTTAAGGAACGGCGGATCTGCGCAATCGCTCGCACCTCACGGACCTTTTCATGCACGGCCATCCCGATACCGCCCACAAGACTGCCGACGAGCCCGTAGGGGGTTGCCCAGTCCAACCAGCTAGAGGCAACCGGGCTGGCGAGCAGATGTCCCGCGACAGTGACGATTCCCGAAGCGATCAAAAACAGCGTCATCAGCCCCATGGCCATGCCTGCTGCGTATGACAACAGGTCGCGGTCCATCCATCCAGATGTCGCCTCAGGCATGCGCTTGCTCAGGGCCGCGCGCTCTTCGGCAGTGATTTGGCGCGTTAACTCAACGGTAGGCATTTGGTTTGAGCATTAGGGTTTCACCGGCAATCAGCAAGGGCCGGAAGAGGTCCGGTGAGCGGGGTGCGAGGCTTGCGAACAAGAAATTCAACCACACCGGCTCAAGCATGGCGCGGGTATGACGCTTCGACACACATTCGACCTAGGCAGTTTATTAATAAGGCGCCCTTTGTCGCTTTTGTTCGTTTGCACCCCGCCATGCGGTGAGTCAGGACGCCATCGGCGACAGCCTGGCCGAAAGAACCCGACTTAAGAAACGCCGTGACCCTTGATGTAGGTCTCCAGAAAACTAATCGTGTGCCCCATCTCACGAATGATGTCTTTGACCACATCCCCGATCGAGATCACGCCGACGACCTTGCCAGCGTCAAGGACCGGAAGATGGCGAAATCCGCGAGCTGCCATTAGCCCCATACACGCTTCAAGCGGATCGTCTAGCTTGACAGTCATGGGATTGCGCGTCATGACAGTGCTGACCACCGACTCCTTTGCATCCAGCCCCGGCAGCAGAACCTTTATGGCGCAGTCGCCTTGCGTGATGATGCCGACCAGAACACCGTCGTCAATCACCAGAACCGACCGGACGCGATTGTCGCGCATCAACTGCAAGGCCTTGAATACCATTTCGTCAGAACGGACATGCACGATGGCGGCGTTTTTTTGAGCGAGTGCATTTTTTACGGTGTTCAATGGAAGTCCCCTTGTCTTTAGCAGGTTTGAAAAACAGAAAGGCAAGCGATACCGGTGGCTAATGCTCAACTCATCTGTATCGCCGACTAAAAGTATTGTCGTTCAGGAGGTTTAGCGGAAAGTTTGATTTTGAATATGAAACGTCTTTTACGTAACCCCGTCGTTGGAAATACGCAAACGATTGGAGAAAACGCATTCGCTCGTCAACAAATTACGCGAAACGTAATTCCGCCGGGCGGGGTAGGCGCAAACACGCAAAAGCTACGTCCCAGCAAACTGCATTCTGTACAAACCAGCGTACACGCCATTTGCAGCGAGCAAGTCGCGATGTGATCCGGCCTCAACAATGCGCCCGTTTTCCAGCACCACAATCCGCGATGCGTTTTCAACGGTGGATAGACGATGTGCAACAACAATCGTCGTGCGCCCATGCATGAGGGTATCCAATGCTGTTTGCACTGCTCGCTCGGCCTCGGTATCAAGCGCGGAAGTGGCCTCGTCCAACAGCAAAATAGGGGCGTCTTTGAGCAGCGCCCTGGCAATCGCCAACCGTTGACGTTGGCCGCCGGATAACTTGGCACCGTTCTCACCGATGATGCTGTCATAGCTTTGTGGGAGCGCCTCGATAAAGTCTGCGCAGTGCGCCGCTTTCGCCGCCGCGACGATTTGGTTACGCGTCGTGCTTTGTTCTCGACCGTAGGCGATATTGGCTGCAATGGTGTCATTGAACAACACAACGTCCTGGCTAACCAACGCCATTTGCCGACGCAGATCATGTAACTTCAACTCGGGTAAGGCGATGCCATCTAGCGTGATGTGGCCGCTGGTCGGGCGATAAAAGCGAGACACCAGATTTACCAGGCTCGACTTACCGCCGCCCGATGGGCCGACCAGCGCGATCGTCTCACCTTGGTGAATAGTGAGGCTCACGTTATCGAGCGCAGGCTGCGGTTTGTTTGCGTAAAACAGCGAAACGTTTTCAAACGTGAGCGAACCCTGTGCGCGTGCTATTGTCTTAGTTCCATTGTCCAATTCCGGCAGCGCATCAATCAGTGCGAAAACACTTTCGGCGGATGCCAATCCGCGCTGAATCTGCTCGTTGACACTTGAGAGTGCCTTAATCGGTGTCATGAGTGTTCCGGCAGCCGTAATAAAGCCAATAAATTCGCCAACCTCCATGCCGGTACCGAGTGATTTGCTCGCGGCCAGATAGACGATGAAGGCAATCGCGGCGGAAACGACTAGGTGTGTCAGTGGCGTGGCCGCCGCCGCAGCGGCGCTTTGTTTCATGTTGAGTTGGCGAATCCGGTTTGCGGCTGCGTCGAATCGCTTGCGCTCGTAAGCCTCACCGCCAAATATCTTGACCACTCTGAGGCCGCGTATCACTTCCTCAAGTACGTCGGTAATCGCGGCATGCGCAAACTGCCCCTGGCGATTGATTTCCCGCAAGCGTTTGCCAAATGCACGAATCACCAATGCCATCACTGGCACAGTGACAAACATGATGAGGGTGAGCTTCCAGTTCAGGTAGAACAAGGTGGTTAACAACATGGCAAGTGTCGCGAAACCACGAACCACGGCATTTAGTGCGGTGGTGGCGGCGGCTTGCAATCCGATCACATCGTTGGTCACCTTCGACATTAGGGTTCCAGTCGATAGGGCGTCAAAGCCATCCATCGGCAGCCGAATGATGTTTTCGAACATGCGGTTACGCAAATCGAGCATCATCTTGTTGCCGACCCACTGCATCCCGTACCCGGCGATGAAGTGGGAAAGGCCGCTTAAGAAAAAGATAATGACGATTCCAAGCGCCGCGTAAGCCGCATAACGCTCATTGCCGTCCACAAACAACTCGTTGATGATCTTGGTTAGGTACAACGCCACCGAGCCTTCCACCACACCACCGACAAGCATCGCCAAAACCGCACCGGCAAATGCCCATTTGTAGGGCGACACATAACCGAGCAGGCGGCGATACAACGCGGCAGATGAGGGAAGGCCAGTGGGCGGTGTGTGGTTCATGTCGCTATTTTACGTGCCGCTCTGGGCAACCGCGCCACGGGCGGCAGTGTTGTTGCCCAGCAGCTCTCGATAGAGCGCGACGTAGTTGGCCGCCATCGCGCGCGGCGTCAGTGGAGCGACCTTCGCGGCGGCGCATTTGCCCATCTGGTTGCCGCTCATCGCCGAGGCGAGCGACGCCTCAATGGCGTCTGCAATCGCTGGCGTATCGAGCGCATCGACCACAAAACCTTCCACGCCGTTGGTGATCAATTCCGCCGCCCCCGAAGCTGTGCTCGTGATCACGGGCAATCCGCACGCCATCGCTTCCAGACAAGCGTTGGGCAACGGGTCATACAAGGTTGGCAACACAAATATGTCGGCGGCTGCGTAAAACGGTCTGACGTCATTCACGCCACCAACGAACACAACCCGGTCAGAAAGACCCAGTTGGTCGGCAAATGATTGGAAGCGTGTCATATGTTTATCGTGACCGACGACAATGCCGCGCACGCTCTCACGCGTTAAACGCGCATGGCCGGATTGATCGGCGAGACCCATCAAAAATCCGATCAATCCTTTGCGCTCAAAACCCGAGCCAACAAACAACGCGACCGGCGCTGCCTTCGGGATTCTTAACGACTTGCGAGCCTCGGCGCGATGCAACTCGCGCAACCCGGGGTGTAAGACCGTTGTGTCGACACCCGAGAGAATGACGCGCAGCTTGGCCGGGTCGATATTGAAGTGCCGCGAGATGTCGGCTTTGACCATCTGTGAATTACAAATGACGGCACGTAGTTTCGGCGATTCAAACATCGCCCTCTCGGTAGTCAACAAGTAACGGTGATGCGGGTTGAGCCGCACGCCCAACTGTTTCAAACCGCTGCTAACGCGCCGACGCTGTTCTAACCACGTTGCGTGAACACCATCACCCGCGCGAAATACATCGCAGCCAACGATGCGTTCGTGTGATTGCACGAGGTCGTAGTGGGTTTGCGAAAGATGTTGTTGAACAGCAGCCGCAAAACTTTTATCGCGCCCGGTTGACGTGAAGTACCGAGGATTGAGAATGACGTGATCAACTGTAGGCGCCCCGCCACTGGCAGCGCTGGTTTCGGGCCACGCACGCGTCAATACGGTCATGGAAACACCTTCGTCCGCGAGGGCCGCCACCGCCGTTTGTACAAACCGTTCGGCACCACCGAACGGGTTGTATTTGGCGCGTATCAACGCGATTCTGAGCCGCTGGTCAGCCCCGGCGTTTGGCTGTAATTCAGCCGGCGAGGAGTTCATTGACCGCGTCGTGGACCTGTTTCACCGGCAGCGTCACCAGACAATCACTCACTTTCGAGCCACCGCATCCATCATTGCCGCACGGGCGGCAAGAATGCTCGGGGCGGGTTGACGACACCACCCGAAACTTCACGCCCCACGGTCCCCAATGTTTCTCTCCTGACGGGCCAAACATGGCGATGGTAGGCGTTTGCATGGCGGCGGCAATGTGCATCGGCGCGGAATCCACACCGACAAAAGCGCGCGCACGGGCTGTTAATGCGGCCAACTCTTTCAGTGACAGCGAGCCGGTCAGATCGACCACCGGCGCTTTGAGGTGGGTTTTGATGGCGGCGACCATTTCACGCTCGTCGGCACTTGGCGCAGCGGTCAGCACGACACGATCTCCCTGTCGACCCAGTTGCAAAATCAGCTCGGCAAATTTTTCAGGCGGCCAGGTCTTGAAGAACCATCGAGAGGTCGGGTGCATGTGGATAAATCGTTTGCGCTCAACCCCGTGTGTTGCCATTAATGCGTCTACCCGCGATTCAGCAGCCGCACCTGGTATCAGTACGAGGCGCTTCTCTTCTTCGGTGGGGTGAATCCCCAAACGACGGAGGGCGTCGAGGTTCTGCTCGACGGTATGGCGGAAGGTGGTGCGCGGTAACGGAAAAGTGTGGGTGAAACTCGCGCGCCACCAGCCGGAATTGCGCCCTTCACTCATTCCAGTCGCCCGCGGCGCGACTGAAATTTTCGGTCTAAGGATACGAGTCAACCATGCACCGCGCGGGTGCTCGGTCAGGTGAAAAACGATGTCGTAGCGACGGCGGCGCAGTGTGGTGATAAGGTTCCATTCGGCCGCGACCTGACCGACAACGCCGAGGCGCTTCCACTCGCGGTCGATGGTATGCACCATCGAGACGGACGGGTGCTCTGTTAGCATCTCACAGGTATCGGCATACACCAGCGCGTCGATCTCCGCGTGCGGTAGCCGGTTTTTTAAGGTCTTGAACACCGGCGAAGATAGCAATACGTCGCCTTGATGGCGCAGTTTGACGATCAGGATGCGGTGGACGGATTGGGGATTGAAGGCGAGCTCTAGCATCTTGTGACGATAGCAGAAATTGTTACGCTCGCCACACTCTGGTTCACACGCATGGTGCTAGCCGCGCCATCAGCAACGCCCTGTTCCTTTTTTCAGTATTCGCCTCAGTCAAAGCCGCCGTTTCCGGCAGTGAACGAGAAGTAAAGTCTTTTATCGACGAGCGCCTTCAGACACTTTTGCTTGAAAGTGGCCGTCTTTATTAGTGTCTGTCCCGTGGGGAACTTCTATTGATCCGGCAAGCAAATATGGAAAACCATTTCAGCCATTCCCGTCCCCGCGCACAACCACAAGGGTTGCACCGGACGGGGACCCATTAATTTTGTTCAGCGCGGGTGATTCCGACATTAGGCTCCCGCCTTCGCGGGAGCAGGGGAGTATGGGTTTGGTGGTTGTTCATCTAACCCCGTCCCCGCGCAGGCGGGGACCCAAGTTGACCTGCCCGCGCAGGCGGGGACCCAAGTTGACCTGCCCGCCCACAACCATAAGGGTTGCTC
>JADCJC010000002.1 GCA_020247395.1 Rhodocyclaceae bacterium
CGCAGGAATTTTTTGTAGAAAATCGTCATCCCCACGCAGGTGGGGATCCAAGTTTTAGTTGAAGCCGATTTTCTTAAAAAATTTCGCAGGAATTTTTTGTAGAAAATCGTCATCCCCACGCAGGTGGGGATCCAAGTTTTAGTTGAAGCCGATTTTCTTAAATAATTTCGCAGGAATTTTTTGTAGAAAATCGTCATCCCCACGCAGGTGGGGATCCAAGTTTTAGTTGAAGCCGATTTTCTTAAAAAATTTCGCAGGAATTTTTTGCAGAAAATCGTCATCCCCACGAACAACCACAAGGGTTGCGCCGGGTGGGGAGGCAAGTTTTGGTTGAAGCCGATTTTCTTAGAAAATTCCGCAGGAATGTTTTGTAGAAAGTGCTCTTCTCCGTAAGCCGGTGTTCATGCTGCTGCCCTCGGGCCGAAAGGACAACTATGAAAGTGTTTTCAAGCCTCATCGTTTCAACGGCGCTGATGGCGGCCACTGCCAGCGCGGCACCCGCCGCCCCAGTAGCGCCAGCGACCTTTTCGCTCAAACAGCTAACGTTGGAAACCGCACAGCGCGCAGCGCAGGCAGCACTTGATAAGTGCCGCAGGGACGGCGCACAAGTGGCGGTGGCGGTGGTTGATCGAGGCGGGAATACCCAGGTGATGTTGCGGGACCGTTTTGCCGGGGCGCATACGCCGGACACTGCCGTGAACAAAGCCTGGACGTCAGTGAGTTTCAAGATCAGCACCGCGGAACTTGGCAAGGAAACCGAGCCCAACAAACCCTCCAGCGGAATTCGTCATATCGCACGTGTGGTAACCGTCGGTGGAGGTTTGATGATTGAGGCGGGCGGGGCACTCCTTGGCGGTATCGGCGTTTCAGGTGCCCCCGGTGGTGCGATGGATGAGGCGTGCGCACAAGCCGGCATCAAGGCGATTGCCGACGATCTTGAGTTTTAGCGGGGAATGATATGTGCAGCATGAATCGCCGCGAGTTCCTGAACATCCTCGCCATCGCCTCGGCGGGCGGGCTGGCACTTGACCAGCCCCAGGCACTCGCCGCGCAGCCCGCCGCTGCTGGCGGCAACGCCATGTACGACCTGCCGAAGTTCGGCAACGTGCACCTGTTGCACATGACTGATTGCCACGCGCAGTTGAAACCGATTTACTTTCGTGAACCGAACGTCAACCTGGGGCTCGCCGGTGCCAGTGGCAAGGCGCCTCATCTTGTCGGTGAAAAACTCCTCAAGCAGTTTGGGTTACGTCCCGGCACGCGTGAGGCGCATGCGTTTACGCATTTGAATTTTGACGCTGCGGCACAAGCCTACGGCAGGGTGGGCGGCTTTGCCCATCTTGCCACGCTGGTGAAACGCTTGAAGGCGAGCCGGCCCGGCGCATTGCTGCTCGATGGCGGTGACACCTGGCAGGGCAGTGCGACCGCGTTATGGACCAACGGTCAGGACATGGTCGATGCCTGTTTGGCGCTGGGCGTTGACGTGATGACGGCGCACTGGGAAATGACGCTGGGCGACAAGCGTGTCAGAGAAATCATCGAAAAGGATTTCAAGGGCAAGCTGGATTTTGTCGCGCAGAACATCCACACGGCTGATTTTGGCGATCCGGTATTCGCGCCGTTCACTATGAAACAGATGAACGGTATCAACGTTGCCATCGTTGGTCAGGCCTTTCCGTACACTCCGGTTGCGAATCCACGCTATTTCACGCCGGAGTGGACCTTCGGCATTAAAGAAATGGAAATGCAAAAGACGGTCGATGATGCGCGTGCAAAGGGGGCGCAAGCGGTCGTGGTTTTGTCGCACAATGGTATGGACGTTGACCTCAAGATGGCCTCACGTGTGACGGGCATCGACGCCATTCTGGGCGGGCACACGCATGATGGTGTCCCGGCACCTTCAATCGTTGCCAATAAATCCGGCAAGACACTTGTCACCAATGCAGGCTCGAATGGCAAGTTTTTGGGCGTGCTTGATTTCGATGTCAAGGTTGGCAAGGTCGTCGATTTCCGCTACAAGCTGCTCCCGGTCTTTGCCAACCTTCTGCCGGCCGATCCTGCGATGGATAAGCTAATCACCAGCATACGCCAGCCTTTTGAAGCAAAACTGTCTGAAAGGCTAGCAACCACAAGGGGTCTACTCTACCGTCGCGGCAATTTCAACGGCACGTTTGATCAACTCATCCTCGATGCGTTGATGGAAGTGCAGGGTGCCGAAATTGCCTTCTCGCCGGGCTTTCGCTGGGGTACGTCCATGCTGCCAAACCAGACAATCACCTTTGAGCACGTCATGGATCAAACAGCCATCACCTACCCATTCACGACACTGACTGAGATGAAGGGCGACTTCATCAAGACCGTCCTCGAAGATGTGGCCGACAATTTATTCAACCCAGACCCATACCTGCAACAAGGCGGCGACATGGTGCGTGTGGGCGGGCTGCAGTACACCATCGCGCCGAACGAAAAAATGGGCAATCGTATTTCGGCAATGACGCTCAATGGCAAACCAATCGACGCCAACAAGACCTACAAAGTCGCTGGCTGGGCACCCGTGGCTGAAGCCGCGCGTGAGTCCAAGTCGCAGCCGATTTGGGACGTGGTGGCGGGCTACCTGCGCGATAAAAAGACCATACAACCGAAGGCACTCAATCTGCCCAAGCTCGTCGGCGTAGAAGGCAATGCGGGTATCGCCTCGTAGCACCCCGCTCCCGCGCAGGCGGGAGCCTAATTCCGCGTTGATTCCATTTGGAGCGAATTGGGCTCCCGCCCGCGCGGGAGCAGGGCGGTTTATAAAGAGGGTTGCTGCCGTTTTCCTCGTCACCATCAGCACATTGGTATTCGCCGAATCAACGCTGACCAAGGCCACGGATCTACATTCTGACGCTGCTGCCGCGCGAAAGGCGGGCGTGCCGATTCTGGTGCTGTACAGCCTGCCCGGCTGCCCCTACTGCGAAGCGATCCGGCGCAGCCACCTCGCCGCGATGGCGACCGAAGTTCCACCCAAAGCTATCATCCGGCAGATTGACCTGCAATCGACCGCCGCCTTGCGTGGTTTCGACGGCAAGCCCACCACCCATGCCGAGTTTGTGCGGGCGCATGGCATCAAGTTCGCGCCGGTCGTGAGCTTCTTCGGTAGCGACGGGCGACTGATCGGCGAATCGCTGGTGGGGAGCATGCTACCCGATTTTTATGGGGCTTATTTGGCCGATGGCTTAGAGGCTGCAACAGCCAAGGTCCGCGCGTCTCCGACTGCCCAGCGCTAGCGAACTAACGGGCGAAGCGGGCTCAATTTCCCTTTTAGTAGGGTTTGACCATCGCGCCCAAAAACCGCTAAAATGCCGGACTTCGATTGCTGAAGCACGCATCGATTCCCTGATAGCTCAGCCGGTAGAGCGACGGACTGTTAATCCGCAGGTCCCTGGTTCGAGTCCAGGTCGGGGAGCCAAAATTCGCTGTAAAGACAACGGGTTACATCGCGTCGGTGTAGCCCGTTGTTCATTTTTTGGGCAGTGTCTAATTCAAAATTAGACGGTGTCTAATATCCGTGGCCTATGCGGCCGGTTTTCCGCGCCTCTCCGCGGGTCGATCATAGTGCCGTTTCAACGTGCTTTCGAGCTTGTGGCCAGTGGTGTCTGACGCGGTGTGTCCTTCGTTGAGCAGCTTGGTTGCGCCTCCCGCCCGTAGATCGTGAGGCCGGAAATGCTCGTTACCAGCCGCTATCCAGTCCTTCATTACCTCGGCAAACAAGTCGCCGTAGCCGTCGATCGAATACCGCTGGCCGCGTGTGGTCGGTATCAGCCACATGCTCGCCACATTCTCATGCAGGGCAAGTGCGCGCTGGTGCGCTGCGCGTAGGCGGTCTGACCACAAAACGCATACCCTGACACCGGTCTTGCCGACAACAACGTGGATCCCCTCGTCGTCACAATCTGCGCGTCGGAGCTTCAAGACATTGGCTTTGGCTTGGGTGAGTAGGTAGGCTATGTGTTGGATGCGAAGATAGATGGGAGAGGTGCGTCTAGCGCATGAGAAACACCCTGTTTAGCCGCTTGGTCAGCGGCTAAACGGGTAGGGAACCACGATCAATCCAAGCAAAAGCGAACAAATCAACACGACAAACTAACTGACACTCATGGCAACTAAAAAAAATCGCGATCACGACGCGTGAGCGGAGCGATAGTGGGTTTCGAGAAGTTCCCAAATCACGAAACCCTCGCAAAGACGGCAGTTTTCAGGAATTTTTGTCTGAAAACGCTTGCCAGTATTAGAGTTTGGTTTTTGTTCTGGGTTACCTCGCAACCGTCGTGCAGCGGTGAAACATGCATCGAAACTACCGATTTTTTTGCGTATCACTGTCAACCTGTATAGAGAACGCGATTTTCTTAACACATCAGCATGATTTTCGCCTTTAATGGCGTAAAAATTGTAAAAATACGCCATCAATGTTCGTGATGGTGTTGCGTGTACCATTGCCTGAATTAATGGCGCAATAAGTCAAAAAATGCGCCATTAACTGTTGACGTGGTGCCGCTGGCACCATAGACTCCGTTTATGGTTCAAAAATCCCAAAATAGCGCCACGTTGCCTGCGCGTTGGCAACCAGACCAGCCGTATAACGACCTGCCGCTGCTACCACCGAAGTTGGCAACACCGGCAGCGTTAGAAACGCGCGCCATATTGAAGCAGTGCATTCGTTCCCGCGCGGCGTTGGCTGAGCTTAAGCAGGCGTCATCTTTGATTCCGAATCCGGCGATGTTGATCAATACGTTGCCGTTGCTGGAAGCGCAAGCGAGTTCGGAAATCGAGAACATCGTCACGACGGCCGACCGACTTTTCCAATACCGTAACTTCGGCGAGCGCGCAGACCCGCAAACCAAGGAAGCGTTGCGACATAGCCAGGCAGTGCTGCTGGGCTTTCAGTCTCTCGCCGAACGACCGCTCACGACAACCACGGCAGAGATGATCTGCACGCATCTCAAGGGCGTTCAAATGCAGGTGCGGCGGGTGCCTGGCACAACGTTGGCGAATGATCGAACCGGCGAGGTGATCTACACACCGCCTGCGGGTGAAACGCTGCTACGGGATTTACTCGCCAACTGGGAGCGGTTTTTACGCAACGAAACGGAGATTGATCCGCTCATTCGTATGGCCGCCGCGCACTACCAATTCGAGGCGATTCATCCGTTCACCGATGGCAATGGCCGTACTGGGCGCGTCTTAAACAGCTTGTTTCTGATTCAAGAAAATCTGCTGACGCTGCCGATTCTGTATTTGAGCCGCTACATCATTGCTCACAAGGCAGATTACTACAGCTTGCTCTTGGGCGTGACGCGCGACGAGGCATGGGAGCCGTGGATTTTGTATGTGCTGCGCGGTGTGGAAGAGACAGCACAGTGGACGACCGCAAAAATTGCGGCGATCCGTGCGCTGCAAGAGCACACCATTGAGCACGTAAAGCAACGAGCCAGCAAAATCTATAGCCGCGAATTGGTAGAGCTCATCTTTGCACAACCCTATTGCCGGATCAGCAACATCACTGAAGCGAATCTTGGCGAGCGACATGCCGCGTCACGCTACCTAAAAACGCTGGTGGAAATTGGTGTCTTGCAGGAAACTGCGATGGGGAAAGATAAGTTATTCATTCACCCCAAACTGATGCGACTCCTGACTAGCGACAGCAACGATTTTGCACGTTACATCAAAGCTGCCCGCTAACCAAGACCCAAAATGAATGAAGCCGAAACCCGCGCCGAACAAATCGACCCTGCGTCAGCATGCAATTCAACGAACCCAAGCGCGTCTTTGTCGACTTTGTTCTTTCCCAATATGTGACGGTGGGCGTTGAGGAATTGGATCACGCCAAGATCACGCCGCTGTTTATCTGAGCGGCTGCGCGGCAAACTGCGGCATGGAATCCAGCGCCGCCGGTTCAAAGGGTTCGTCGAGAAAGAGTTTCGGGTAATAGAACTCGCGAAGCGACGCATGAAAAGCGCGCACCCTGGCCTCGTAGGCTAGCGATGCCCGCAGGTCGGTCCCCGCCAGCGTCTGCAGTGAGCGTTCCAGCAGCACGGGTGGCGCGATAACGGCCAGCCAGCCGGCCAGCCGGTCACGCTCCTTGCGCCCCGCAGTGTAGGCCTCCGATAGCGCTTGTGCCTTCTGGTCACCCACCTGCTGGAAAGCGTAGTACCACTTCCACTCAAACGGCCGATCGACCGCCGTGTGCGCCGCCCATTGTGGATGGCGCGCGGCGAAGGCATCCATTGTCACAGCCTTGGGCAGGTCCCAGGCGTCGTTCACCGCCTCGCGCTGGGTCATGATGATGTCCGCACCCGCTGGCACGGGTACCGCGCGGTCAATTGCCATGCGGCCGGTCGCGGGGATGATCACGCCGACGAAAATCCATATTGTCACCAGCGTGGCGAGAATCACTTCGCCTGACCGCTGCGAGGCCGCCAGCCACGTGCATAGGATTGTCCATGCCAGCAGGTACACCAGCAGCAGGCTGGTGGCTGCCAGCAGTGTCGGTGCGGCGGCGTTTGCGGTGACACCAATGACGAGCAACGGGATTGCGGCGCAGATGAATACGCCGCCAGCGCGCAGTGCGGCGCGCACCTGCCATAGGCGGTCGGCACGCCCTGCGGTGGCGACCAGCAAGTCGTGGCGTCCGGCTACTCTTTCTCGTGCGCGAAGGTCGTGCAACAGCACGATCAGCACCAGCGGCAGCACGAAGGCCGCCAGAAAGGCAAAGTCAAAGCGACCGATCAGTGCAAGCACTGGATGCCCGGCATCGCGTTCATGGATCTGCCCTTCCAGCGCCAGCATGCGCACGCGGTGTTTCCACGCCGCGTCGTCGCGACGGCCCAAGGCCGCAAAAGCGAAATCGGATGGTGCATCGTAGGTCAGATGGAAGCTGTAGTAGGCGGTGCTACCCCAGTCACTCTGCGTCTTCAGCACTGCCGTACGATCGGCTTCGTCGGCTTCCAATAACCTCGTTATCGTGGCGTTTTGCTGGCGCACTTCGGACAGCCCTGCGCATACCGCCAATACCGAGAGACACAGCACCACCAACCAGCACGCGAGCACAGCGCGGTCTCGCACCAGAAAGGTCGCTTCGCGGCGGATGGCTGCCCAGCCGTTTGCTGACGAAGGCAATCGACTCATGGCTTGAGCCTACCACCGAGCCACAACCCCGCCACCATCAACAGGGTGCTCCAGACGCCGAGCATCAGCCATTGGGGGCGGGCTTGCTGGATACGTGAGGCGGCGGCATCGGGCTGAAAGCGAAAACGTTCCAGCAACTGCCAGTTTGCTGCGTCCACACGTGTGCGGCGTTCGGCCGCGGGGTCGCTGCTGCGCCGGATGTCGTCGGCGTAGGCCAGCCTTTGGGCATGAATTTGGTTCAGGCCTTGCACGAAGGCGTAACGCAGGCCTTCAGCTTCGCGCAGGAAGCGGTGGTGGTGCGTCAGATCGGTACCGGACACCGCCCGCGAGGCTTCGGCTACGGCGAGTAGGGGCGTGAGCCAGCCAAAAATAGACAGCGCTGTCGCCTGCCGGGTTTCTGCCGCCATGCGGGCACTGGCATAGCTGTTCAATGTATCGGTCAGCTTCTGTTCGCTGGCCTGGGCCACGACGCCGCGCAGGTTCACTGGCAGGTCTTCTACGCGTTGCACACCGTATTTGGTCAGTAGGTCGGCGCGCAGTTGGGCAAAGGCCGGGTCATTCGCGTTGTGACCGTCACCCAGTTTGCGCAGCTCGGTTAGCATCGCCAAGTCGTCTTCCAGCTTGCCTGCCATCGGCGCGGCATTCGCCGCCGAGCTGACGGCCACGGCCGGCAGCACCAGCGTCAGCGCAATCCAAAGCGTGGCGAGCGTGGCCAGTACGGCGGCGCGGTTCCTGATGAAAGCAGAGGCCAGCAACGCCAGCGCGCCCCAGATGACGAGGTACAACAGATAAGCAACGATCAAGGCACCGGCGGCTAAGAGCTGTTCACCATTCAAGACCGCAAAGCCTGCGCTAAGGGCGAGCGGTATGAGCAAGACCACCACAAAAGACAACAGCGCGATTGCCTTTCCGGCAAGCACCACACGACCCGGTGCCCCTTGGGCCAGCAACGTCGCGAGCGTGGCAGCCTCGCGTTCCCGCGCAACCAGACCATGCCCCAGCAGGATCACCAGAAGCGGCGCAAACAGCTGATACACCATGGCCGGGCTCAGCCAGCTTAAGCTGCCAAAATCGGCGCTGGCACCCGAGGTGGCGAACATGGCCGTGTTCTGGCGGTGGCCTTCAAGAAAGATGGACTGCCCGGTGACTGCGTCCAGACCTGGGTCGAACAGCGCGAGAGGTGCCGGCGTGCGGAATACGTAGTGCCCGTAATGCACCATGCGATGCGGGTGGCGATCGGGCTGCGTCAAGAAGGCCGTTTCGGCTTTCGCCTGATGTTGTGTGCGCTCAGCGATTTCGCTCTGCATACGCAGCGTCGTCAGCACCGTGGTGGCCGCCAACAGCGCGGTGATGAGCAATGCCCCGCCCAGCGCCAATCGTGAACGCAGCCAATAACGCCATTCGGCGGCGGCGATGACGAGCACGCGCTTCACGGATTGGTCTTGGCGGAAAAGGCGCGGTGGACGGTTTCGGTCTGAATGCGACCACCGGCAGGTGCTGCGAACTGATCCACCAGTTTGCCGCCACGCAGCAGACCGATGCGGTCCGCCACCTGGCAGGCACCGTACACGTCGTGTGTCACCATCAGGATGGCCTTGCCGGCGTCGGCAAGCCCGCGCACCAAGTCGTGAAATTCGTCGATGGCGGTGGGGTCCAGCCCCGAGGTTGGCTCGTCGAGCAAGAGAATGTTTGTATCACGCAAGATTGCCAACGCAATCGCCACTTTCTGCCGCATACCCTTGGAGTACCCGCGCAGCTTGAGCCCGCGCGCATCACCGGCCAGCGACACACGATCCAACGCCGCGTCGATCTCGGATTCACCACGGACCACACCGGCCAGTCGCAGAAAGTATTGGAGGTTCTCGCGCGCATCGAGATGTTCGTACATTGCCGCGGCTTCAGGAAGGTAGGCCATCGCACGGCGGGCGGCCGCCACGTCGCTGCCAACATCGCGTGTGTTGACGATGATGACCCGACCGCCGGATACCGGCAGAAAGCCAAGGAAGGTGGAAAGCGTCGTTGATTTGCCCGCGCCGTTGCCGCCGAGCAGCCCGTAGACCTCACCGCCGGCAACTTCAAAGCTCACGCCCGATAGGACTTCCCTGCCACCGCGCAGGACGCGGAGTTGCTCTGCCGCTAACTTAACTTGGTGCGCCACGTCAAAACTTGAACGCAGCAGACAAGCGCAGGCTGCGTGGCGTGCCGGGTTGTACCCAAAGCGTCGAGAACGAGTTGGTGTAATAGGTTTCGTCGAAAACGTTGTCTACGTCGAGTCGCAGGGTTGTGGTCTTCGTGATTTCATACGCGGCAAAAGCACGAGCCAGTGTATACGCTGGCAGCTTGAAGTTGGTCGTGAATTCCCCGGCGCGCTTGCCCACATGCACCAAGCCGCCACCTAACTGCAGGCCGCGGCCAGCCAGCGTCATCGACTTCACCAACTGCAGGCTCAAGCTTTGCTTCGGTACGTTGAGTAACGGCGTGCCCGCCGGCACGGGGACACCGAAGTTGGCGTCGTTGAAGATGTTGGTGGTTTTTGCATCGACATAGGCATACGAAGCCCAAATGCTGAATCCGTTGGCGATTTCACCCTGCAAATCAATTTCGATGCCGCGGCTTTTGGCTTGGCCAATGGCCGCCAATGTGAGCGCGCTGGGATCATCGGCAACGAGGATATTCTTCTGCCGAACTTGGAACAAGGCCACCGTCCCGTCGATGCCGCCGAATGAAAACTTGGCACCGGCTTCAACCGCGGTGGATTGATTCGGCGTGAAGCCATTGCCGCGTGCATCCACCCCCGAAAGCGGACGGAAGTTTTCGCCGTAGGTGGCGTACAGTGACAGCGACGGATCGGCGCGGAAGACAAGACCGAGTTGCGGGCTGACGCGCGCTTCCTTTTGCGTGAGGGCTTGGCCGTTGGCGCGGTTATTCAGTGTTTGTTTGTAGTTGTCGTAGCGCGCACCGACCCGCAGTTGCACACGGTCGCTCAGGTTGATCTGGTCCTGCAAAAACAACCCTGTCGATTGCTGTGTTTCCACACGGTTGGTTAGCGGCGTCGGCGTGGGCAGGGTGTAGCTGCCGTAGACCGGGTTGAAGATGTTGATTGCCTGTTGCTGCGCCAACGTCGGGTTGCTCGCCAGAGTCGGGGCGCGCGCACGCAGAAACACTTGGTCGTTTTCGAAACGGTCGGAATCCAAACCGAAGATCACGCGGTGCTGAAGCCCGCCCAATTTGAAGCGGCCATTGATCTCGGCACGCAATACCTGATAGTCGGCATCGTAGTCACGAAAGCGGCGCTGGCGTGTCAGCGTCTGGCCGTCGACCAGCAGACGCTGGCGGTTGGTCGCTAGCTCGGCCTCGGTCGAAAAGCCCTCCAGTGAGGTCCTGCGTGTGGTCAGGCCCAGCAGCGCGCTCCAATCTTTGGTGAAGTCGTGCTGGAACTCGAGTTGATGGCCCTGCACATCTGTCTTCAGCGGGCCGTCGCCCGGCTCGCCGAGAAAACGGCTCTCGGGAATCCGCCCCAGCTGTCCATTGAGCGCGAGAACACCGCGGTCGAACGGGATCTTTTGCTGACTGTACTCCAGTTCATAGACCAGATTGCTTTGCGGGCTGATGCGCCAGGCGATCGACGGACTGGCACCGCGTTTGCTGGTTTCGACGGTATTGCGGAAGCTGCCTGCGTCTTCTGTGTAGCCGACGAAGCGAACGGCTAGGCTGTCGGACAGCGGCGCGGTCCAATCAGCGTCAGCACGGTAGGTATCAAAACTGCCGGCGGATAGCCGAAGCTCGCCGGCGGTCTTGAAGGTGGGACGTTTGGTGACTAGATTGACTGTGCCGCCCGGTTCACCGCGCCCGAACAACGCTGCACGCGGTCCTTTCAGCACTTCAACCGACTCGATGCCCGACAAATCACGCGGGCCGCCGAAGCCACGGCCGGCGTTGAAGCCGTTGACCAAATAGTTGCTGGGCAGATTTTCATCGCCAACGAAGCCGCGAATTGCGAACGCATTCCACAGCCCGCCGAAGTTGTTTTGCCGTGCCACTGTAGCGGAGAGTGCCAAGGCCTGATTGAGGTCGACCGCACCTGACGCGCGCAAGGTCTCCGCGTCGATCGTCTGTTCAGCCTGCGGCGTTTCTAAGCGCTTGAAGTCGCCTTGGTAGGCCTGCCGCGTGGCGGTGATTGTCAGCGTTTCCGGTTGCGCTGCGGGGCTTGCCTGCTGCGCAAGTGCCGGTAGCGCCAACAGTGTTGCGGTGCAGAGCATCGGTGCCGCACCGGTGTGGTTTTTCTTCATGAAATGATCAGACATGGGAAGTCGCAGGGGCTGTGGAGAACGGGGAACAGGAGCGAATACTTCGGCAGACGGTTGCGCAGATTGCTGTTATCACTTGGCAGATGCATTCGGGTCATGAGAGTGCGTCGGAATCGAAGTGACTCCCGCCCTCATTGCTGCACCTATGCCACGCGGACTGCTTGAAGCTTGGGCGAGATTCTATACAGATATTGCTATTTATGCAATTTAGTTGCAAATGAACGAATGGTGAAATAAGGACAGGCGGCGTGTTCTTGCATCTGTTTCCAACGGTGTGCTGCGTACTGGGTGCGGCTGCGAGCAGCGCTTTGATGTGTTGTTCTGAACGCTGGCAATGTGCCTTGCGAGAGTAGTGGGTAGTGTCGTGGTCGTGTTGCGATGGCGTACCCAGCTTGGTGGGGGGTTATGATTTCCTCATTGGCAGCAACATCTTGTACGAGCGCGATGACGACGCGCTGTTTTCCATTTTCATTCGATGCCATCCAGGCCTGGCGGCAAAAGTTTGGGCGCTTGATCCGGATCGTTCCAACCGCGCCGCCTTTAATCGTCAGATGTTGGGGCTTGGCTTTAGTGCGAGCAAGCGGCAGCTAGATCGTGTCGCCGCAATCAGCCTGCCCGCTTGCAAGGCGAAGGCTGCCGCTGTGCCGACGCGGCTGATCGTTATCCGGAGAGTGCCGACCGCTTGTTTTCCAGCAGCTCCCAGCGGTTCATCGCCGCTTCGATTTCACTCGCCACCACTTCCAGTCTCGTGCTCATGTCAGCCGCAGTATCAGGCGATTTCACAAACAGGCTGCTATCGGCCAGCGCGCCGGTTAAGTTGGCCTGCTCTTTTTCAAGGGCTTCAATCTTGCCGGGTAGCTGTTCGAGCTCTCGTGTTTCGTTGAACGACATCTTTACCTTGCGCACGGGGGCCGCAGGGGAGGCAGAAGCGTTACCAGAAGATGAAACCCCAGCATTGGCGGGCGTCTTCGCGGCATTTGCCGACGAAGTGTCCGTCTTTGCTTGACTTTGCCATTCTGCATATCCGCCCACGTACTCTTGGATCTTGCCACCACCTTCAAAGGCGAAAACCTGCGTGACAACGTTGTCCAAGAACGCCCGATCGTGGCTCACCAGAATCACGGTACCGGCGTATTCCTGCAACATCGATTCGAGCAACTCCAGCGTCTCGATATCCAAATCGTTGGTCGGTTCATCGAGCACCAGTACGTTGGCCGGTTTGGCAAACAAACGTGCGAGCAACAGCCGGTTGCGCTCACCACCGGAGAGCGATTTCACCTTGGCGCGGGCGCGTTGCGGCGGAAACAAGAAGTCACCGAGGTAGGAAATGACGTGTTTGCGCGTCGTTTTGTCACCTGAGCCGATTTCGACAAACTCCGAGCCGGGCGAGATGACCTCCGACAGCGTGGCGTTGTCGTCCAGCGCTTCACGGAATTGGTCGAAGTACGCTACCTGTAGCTGGGTGCCGCGTTTGACGATGCCGCGATCAGCCGCCAAATCCGCCAGCATGAGTTTGATAAGGGTGGTCTTGCCCGCGCCGTTGGGGCCGATCAGGCCGATACGGTCACCCCGCTGAAGGGTTGCAGAGAAGTCGCGGATAACCACTTTATCGCCGAAACTTTTGCTGACGTTCACCAGCTCCGCGACGATTTTGCCGGATCGCTCGCCGGCGTCGAGCGAAAGTTTGACCAGCCCTGCGACATCGCGTCGTGCGGCACGAATGCGGCGCAGCTCTTCCAAGCGCCGGACACGGCCTTCGTTACGCGTGCGGCGGGCTTCGACGCCCTTGCGAATCCAAATCTCTTCTTCTTTGAGCAGCTTGTCGAAACGCGCGTTGGCGAGCGATTCGGCAGTCAGCATTTCGGCCTTGCGGCGCTGGTACTCCGCAAACGAGCCGGGATAGCTGAACAGCTTGCTGCGGTCGAGTTCGACGATGCGCGTGGCAAAGGACTCCAGAAAGCGCCGATCGTGGCTGACGGTGAGTACTGCGCCGCTAAATGCCTTGAGCGTGTCTTCCAGCCAGGCGATGCCGTCGAAATCGAGGTGGTTGGTCGGCTCATCAAGCAACAGCAGATCGGGTGCGCCGGCAATCGCGCGGGCCAGGGCGACGCGCTTTTTCATGCCGCCTGATAGGGTGGAAACCAGCAAGCCGCCGTCCATACCGAGCCGCGACAATACTTCGGCAACGCGCGCCGTCACATGCCAATCCTCGTCGCCTTCGTGTTCGTTGATGGCACCCGCGGTGACCGCGTCTTCGATGCTGACACCGTCGGCGAAGGCCGGCTCCTGCGGAACGTTGGCAAAACGCACCCCCTTTTCGCGTACCACTTCGCCATCGTCCGGCACAATTTCGCCCGCCAAGATACGAATCAAGCTGGATTTACCCGCACCATTACGGCCGATGAGGGCGATACGTTCGCGGCGGTCAATGGCGAATTCGATGTGATCGAGCAGGGCGACATCGCCAAAAGCAAGCGAGAGAGACTTACAGTGAATCAGCGGCATGCGGAAGGCGACTTTCTGGAGAAACAGAAGGGATCGGAGCAACCAAGTCTGGCAGCGCGCTATTTTCGCCTACAAACACTGTTACATCTTGAACACACTTTCTGCAAATTGTCGGCGTAACCTTTAACCATGCCTCTCAGGCTACGTAGGCTTTATTACCAATCAACCTTCTGGAGATACCCATGAAAAAACTTCTTGGAATGACAACCGCAATCCTTCTGAGCCTTAGCGCAGGGGTGGCGTTCGCCCAGACGCCACCCCCGCCGCCTGCCGACGGCAAAGGGATGGGCCACGGCGGCGGTATGCGCGACTGCTCAAAAATGGAAGATGCCGATAAGCGTGCGATGTGCGAGAAGCGGCAAGCCGCGATGAAAGCGGCATGGGAAAAATGTAAAGACAAGGCTGAGGGCCCGGATCGCCGTAGCTGTATGCGCGAACACATGCCCAAGCCACCAGAGAAGAAGTAATCCGTTGTGAGTTGCACATTACGCCCCGCCGGGAAACCGGCGGGGCTTTTTTTGTTTGGTCGCGCCGGTTTGCGCGGATCCGCCTTGTAGATTGCTGCACCACTTCGGCGCGCGGCTATGCACAAAAATGTGCAGCTTAGGTGGTCCAGGTCGTTGCGGGCTAACCATCGTCAGGCTCATTCGCTCTTGCTGTTCGCTGAAAATCTCTCACAGCCCGTGGTGTCGCAAATCTTCATATTTTGAATGCGGCAATGCCGCATTGCTGTGGACTCGCAATTGCTTAGTGGGGAAGGGGCATTCATTTAGACCACTCAACCAAAGAGGCGAACATGACCACATCACGCAGAAAATTTCTCTCCGCAGGTACCGCGGCCGCAGTCGGTGCCGGCTCGCTTGGCTTTCCGATGGTTGCGAAAGCGCAGCAAACTTTTAATTGGAAGATGACCAGCGCATATCCGAAGGGTTCGCCCTTCTATATGGATGGTCCGGGCAGCGCCACCGATCTGGCCAAGCGTATCGAAGTGATGTCTGGCGGCCGCCTGAAGATCCAAGTGTATGGCGCCGGTGAGTTGATCCCCGCGTTGGAGGGCTTCGACGCCGTGCGCGCTGGCACAGTGGAAATGAACCACGCGAACAGCTATTTTTGGACTGGCAAGACCTTCGCCGCGCAGTACTTCTGCGCAGTACCGTTTGGTTTGAACTTCCAGGGTGTGAATGGATGGTTCTACGACGGCGGCGGCATCAATTTATGGCATGAGGTATACGCGCCGTTTGGCATGGTTGCGTTCCCATGTGGCAACACCGGTGTGCAGATGACCGGCTGGTTTAAGAAAGAAATCAAGTCGGTCGCCGACTTCAAAGGTCTCAAAATGCGTATCCCGGGATTGGCCGGCAAGGTTTACGCCAGTCTGGGCGTGGATGTGAAGCTCCTACCGGGCGGTGAGATTTTCCCGGCGCTGGAGCGCGGTGTGATTGACGCGGCCGAATTTGTCGGGCCGTTTCAAGATCGTCGCTTGGGGCTGCAAAAAGCCGCCAAGTTTTATCACACCACCGGCTGGCACGAGCCTGCAACCGTGTCCGAGCTGCTTATCAACAAAGCGGCGTGGGACAAACTGCCGGCGGATCTTAAGGCGGTCGTCGAAAACGCTGCAGCGGCTTGTAACGTCATCAGCGAAGGCTGGTGCCAGAAGACCAACGCGGACGCGATGGAAGACCTGATCAAGAATCAGGGCGTGATTGCCAAGCCGCTACCGGATGCGGTGGTCAAGGCGTTGCGCGAAGCGACCGATAAGGTGCTTGCAGAAGCGATTGCAAAAGACCCAGTGACGAAGAAGGTCCACGACTCCTATATGGCGTACAAAAAGAAGTTTGATTCGTGGTCGGGTTACAGCGAATCGGTTTACCACAACAAGATCCTCGGCTAGTCATGCAACGCGTCATCGAACGCGCGGTCGATTTAATCGGCCGCGCGACGTCATGGCTTGCGTTGGTGATCATCGTCTTGATGGCCACCAACGTCGTGCTGCGTTATCTATTCAGTTACGGATCAGTGTGGGCACAAGAACTCGAATGGCACCTGCTGGCCCCACTCATTCTGTTTGGTATGAGTTACGCATTGCTGCACGGTGAGCATGTGCGTGTGGATGTGTTGTACGCAAACTTCCGCCCGCGCACCAAGCTGATCGTTGACGTGATCTCGCAAGTCCTGTGTATTTTGATTTCGATGATCATCGTCTGGCTGTCGGTCAAATACGTTTCGCAGTCATATCTGGTGGGCGAAACTTCGGCCGACCCAGGCGGCCTGCCGTACCGATGGGTACTGAAGGCCCTGATCCCGATCGGCTTCATTCTGCTGATACTGCAAAGCTTCGCCCTGTTGCTGGGTGCCATCGGGCAACTCAAATCCCTCAAGGAAAAATCATGACCGGCATGGAGTGGTTAGCGATATTGATGTTGGTATCGTTTTTTGCGCTGCTGATGGCGGGCGTACCGGTGGCGTTAACACTGGCAACAACTGGCTTTGTGTTTGGCGTTATCGGTTTTGGCCCGGTATTGTTCAATCTATTGCCGGCGCGCATTTACGGCGTTGCCGCGAACTACCAATGGCTTGCCATCCCATTGTTTGTGTTTATGGGCGTGATGCTGGAGAAATCCCGGCTGGCGGATGACTTGCTCGACGTCATGGGCCATCTGGCGGGCGGGCTGCGCGGTGGTATGGGCATCGGCATCATTCTGGTTGGTGTGCTGATGGGCGCGACCACCGGTATTGTCGGCGCGACTGTTGTCACGCTCGGCCTGTTGACGCTACCAACATTGCTTAAGCGTGGCTATAGGCCGTCAATTGCCTGCGGTGCGATCTGTGCATCGGGCACACTCGGGCAGATCATCCCGCCATCGCTGATTTTGATTCTGCTCGCGGACATCATGCAGCTATCGGTTGGTACCCTGTTCGCCGCCGCCGTGATGCCGGGCCTCATGTTGGCCGGCATTTATTGTCTGTATTTCATCATCATCGGCATGGTCAAGCCGGAGTTGGTGCCACCCATCCCGCAGTTGGAGCGCGATGGTGTCTCCCGCCGGCAGCTGTGGGTACGTTTCTTCAAAGTGGTGGTACCGCCCGTATTGCTGGTGTTTGCCGTGCTGGGGTCAATCATCGGTGGCGTCGCCGCGCCGACCGAAGCTGCATCGATGGGCGCGCTGGGCGCGATTTTAGTGACGGCTTTTGCCGGTCGCATGAGCTGGTCGGTGCTGCGCGAGACGGTGCAATCCACCACCAAGGTCACGGCGATGATGATGTTCATTCTTATCTGCGCACAGGCGTTTGCATTGGCGTTCCGCGGCCTGCATGGCGAAGACTTGATCACCAAGATGTTCGATTTCCTGCCGGGCGGTGTGGCGGCGGATATCTGGTTCATGATGCTGATTATTTTTGTCCTCGGTTTCTTTATTGAATGGATTGAAATCAGCTATATCGCCGTGCCGTTGTTCCTGCCGGTGTTTATCAGCCAGAACGTAGATTTGGTGTGGCTTGCCATGCTGATTTGTGTAAACCTGCAAACTTCGTTTCTCACGCCGCCGTTTGGTTGGGCGCTATTTTTCCTGAAAGGGGTGGCACCGCCCGAGGTGACGACTAGGCATATCTATCTGGGTGTGCTGCCGTTTATCGGCATGCAGGTGTTGGCCGTTGCGCTGGTGTTCTCATTTCCACAAATTGCGCTTTGGTTGCCTAAGGCGATCGGCTGGTAGCATCGGACGCGACACCAACAACGGGCGGAGGCAAACATGATTGAATCAATCCGCGGGCTGCGCGGCATGGCGGTAGCACCACACGCCGCAGCCGCCCAGTCCGCGTTGGGCGTGTTGCGCGAGGGCGGCAATGCAGTGGAGGCGATGGTCTCGGCCGCTGCGACCATCGCCATCGTTTATCCGCATATGAATTCAATCGGTGGCGACAGCTTTTGGTTAATCGCCAAGCCGGGCGAACAACCGGTGGCCATCGACGCCTGTGGTGCCGCGGCGGCGTCGGCGAGTATTGAGTGGTATCGCGAGCGGGGCATCTCCAGCGCAATTCCGTTCCGCGGCGGAGTGGCAGCAAACACCGTTGCCGGGACGTTATCAGGCTGGCAGGCGGCGTGCGAGTTTTCCCGACAGCGCCTAGCCGGTCGTTTGCCGCTTTCGCGCCTGCTTGCGGATGCAATCGGTTACGCCGAAGACGGCATTGCGGTTACGCGTAGTCAGGCCGTTTGCACCACCGCGAAACTTGCGGAGCTTGCGCCTCAGCCGGGTTTCGCCAAAACGTTTTTACAAAATGGTGTGGCACCATCGGCCGGAAGTGTGTTTCGTCAGCCGCTGTTGGCCGCGACGCTGCGTCATCTCTCAAACAAGGGCATCGATGAGGCCTACCGAGGCGAACTGGCCGCCAGCATTGCTGCCGATTTGGCGTCGGTCGGTAGCCCCGTTGCTGCCGCCGATCTCGTCAAGCACCATGCGCATTTAGTCACGCCGCTTTCACTGGCGCATTCGCGTGGCACCGTCTTCAATATGGTGCCGCCAACACAGGGCGTGGTGTCACTGATGATTCTGGGCATTCTCGATGCGATTGGCATAGACGGCATGGACCCGCTGGGTGCAGATTACGTGCATCACTGCGTTGAAGCGACCAAACAGGCGTTCGCCGTCCGCGACCGGCATGTGACCGACCCCGCTTATATGACCGTTCCCGCCCAGTCGTTGCTGGAAGCATCCGCGCTGAAGGCCCTGGCGGCGAAGGTAGATCAACACCGCGCGGCACCGTGGGGCAAAGGCAACGGCCCCGGCGACACGGTGTGGATGGGGGCGATTGATGGCAACGGCGTGATGGTGTCGTTCATTCAAAGCATCTACCACGAGTTCGGCGCGGGGATTGTGCTGCCGGGTTCGGGCATCAATTGGCAAAACCGCGGTACTAGCTTCGCCTTGAATGAAACGGCGCTGAACGTGTTGCGCCCCGGCCGTAAGCCGTTCCATACGCTGAACCCTGCCTTGTCGCGTTTGAAGGACGGTCGTTCGATGGTGTACGGCACCATGGGGGGTGACGGGCAGCCGCAAACACAATGCGCAGTGTTTACCCGGCAGGTCATCGCCGGCATGCAGCCGCAGGCTGCGATCAATGCGCCGCGCTGGTTATTGGGACGCACGTGGGGGCAGCCGAGTGAAACCCTAAAGCTGGAAGCGCGCTTTGCCGATTCTGTCGTGGCTGACCTCGCCTCGCGCGGCCACGACGTTGAAGTGCTGGGTGAGTGGGATGAATCGATGGGCCACGCCGGCAGCATCGTGCGCCATCCCAACGGCGTACTCGAGGGCGGAGCCGATCCACGCAGTGACGGCGGGGTGGCGGCTTTTTAGATTGTAAAAGCGTAGAAAGTAAAGGCCCTTATTTGACAGGTGTTTTCAGGCATAAATGACTGAACGTGCCCGTCAATAGACGAGTTTCAACTTTTGACTTCGATGTGATGCCATTGCCAAAGCGCCGTGCGAGGGACGATAGCGATAAAATCAGCGCCTGCGTTTTCAAACCATAGGGCGTTGATGCATGCGTAACGTGACGGTAGCCGCCACTCAAATGGCGTGTGATTGGAATGTCGAGGGCAATATTGCCCGTGCTGATCGCTTGGTGCGTGATGCTGCCACGAAGGGCGCACAAATCATCCTTCTCCAAGAGCTGTTCGAGCGTTGTTACTTCTGCCAAAAACAGGTGCCGACGTATTTGGAATTTGCAACGCTGGTTGCCGACAATCCCGCCGTCCGGCACTTTCAAGCTGTCGCTGCGGAACTTGGTGTGGTGCTGCCGGTAAGTTTCTACGAGCGCGTCAACAACGTGCTCTACAACAGTGTGGCCATCATTGATGCCGATGGCAGCAATCTCGGTATCTATCGCAAAAGCCATATCCCGGACGGGCCGGGCTATTCAGAAAAATACTATTTCTCGCCAGGCGACACTGGATTCAAGGTTTGGGACACCCGGTTCGCGCGAATCGGCGTTGCCATTTGCTGGGACCAGTGGTTCCCGGAATGCGCGCGTAGCATGGCGCTACAGGGCGCGGAGTTGCTGTTTTACCCGACGGCTATCGGCAGCGAGCCGCACGCCCCCACCATCGACTCAAGCGCGCACTGGCAGCGCGCCCAGCAAGGGCACGCGGCGGCGAATGTCGTGCCGGTAATCGCGTCGAACCGCATCGGCCGTGAGACGGAGCAAGAGTCGGCCATCACGTTTTATGGCGCGTCATTCATCACCGACGAATCGGGTGCGAAAGTCTCCGAGGCGGACGCCGCCTCGGAGACGGTGCTGATTCACACGTTTGACCTGGACGCGATTGCCGCCAAACGCCGCGCGTGGGGCTTGTTCCGGGATCGGCGACCTGAACTTTATGCAGCGGTGGCGACAAAAGATGGTGCCACCACGCCGAGTAGAAGTTAGGTCGGCGGTGCGTCTGCATCCGTTACCCTCAACGCCACGGGCAGATGGCTTTCGTATGCCTGCGGAGTGGGAGCCGCACGCACAAACCTGGATGGTATGGCCGGAGCGCCCTGACAATTGGCGGCACGGTGGTCGGCCCGCACAAGCGGCGTTTGCGACGGTGGCGCGCGCGATAGCGAACTTCGAGCCGGTGGTGGTTTGTGTCAGTGCCGAACAATTTGCACGTGCAACCGAAACATTGTGCACCCAACCCACCAAACATCCCATTCGTGTGGTCGAAATCGCCACCGACGACGCGTGGTGCCGCGATACCGGGCCGACCTTTGTCGTGGATGGTGTCGAGGTGCGTGGTATCGATTGGACGTTCAACGCGTGGGGCGGGCATAACGGCGGTCTCTATACGAGCTGGGATCGTGACGACGCCGTTGCCGGGAAAATTTTGGCGCTGGAAAAACTTGCGCGTTATCGCACCGATGGGTTTGTGATGGAAGGCGGTGCGATCCATGTTGATGGCGAAGGCACTTTGCTCGTCACCGAGGCGTGCCTGCTGAACCCGAACCGCAATCCGCACCTTGGTCGCTATGGGATTGAATCAACGTTGCGCGAATATCTTGCCGTCGAAAAAATCATCTGGCTGCCGCGCGGCATCGTCAATGACGAAACGGATGAACATGTCGACAACATGTGTTGCTTTTGTGCGCCGGGTGAGGTGCTGCTGGCGTGGCCCGACGATCGCAATGATCCGCAGTACGCGTGTTCGCAAGCCGCGCTAGAGGTGCTGGGAACAGCAGTTGACGCAAAGGGCCGGTCGCTCAAAGTGCATAAACTGCCATTGCCTGCCGTGATGTACGCCACTGCTGATGAACGCGCGACCCTAGCCAATGGTAGCGCCGTCGCAAGGAGCACCGATGATCGTCTGGCCGGGTCGTACATTAATTTCTATCTGTGCAACGGTGGCGTGATTGTGCCGAAATTTGGCGACCCAAATGACGACGTTGCCGCGCGAATACTGGCCGAGCGCTTTCCGGATCGCCAAGTGGTGCAGGTACCGGGGCGCGAAATCTTGTTAGGTGGTGGAAACGTGCATTGCATAACGCAGCAGCAACCGCGCCGCTAAGCGGCGAAGGGTTGTCTGCGGTCAATGTGGGGCAGCAGCAACCGCGCCGCTAAGCGGCGAAGGGTTGTCTGCGGTCAATGTGGGGCAGCAGCAACCG
>JADCJC010000020.1 GCA_020247395.1 Rhodocyclaceae bacterium
CAATAAAAACCGTCGCGAGCGGGTGAAGTTGGCAGTGAGGAGCAGACACGTACCCAGTGTACGGCGAGCACCGGAACTGACAGATTCCGCCCGCGCAGTAGGTTTTTAGAAGTTCCCAGATTGCCAATAACTCAGGGGCGCGCCGTATGCCGACGATGATCTTCACCAATGCACGTGTGTTCGATGGTGTCAATGCGGATTGTGCTGACGGTATGGGTGTGCTGGTTGCGGATGGGCTGATTCAGGAAGTCTCCCGCCAGCCGCTCAGAGCCGCAGATGCGCTGGTCATCGACGTTGCGGGAAAAACGCTGATGCCCGGCATGATCGATGCGCACATCCATGCCTTCGCCAGTGATGTTTCGGTCGCAACCATAGAGCGGTTGGGCGAAACCTATCGCGCCGCGCACGCGGTGCGGATGTTGCAGCACGCGCTGAACTGCGGCTTCACCACCGTGCGCGATGTCGGCGGGGGTAACTACAGCCTTCACCGCGCGATCACCGACAAGATGTTTGAGGGGCCGCGATTTTTCTATTCCGGCAAGGCGCTGTCGATGACGGGCGGCCACGGCGACTTTCGCCAGATTGAAGAGCGACCCAACTATCAGGCGCTGTGCGCGTGTTCGGGCGGCGTATTCAACGCCCTGTGTGTGGTCGCAGATGGTGTCGACGAGTGTTTAAAGGCGGTGCGTGAAGAGTTACGCCAAGGCGCGCACTGCATCAAGATTATGGGATCGGGTGGTGTGGCCTCGCCCACCGATCCGATCTGGATGAATCAATATCGCGAAGACGAAATCCGCGCCATCGTTGGCGAGTGTGTTGAGCGGCGCACCTACGTCTCCGCACATTGCCATCCAGCAAGCGCGATTCGTCGCTGTGTTGAATTTGGCGTGCGTACGATTGAGCATGGCACGCTGATTGATGCACAGACTGCCGCGTTTGTCGCCGAGCGTGACGCGTATATCGTACCGACCATGATCACCATTGAGCAACTGGTGAAGATGGGGCGCAAGTTGGGGTTCCCGCCGCAGAGCCAGGAGAAGATGGACATCGCTTGGAACGGGGCGATCGCCGGGCTGGACGAAATGCGCAAAGCCGCTGTGAAGGTCTGCTTTGGTACTGACCTGCTCGGCAGTCTTTACGACCAGCAATGCCGCGAATTTGTCTTGCGCAGCGAGGTGTTTACGCCGCTGGAGATATTGCGGCAGGCGACTTCTGTGAGTGCCGAGATGATGATGTTAGAGAACAAACTCGGCTGCATCAAACCCGGCGCACACGCGGATCTTTTGGTGGTTGATGGTGATCCGCTTAAAGATATCGGGCTGCTGGCGGAGAGTGGAAAACACTTGAAGGTGATTGTGCGCGGAGGTGAACTAATCAAACACCAATTGGCGTAGGCGGCCTACTTGCTGCGGCCGGTGTACGCCACTTCCGCTGTGTCCGCGGCAATGCGCCGAATCGCATTTTCAAAAACGTCCGCAGGAAGGCCGCCTTGCAACAGATGCCGGTCATTGATGATGATTGCGGGCACGGCGTTAATCCCGTTGTCATGCCAAAACTGCTCGGCCTGTCGCACCTCGTTGGTATACATCGGTGAATGGATCACCTGTTCCGCGCCGATCGGGTCAAGACCAACCTCGCGGACCAACTGCATCAGCACATCCGGGTCGGCCGGATTTAGCCCTTCGCCGTGATAGGCCCGCAGCAGCGCATGTTTCAGCGCGCGCTGCTGCGATTTACCGGTAAGTGCGTCCTGATCCGCCGCCCAGAGCAATAAACGGTGCGCGTGAAAAGTGTTCCAGATACGACCGCGCTCGCCAAAGGCAAATCCCACCGCCGCGCCGCGCTCGCGCAACGTGTCGCGCGCGCCTTGCAGTTGTTCAGGCGTCATGCCGTACTTTTTGGCGAGGTACTCGCCGGTGTCGACCCCTTCGGCCGCCATGTCGGGATTCAACTCGAAGGGCTGCATGTACAGCGTCACCGGAATATCGTCGCCGATCGTCTTCAGTGCCGTTTCAAGGGCATTTAGACCAACTGCGCACCAGGGGCAGGCGATGTCAGAGACGAAATCGATTTTCATATTGGCAAAGAGTTTTTGTTGAGGCAGACCTAAAGCCGGAGTTTAAGGCAGAGTTTGAGGCAGAGTTTGAGACAGACCTTGGGCGGAGACAGTTTACGTTTGAATCTACCGGAACGGATCAGCCTAAGGCAGCGTTCGGCGTACGCATTTGTGTTAATGACAAAAATGCAAGGCTAGCCAATTGACGCGTCAACAAACGATTGGCCGCCGATAATCGCGCCGATGCTGTTAAGCGTGCCGTCGTGGCAGCCGGTATCGGACGCCATTCTGTAACAACCGCCGCGCACAGTTTGTTATGGAAACGCGACATAGATCCAGACGGGATTAAACACGGGTGTGCCATCGGCATTACGCGGCGTCGATGCATCAACGACGGTGGCATTGTGCAGCGGGCTCAACCCCGCAGCGTTCGCTGGAGGATCGGCGTTGGTGGTGAGCTGGCGCGAGTTGTTGTACGGTGGGGCAGCAATATCCACCGAAACAGCGCCGCCAAATGCTGCTAGTCCTAGGGCCTGCCAATTGGGTGTGATCCGCGAAGCGTACGGCACAAGGGGATCGCGTAAATGGCTAAATCCATACTGGCGCGCGGCAGATGTGGTGTTCGGCCGCGATGATATCCACGTTGCCGGTTGTTGCGTGGCATTGCGCCAATCACCCGGCGAAGAAAACTGCACGGCGCGATCCATGGTGTAGAGCTTTGCCATCATGCCCGCATGGCCGCCACCTTGTGAATGGCCTGCCACGGTAATCTTTGCCCAAGCCGGTTGTCCGGCAAGCAAATACTGCCCCCAGCCTTCGTTGGGGAACTGTTGGTTCAAGTAGGCGAGCAATGAGACTAGCCGTCCGACGATGGCGTTATTGGAATTCACATCAACTTTGCTGCTGAGATTTACCCCAGTGATCACTTCCTCGCGCGCCTTGCCGTGGCAATCGAGATCGGCGTCGTCATTACACAACGAGCCGATGGCGTCTTCGTTCGGGTAGGTCAGCCCGATCGCGTGATATCCGCGATTCGCACCGGTTCGCAAAATCAAACGATAGTTCTGCGCGACCGCGCCGGTACCCGGCAAGAAGACAAACAACTTGTTAGCCCATGTCGCGTTATTGGCGGGATTGATCGCGTAGTGCGCTTCATTTGCGAGGCTAATCGCCGCATCGGTGATGGAGGGTACCACCGCCCTTTCGGCGGATATGGGTGGGGGACCATAGTAGGTGTCGCCGTTACCACCCGCTTCAAACACGGTGAAGGCGATGGGGGCCGAGCCCGCGTTGTCAATGATGGTGGGAGCGGTGAAGCCGCTGGCATTATTGAGCAGCCACAGTGTCAGCGTGCCATCGGCGCGACGCCAAACAACGTCTGCGACGCCGTTGGCATCGAAGTCACCGGCAGCATAAAACTTCCAGGTCGGATCGGAGGGGAGGAGATTGAGGTCACTGGTTGCCAGCGCGAGTGAGGTTGACGTACACGAGGCGTTGGGATCGTCGGGGTCACCAGCGAAGGGGGGAAGACTCAAGCCCACACCCGTCATCGTCTTAATCATGACTTGTCCGGTGGCCGGGTTGCGCATCAGGATATCGCCACGCCCACTGCCGGAGAAGTCGCCAACTTTAATGGCCCGAAATCCCGTTGGGATACTTCCTGCGGAAAGATTGGCGCAGGTCCGATTCGGAGTTGCCATCAGCACACGAATCTGATTGTCCGGGCTGATGTAAACCATGTCCGCCGCGCCGTTGAGGTCAAAGTCACCCGTACCCAACAGCGTCCAGTCTAGCGGCGCGCCACCACGTTTGCGCACGACTGGTGTTTGTGTGCCGTTATTGAACCAGATGTAGGAGACCCCCGTGTCGCGCGGGTCCGGGGCAAGGTAGCGCCAAACGATATCGCCTGCACCGTCGCCATCAAGGTCGCCCGTAGCTTGTACATCCCACACTTGTTTAACTTGTCTCCAGAGACGTTCGGTGGATCGCTGGAAATCCGTCCAGATCCGGACATCACCAAACTGGGTTTGGCTGCTGTCCAAGAAAACCAAGTCTGACTTGCCGTTGCCGTCAAAGTCGGTGGCGGCAACCAGTCTGAACTTGGCACCCGGATCATCTTGGGCGGTGAATTGAAACTGGTTGTTGATCAGGCGGCCGACGCGCATTTGTGGCGTTGCCAGACTGGTGTTGCGTAACACAATGTTCTGTCGGCCGTTGCCGTCAATGTCGATGACTCCCGGCTTGACGTTGCTGCTTTTTATCACGGCGGTCTGTACCAACGATAGATTCGCTTTTTGAATCCCAGCGCCATTGGCGGGCACGCTGGTCAACGGCAATTCACTAAACGCGCCGCCGGCATTGACAATTGGCAGCGAAGCGATGGAATCCACCACCGCCATACTCTCCGGAGCCACCAGACCGAACACCGTGAAACCGCCGTTCTGGCCATCAAGAATTGACGCGTTGTTGGCGAGGTTGATAAACCATTGTGAGGTGGCGCTATTAGGATCGCCGCCGAGTTTTGCCATGGCGATGGTGCCGCGCAGATTGGAGCGCGAGGCACTGAATTCGTTTTGGATCGGAGGCCGCGCCGGTATGGTAGCAACCGAGGTGTTGCCCCCCACCCAAGTGTATCCACCGCCTTGAATGATAAAGCCGGGCACGCTGCGGTGAATCAACGAATCGGTGTAGGCACCGCTACGGACATAGGCCAGAAAGTTGGCGACGGTGATGGGGGCAGCCGTGTCGTAGAGGATGATGTCGATGGCACCTTGCGTGGTCTGTAGCCGAACCGTGGTGGCATTTGCGTAGGGAATCAGCCAGGCCGCCAGGATCGTGGCGATTAAGACATAAAAGCGGTTTAATGCACTGCGGCGGCGTTGTTCAGTTGGCTTCGGCATTCGGTATCTCCGCGTATGTCCCGCGCACGCTTGGTTGCGGCAAGTTTACAAAGCTCCTAGTTTACGGGTTGGGGGACGTGCGATGAAAACCGGCTCGTGTAGAATTTGTCCGGACAACTTTATTCGACTGCGAAATATGCCGAGCGCCTTTCCTGTTATTAGCACCCAAGTCGTTGTTGCGGCTTTCCCAGTTGGCATGGTCAAAGCCAGTGACATGACCGTTGTGCAAACTGCGCTGCCACCCCTCGCTGACGGGCAGGTGCTAATTGAAACCGAATACCTTTCGCTTGATCCGGCGATCCGATATTGGCTCAACCCGACAGATACCTACGTACCCGGTGCCAAGATTGGCGAACCGGTACGCTGTTTTGCGGCGGGCCGTATCAGCGCATCGCAACATCCCGACTTTGTTGTTGGTGATGTTTGCAGCGGTCTGCTGAATGCACAGTCGCACGTGATTTTTGACGTGATCGAAAGCGCCAAGATTGGCATGGGGCTGACCCGCTGTGATCTTGGCTTGGGGCCGCTGTCACAGCACCTCGGCGTGTTGGGCATGCCAGGGATGACGGCATATTTTGGTTTACTGGAGCGCGGCAAACCAGTTGCGGGCAATAGCGTGTTTGTTTCGGCCGCGTCGGGTACGGTCGGTGCCACGGTCGGGCAAATTGCCAAACTCAAAGGTTGTCGGGTTGTTGGTAGTGCTGGTAGTGCGGAAAAATGTCGTTGGCTGGTCGAAGAGATGGGCTTTGACGCGGCGTTTGATTACAAGTCTGAATCGGCGGCGGTGGCGTTGAAACGTCTTCAGCCGAACGGGGTGGACGTTTACTTTGATAATGTCGGCGGGGACACGCTCGACGGCGTGTTGCTGAACCTAGCCCGCGGGGCGCGTGTGGTGCTCTGCGGTGCGTTATCGATGTACAACACGCAGTGCCACGAAGGTGGTAACGCCGGGCTGCGCAACTACATGAAGCTCATCATGGCGCGGGCGACCATGAATGGCATCGTCGTATTTGATTTTTTTCCGCAGTGGCCTCAGGCGACTGCAGAGATTGCCGGTTGGCTGAAATCCGGCCAGCTGCACGCCGCCGAGCATATCGAAGTCGGCATCGAGAAGTTTCCGCAGGCGCTGGTTGCGCTCTTTGCCGGCGCGCACAAGGGTAAACAGTTGGTGCAGGTCGTGCCCAACCAACGAGCGCCCGGCCTGGCGGCGGCAACGTGATCACGCAGAACTTCGGCAGTTTCGACGGTGTAAAGCTGCATTACCGCGAGGTTAATCGGGCGGAAGGTGGAGAAGCGGGCGTGCCACTGGTGTTGTTACATCCGTCACCCAAGAATTCGGCCATGTATCTGCCGCTCATGGCGCAGTTTCCTGCCTCGCAGCACGTGATTGCGCTCGATACCCCGGGCTACGGCCTCTCCGAGCCCTTGGCGGCGCCGGTTGAATCGATTGCCGATTATCTGCCGGTCCTTCGCTCATTTTTTCAGCGGGTGGCGGGATCGCGTTTCAAGCTGTACGGATCAGCCACCGGCGCGCAACTTGCAATCGGTTACGCCAATTCGCATCCTGGCGACGTTGTGCATTTACTGCTGGATAACGCGGCGCATTTTGAGGATGCCGAGCGCGACGCCATTCTCGCGAAGTATTTCATCGACATTAAGCCTGTTGCGGATGGTTCACATCTGGCGAGGCTGTGGCAAATGTGCCGTCAATCGTTGCAGTACTTTCCCTGGTACGAGACCAACGACGCACACCGGTTTCGCACCACTGAGCCAAGTGCGGCGGAGGTACAGGCGGCGATAAACGAGTATTTGTTGGCCGGTCCGCAATATGCCGAAGCCTACAAAGCGGCCTTCCAGTACGAGCGCGTGGAGCACTATCAGTCCCTACGTGTTCCCACAACGTTGTTTCGCTGGCGGGGGTCTTTGCTGCTAAAAGAAATTGACCAGCTGCTGTGCTTCGCACTACCGCCATGTATTCGCGTGGTTGACGTTGCGCCAGCGATGAGTGACCGGTATGAGGCAATCGTGGCGGCCGCAGGCGGTTGAGTACCCGCCTTGGAAAGTCGAGGATTGACGGGTGTTTTCAAGCAAAAAGTGCTGGAAACGCCCGCCAATAAACAACCTTTTAAGTCGGTCCAAGTCGCCTCTACAGTCCGCGAAATTGAGACTGATGCACGCGAGACACTTCAAGCCTGTCGGCGAGACCCTTGAGTTTGATGCTCATCTTCTCGGCCTCGTCCCGCACGACCGAGTCGATGCTCCGAACGTTCACCAATGTGCTGCGGTGGATCCGCCAAAACATATCGGGATCGAGCTCCGTTTCCAGTTCCGAAAGTGGTTTACGGATGAACGCCTCGCTGTTCAGCGTTACGATCCGCGTGTATTTGCTGTCGGATTGGACATAGACGATTTCCTCAACCATCACGAATCGCACTTGCCTGCCGATACTGGCTTGGATGAACTTCAGATATCGGGGGGTTTTTGCATCGGACTGATGTAGCGATTGGGCGACGCGCTTGGGGGCGCCCGATGTCGAAGTCTGATCGGCCAGCCGCTGTTTGAGTCGCAGAATAGACTTTGCCATTCGCGCCACCCGAATCGGCTTCATCACGTAGTCAATTGCTCCTTGGTCGAAGGCTTGTATGGCATGGTCATCGAAGGCTGTCACAAAAACGACCATGGTATTGGTTGAGATTTGTTCGGCGGCTTCGAGCCCGCTCATGCGCGGCATCTTGATATCGAGAAAGGCAATGTCCGGCGCGTGTTGCTCGATTTCATTGAGCGCCGAGACACCGTCCGCACATTCCGCGACGATTTCGAGCTCTGGCCAGATTTCGGCGAGTGCGTCTCGAAGTTCATCGCGGAGTAGGGGTTCGTCGTCGGCTATCACGGCTGTGGTCACAATTTCGCTCCTGCTAGATCGGCCAAAATGGCGGTGGTCATTGTTCGAGTTCTTTCTTCGCCGCTGTATTCAACACCGCCGGGATGGAGAGCGTCGCCACTACGCCGGTCGGGACATTGGGGCTGATTTCGAGAGAGGCTTCTGCGCCGTAAAGACTGCGCAAACGCTCACGAATATTGATTAAGCCGATGCCTGTACCCGGTGTGTTCGCGCGGCCGAAACCAATGCCAGTGTCGGCGACACACACGCGCAGACAGTCGCCAGTTGGTATGGCAATAACCTCGGCGCTGATCGTGATTTCACCTGGCTCGGCCGACGGTTCGAGTCCGTGTTTGACGGAATTTTCAACCAGTGTTTGCAGCAACATCGGCGGGAAGCTGAGGCCTGCGGTGTCGTCACTCAGATGCACCCGATAGCGTAGTCGATGGCCCATGCGGATTTGCATGATCGACAAGTAACTCGTTGACAGGGCAACTTCGCGCTCCAGCGTGGAGTGGCTTTGGCGCATCCTTGGCAGCGCCACATGCAAATAGTCGCAGAGATGGTCAAGCATGTCGCGAGCCCTATCGCTGTCACGCTTGATCAATGAGCGCACGTTTGCCAGCGTGTTTAACAGGAAGTGAGGTTCGATCTGCGCCTGTAGCAGCCGTAGCTGGGCTTCCGCCGCTTGTTTGGCGCTTTCCTGGCGCTGGCGCTCCATCGCCTGCTGCGCACGCACGGCAATCGCGCGTTCGGAGCGGACGAAATCGCGAACCATCAGCGTCCCGCACGACATGACTCCGAAGGCGAGCGCGGGCCACCAGTGAGGCATCAAGAAAGACCAGCGGAATGTCCCCATGCCGATCACTTCAAACCAGATGAGACTGCCGAGAAAGGCACCCAACGCAGAGCCGAGTACGAGCGCGCCAACCGCCAACCGAATTTCCGCACGTGCTCCTTTGCGGCTGTTGAGTAAGGTAAGCGCTACCGAGGCTGAGGCATAACCCAACCAAAGTTGGAGTGCCATGAGCAGCCACTGCTGGGCCGCATAGATGTAAAGCGCTGCGCCGACCAGTAAACCGGCTAGGGTGGGCCAATGGACCAGCTGCGAGAAAGAGAACTGCGCCAGCATGCCGCTCGGCGGGGCCGCCTGGGGTTTCACCAGATAGTGATAGAGCCGGTGATTCATCTTGCCTTGCCGGTCGGCGGTGGAGGGGGTAAGGGATCTTGCTCGCGTTTAACGGCCATCGGCAACAGCTGCGGAAGCATCATGGAGATTGTGCCACTGCCCTCCAAGGCTATTCCACCAAATATGGTTGAGGCATCTTCAGGCACGTCGACCGTAACCACCAGCGTTACCCAGTCGCTGGTGCCTTTTAACGGACGGTCCTCCATGTTGTCGGCTCGCCAACCCACCTGGTCCGGCTTATCCACTCGGAGCCACAGGCGTGCTGTATCGGAAACATTCTCAACTTTTACCAGCGCGAACAGGCCAACGGTCTTGCCGCGCACGCCATCCAACGGAAAATTGAATCGTGCTGCGACGTACCCGGGGGCCGCCGAGCTACAGCGTAGCGTCACCGGGCGAGGAGACGTCAGGGATGGGCGTTCGCCCGCAAATGCTTTGCAGTTGGCGGTATCGGCACGTGTGCTCGACCAGCGCCAGCCGTCGGGCAAAGGCTGCTCGCCGCCCCATTCCTGGGCTGCCCAAGCGATCAGGCACGCTAATAGAAGAATCAAAACACGCACTTTGGCCAGTAACCGATGATGAGGCGAGGTGTAAGGATAGACGAGACGCGTGCTGCTTGAAACTATTGCGGGATAAGCTGCGGTTTAACGCGACGAGCAGTGCGCACTGTTGCGGCGGGCTGACTTAACCCCTTAGTTGGCCAACGTGGCTTCGAGTTTGGGTGCTGTGCCAACATCGTAACAGTTCAGCGACCGGCGTAGCGAACCCGCTAACGCCCGGTTAGCAAGGGCTTGACGCCAACGGTATGAAAGGCTGGGACGATCAGCTCGGACGAAGAAGAAAACTGACGCACAGCAAAAGTAATGAAGCAAAAGCGCGCGATCACCACGCGCAAAAAAAAGCAGCGGTAGTCGCGGTGCCCGCGAGAACTCCTTCGCCGCGAGGTTCGCTGCCGCCATGGCGCCCTTTCGACTGATAAAGCCCCCCTGCATTGATGCCCTGAAGCAGGGTTAACTGTTACAAGCGCAAGAGAGGCGAGGGCGAGAGTGGTCTCTCGCGTGTTTAATTCGCCGTAGTCGCCTGACCCATGGAGGACGCGTCTAGTGAAGACAAAGGCGCATCGGCCGGTCGGCCGCAATACGCGGCGGTCAGTGTAACGGCCACAGTCCGGACTGCACATTCCGCAGCTCATCGCGCTTTTGCTCAAGTTCGTCTAATGTGGATTGAGCGTACTCGCACTACTGCGCAAACTCGCACCACCCCTCGGACTTGAGTCGGCCAATGAAGCTGCGTTCTATTGCTGCGATTGTTTCAACGTTACTGGCGGGTGTTGCCAGCGCAGCCGTCGCTGCACCCGTGTCCGGCGACTTTTCGATCGCATCGCCAATCATCATCGGCCAGAATCAAATCGCAGTGGATTTTGGGGCGGAGCGCGTCGTCACGCTGCCGGAATCGGTCAGAGCGAAACCCGTGGTGATCGGCAGCTGGGATAGCCATACCGATGTTGATCTATTCAAAACCGCAACGATCCGCGGGATCGCTTTTGATAAAGATGCGAATCCGACGACATCTCTGGTGCGCGTAATGGGCGAGGCGGCCCCGCGTATGGTAAGTTTGACGCAATACATGAGGGGTTCGCTTGACCTGCGCGCCGCGATCGACCCTCAAGCTGCGCGTGCGCTCATGCAAGCAGAGGTAGATCAGTCCCAAGAGGATTTGTCGACACCCACCATGTGGGCGCACGGCACGCACGTCGCTTACCCGCGTGAAAGCGTCTTGTTTCGGTCTGCGCACGATTTTTCTCTCGGGCAAACAAGTGTGCTGGTCGGCAAAGCAGGGTACGTGGCAGGCGAGAAGTCTGCGATGAGGAGCAAGCCGCTTTTTTTATTCAAAATAAGTTTGGAGAGTCGAGATGCCTAAAATTCAAGTCAATACTGCCCGCGCGTTGATGGCCGGAGTCGCCGCCTGTGCCTTGTCTGTTGCCCTTCCCGGACGTGCGGTTGGAAGTAGCGGAGCTTCCCCAGCGCCGAGTTTGGCCCAGCGCAGCTACATCGTAGAGGCAACCACAACTTGGCAGAAACTAAACACGGTTGCCTATCGTGGGAAGCAAGACGATATATCGTTCATTGACGATAAGACCGGCTGGTACGGCAACGGCGCGGGAAAGCTCTACCGTACAACCGACGGCGGGCTCACCTGGCAAGAGCAGTTATCCAAGCCGGGTACTTTTGTCAGAACGGTGGGCTTTGTTGATGCTCAACGGGGCTTTATGGGCAATGTTGGGACGGATTACTACCCGGGGGTAACAGACACCAATCCTTTGTACGAGACGCGGGACGGCGGCGTGACCTGGTCTGTTGTTCCGCAAAGCCGCATCACGGGACCCGCAGTGAAGGGGTTGTGCGCGATTGACATCCTGAAAAAGCAATCGATTTACCAGGGCGTCTTGCAAGAGCGCACCATTATTCATGCCGCAGGACGTGTTGGCGGCCCCGGCTTCGTCATGCGCTCGCTGGATGGCGGCGAAAGCTGGAAGGTGCTCGACCTCAGCCAGCAGGTTGGGCCGATTCTCGACATTAAATTCTTTGACGAAAACAACGGCCTAGTTTTTGCTGGCACCGACGCCAGCGTTGAGAAATCCAACGCACTCATTTTGCAGACTCGTGATGGCGGCGCGACGTGGAAGAAAGTCTACCAGTCGACACGACCGTTCGAAATCACCTGGAAGGCGTCGTTTCCCTCGAATAAAACCGGCTATGTCACTATTCAGAGCTATGACCCCGACAAATCGGTATCCAAGCGCGTGGTTGCCAAAACGACTGACGGCGGAAACACATGGCAAGAGATCCCGCTAGTGGATGATTACGCAGTGCGGCAATTTGGTATTGCTTTTGCAGACGAGCAAACCGGCTGGGTTGGCACATCAACTACCGGATTTCAAACGGTTGACGGCGGCGCGACTTGGTCGCGTGTGGAGATGGGGCGCGCGGTCAATAAAATCCGTCTGATACCTACTGACGGGGGACTCGTTGGCTACGCAATTGGTGTGGATATTCACAAACTAAGCATCGCCAAACGGCGATAAGTTCTGTCGGCCTGGCGGAATGTTGAGAGGCAGCACGGCTAACAGGGGGCATCCAAAAACGTCTTTACTTGGCGGGCATCTTCAGGCAAAAAGTGCTGGAAACGCCGGCCAATTGACGACTTTTTGTTAGAAATCTTGCATCTGTTGTCCACCAGCTCTTACCTGCAGGGCTTCCTCGCGTGGTAGGTGTTGCGGCCACGGCAGCGGCGAGAAACAAAGGCGCAACCTTTCTGGTAGTCTTCTGGGTTGAAAACTTTATGAGGAATTGATTCCAACATGACCTACCAGCGTCGTTCCACACCTCTAATGCGCTTCCTGCCGCTGTTGGCAGCATGCCTTGTGACGTTCGGCGGTGCAGCCGCCAATATCGCCAGCGCGCAGGACGCCGTGCTTCCACCTCCCGCCGCACTGGTGATGGAAAATGTCCCCGCCGTGCCAGCAAGTCTGGCTGCACAAGTCGCGAAGTACACGGAGTTTAAGCCGACTAGTTTCACCGGTTGGCACCCAACCAAGATGGAAATGCTTCTCTCCCGGCGTCACAAGAACACGCCGCAGATTTACCGTCTCACCAAACCGGGCGGCCAAATGGAGCTGCTGACAGATTACTCCGAGCCGGTGCGTAGGGCGTCGTATTTGGCACCCGAAGGCAAGTCGTATGTGTTTGGCAAGGACACCGGCGGCAATGAAGTCGTGCGTATGTATCGCCGTGAGTTTGGGGCTGCTGACGCGATTCCCCTCACGCCGGAGGGACTGCGCGTCGGTGGTGTGGCGGTCACCAAAAATGGCAATCAAATGGTGTACACCACCGTACCGGTGAATCGCCAAGGGTCTGCAGACAAGATCAATACTACGTTGTGGATCACTGACCCGCTAAAACCCGAGGCAGTCAAAAAGTTGGCAGAGTTTGAAGGCGGCGGCTGGTTTGGATTCAATTTTTCGCCGAACAACAAACAACTTGTTTACCAAGAATACGTTTCGGCGAACGAGAGTTACCTTTGGTTGTTTGACATCGCCACCGCCAAGTCGCGCCGTCTCACTGAAAAGGACGGCAAAGAAACCGTTGCCTACAGCGGCGCGCAGTTTAGTCAGGACGGCAATGGTGTGTATACGATAACGGATCGCGGCAGTGAATTTCAGCGTCTGAACTACATTGATCTTGCTACGGGCAAACACACGGTACTGACGGGCGACATCCACTGGGATATCCAAAGTGTTGACTTATCGGACGATGGCAAGATGATTGCGTTTGTTGCCAACGAGGACGGCAACAATGTACTGCGCCTAATGCGTACCTCCGACCACAAGCTGACGCCATCGCCGAAATTGCCGCTGGGTACTATCAGCGGTGTTGATTGGCATCGTGACAGTACCCATCTGGCGATGAACGTGACGTCCGCTACCAGTCCGTCCGAAATTTACTCGGTCAACATCAAGACTAACGAAGTCACGCGCTGGACGACACACGAGGTGATGCAGGTTGATGCGGCGAAGTTTGTCGAGCCCGAGTTGATTCGTTGGAAGTCGTTTGACGGTCGCATGATTTCCGGTTTTCTTTATCGCGCACCTGCTGGCAAGTTCCCAGGCAAGCGTCCGGTGTTGGTCAATATCCACGGTGGACCGGAGGCGCAGTTTCAGCCTGGCTTCATGGGCCGCAACAACTACTTCACCGATGAAATGGGCATTAGCCTCATTTACCCGAACGTGCGCGGCTCAAGTGGGTACGGCAAGTCGTTCTTGAAGCTCGACAACGGCATGTTGCGCGAAGATTCTGTCAAGGACATCGGTGCGTTGTTTGATTGGATCGCTACACAAAAAGACTTAGATGCAAGCAAGATCGCCGTCACCGGCGGTAGCTACGGTGGTTATATGTCGCTCGCCGTGTCGACGAACTATTCGGATCGTATTGCCGCTGCTATCGATATCGTCGGTATCTCAAACTTTGTCACCTTCCTCGAGAAGACTGAAAGTTATCGTCGTGACCTGCGTCGTGTTGAATACGGCGACGAGCGCGATCCGGAAATGCGCAAGTTCATGGAGAAAATCGCACCGCTCAACAACGCCTACAAGATCAAGAAGCCGTTGTTTGTGGTGCAAGGCAAGAACGATCCACGCGTGCCATACCAAGAGGCGGATCAAATTGTTGCTACAGTGAAGAAAAACGGCACGCCGGTCTGGTATATGACGGCTTTGGACGAGGGACACGGCTTTGCGAAAAAAGCGAACGCCGATTACCAGTTCTTTTCGACCATTACGTTCCTCAGCAAGTATTTGCTGGGCAAGTAAGCGCCGATTAAGAATTAGTTGTTCATTGAAAACGGCTGTTGCGGATGACCGCGGCAGCCGTTTTTGTTGGTATGCTGCCAGTGCTCACGATTGATGTAGCAGCGACGGCCTCGGCATGAGCTGAAACACTGCATGGGCGTGTAGATCGGCACTGGTTGTCAGACACTGCGGATGTGTGCTTCCATCCCGCGCCTTGGGGAAGGTTCAATCGCCGTGCCATATCCCAACCGTGCCCACATTTGTACCGTCTCTGCCCTTGCCGACGCACCAACAAGATCGTGAAACTTTCTGTACTCGCCCACCTGTTCGGGATATTCCTGCAGGGCTTGTGACAACGGGTGCATAGAGAGTCCGACTGCCGCCGCGGCGAGTTGCGCACGGACATAGGCGCGCCCGACGTTGACTTGAGTCGCGCGGCTGTTATTGGCGGTCGATAACCAAAAAAATGCGTTGGTTGAATTTAAGCTGGTTTGAAAATCCGCAAGCTGCGTGGTGATCGCCACGTCATCAGCGGCAGGTGCCTTGGTGCGATCAAACAGACCGATTGCCGCCATCACTCTAGGCATCAACTTGTTGACCGATATCCCGTCGCGGTACTCGGCGATTTCTGCAGGTCCAACTCGCACCACTCGTAGCGTTTCCATCATGGTTCGCGGTGTCACCACTTCAATGCGATACGCATCCATGGCGATTCGTCGATGCTGGTCGCATAAATCAGGCGTGCTGCTGTCGATGAAGCCGACCCGTGTGTCAAACCCGGCGACACTCTCGGCAATGGCTGCCATCGCGCTGGGGGGTACTGCTAAAGGCAGGTAGGCATCCCGGTTAGTGCGCCGCCGTACAATTTGTGAAAACAACGGGTCGGCATTGATGTCGGCGGCTTTCCGCAGGCGGATTCGTGCCGTGGGCTGGCTTGATGCTTGCATTAGGTTGAATTCGCCGTTTGGAAAGAGAGTGATTTCAGCAGCCAGCCCGCGCTCCTTGGCTGCAATTACAAGCAGTTCCAAGAAAGTGCCCTGACTGATCATGCTTTGTCGGCCGAACGGATCGGTCTCTGGTAACAATCGAGACGAATCGCAGTAGAGGGTTATCTCATCCGACGTCCTCAAATCCACCAACCACGACTGTAGGTTGTGGGCGTTAGGCGCGAGAATGGCGTAACTGAGAATCCACTTGCGTGGATCCGACTCGTTCACTGGCCCCTTCCAAGGCGCGACCGCGACGTCGGGCAGTTGAGTGCTACACCCGCTGGCAGCGGACGTGGCAGCGAGCACCACGCCACCGCCGACAAGTTGGATGAATGAACGCCGGTTCATGTTGTTTTTGCTTTTTGACCTTTCTCGCACGGACTAGCTGCTGGCCTTCGCACCGGCCGGGACATTACCTTGCAGCAGCTCGGCCAAAGACTTAGCGTGGTCCGTCATCACCAGTTTGGCTTGCCCAAGTTTTGAGAATGCGCCCGAAAACTGCACAAATTTGCCCTGCGCGGCAACCGACATGGCCGCAACACGTTCGCCTGACGGGGACTTCAGCTCGAATTCGACGGCCGCACCGCCTTTATCTACCGGCAGAAGGAGCAGCACTGTTGACACAACATTGCCGGCGACACTCGAAGTACGCACATCGGTGATAGTTGCCCGTAGTGAGTGCGAATTGCCAGATGGCGTTTCGACGACCTTGTAAGTCTCCTTCAGGGATGTGACTAGCTGTCTGCGAAGTTCATCGGTCAGTTCCTGGCGCTCATCGGCGGACAGAGACTCTTTTGCGTCAGGCGCAAGCATAACGCCTACATCAGCGATGTGAATTTCGGTCTGAATCTTGACCGGTGCCTTGAGGAAATGTCGCGAACCGTCGCTACCGGTGCGCAGCTCGGCGGACGAACCGAGCGTGGACTGGGTTGGGGCAATCGAGCTGCACGCTGCAAGCACACTGACGGTTATAACGGCTAGCCCGCGTTTTACAAAATGATGAGTAAACATGGTGACTCCTTCGACTAAGTTGGATTGAAAATCAAGACCGTTGCGAGGTACTGCTATCGGCAATTGAAAGCGATGTCGGCACCGCTTCGTTGCTGGGTTGTGTGCGAGCCTTAGCGCACATCAGCATTCCCAGTGCGACCACCCAGATCAGCCCGGCCGGATTGGTGAATGCCTGAATAACAGCGATGTTTGCTTCAAAAATTCTTGCGCTCGCGATGACGAGACCAGTGCCGGTCAGGATGCCCATCGCGCTGACCAACGACGCCTTCCAGCTTGCGCTGAATCGGCGCAGCAACACGAAGCCCACACTCGTCATCCAGATGCCGCTCACCAATTGCACACCGAGCAACTCGCCCACCGAGCCAGCGTACCCATTGAGTGCTGTGTAAGACACTTCGAGCATGCTGCGTGTTTCCGCTGTTGTCGCCGCAACGTACTGCGAAGCCAACGTCGGCATGGATACTAACCAACGCACAATGCCAAGTATTTTCAGTACCGCGCCGGCGGCACCAAAAAAAGTGATGGTGTCTGCGACGGCATGGCTGACACTTGCGGCGATGAATCGCTCGCGTAACGCAAATGCGACTGGGATCAGCGCGAGAGAGGAAAGCAGGTAGCAGGTATAGCCGAACATCATCGGCATTCGATTGGCATCAATGCGGGGAAGTACGACTGAAGGGGGTTCGCGCAGAACGCTCGGCCAGCCTATCGCCTGGCCGAGCACAACTATCGTGACCGTGAAGAGCGTGGCAGCGACGAGGGCAAAGATGCCGCCGAATGGTTGATGAATGGATGCGTGGGTTCGCATGTTCCAATTCCGGTAATAGCTAGCGGGATGCGCTCGCGGCGAGGCGCGGTGAAGCCTGCGTCCTTTTGGCAGTAGCGCGACCATAGCCGAGAGTTTCGATTGAGGTTTGAACTGCGACATCCAGAGGCGTGTGCGTGAGATTGGGTAACAAATCAGCCATAGAGATGCTTTCGACGGCGTGCGGCACCCGCCACAGGTACGACATCCGGGCAAGCTCGCGCCACATCGGGTTGACCACACCAATGATACGAATCACCGACCACGGCATGCTCGAACGTTTGAAGCTGCCACCAGCGATATTCAGTCGCTTTGCGGCTGCCTCAACGCTGTCGAGCAATTCTTTGCCGTTGATGTTATGGCCGGCAAAGTGAATTTTTTTAAACGAACCGAGGGCGGAGGCCGTTGCTGGCGTGTAGTGCCGCATGACCGGGGCGTTCAGGTTGCCGGCGAGGTCGAGTTCGGCGAGGCCGACAAACGCCCGCGCCAAATCTGGCAGGTAGGCCCAGGCGTGGACGACATCTGTCGGGCCCGGGTAAACAAGTTTGCCGCTCTTGATGGACTTGACGATCGCTTGGTCGAACCAGTTGCCTGTACCGCTTCCAAAAAATCCCCGGCGCGAATCACCACCCCGCGCAGTCCGCGCTGTATGCGCTTTTGCATTTCCTCCTCGAGCGCCTCGCGTTGCTTGCCTTTTTTTGTTGTTGGTCGTTGCATCGTGCTTTCGACAAGTCGCGCCGGCATTTTTTCGCCGAATCCATAAACGTTCGCTGGCAGCATAAACAGCGCGCCGAGACGTTCGGCGATACCCATGCCTTGGCGCGCCAGCGGCAGCAGCTTTTCATCCCATTCTGTGTACGAGGGATTAACCGCGTAGACCACAATGCTGGCATCACGCGCGGCGCTGGCGACCGCTTCGGTATTGGACATGTCGATGCCGAGCTGGCGCGCCTGTGGCGGCAGGTTTTCGATCGGGCGTCTTGCCTGCGCCAAAACCTGCCAGCCCGCAGCGACGAAAGCTTCCAGTACGGCGCGCCCCAGCCGACCATTGGCTCCCAGAATGAGTGCGGTTCTTGATTGCATGCCGATTTCCTTGGTGAAGTTGATGTCGCGAACTTTGCGCGTTTGCGAGGTATTCGACAATTGCTTAAATTTGTAACTGAGATATACAATTCTGCATGGATAAGAACAACTTCGACTGGACTCTCGTCAGAAGTTTTTTGGCGGTGCTCGATGCCGGGAGTCTGATGGGGGCCGCCAAAAGACTCGGTGCACAGCAGCCGACGCTGTCGCGTCACATTGCCGAACTTGAAGCCCAATTGGGCTCGCCGCTGTTTGAACGTACTGGTCGCGGAGTGCTGCCGACCGCCGTTGCGCTGCGTATCGCCGATGCGGCGCGTGAGATGGAAGGCGGGGCAGCGGCGCTTGGGCAGGCACTCGACAGTCAGCGCAATGACACCGTGGGAACAGTACGCATTTCGGCAAGCCAACTCGTCGCCACGTTGGCCTTGCCGTCGCTGATGGCCGATTTTCAGCGGGAAGAGCCAGGCATTCAGATTGAAGTCGTGGCGTCTGATGCCATTACGAATCTATTGCGTCGTGAGGCGGATATTGCGATACGAATGGTGCGGCCATCGCAGTCGTCGTTGGTAACGAAGAAAATCGCCGACGTGACGATCGTGGCATGTGCTCATCGCTCGTATCTTGAACGTGCGGGGACACCGAAGCGACCGGAAGACCTGTTCGCACATCGCCTGATTGGTTTTGACCGAGATGACGGCATCATCCGCGGCTTCGCGACGATGGGGCAGACGGCGACAAAGGAAAATTTTGCGATTCGGACGGACGACACCGTCGTTATTGGGCAGATGATCGCGGCAGGCTGCGGGATTGGCTTCGCAGCGACCTACGCTTTGCGTCACTGGAACGGTGTCGTCGCCATATTGCCAATGCTCAACATTCAGCCACTGCCTTGTTGGCTTACGGTGCATCGAGAGATTCGTGGCAGCGCGATTGTTCGCCGGGTTTATGACTATCTTGGCAAGAGGCTGCCAGCAGCGCTGGCCTGAATGTTTCATGGCCCTCGTTCGCTTGGATTTGAACGCGCCCCGACGAAAGGTTCAGGCTAGTGCGGCTCACGCTTGGGCTGCCACAGCTGCACCATTTCCAGATAAGTGAATGACGCCGACCAACCGATGAGGACAAAGCCGGTCAGAGCTTCCGTTCCAGCGAGGAATCGGATTGGACCAGCGGGGGAGAGGTCACCAAATCCGACCGTGGTAAAGACCGTCGCGGAAAAATAAACGTGGTCAAAGATGCTTGGGCTGACTGCGCCGGAAATGCTGCCGGTTTCAGTCCAGAGCAGCAGGAAATGATAGGCCAGCCCAAAGAGCCAAATCTCTACAATGTGTAGCAGGATCAACGACAGGACGGCGTAGAGCACCACCCTTCGTTTGGTGCCGCCAACGCGCCCCACCCGCCCCAAACGGTTGCTAAACCAAGTTAGCCCCTCAAAGTGGGTAAGCGCGGCAAGAACAACGGCGAGTACCGTAGCGCCGACAACGGCAAGATTGGCTCCCCAGTTTGTGTATTCCGCAAGATGGCTGACAGTCCCCATCAATTCAGGCTAGCATAATTGCATTGCGCTCGTTTGATCTAGCGCAGAACTAAAGCCTCTTCATTTTTTCGTCAACAAGGACATTTCAATCCATGAGTACCATCTCTCCGCCGCTCGCGGAGTTGATCCAACTTGTGACGGCCAGATTTCCCGCACTAGCACGTTTGCCATCGGCCACACTCGCGCAAACGATTTCATCGGCGCACTTCCAACAGTTATCGGCTGGTGATCAACTGTTTTCGCCGGATCACCCTTGCGGCGGATTTCCGCTGTTGCTGGAGGGGCGGGTGCGGGTGGCGCGCGAGGCCACCAACGGTCGCTCCATCACGCTGTATACGGTCGAAGCCGGCGAGCTTTGCATTGCCTCCGCGCAGGCGATGTTCCAGCGTCCCGGAATCTTGGCCAATGGTTATGCAGAGACCCCAATTATGGTCCTAGTATTGAGTCCAGCTGCCGTGGACAAGCTGCTTGCTACGGACGCGCAGTTCCGAAAGTTTTTCTTTGGATTGATCAGTGAGCGGCTGTCAGATCTGATGCTCGCCGTCGAGGCCATCGCCTTTCTGAAGCTCGACCAGCGTATCGCGCGTTTGCTCGTCGAGCGTGGGCCGCGGGTGGCGATGACGCACCAAGCGATCGCTGAGCAGCTTGGTGTGGCCAGAGAAATGGTGTCGCGTGTGATGCGCGGCTTTTCCGAGCGCGGCTGGATTGCCCAGTCCCGCGAAGCCATTGAGCTTACTGACGTTGTAGCGTTGGATGAGGTTTCGCAGGGGTAGAGGCGACCGCGTCCATTGCCTCAGTAACAAACGTCACAGACCGCCGACGCAAAGCGGCGCAGAATGAATGCCTCACTTTATGGAGACGCACATGATTCTGCAACTATTTGACCAAGACTCTTCGACACTCACCTATATTGTCGCCGACGCCGCCACGCGTGAGGCTGCCATCATCGACCCGGTATTGGGGCAACTTTCGCGTGATCTTGGCGAGATTGAGCGACACCGACTCACGCTGCGCTGGATACTGGACACGCATGTTCATGCTGATCACGAGACCGGTGCAAACGCGTTGAAGTCGGTCACTGGAGCTTGGAGTGCGGTTGGCGCGGCGTGTGAATCGGTAGGGCACGATCGAATGCTGGTGGATGGTGACGTAATCGAAATCGGTTCGACAAAGATTGGCGTGATCGCGACTCCTGGGCATACGCCGGGGAGCATGACGTTTCGCGTCGATGGCAACGTGTTCACCGGCGATGCCCTATTGATTGAAGGCTGCGGTCGTACCGACTTCCAGAATGGCAGCAGCGACGATTTGTTCCACAGCGTGACCCAGCGTCTGTTTACGCTGCCAGCCACTACCGTGGTTTGGCCGGGCCACGACTATCGCGGACGCGCGAGCTCAACGATTGGCCACGAAAAAAACCACAACCCGCGCTTTGCAGGTAAAGACCTTGACGCGTTTCGGAAGATTATGGCCGGTCTGCATCTCGCGCCACCTAAACATCTGGAAAAAGCGGTACCGGCGAACCGCTCGGGTGGCGCGTTACATGCGGGCGAGCCAGTGCTGCCGATGATCAAGCCGGCGCAGTTTGTCTTGCAGTTTGATCCCAAGCTTGACACGCTTGTCGATGTGCGGGATTCTGTAGATGCCCTATCTGAACCGATCAAGAATGCGGTTTGCCTGAGTGCGACTGAGATACCGAAGATGCAGGTGCTCGCGGCCAATGCACGCACGCTCTATGTTTTGTGCCGTTCCGGGCGGCGTTCGCTTGTCGCCACCGAGGCGCTGGTGAAAGCCGGGGTCACCAATGCTTGTAATATCACTGGTGGTGTTCTTGCGCTGAACGCGACTCGATCCCCTCAAGGGACTGGAGCCACTGCGACTCGAGCGGCAGTGGCTCATGGTTGACTCTGTTTGGTCTATCTGGCTGAGTGCCGCCATCGGCGGTGTGCTGGTTGGTATGGCCAGCGGTGGCCTGATGTTATTCAACGGGCGTATCGCAGGCATTTCCGGCATATTTCACCAAACTGTGGCCGGTTCCCGCGAGGCTTGGCGATGGACGTTTCTCGCCGGCCTGGTTTTGGCCGGTGTGATCGCGGCGCTGTTGTACCCGTCGCTGTTACCGGCGGCCCCGATGCCGGTATCGTCTCCAGCCGTCGGCGGTACGCTAAAGCTTGTCGCGGCGGGGCTGTTGGTCGGTTTTGGTACGCGTATGGGGAGCGGCTGTACTTCGGGGCATGGCGTGTGTGGGCTGGCTCGATTTAGCCTGCGCTCGTTGGCGGCAGTGGTGACGTTTTTATCCGTCGGCATCGTGGCCACTTTTCTCATCGGGGTCGTCGGCGGGCGCGCATGAGACAGCTCTCGTCTCCTATTGCCGGACTGGTACTGGGCTTCATTTTCGGTATCGGCTTGATTGTTTCCGGGATGGTGGATCCGGCTAACGTGAAAGCCTTCTTGGATATCACAGGCCAAACCTACGGCGCTTGGCGGCCGCAACTGCTGGCCGTGCTCGGTGCAGGCGTGATGGTGACCACCGTGATCTACATACTGGCCAAGCGGCGCAAGCACCCATTGGTGGAAGCAGGGTTTCATTGGCCGCACGCGACCGTCATTGATCGGCAATTGATTGTCGGCTCGGCGTTGTTTGGTGTGGGCTGGGCACTGGCGGGGTATTGCCCAGGCCCGGCTCTAGTGGCCTTGGGATCATTCTCGTCGGATGCGGTGATCTTTGTCGTGGCGATGGCGGCGGGCGGCTCTTTACAACATATCTTGCAACATAAATTGGCGCCACGTTGATGGGCTATCTTGATGATCCGCGTGTGTTGTTCGCCGCCGAGCGCACCTTGCTTGCGTGGCAGCGAAGTGGGCTCGCGCTAATGGGATTCGGTTTCGTCGTGGAGCGATTCGGGTTGTTCATGCGCATGGTCACCGGGCAGGCACCGAGCCACGTTGATCGGGCGTTCTCGCTATGGCTGGGTGTGGCGCTGCTTTGTATGAGTGCGGCGGTGATGGGCTTTGCGGCTGTGCAGTTTCGTACTGTTGTTCAACAACTGGGCGCTGGCGAAATTCCTGCGGGTTATGCACCCAATGCGGCGGTTTGGCTGAATGGCGTGCTTGCCGTGACCGCATTGGCGCTCGCCACGTATTTTGTCGTGAGCGGTTAGTGCAAAGTAGGACGGTTTCAATCAGTTAGTGCAACACAATCTTGTGAAGTCTACAACGGCGTGTTGCGATGAAACGTGCAGTCGGTTGGTATAAGACGATGGATTTAGCGGTTCGAGAAGAGATTAGTCGAGAGTTGGCAATGGGTAGGGATCCGGCGCAGATTGCGCGTCAGGTCGGTTTTGCGCCATCCTCGGTCAGTCGCGAGATTCGGCAACACGATGTTGCCGAGGTTGGCCATCGCGCCCATTGGGCACAGTCCCGCGCCGATGATGCTGGCAAGCGGCGCGGTCGATGTCGCGCCACGCACGATGGGGTTGATCCGCAGTATCGGCTTTGGCGCGCCTACGGTCAATGACGGCAAAATGAAGTTACGATCCAGAGAAGGTCGCAGCGGAGTCTTGGTTTAGGTGTTCGGCACACGATTGTGATTCAAACCCACGAGTATTGATGAATTTGCGTCTAAACTGGTTCTAGCATGCCCCGTTGATGGCAACATTTGCCTCTGCAGCGGCGGCAGCGTCCTGAACGTTATGGAAAATTGAACAGAAAATGCGCAATCGCTACTCCGCTGGAAATTTGATCGGTGCGGCCATCGGTGGCCACAAAGACTGGGCACCCGCTTGGCTAGATGTGGACCCAAAGCCGCGATACGATGTGATCGTCATTGGTGGTGGTGGCCATGGCTTAGCGACGGCTTATTACCTTGCAAAGAATCATGGTATGACGAACGTTGCCGTCGTTGAGGCAGGGTGGATTGGTGGCGGTAACACTGGTCGGAATACAACCGTGGTGCGCTCAAATTATCTGTACCCCGAAAGCGCGCGCCTTTATGATTTTTCCGTTCAGCGCTATGAATCGCTGTCAAAAGACCTTAACTTTAATGTGATGTTTAGCCAGCGCGGAGTTATCACTCTGGCGCATTCTCGCCACGACCTCGACGCCCAGGAACGCTGGACCAATGCGATGTTATGCAATGGTATTGACGCGGAGATGCTCAACGCGCGTCAAGTCCAAGAATGTGAGCCGCGTCTGGACATTAGCAGCAGGGCGCGATACCCAATTCTTGGCGGCTTCATCCAACGGCGGGCCGGATCTGCGCGCCATGATGCCGTCGCGTGGGGTTACGCGCGCGGAGCATCGGCGCTCGGCGTCGACATAGTGCAGCAGTGTTCGGTACTCGATTTCATCAAGAAACATGGCCGGGTCGTTGGTGTCAAGACTAGCCGGGGTGAAATTCGCGCCGACCGCGTGGCCATGGCAGTCGCCGGCCACTCTTCCGTGTTGGCCAACCTTGCAGGATTTTCGCTGCCGGTGACAAGTTATGCTTTGCAGGCGATGGTGAGTGAGCCGGTCAAGCCGGTACTCAAAGCAGTTACGCTATCGCCGGCGCTGGGCGCTTACTGGAGCCAGTCCGACAAGGGTGAGGTGGTGATCGGCGGTGCACTCGATCACTTTCCGTCGTATGCGCAGCGTGGCAGTTTTGCGATCAATCAGCAGGCCATCGCGGCGACCGTCGAGGCATTCCCCTCGTTGGGACGCCTGCGGCTGTTGCGTCAGTGGGCGGGCATTGTCGACGTTGTTAAGGACTCGAGTCCGATCATCGGTGCTACCCCCATTCCCGGCTTGTACATCAATTGTGGCTGGGGGACGGGCGGTTTTAAAGCCATCCCGGTGGGAGGTTGGATACTCGCGCACGTGCTGGCCACCGGCCAAAATCATGAACTTGCTGAAGCGTTTCAACTCGCCCGTTTTCACACCGGGCGTTTGATCGATGAAGCGGCTGCTTCCGGCATCGCCCACTGAGGAGCGAGTTATAAATGATGCAATTGCAATGCCCATTTTGTGGATATCGCCCTGAAAACGAGTTCGACTGCGGTGGTACCACGGCGATCGCACGCCCGCCGATCGACTGCAGTGATGAGGTGTGGGGAGACTATCTTTTCTTTCGCGTGAATCCGAAGGGGCTTCACGCCGAACGCTGGCGACATACATTTGGTTGCGGCCAGTGGTTCAACGTCGTTCGCGACACGGTCACGCATGAGGTGAGCGCCGTTTACCGCATTACTGAGTCGCGGCCACGCGCGCTCGATCCATGAGCGGCTACCGCCTGTCTGCACCCCACGGCGCATGGATTGATCGCTCACGCACATTGCAATTCGATTTTAATGGCGCAGAAGTTAGGGGATTTGCCGGCGACACGGTTGCCTCCGCATTACTCGCGCAAGGCATCGTTCATGTTGGGCGCAGTTTCAAACTGCATCGACCGCGCGGCGTATTCAGTTGCGGTTTCGAAGAGCCAACCGGGCTAGTAGATATTGGTGCCGGGCGTTACAGGACGCCCAACACCCGTGCCACGGATATCGCTGCCGCAGATGGCATGACTGCCAAACCGGGCAACGCCTGGCCGAGCCTTGCTGTGGATCTTGCGGCCATGAATAGCAAGTTCGCCGCACTGACGCCCGCTGGTTTCTACTACAAAACATTTATGTGGCCGGATTGGCATTTGTTTGAGCCGGCCATCCGTCGCATGGCCGGTCTTGGTGTTGCAGCGGATGGTCCAGACCCTGACCGCTACGATGAGGTCTCACAGCAAGTAGAAGTGCTCGTCATCGGTGCGGGTGCGGCGGGATTGCAGGCAGCGTTGTCAGCAGCGCAGAGTGGCCGACAGGTTCTGTTATTGGAAAGTGGGGCGCACTCTGGAGGCTGGCTGGCGAGCCAGTCGCTACAGGGCGACGCGAGCGCAACACATCGGCTCGATGACTTGACCCGTCAGCTCGCCGCAGCGGGAGTGTCGTTACGCGTGAATTGCACGGCGCTAGGACTCTACGATCACCAGTTGGTCGTGGCACTGGAGACGGTCGACGATGTCACCGTGCGGGAGCGGCTGTGGAAGATTCGCGCTGAACGCATCATCCTCGCCACGGGCGCGATCGAGCGACCGATGTTGTTCCCGGACAATGACCGGCCGGGAGTCATGCTCGCCAGCGCAGTGGAGCGCTATGCGACACACTTTGGTGTTGCTTGCGGCAAACGTGTCGTGATCTCGACCGCCTGCGATAGTGGCTACGCGGTGGCGGCGTCATTGCAGGCCGCAGGCATTGAGTTGGCTGCAATCGTCGATTATAGGGAGGCGAGCGCGGAGGACGCCCCGACTGGCGCTAAGGTCTTTCGCGGCAGCAGTATTGTGGCGGTGAGTGGATCACGTGCCATTAATCGCGTTGGCGTCGCCGCAAACCGCAGCGGTAATTTGCAAACCATTGATGCAGACTGTATCGCGAGTGCAGGTGGCTGGACGCCCGCAGTTAATCTGTACTCGATGGCGGGCGGCAAACTGCGATGGGTTGAGGACGCATCGATGTTTGTACCTGGCCTCACGCTCAAGGGCATCGAATCGGTTGGGGCATGTGCAGGTGCGTTTGAACTGGAACTCGCACTGGATCACGCCGGTGCGACGGGGCGTGGAAACGCGGCTCCCGCGCCCGTCGGCGGTCTCGGCATTGTGCCCGCCAGAAATACACCTACACCTATAGCCTTGGCGATGCTCGGCCGTCGCCCCGGAAAGATATTTGTCGATTTACAAAACGACGTATGCGTTGATGACATCGAGCTCGCTGCGCGAGAAAACTATCGCTCTGTTGAACATCTCAAACGTTACACCACCATGGGAATGGCAACGGACCAGGGTAAAACCAGTAACGTCAACGCGCTGGTGTTGATGGGGGAACTGACGGCGCGAACGCCTGCCGAGGTCGGCACCACCAAGTTTCGACCACCGGTCAAGCCGGTTACGCTCAATGCCTTGGCCGCCGGACGAACTGGCGAGCGATATCGGCCACTCAAACGCATGCCTGGCCACACCTGGCACGAAACTAAAGGTGGCTTATTCGAGGAATTTGGCGGCTGGCTGAGGCCGGCAGCGTACTGCAAGAATCATGAAGAAATTATTCCTGCGGCAGAACGCGAAGCGCTGCATGTACGAACACATGTCGGGATTTTTGAAGGCTCGCCGCTCGGCAAGATCGAAATTTACGGCCCCGATGCAGCAGCGTTTCTCGACCTGATGTACGTCGGTAGCATGTCGACACTCGCCATCGGTCAGGCAAGGTATGGCCTGCTACTGCGCGAAGATGGCGTAATTTTTGATGATGGCATCGTCGCTCGCTTGGGAGAACAGCATTTCTGGGTAAATACTACGTCCGGTGGGGTGGATCGCGTCGCGTTGGCCTTTGAAGAATGGCAACAGTGCGAATACATCAATCATCGCGTGCTCATCACACCTGTCACATCATCGTGGGGCAACGTTACTGTTTCGGGGCCGAAGGCTTGGAAGCTTTTGGCGGCGGCTGGCTTCGACGAATCACTTGCCCCGACAAATATGAAACACATGACAGTTCGTGAGTTGGCGTACGGAGGGGCTAAAGTGCGAGTGATGCGCGCGAGCTTCAGCGGTGAGCTGGGGTATGAAATCAATCTTCCCGCGCCATACACGCAGTCATTGTTAGAGCGCCTCGGCGAAGTCGGCTGCGAGTTTGAGGCGAAGCCTTACGGGATTGAAGCGTTGATGGTGTTGCGAACCGAAAAAGGTTTCCTGCATCTGGGCGCGGACACCGATGGCACGACGCTCCCAGGGGACGTAGGCATGGACCGCGGAATTGCAAAGAAGGCCGCGAACTTTGTGGGCCGACGATCACTGCTCAGACCCGCAGCCCTCGATGCCGATCGCATGCAGCTAGTTGGGTTGTTGCCGGTTGATCGAACGTCTCGATTGCCGACTGGCGCCCACATTGTCACGAAGCAGCCTCCGGCTCCGATTGACGGCTTCGTCACATCCAGTGCCTATAGCGCTGTTCTGGGAATGCCCGTGGCGCTTGCGATGCTCAAGCGCGGCTTCGCGAGGATCGGTGAGGTCATTACTTTGTTCCACCTTGGCCGTACATTGCGGGCGGAAGTCGTTAAAACGCCGTTCTTTGATCCGAAAGGAGAGCGGCTTGAAGGCTGAAAATCTTCTCCAGTTACGGCGGCTGCAAATGAGTGGTGTCGCGCAACTCATTCCGCGTGCCACCGACAATTGTCAGGTTTCGGTTGTTGAATCGCAGCGCGTGATCTCGATACGCCATTTGCCTGATTGTGAGAATTCGGTGTCGCATTTCTTTGCCGGAGAAAATGCGCTACAACCCCCTCAGGCCGGCCACTTCGAAGGTAGTGACCCCTGGATGTTATGGCGTAGTCCGAACGAATATCTACTGATAACGTCATCGGATGTGTTTGCCAACGATTCGCTTGCGGCGCTTCCCGCAACCCGAAACGCGCTTGCTTACGCATTAGATCTATCAGCAGGATATTTGATTGTTGAATTGCTTGGAGACGGCATTGTGGATGTACTGCCGCGTCTGCTTGACGCGAGTGCAATTCCGCAAGCCGCAGGTCGGTGCTGTCGAGCCCGCTTGGCAGAGATTGCGGTGATCGCGGTGAGATTGGCGGACGACCGAGTTTGGTTAGTCGCTGACCGTGCCAATGATCGCTATTTGATGCTCTGGATTGCCTACGCTGTGCAGGCCTCGGCACCGCGACCATGAAGTCGCCCATCGTCGCGTCAGGGGCGGACGCGGTTTACGCGCTGTTTACCGGAGTTGCGCCTAGCAGGTGCTGAGCTGCCGTAATCGTGACTTGCGACGGTCTCCAGACTCCTTTCAAGGGGGGCGCAGCTTCTACAAATGTGGTCAGCGGTTGTTTTCCTTGGTGGTGCTTAACGCAGGCCACAGCTCGAAGCGCCGCAGCAGTGGCATTGGGTCAGGATCATGCCCTGCAAAGCTGCGAAAGGCAGCTTCCGCCGCCACGCGATGGCCGACGCTTAGGATCTGATCGATCCAGGCTTTGGAAGTCGCCGCGTCGTAGATCCCGTCTGGCGATTCTTCAAACGTTCTAACGGCATCGGCTGCCATCACATCGGCCCATAGATACGAGTAGAGACCTGCAGCGTAAGCGCCGACGAAGACGTGGGGGTTATGTGTGACGCGCATGATCACGTCCCATGCTTCGGGCATACCCAGTTCGATCAACGTATCGTTTTCCACCTTTACCGGGTCAATTTGCTTGCCGCTGCCATCGGCCATCAAATGTAGGCGCAGGTCAACGATGGCCGGCATTAGGTAATCTGGATTGAGGCTAAAGGGACGATCGTATTTGAGCCCTTGTTCGATCCGGTCGAGCAATTCATTCGGCATCGGCTCGTCCGTCAGGTGATGGTGCGCGAAGCGATGCAGCAGCTCTGCGTCGCGCAACCAGCGCTCATTGATTAGGGCAGGTAGCTCGACGAAATCCCACGCCACATGCTGACTGCCTAGAGATACATAGGCCGACGTACAGTGCAACATATGCAAAGCATGACCAAACTCGTGGAAGAACACATTGGCGTACTCCCAAGGCAGTAGGGCAGGCTGGCCGTGTGGCGGCGCTGGAAAAGTTGAATAGATTGCGCTGATCGGCAGCACCCGCCCAGCAAAACGCTCTGCCTCACGGTACTGCATCTGGTAGGAGCCGTGGCTTTTACCCTGGCGGTTGAAGAGGTCAAAGTAGAGAACGCCTATGGCCTCAGAGGCGCGATTGACTGCATACACGCGTACGCTGGGGTGGATCAACGGCGCATCGGCAATCGGCGTGAAGCTGAGGCCATGCACGCGACCTGCGGCCCAGAACATTGCCTGCAATACGTTTTCTAATGGGAAGTACGCTTTGACAGCGTCGCCGTCCAAACCAAAACGTTGCCGCCGCAGCTTTTCGGCGTAAAACTGGCGATCCCACGGTGCGAGGGGCGCACTCGCGGTGCACTCGTCGGCGCTTTGGTCGGCAATCGCTTGATAGTCGGCAAGCTGCGCGCACGCCATTGGCTTAACGCTGGCCCAGGTTTGCTCCAACAGCGATAGCGCGGCTTGCGGCGTACGCGCCATCCGGTCGGACAGCGCCAGATGGGCGTAGCTCGGGTAACCCAACAGCCGCGCTAGTTCTCCGCGCAACAATAGGATCTCCTGCGCGACGGGCTTATTGTCGTTTGCACTTCGGTTGTCGCCGCGATTGGTCCACATTCGCCAGACTTGCTCACGTAAATCGCGTCGGGTCGCCAAGGTCAGAAAAGGCCATACTGCGCCGCGCGTGTTGGGAATAGCCCAGACGCCGGGGCGGCCCATATCCGCGGCTGCTGCCGCCGCCGCTTGACGCAGCCGATCGGGCAGGCCGTCCAGCGCTGAGTCATCCTCGATTAACACCGCCTGGCGGCTCGCCTCTTCGATCAAGTTTTGGTCGTATTGCGAGGACAACGCCGCCAGCCGCCCACTGATCTGCGCTAGCCGCTTCTTGGCGGCAGGCGCAAGGCCCGCACCACGCCGTCGCATACGTTGGATCAGCACTGCCAACAGGCGCCGTTTTTCGTCCGTTAGCCGTGCTATCTCGTCGCTATTCCACACGGCGTTTAGCCTGGCAAACAAGCGCTCGTCATGTGCTATCTCATCGTCTAGCGCAGCCAGCAGGGGCGGCACCCTTTGTGCAACTGTCGGCATGTTGCCAAGACTTTGGCTGTTGGCATACACGCGGAACACACACAGTACGCGCGCCAAGGCGCGACCTGAATCTTCCAGCGCTTCCGCCGTGTTTGCGAAGGTGGGGGGCGCATTATTTGAGGCAATGGAATTGACTTCAGATCTTTTCCATTCAATCGCAACGCTTATGGCTTCTTCCAACGCCGCGATATCGACGTTTTCCAAGGGAGGTAAGCCGCCATACGGACCAGCCCACGGCGAAAGCAGTGATCGCGCTTTGTCGGAAAGTGTCACACTCATCGAAGGGCCTCCTTAGCCCAGCGCTTGATCGAGAAACGCGCGCACTGGAGGGACCACCAATTCGGGTGCCATGCATACACCGTGACCCTGACCCGGCACCTCGTGTACGGTCCAGCCTTGCTTGACCAGCGCAACACGCTGCTCGCGGATGATCGAAGCGATGCGAATGGGAATTCCTGCTTCGACTAAGTCGCCATCGCCCCCGAAAAAAACCATCTTCGAGCAACGGATGCGCGCCACCGCAGTTGCTTCGTGCCAGCTCAGCATACTGGCGTAGTAGGCCGCCCACTGGCGATACTGCTCCTTGGATCGGAGCACTTTCAGAGACGAGGGGTCAGGCTTAGCCTGCTTCAAACGCGTGGCTAGCAGGATGTCGTCGTAGGGTGCGCACAGCGGTGGCCAGCCGCCTAGAATGAGTGCACTGAGCCGGTCTGTGCGATCCGCAAGCTGTAATCCCACTGCCGCGCCCCAGGAGTAGCCCCAGTAGGCGAATCTATCGAAACCTGCCGCAGTGGCAACTGCCAACATATCGTGGCATACCCGCTCGGCAGTGAGATCTTCCGGCGCAATATCTCGGCTGCCGCCCACACTCGGGTAATCGACCAGCAGAACGCGATAGCGATCAGTCAAGCGACCAAGATACCCAGCCAGTACCACTTGTAATTCCGGCCCAAAGATCTGCGTGAATGACGCCATCAAGGGCAAGCCAATGAGCAGCGGTTTGCCCTCGCCATACACTTCATAAAACACCCCGCTGGCCGGATCAAGCGGCATTTGTCGTTTCATCCTGCTGCTCTCGACGCAGCCAGTCGCTAACTAGATCGTCCAAAACCGGCAGCGTCACTGCACCTGCGGTCATGACGGCCGTATGAAAGCGGCGATGCTGGAAGCGGGGACCGAGAACACTCTCGGCGCGCCGGCGAAGCTCGCGCAGCTTCAGGTTGCCCATTTGGTATCCCAGCGCCTGTGCGGGCAGCGCCGCATAGCGGTCCACCTCACCTTCAATGGTCTCGCGCGACAGCGTAAGTCGATCAGTCATGTACGCCACGGCGTGTTCCCGGCTCCAGCCTTTCACATGGATACCGGTGTCGACCACCAGCCGCACAGCACGCCACATCTCCATTTCGAGTCTACCGTAGTGTTCGTGCGGCGTGGTGTATACCCCCATCTCGATACCTAGTGTTTCACAGTAAAGCGCCCAGCCTTCTATGCACGCGGTGTACTTTACGGCACCATATCGGCGGAAGGCAGGGATACCGGACTGTTCATTTAGCAGGGCAAGGTGCATCAGATGGCCGGGCCAGCCTTCGTGCAGGACTAGCGCTGGGTGCAAGTAAGTCGGTGCCTTTGATGGCAGGCCGCTGATCCAGAAAATACCCGCAGTTGTGCCATCTGCTGCACTAGGCTGCGCGTATGCTGGTGGCATGCGCGCCGAAACGGCCTCGGCCATGCTCTGCACGCCATAGGTAATGCGCGGGATCAATCCAAAGAACTCTGGGATGCGGCGGTCGACACGCTTACACAGTGCCTCAACACTTTGCCGCAAGGCAGCGGCAGATGGCGCGACGAACTGCGGGTCAGAGGCGAGGAAGGCGCGGTAGTTGGCAAGGTTGCCGTCAAATCCGGCGTTGGTCGCGACTGCAGCAATCTCTGCCTCGATGCGCTCGACTTCGGCCAGGCCAAGCGCGTGTATTTCCTCGGGTTCGATTGCCGTACTCGTGAAATGGTGCACCCACACGCGGTAATATTCTGCGCCAGCGGGGCCGTCAATACAACTTAATGTGTCCCGCGCGCCGCGTGCTAGCAAGCCCTCGAGGAAGTTTGCCCACGTGTGCAGTGCTGGCATCAAGGTCTCGCGGACAAGTGCCAACGCACGTGTCGCTTGGGTTTGTACCGCAGCAAGATTCGAGGGTGAGCGTTTGAATGGTGACAGCCATGCGGACGCTTCCGCCGGAGCGGCCAAGATACCGCGGGTATTGCCGGCGCCTGCCTTGAGTACCGCACGTGGGTAGCGATACCCGCGTGTATATCCAACTTCAATATTGGTCTGCACGTCGCGTAGGTAGGCGGGCAATGTGGCTAGGCGATCGACATATTGCACTGCAGTCGCCGCATCGCTCACGCTCGCGGAGTTTGCCCAAAACACCGCTGTAAAGTCGGGCCCGGCTGGAAACAGCCAGGGGCGCAAATGTGATTCCACAGCGTATTGGGCGCGAAGGCCTGATAACTCGCGCTTAAGTAGGGCGAGTGTTGCCTTTTCTTGTACCGTCAAGTCGCGGGCATCAATTTGTTCGGTGTCCGCGAGTAACTCGCCAGCATGCCGATTACGTCGCGCGTGGTCCTCCGCTGACTCGCGAAACAATACCGCATCGGGCAGTGCTATACCGGCCAAGGCTGCGGTGAGCGGAAGCTCTCTGCATTCAAGTTCCCAATAGCGCGCCGCCAATGCAGCCAAGCGCTGCGCCGGGCTTTCTAGTGTTGTCAACGCGCGCGCTCCCGACGTGTAACGTCATCAACACAAATCACATCTTTCATCACGCTGATTGTCCAATCTGGAATTTCATACACAAAATTGTGTCCCGCTCCCTTCGGCGCAACCACGCGATGCGACTGGGTCGAGGTTGCGAGATAGCGCTCGCGGGTTGCGGCAAAGAAGCGCATCATACGTTGTGCGTTAGCCGTATTTTGTTGTCGGGTTTCGGGTAGGGCGGCAATGTCACCGTCTGCATCGTCACGCGGGCCGACCAGCCAAACCGGCAGATCACCGAGATCGCGATCGTACACAACAGTATCCCAAGCAACGGCAGCCACACCCTCAGGGCTCAGTTCGCGATAAATCGATGCTTGTGCAAAATAGCGGCCAGCGTTGGCTTCCACGTTGCGCACGTTCAACGCTTCTGCCCCCAACACTGCGCGCGTGGCGTCAATAGTCTTCGCATACGCCGGTGTCTGGCGCGCCTTGGCTTCAGATCGTTTTGCTAGATCGAGGCCGAACAGCTGCGCCATTCCGCCCAACCATGCTGCTCGGCGCATTTCCTTGAGGGCGCTCAAGCGCGGTCCAAAGGCTATGGTCTCAAGTGGAGTCGGGTCCAGCAGCACGAGTGTGTGTACGAGATCTGGCCTGCGGCGTGCAATGTTTGCCGCCAGCAGGCCACCGAAAGAGTGCCCCGCCCAGACGAAGGGCCCCTTTTCGCCAGCCCGATCGAGAGCCAGCACCATTTCATCAGCTTCGCGCGCGGTGGTGCGCGGAAACGGGCCGGTGTCGCTCCAGCCTGTGCCGGGACGGTCGATGAGGATTGAGCGCGTCTCTTCTCGAAACGCACGGTGAAGATGATAGATGGCATATCCACTCGCGTGGCCACCGGCAAACCACACGACAGGCGGTCGGTTTGGACGCAGTGTCCCCTCTGCCAGCAGGTGAACGTGGTAGCCACCAAGATCAATCATGCAGCCGGGTGGAGGGTAGGCGCGGCGCGCCGTCGCCAATACGGCCAGGTGCCTCAGCGAGGCAAGCGCGAGAATCGCGGCCAACGTGAAGCCGATCCACTGAATCAGCGTCCCGCCGCGTTGCGAGAAATTTGCAGCCACGAAAGTCGCGAGTGTAACAGAGAGGGCAATCAGTAGGCCGGCCCACTCGCGGCTGAAAAGCGACAACAATCTGTCACGCCATGCTTGCATGGCTCAGGTGCCGGCGGGGGTGGTAATGGAATGCGTCTTGTGCCAATGGCGAAACTCAGGCAGCATCCACGCAGCCACTGCAGCACAAATGAATGCTCCCATCGATACCAGCAGTGCTACATCGTAGCTGCCAGTGCGGTCGTGCACCAACCCCATAAGCCAAGGTGCTGTGCCACTGCCGAAGGCGGTTGCAACCTGCTGCGTTGCGCTAGCACGTCCGAAGCTTTCAACGCTGAAATAGCGCCTTGCCAGAAAGACGGAAAGACTATGGTCGCCCGAATTGAATATGCCCAAGAGTAAGGCGGCTGCAATGATCATGCCGACACCGGGGCCAAAATAAATCATTACGGTGGCACCTAGCGGGGCGATGACAAACAGGCGGGCTAGCCGCGTCGCAGATGTGTGATCGATCAGCCATCCGGCCATGAGATTGCCGAAGAATCCACCAGCGCCGATCAGGCTCATCGCGGTTGCAGCTTGGGCGAGAGTCATGCCACGATCCTGCATCATGGCCGCGAAATGAACCAGGATGCCGGCTACCGCAAAGCCGAACAGCATGTTCCAAACCGCCAAGGTCCACCAGACACGGTCGCTCAAAAATGCGCGCATCGAGACAGGTAGTGGGGAGGAGGCGCTCGCTTCAACCGGCGTCCCCGACCCCGCGGGTAGTCCTGCGTTCGGTCGCTCGCGGACTAAGAACCAAGCTGCCAAGCCGCCGCCGATCAGACTCATTAGTGCCATCGCCATGAACGCCTCTCGCCAGCTGGCATGGGAGATCACTACACGGACGATCTGTGGATGGATCACAGCGCCCAACGTGACTAAGGCAAACAGTAGGCCTAGCGCCCGCCCAAAGGCCTTGTCGAACCAGGTTTGCAGAAGCTTGGACAGCGTAAGGAACGAGGCACCGCTCGCGGTGACGGTCATTACCAAACACAATACATAGTAGACCCAGACGCTGCCGTGCATGAAACCAAACCCGGCAAGACTTGCCGACTGCAGCACGACACCCCACAGCACCAATGGGCGCAGCGGCACTTTGTCAATGATCCAGCCTACCAGTGGCAGGATGGCCGGTCCTACGATCGTCATCAGCGTCAGCGAGAAGGTGATATCGGCGCGCGACCAACCCAACTCTTTCTGCATCGGCAGCATCAACAGGCCGAATGTCGAACCGTAGAGTGACGTGACACCAAAGATTGCGACAATGCAGCAGCCTGCCAGTACCCTCCAGCTGGTCGGCGAGTCGACTACCGGAGCGACGCTCAAGCGGCAATCTCAGTTAAATGCGGCTCTACCACGATACGTTCGCGCTCAAGCTGAGACTTTCGGGACATTCCGCGCCATGGTCAGTAGTCGTAACGCAGCGACACGGTCGCCGTGCGAGGGCGCTGTAGGAAGTATTGAGAGAACGCCCCCACGCCACCGGGTGCCCCGGTGATGCTGAGAACGCCTTTCTGATTGGTGACGTTTGATACGCCAGTTGCGAGCGTCCAGTTCGAATGGGCGAAGGTCAACCCGAGGTCCAGCGTGTTAAACGCGTCGGCAGGCTTGTTGCCCCCCAAGAACATCACGCGATCACCGACGTGCGTCCAAGTCGCATTCAAGCGGCCTTGGGTGTCAAGCGGACCGACGAATTTTGCGTTGGCTTGAAGCGCAGCCTGTAGCCTCGGCGTGCCGGGCAAACGGGAGCCGGCCGCTGCCGTGATTGCAGTTCGACCAGATGGCACGTTGGTATCAGTGAGCGTCTTGGCATTGATGGAGGCTATTGAAGCTGCGATGTCGAAGGTTGTATCGATGCGGTAGCGCAGCGCCGCCTCCAGTCCTGTACTGCGCGCTTTGCCAACGTTGTCGATACCGGATTCGGGTAGCCGTCCATTGAGTTGGAAGTAGGTGAATTGCGCGTCTTTCCAGTCTTGAACGAAGGCCGTGAGGTCAATCTGTAGGCCTTTCGCAGGCGACAACCGAACGCCGGTCTCGTAGTTCCATAGCGAATCGGACTTGAACGCCCTGAACGGCGTTGTTCCATTAACCCCACCATAGCGATAGCCTTGGGCCGCCAGCGCATACCAGAGCTGGTCCTGAGCAAACCGATACTTCAGTGTCAACTTGGGTGTGAAGCCACTGTCGCTGCCATTGGGGACGTCGATGTTGGACGGCGCACCGAAGTTCGTTCCGCGTTGCTGCGAGTTGGTCGTCGTGCGGTAATAGCGGCCACCGGCACCAGCGCTCCAACCGCTGCCAAAGGCGTACTCGGTGTCCGCGAAGGCGGCTTTCTCCGTGCCGCCACCGGTTGAGGTCAGATCGACCAGCGTGGTCAAGCCAAAAGCGCCCGAGGGATCGATCTGTTTAGCTGCACTTGAGCCCTTTTGGGTTTGGTAGAACACGCCGACGACATAGCTAAAGTTACCACCGGGGTTGCTGGCGATACGCAATTCTTGCGATGTCGCGTCGCTTGAGCCGGATTGGGGGCGATACACTTGTGGTACCACCACGCCAACGCTGGCGAAGAGTTCGGTGTCGTCAATGAGCCGTGAAAAGGTTGACTTAAGTCGACCGGTAATGGACGTTAGCGTGGCGTCGCCCAACTTCCAGTCAGCCGTTAAGCTATAGAAGTCTGTTGTACTACTCCGTGTTGAATTGTTTGGCGACGTGTGCTGTAGGCGTGTAGCGTCTGGAGATACACTGAAGGTGTCACCTTGCTCGGTCTTCTGGGTACTCAGTACTAGTGTGGCGGTCAGATCCTTTACTGGCCGCACGGTGATTAGGGCTCGGCCTCCGGTCTGGTGGACATCGTTGGCGTCCTGCTTCTTGGTGCCAAGGTTGTCGATGTAGCCAGGGTCCCGCCGGTCGAAGGCGACAAGGCGTACTCCAGCAACATCCTCAGAAAGCGGCGCGTTGATCATGCCATAGAAAGAGAACTTGCCATCGCCATCCGATGCTTTAGCATATTCCGACTTGATACTGGCCTCAAAACTGTTCAGGCGAGGCTTGTTAAACAGGTAGCGTACGGCACCGCCGAGCGAACCCGAACCGAACAATACACCTTGCGGGCCACGCAGCACTTCCACGCGGTCCAGATCCCAAGTCAATACATCCAATACAGTGCCTTTACCAGTAGCCGAAGCCAGCGGTACATCTTCAAGGTACAGGCCGGTTGGCCCCTGTTGGGCTCCGCCACCCTCGTTAGTGGTACTGGTGCCGATTCCTCGAATGGTAATGGTGTTGCTCGCAACATCACCTTTATTGAACTGCAACCCCGGGGCAAGCTTGAGAGTGTCTTCTTGGTCGCGAGCGCCTCGACGCTCAAGATCGCTGCCATTGAGAACGGTCACTGTGCCCGCGACTTCCCTTTGGGACTCAGTACGTTTATTGGCGGTAACCACGATCGTTTCCACCGTCGGCTGTGTCGCCGGCGGCGGGGGAGGTGGCTGCTGTGCTGCGGTCGGTAGCGAGCCGACCATTCCCGCTGCCAACAAGGCGCGAACGATCATGTTTATGGCTGTCGGATTGACGGTATTGTTGGGGGAAGCCGTTTTTGTTGTCATGATGTCTCTCCTATTCAGATGGGATGGCCATACCGTGCTTGGCCGACGCGCTACCGGTCAAATGAGTATAGGGCGCAAACAACGGACTCGTTTTTGACGTTGCACCGAATATTTAGGCGGATTCACCGAGGCAAGTTTGAGCGCTTTAGGACGGCTGGTGGCCTCAGGATACGCCTTCACATCCGCGCTGGAATTGGTCCAAGCGGCAGGCTGAATGGTGCACGATGTTGCCGATAATCCCGCGGCGACATACCAACGTGGCTACAAAATGCCGCAGCAAAACTGCTCTGGTGCTTGTATCCCACTCTTTCCGCGACTTGGGCGATGGTGAGCTTCGCCTGTAACAGAAGCTGCTGTGCCTCGCGCATTCGCCTTTCGAGACAATACTCGGTCATCGTTACACCGAATACATCTCTGAATACTGCCTTTAGCTTGTTCTGATTAGTGCCGATATCCCGCGCAAGTTTGACGAAACAAGGCGGCTTACGGTAATCGCGCGCTAGCCGTTCAAGTGCCGAATTGGCCAATTCCACGTCGCGATGCCTATTTAGCGCACCACCTCGCAGCGAAGGGGTATGGTGCATGGCATCAAGCGTGAAGGCTACTAACTCGGCAAGACGTCCAGCGTACTGCACGACGCGAAGCTCACTTTCCAGCGGACTATCAATCGTGTCAGCAATCAGGCCTGCAATCCGATGATTAAGAGGGAACGACGCAATTCGGCCAGCTGCGCCTGAAGCCGCGAGTACTTCCCGCATAACCGCCGGTAGGTCCTCAACCCGCAAATCGTACCGTGCGGCAAATGTAGACGCACGGAATACGGCGATGATTCCCTGCTGTCGCACACCTCCGACGATGTCTACGACCTGCATCCGGCCACCTGGCACGCAGGCTAATGTCACTTCAGGTCGATTGAATATCATAGGCGCAGCACCTTCTACCTGAAAGGTTACATCGCAACAAAGCGATGCCCGCAATACAATCAGCGGTTCATCGTTATCGTAGCGCCAGCTCGCCGATGCGGGCAGGACACAGTTGACGACGGTAAGAATGACATCGTTGTCGGCAAATCGAACGACATCCGCTGTGCCGGCTCCGCCGGCTCGTGCGAGAAACTGCCGCACACCATTGCGCGCAAATCGTTTGAACTCCGTGTGCTCGGCTGTAGCGCGGAACGCCTCCTGCTCGAAATCAAGCGCCGACCAAGCGCCCGATTGCTTCCTCGCTCTGGAGGGCTTACGTTTGACGACGATGTTCGGCGATGATTGACCTAGGTGCCTGGACGTCATCCGGTTGATTCGCCTAAATAAATGGGTGTTTCGACTAATATACCTTGCCTTTGGGTGACGTAACATTAAGGCGATGAATTCACGCCGCTCGGCAACGGACCCCGCGATGACTGATGGCAAACCCACAAGAGTGTGCACATATGAGTTTGGTCACAACGTCCAACATTGAGATGACCAGCGCAGCGCAGGTGCTGCGCAACAGTATCGTTTGGGACAACCACGGCTGTATGCCGGTAATGCGTCCGCACAATACGTCTTTCTTGCCCCAGCTACAGCGCTATCGGGTAGCCGGTGTGGATGCAGTCATGCTCAATATCGGTTTTGGCGATATGGGCATCGAAGAGCACATTCGCACCCTCGCGAGCATTCGTCACTGGCTAAAATTGCGCCAGAGCGAATATGTACTCATCACGAGTGTCGATGATATAGAGCTCGCCCATCAAACTGGTCGGCTTGCAGTTGGTTTTGATATCGAGGGTGGAAACGCCATTGCCGACCAACCAAGTTTGCTTCAACTTTATTACGACCTCGGCGTGCGGTGGATGCTGCTGGCCTACAACAACAGCAACCGCATAGGCGGGGGGTGTCAGGACGATGACGGTGGTCTTACCTCGTTTGGAAGGGAAGTGATTACCGAAATGGAGCGTGTGGGCATGATCGTCTGCTGTAGCCATACGGGCCATCGGACCGCGCGAGAGGTGTTGGAAGTCGCTACCAAGCCAGTTATTTTTTCACACAGCAATCCGAGCGCATTGCATCCGCATCCGCGCAACATTCCCGACGATCTTATTCTTGGCTGCGCAGCAACCGGCGGGGTTGTGGGCATCAACGGGATTGGCAGCTTTCTCGGAACAAACGATAACACCAGCAAAACATTCGCCAGACATATTGACCATGTCGTTCAACTCGTCGGCCCGCAGCACGTGGCCATCGGCCTTGATTACGTATTCGATACACAGGAACTGGATGACTATGTGGCGAAGATGGCCCACACGTTTCCGCCAGAACTTGGCTATGAAAAGGGTGTACGTCTGGTTGCACCCGAGCAGCTTGAAGAGGTTGTGGAGATCTTGCTCTCGTGGGGCTACTCCAAAGGCGACCTCGGTTCGATCTTGGGCGGTAATCTCATGCGTTTGGCAAGAACGGTATGGAAATAGCCATTCCCACAATTGCAGGCTAACGCCGAAATCGAGCTACCCTGCAGTTTTCGCCGTGGAAAAACATCGCCTCAGGAGGCCGAATTGAAACCGCACGATTCCATTCCCCTCAACTTCATCGAGTATCCTTCCGATGCCATGCTTGAGCGTGCCAGAGGGTTTTACGCCGAGATGAGCGGACGACGCACTGTGCGGGAATTTTCCTCACGGCCGGTGGCCCGTGAGTTGATCGAAACATGCATACGCACTGCGGGGACCGCACCTTCTGGTGCCAATCAGCAGCCTTGGCACTTCGTGGTTGTGAGTGATGCGCAAATGAAGTCGCGCATACGATTCGCAGCTGAAGCTGAGGAAACCGAGTTCTATGAACGCCGAGCGACCGATGAATGGCTGGAAGCACTCGCGCCACTTGGAACCGATGCAGACAAGTCCTTTCTAGAAGTCGCCCCTTACCTTATCGCCATTTTCTATGAGGCCTACGGTTTCGATGATGCGGGCAAACGCATAAAACGCTACTACCCGATGGATTCGGTCGGTATTGCCAGCGGGATGTTGATCGCGGCGTTGCATCACGCCGGGCTCGCCAGCCTCACACACACGCCAAGCCCAATGGCGTTTCTGAATGAAATCCTCGGTCGTCCGGATAACGAGCGTCCTTTCTTGTTGCTGGTGGTGGGGTATCCCGCCAATGGCGCGCGGGTGCCGAGTATCACGAGGAAACCACTGGCATCGATCGCACATTTTGTTGAACAACCGAATGTGGCAGCTTTATCGACTGATCAAACCTAGTAGGAAGATGCGGCACTCGCCGGATAAACGGCGGCTGTATGCAGCCTACAAAGTTTGGGCAGCCGGTTGGGTCAGGGATGGGTGGTTTCAGATCTGAAGTGAACCGGGCGTAGTCGGCTAAGTTGTGCGGTAAGTCAGTCAAACATCGGGTAACGGCCCCATAATTTAAGTTTACGCTTGATGCTTGCCCAGCCGTGCTGACCTTTGATAACCAATTCCGCCGCGAACTCCCTGGTGACCCCAACACATCCAATACGACGCGCCAAGTAAATGGTGCCGTGTGGTCGCCGGTGATGCCGACCCCGGTTGCCGCACCACGCCTCATCGCCTACTCGCAAGAGATGGCCAACGAGTTAGGGCTGAGTACGGCGATGATGCAGAGTACAGAAGTCGTCAATGCGTTGGGTGGGAACGGCGTGTTTGCGGGCAGCGAGCCTTACGCCACGGTTTATGGTGGCCACCAGTTTGGTCACTGGGCAGGGCAGCTGGGTGACGGGCGTGCGATCTACCTCGGTGAGGTTGTTAATGCTGCGGGCACGCGCCATGAGTTGCAACTGAAAGGCGCAGGGCCTACACCGTACTCGCGTCGTGCCGATGGCCGCGCGGTGTTACGTTCCTCCATCCGCGAATTTTTGTGTAGTGAGGCAATGTTTCACCTTGGTATTCCGACCACTCGTGCGCTGAGTCTGGTCGCGACCGGCGACAAAGTCGTGCGCGATATGTTTTATGACGGCAACCCCGAGCGCGAGCCCGGTGCGATTGTTTGCCGCGTCGCGCCGTCGTTCACACGTTTCGGCCACTTTGAAATTCACGCGGCGCGAAATGACGTTGCGCTGTTGAAGAAACTCATTGACTTCACCATCGCTCGCGATTTTGTCGACATAACGCTGCCCACCGAACCGGTTGAACGAGTCGGGGAGTGGTTCGGTGTGATCGCTGAGCGTACCGCCGTGATGGTCGCGCACTGGATGCGCGTGGGCTTTGTGCACGGTGTGATGAATACCGACAACATGTCCATCTTAGGGCTAACGATTGACTACGGACCGTATGGGTGGATTGATAACTTTGATCCAGGCTGGACACCAAACACCACCGATGCAGAAGGCCGGCGCTACTGTTACGGTCGCCAGCCTGAGATTGCACGCTGGAATTTGGAACGTCTCGGTTCGGCGTTGTTGATGGTGACCGATGAAGATAGTCAGGACGCTCATCACATGGGCGATTTGTTGACGGCGGGGATGAATCGGTATGACGCCGCATTTGATCTCGCCACCCGAAATAATCTTGCCGGCAAGTTTGGCTTTGCCGAATGGCGTGAGGAAGACACCGCGCTCGTCAACGACGCGTATCGATTGCTGGTGGATGCGGAAGTCGATATGACTATTTTTTTTCGCCGCTTGGCCGAGGTTGGGGTAGCTCCCAAGGACGTGACTGCTGACCGCGCAACGATGGCCGAGGCGTTCTACCGCGATGATCTTCGCGAGACCCACCAAGCCGCATTCGATGCGTGGATCGAACGATATCGTCATCGCATCGCTGAAGATGACTTTGCGCCGACCGATCGCGCCGCACGCATGGCGCAATTCAATCCAAAGTACGTGCTGCGCAACTATCTGGCGCAGGAGGCAATCGACCTCGCCACCGGGGGAGACAACCGCATGGTGCTTGAACTGCTCGATGTGATGCGTCGGCCCTACGACGAACAGCCCGGCCGCGAGCGCTTCGCCGAAAAGCGTCCCGATTGGGCACGGCAAAAGGCAGGGTGTTCGATGCTGTCGTGTAGTTCCTAGTCGGGTAGATCGTTCTGGCAGGTGATTTGCAATGAACAGTTGCCCGGCTTGTGAAAGGTACGTGAGTTCGTCAGAATCGGCCAAGAGCGGTCCGCGCATCGCCGATGCTACTTCCCTTGACTCTACATCTGGATACCTGACGACAGAATGATTACCCGACCATTTCGGCCAGCAGCGCTGGCTATGCTTGCCGCCTTAACTATTGGTTGCCTCGACGTTATAGCGGCCTTGCCGTCTAACGTTGAAGCCGAAGCGCTGCTTCGAGCAAGGCTGATTGATAACGGCCTTGTAAAAGGCGTTGCGGTCGCGCTCGTAGACCAAAGCGGAATTCGCGTAGTCACATTAGGCGTTTCCCGCGACGGCGTGCCACTCAAAGAGAGTGATCTGTTCGAAATCGGCTCAGTGACGAAGACCTTTACCGGCACATTGCTTGCGATCGCCATCGAGAGAGGCGAGGTTGCAGCCGATGACCCGGTTGAGAAGTATTTGCCGCAGGGAATAGCGCTGCGAGATCGCGAAAACGCGCCGATTCGTCTGGTAGACCTCGCAACGCACCGTAGCGGACTGCCTCGCCTCGCCAGCAACTTTAAGCCTAAAGACGGGCAAAATCCCTACGTGGATTACACCGAAGCGGATTTGATCTCTTGGGTAAAGTCCTTCAAGGCTGACAAGGTGCGCAACGACCAATATGCCTATTCGAATATTGGCTACGGCTTGCTCGGATACGTGCTCGTGCGCGCCGCCAAGACTGCTGACTACGCAAGCTTAGTCAGTGAGCGAGTTTTCAAGCCGCTGGGTATGAACAGCACAACGGCAGCTCCATCCGCGATGCGCAGTCGGCTTATTCAGCCGCATGACCCGAGCGGTCGCCCTGTTCCCGTATGGGACCTACCCACCGCCCATGCGGGAGCGGGTGCCATCCGCGCAACGGCGGGCGACATGGGGATTTACGTTCAAGCGCTGTCCGGCGCAACAACAACCTCGCTGGCGAATGCATTCGCTTTGGCGACCAAAGCTCGCGAGCAGGGGCCGAACCTCATCAATCCGATCGGGTTTGCATTCATGCGCGTGCCGCTCGCGGAGCGTACGTTGATCAATCACGACGGTGCCACACTTGGCTCATCTGCCTCGCTGGTGGTGGACCCAAATGCCAAGGAAGGTGTGTTCCTTGTGGCTAACACCCAGGCCAAGCTAACGGAACTCGCCATCCATCTACTGGACAAGCGGATGCCACTTCCTGCGCTTGATCTTCCCAAGCAGATCGCGGTATCTGCACAAACGCTTGCTCAATATGCCGGGACGTACAAGCTAACTGAGGCGATGTCAGTCACGGTCCGGCTGCGCGAAGGAAAGCTCACGGCGCAGGCCACAGGGCAGGGCGAGTTTGAGTTGTTCGCCGAAAGTCAGACTAAGTTCTTCGCGAAAGTCACGCCGCTTGTGATCATGTTCGCGGACGTCGCCGAAGGTAAAGCGCGCAGCTTCGTGCTCGAGCAAGGCGGTGCAAAACTAAGGGCTTCGCGAGTGGAATGAGTCGGCCCAAAGCCGCTATCGGCGAAAGCTTCTCAAGTTCATCGTTTGATCCGCCGAATCAAATACAATTCGACGACAACGTTTTTTGGCCTGCGCAACAAAACCGTGCAGGCCCCTGAACTCAAACATTAGGTGTCAAACTTCACGATGACTACGGCACTACTTATCATCGATGTCCAGCGGGCTCTTTGCTCAGGCAAGTACAAGGCATTCAATGCCGAACGCGTAGTCGAGCGCATCAATCAGGTCTCAAACAAGGCGCGAGCAGCAGCAGCGCCCGTTGTCATCATTCAGCACGAATCGCAGGGCGGCGTACTAGACTACGGCACCGGGGGATGGAATCTTGCCGATGGCCTTGAGGTGAAGCCGACTGACCTCTACGTAAGGAAGTGCGCAACAGACTCCTTCCACAACACAAACCTTCAGGCGCTCCTGCACGCACGTGGCGTAACGCACCTGGTTATCTGCGGGTTGCAGAGCGAATTCTGCGTGGATACAACCACCCGCCGCGCTCTGGCACTGGGATATCCCGTCACGCTAGTGTCAGACGGCCACTCAACGGTTGACAACGGTGTTCTGTCGGCTGCTCAAATTTCGGCGCACCATAACGAAACGCTGGCAAACATTACCAGCTTTGGGCCTCGCGTCACCGCCACCCCTGCGGGAGAAATTCGCATGGTGGCCCATCCACTCGTTGAAGGTGAGGTCTTACAGCCTAGCATCATGCTGTCGGACGCCCCGCAGCTCAAACGTTGACGCCGCCTCTTACGGTCACTCGCCACGTACGCAACGGGTGAATAGCGAAAGTTCCACCGGCTGGTTGGTAGCCACCGCGGTGGCCACGAGCGGGACATCCAAAAGCGCCTTCAGAGGCCGTCTGCACGCCGACAAAATCGCCTATCCATGGGTGGTTTCACGGCATTTGTTGTGAAGATACCCGCCCAATGGCGAGTTTTGTCTTTCGATTTGCACAGGGACGCCTTCATTCTTGATCACAAGGGTCCATGTTGCGCGATGGTTGGCTTCTACTCGGACACATCACCGCGCTTAGAATAGTGAATTGCCCTTAGAGCCCCGCCCTTGTTCTCCTACTTCGAAAAACTCGTCAATCCCTATCCCGAAGCGGAGCCCGGCCCAACGCCAAAGTCGTTCGGTGCGTTTATGTGGGCCGCCTCGAAAGGGCTGCGCCCGTATCTGCTTGGCATGACGCTTTGCACCGCCGCGATCGGGGTGTTTGAGGCTTATTTGTTCAGCATGTTGGGCGATGTGGTGGACTGGCTGGCGAAAGTCGAGCCGTCGCAACTCTGGACCGTGCACCGCAACCACTTGCTGATTTTGGCGGCGATCTTGATCGCTAGCCCGTTCGTGGCGGCGTTGCAAGCGCTGCTCAAGCATCAAGCGATGGCGGGCAATTTTCCGATGCTATTACGCTGGCGATTTCATCGCCACATGCTGAGTCAGAGCCTGAGCTTTTATCAGGATGAGTTTGCCGGGCGCGTCGCGACCAAGGTGATGCAGACCGCACTGGCGGTGCGCGATGTGTGGATGATCCTGGCCGATATTATGGTGTTTGTACTGATCTACTTTGTGACCATGATCGCCATTGTCGGCAACTTTGACATGTGGATCCTGGGACCGTTTTTATGTTGGCTGGCGCTGTATGTGGCTGCGGTGCGCTACTTTGTCCCGCGACTCGCAAAAGTAGCGCAAGAGCAAGCCGACGCGCGTTCGCTCATGACCGGTCGCGTGACGGATGCCTACACCAATATCGCGACGGTCAAATTGTTCTCGCACACGCAGCGCGAGGCAGGCTACGCCAAGTCGGCGATGCAAGACTTCATGGAGACGGTTTATCGCCAGTGGCGCATGATCACCGCATTTGAGGTCATGAATCAGACCTTGAGTGCGTTGCTCATCGGCTCGACTGCCGGTGTCACGCTCTGGCTTTGGACCAAAGGCGAAGTGGGTGTGGGTGCGGTGGCTGCGGCAACCGCGATGGCGCTGCGCTTGAACGGCATTTCACATTGGGTGATGTGGGAATTTGCCGCATTATTCGAACACATCGGCACGGTGCGAGACGGCATGACGATACTTTCGCGGCCACACAGCATTGTGGACCAGCCCGATGCGAAACCGCTGCAAGTCACTGCCGGCGAGATTCGATTCGAAAACGTAACCTTTAGCTACGGTGGCAAGCGTAAGGTGATTGATCGCTTAAACCTGACAATTCATCCCGGCGAAAAAATTGGTTTGGTTGGCCGTTCCGGTGCGGGCAAATCCACCATCGTAAACTTACTGCTGCGCTTTTATGACGTCGGCAGCGGACGTATCTTGATTGATGGCCAAGACATTGCCGGCGTGACGCAGGATAGCTTGCGCACCCACATTGGAATGGTGACGCAAGATACGTCCCTGTTGCACCGTTCGGTACGCGACAACATTGTGTATGGCCGGCCGGATGCAACCGACGAGGACATGATCGCTGCGGCTAAACGAGCCGAAGCGCATGAGTTTATCCAGCAACTCACCGACCCGAAGGGGCGGCAGGGCTACGACGCGCATGTCGGGGAACGTGGCGTGAAACTCTCCGGCGGGCAACGCCAGCGTATCGCCATTGCACGCGTGAAGTTAAAAGACGCGCCGATTTTGCTGCTCGATGAAGCGACCAGCGCGCTTGATTCCGAAGTTGAAGCCGCTATTCAGGCGAGCCTGTACAAACTGATGGAAGGCAAAACGGTGGTTGCCATCGCCCACCGTCTTTCGACCATTGCGGCGATGGATCGGCTCATCGTACTGGACCAAGGGCGCGTGGTGGAGACCGGCGATCATCAAAGCCTGCTCAAACAGGACGGGCTCTATGCACGATTGTGGGCACATCAGAGCGGCGGGTTCTTGGGTGACGCCCTGGATGAATCTGAACTGCAAGCAGTGGCGAAATACACCGCTGAATAAGTAATGCGTCGTGTCTTAGCTGGTTTGTGATTTAGCCCGCACCAGCAGCGCCGCGCCAAAAACGATCTCGATCACCGCGCCGGTGAATGCCGCGATATGCGGCGGCGCAGACAGGCTCACCAACAGATATGCCGCAGCGCCGAGCAGCCCACCGAGCAGCCAATAAAGTTTGGTGCCATAGATGGTCGCAAACACCAAGTAACGTCCGCCGATGACCATCAACACCGCCGGGAAAAACCATTCCATGCGGTACAACGAAATAGCGAACGCGGCCGGCAGGCACATTAGCATCCAGATCGTGCTCTCCAACGCCAGACGCCCCAGCGCGTTTTGTTTGTCGTGTTTGCCCGCCGCTCCCAGCAAGCGGTCGAAAACGTTGGACACGGGAAAGATGAACGCGGCACCAATGAAGAGTGTCCACACAGCTTGTTTCGGTGTGGCATAAAAGGCAACCGCTGCTGCCGCGAGCCACACCATGCCGGAGGTGATGATGCCTGTCGCTCCCCAAAGATAACTACGGCGCATGTCTTGCTGAAACTCGGCGAGTGTATTCACTGGGCGGCCTCCGTCGTCCAATCAGTCTTGAGTAGGGTAGCGGGTTACAACTTAACTTCGAGCCCCAAGCGTACGTTGGGTTTTGACGGTGTATTGGTGCTGGTCACTGTGCGGCCAAATGCATCGAAGTAGGTGTTTTCGTTCACCGATGATGGCTTAAGAATGTTTGAGAGTGTCAATCTCAGTTGCGTTTTTGGCGTCACTTTCCACAACGCATAGAGGTCGAGGTCGCGTTTGGCGGTCAGGTAGGCGCTTTGGTTGATGCCGGTGCGGACATCGCCGCCGCTGCGGAAACTGTACGAGCCGCCCGCGCTCACCACGCCATTCTTCATGCGGTAATCGAGACCCGCAGTGCCGCTAAACGGTGTTTGCGCATCCAGACGATTGTTCGGCCCCGGAACGGAATCGACGGACGACCAGTTGCGATTCATGTTGATGCGGAAATCAATGCCGGGTGCCGAAGGATAGAACTTTTGAATCGGCACCTTGGTGTCAAATTCCAAACTCTTTGAAATTGCTTTTCCTTCATTTAGCGGTAGCTGTACCCATCTGCCGTCGATAAAACGCAAGCCCTGGCGGGTGTAGTCTGTTATGCGCCGAATCGCAAACGATAAGCTGGCCGAGGCTCCCTGTTCCCAAAATTTCTCCGCGGCTACATCGATGCCGGTGGCTAACTCAGGTCGCAAATCTGGATTGCCGCGGTAGTCTGGCGAGGTTGGCTTGTTTTCGATGGAGGTGAAGCGCCTCGGGATCAGTAACGGCGTGGGCGGCGCCTTATAGGTGCGTGTTAGCGCAAATCGCAATTGCTCGCCCTTACGATCCGGCAGCTTATACAACGTTTGAACTATCGGACTCAGCACACTTGAGCGATTCTTGATCGCGTTGTACGTGTCGCCTTGGCTCGTCGTCGTCAGGCTTTCCAATCGCACGCCGAGATAGACCGACCAAAGCTTGGTGACATTCCATTCATCCTGCGCAAAGCCAGCGAGCTTGAGCACTCGGGCGTCAAAATTCTCGATCGAGTTGAACGACGGGATCACCGGAAATATGCCGGGGAACAGTTTGTCCTGTTGCGAAGAACGATCCTTGCGTTCGTTTAGGCCAGTATCCCAACCAGCAACAAGCGAGTGCCCTTCAATGAGAGGAGTGGAATACTTTCCCGAAAAGGTATAACCGCTGTCGGTGGCGGATGAGAGCCGGGTTCTATCGTAGTTTTGCTGATCGGTAGTATTGAAGCCCGATGAAAACCCGTCGGTTCCGCTTTTTCCGTAATAGCCCCCGAACTTGGTGTCAAGCTTTGCGCCGTCTGCAAGGTTGTGAACCCAGTTGAAGTCAATCTTTGAAAAATCGCTTTGGGATTCGAACCTGTTTGTGATTCGCGTCGATGGCACGGGAGTTCCCTCAACGACCGCGTAACGGTATGAGCCTGTGCTGTCTCCCCGGTTGACATTGAAGAAACTTGCCCAGGTAAAGGTATCTCCGCCCTTCAAGGTCCATACAAATCTATGACCGAGACCCGCGTTTTTCCACAAGCCCTTGCTGCTGCCTTCGTACGAGCGAAACAAAATGCGATTGTTGGAGGCATCGAACCCCGTCTCCGTGTTGGAGTATGGGTAACTGATGCGACTGAGATTGATGTAGCCGTTAACAGAATACGAGAAGTCGCCGTCCTTGTCAGAAACAATGAAGTTTGAGCTAGGATTTCGATAAAAACTTCCTTGCCCATAAACCAATCGGATCTCGCGTTGCGCAAAAGACACCTTTTTCTTCAAAACGATATTGATCGTGCCCGCAATGGATTGGGTACTAAATTCGGCGGTGGCAGCACGGATGATTTCGATCCGTTCGATCATCGTTGGCGAGAGCTGCTCGATCGTAAAACCCGGCGGCGCGCGCTCACCGTCGATCAAGATCTGCGTATATCCATTGCCAAGCCCACGCATCCGAATACTGGTTCCTTGGACGGTGATTCCCGGCAGTCGCTTCAGCACATCGGCTAGCTGTGTATCACCAAACTTCATGATCTCGGCACTGTTGACCACGATCTTGGTGGCGGTGTCGTCTTTACGTTCGTCGTAGACCTGACCGCTGGTGACTTCGATAGATTCGGTCTTTGGAGCGGGCTTTGTCGGCGGGGCAGCGTCCTTCTCGGTCTTTTCAGACTTATCAGACTTTTCAGTTTTGGCAGGCTCGCGCGTCGGTGGTGCCGCAGGAGTTTGCGCAGCGCTGTGGCCACAGCACATCGTGATAGCGGCGCAGAGGAGGCAACGTTTGGATAAAGTCACGCGGGTATTTATGGTTGAACGCAGTGCTGCTTTTGGTGGCAGTGCGAATACTACTTGGGCGATGGAGTAAAACGGAAGGAAAACATAAAGCACTCGTATAGAACGACTTTTGTGTGGCACAAAATCCCACACTAGCAGGCGAATGTTGCATTATGGCTGGATCTTGGTGCGATTGATGCCTATGTGACTAGGCTGCTTGGCGAGCAATGGCACTTATCATTTAGGCCATCGTCACGGAAAATACGAGGAAAGTATGCCCAAACAATGGTTTATGGAATATAACGTGCCGCCGCACTTCGTGCGGACAGCGGCCAGTCTTGCGCTACCACTGTTGATGAATTCACAGACGTTGCCTGCCCAAACGTCGCAACCACAGGCGCCGACGGCGGCGCAATCCGAACTGGTCGTCGTCGTGCGCCACGCGGAGAAAGGGACGGATGATCCGGTTGATCCAACTCTGTCGGCTGCGGGCGTGAAGCGCGCAGAGGCCTTGGCGGTAGCGCTGGCCAACGCGGACGTGGACGCCATTGTTACGACGCAGTTCAAACGCGCGCTGGCAACGGCTGCGCCGCTGGCAACCAAATTAGCGATCAAGCCGACGGTGCTTGCCGTAAAGCGTGGAGAAACCGCAGCGCACATTGCCGAAGTCGTGGCGGCTGTACATGCTGCCCGCGCCGCTGGGAAGGGGACGATCCTAGTCATTGGGCACAGCAATACCGTACCACTGATCGTTAAGGCGCTCAGCGGCATTGCGGTGCCAAACATATGCGAATCACAACATGCGAACTTGTATCTTTTGGCGCTGGGTGTCAGCGACAAACTCCCCTCTCGTTTGGTGCAGAGCAGTTATGGCGACGCAGACCCGCCCGTTGCTACTGATTGTAAGTAGTTTTGTTGCGGGCAAAAGTTATATGATAGTTATGCGTCTACTTACAGGGTGAGTTATGAAAACAACAATTTCAAAATCTCTCAGCGCGGCAGTTTCGCTGGGGCTTGTTTGCTTCGGCAACACAAGCATCGCAGCTTCCAAATCCTCGGCACCCGTGGCCGCGCCGGTAGTGCATGTCATCACCATCCAAGGGCGGGTTGCGGGCAAGCAGACGGTGACAAAATTTGCCGACGGCAAGATCAAGACCGAATTTAGCTACCGGGAGAATGGGCGCGGCCCAGACATTTTTGAGGACATCACGCTCGACGCCAATGGCCAACTGGCGTCGTTCACCGCGACCGGAAAATCCACCTTCGGCGCGCCGATTGACGAGACCTTCTCGCGCAAAGATGGCAAGGCCGCGTGGCGCTCCAAGGCTGATGCGGGTGAGTCAGCCGCTGCCACGTCGATGTACGTCCCGGTGGAGAGCAGCTTGGAGACGGGTGCCATCACGGCACGTGCGTTGCTGAAGGCCAAGGACAACAAACTCGAGGCGTTGCCAAGCGGGCAACTTTCCATCTCGAAGATTCTCGATTCGACCGTCACCAACGGTAAGGTTAAGAAACCTGCGACTCTGTATGCCATCGCAGGATTTGGGCTTGAGCCAAGTTACGTGTGGATGTGGAAGACCGCCACACCGTCGACAGCGGGCATGTTGGGGGTGGTTTCACCGGGATTCTCGGCGCTCGAAAGTGGCTGGGAGGGTAATGCGGAAGCGTTGCTGAAGACCCAACTCGACGCCGACGGCATCACGCTGAAGAAAATGGCCGCGAAGTTTGTAAAGAAACCTGAAGGAGTCACCGTATTCCGGAATGTTCGCTGGTTCGACGCCGAAGCGGCGCAAATGCGCGGGCCGTCCGATGTCTTTGTCAATCGCGGCAAGATCGCCGCGGTGTATCCACCAAATTCCATCATCCGCCAAGACGCAACCGTCATAGATGGTGCGGGGCGCACCCTGTTGCCCGGTTTGTTTGACATGCATGGACACACCAGCCCGTGGGACTCGGTGTTGCAGATTGCCGGCGGTGTGACCACGCTGCGCGATATGGGCAATGTCAACGAAGCACTGGCGGACCTGACCGCCAAAATCGATGCGGGCGCATCCATCGGCCCGCATATCGTACCGACTGGTTTTATCGAAGGCGACAGCCAATACAAAGCCAGCGGCGGCATTACGGTAAAGAGTGTGGACGACGCCAAACGTGCCATCGATTTCTACAGCCAGCAGGGCTTTCGCCAAATCAAGCTGTATAACTCGATGCGCCCCGATTGGATTGCGCCGATTACGGCCTACGCGAAAGAGCGCGGTATTCGCGTCAGCGGCCATATTCCGGCGTTTATGCGTGCAGAAGAAGCAGTGCGTGCCGGGTTTGATGAGATTCAGCACATCAACCAAGTCATCCTCAACTTTCTGGTGAAGGACGACGACGACACCCGTACCTTGTTGCGCTTCTATCTGGTGGGTGACAACGCGAATCAGATCGACCTCGAGTCACAGCGGGTGAAGGACTTCATCAAGCTTTTGGTTGAGCGCAAGACGGCGGTTGACCCGACCATGACCGCATTTGAAGCGATGTTCTTGCAACGCCAGGGTGCGGCCAATCCGTCATTCAAGATGGTCGCAAACAATGTGCCGCCGACGATTCGCCGAGCATGGCTGACAAACTCGATGGATGTGACGGACAAGAACGAGGCAGCGTTCAAGAAGTCGTATCAAAAGCTGATGGATTTCGTCAAGCTGATGCACGACGCGGGAGTTCCGCTACTGGCGGGCACCGACGACATTGCTGGCTTCACTCTTCACCGCGAACTTGAGTTGTACGTGATGGCGGGAATCCCGCCGGTGGAAGTGCTGAAGATCGCGACCTGGAATGGCGCGAAGTACTCGCAGGTGTTGGAGCGTACCGGTTCGATCGCCGTCGGTAAAGATGCTGACTTGATTCTGGTAGAGGGCGACCCCTCGAAGAACATCAGCGATATTCGCAAGGTTAGCTTAGTGATGAAGTCAGGGGCGATTCATTTCCCGACTGAGTTGTACAGCACGCTGGGCGTGAAGCCTTTTGTGGCTGCGCCGACGTTGACGCAAGTGAAGGCAGCCGCTGACGCGAAGTAATTGATGCAGCAGAGTCGTTTATTTACGGGCGTTTTCCGGCATTTATGTCTGAAGATGCCCGTCTTTATTGGGGTTTTGTTTTTTGCAGGGATGAGTGGCTATGCGTCCGTGACGGAAGTGCAGGGCCATCGCGGCGCGCGGGGCTTGCTCCCCGAAAACACGCTGCCAGCGTTTGCCAAAGCGCTTGAGCTTGGTGTTGATGTATTGGAACTTGATACCGGCATCACGAAAGATGGTGTGGTGGTGATCTCGCATGATCCTTGTCTTAACCCTGATTTCGTCCGTGATGCATCCGGCAATTGGATTCAGCCCACATCGAAGGACAACAAGTACGGTAAGTGTATCGTCGATCTGACGTTCGATGAGCTCCAGCGGTTTGATGTGGGGCGCATCCAGCCTAATACCGAATACGCCAAACGGTTTGCCACGCAGCAGCCGATTGATGGCACGCGTATCCCCACGCTTGCGGCGTTGTTTGCACAGGTTAAACAATCCGGCAACGCGCAGGTTCGTTTCAATATCGAAACCAAGCTCTCGCCGATGGCGCGTAGCGAAACCGTTTCGCCGCAAGTGTTCGTGGAGAAACTGCTTGCGGTGATTCGCGAGAACGGCATGGCGTCGCGTGTGACCATCCAAAGCTTCGATTGGCGCACTTTACAAATCTGCCAACGACTCGCGCCAGATATTCCAACGGTCTATCTGACGGCGCAACAAAAGTGGATGGACAACATCGGCGCAGGCAATCGTGAGGGATCAGCGTGGACGGCCGGGCTGAATGCGCGCGAGTTCGGCGACTCTGTGCCGCGCATGGTCAAGGCTGCAGGTGGCCAGATATGGTCGCCTCACTTTGGCGATGTCACACCCGCAAAAATCGCTGAGGCGCATTCATTGGGCTTGAAAGTTTCGGTGTGGACCGTGAACGAGCCAAAGGACATTCAGCGAATGCTCGACTGGAAGGTCGATAGCATCATCAGCGACTATCCTGATCGTGTGCTTGCGCTACGCCGCCGTTAGTCCATCAGCAAGGCAGGTCCGCTTGCGAATGCACGACGACACATATCTCTGTTTCACATTCAGCATGCGAATTCGTTCGTTTGCTGATCGTCTGCGCTTGGCTAGGATGTGGTTGTGGTTGCACGGCGTGCAAGCAGTGACTCTCCCAGCGCCGTGAAATCTCATTCTCCTCCGAGAGCGTTTTAACGCGGTGTCCCTCCGTGCACCGCGTTTTTTTCGCCATGAACACTTGCTCCTCAGTAGTGAGTTGTTGGCATGGGGCGGGCGAACCAAGACAAAACTTGAAAAAAATGGCGCTCGACTGTAGCCTCTTGAGATTGGTCGAATTCGGCCAATAGCTGCCCATCCTGGACGTTGCCCAATTCCTCTCGAGTTGAGGGCTGGTTTCAGCTTCTTGACATCTGTATAGCGACGCTATACAATGGCCTTGTGATCAAATCGTTCGCGCACAAAGGTTTACGAGAATTCTTTGAGTCTGGAAAGAAGGCAGGCATTCAGGCCTCGCATTCGACGCGACTCAGATTGCAACTCGCTAAGCTGGACAGCGCTAGCGGTCCGAATGACATGGCTTTGCCCGGCTGGAAGCTACACCCGCTAAAGGGCAGCATGAGAGGGCATTGGTCCGTTTGGGTTGACCAAAACTGGCGACTGACGTTTACCTTTGAAGGTGGGCATGCAATCGTGGTCGATTATCAGGATTATCACTAGGACAGAAAGCTATGCGTATGCACAATCCCCCACACCCTGGCGAAGTACTGCGTGATGGCGTATTCGCTGATTCGCAAGTTACCGTGACCGAGTTTGCGAGCCGGATCGGCGTGACTCGGGTTGCCCTTTCTCGCGTGCTGAACGGCAAGGCGGGGGTCAGTGCAGATATGGCGGTCCGTCTCGCCGCTGCGCTTGGCGGCAGCGCCCAGTCATGGCTGCACCTGCAAGCCAATTTCGACTTATGGAACGCTGAGAAGTCGCTTAAGAAAGTTGTTTCGAAGATTAAGCCGCTGGAAGTTACAGCGTAAACCGGCCAAGAGCGGCGGTTCCCGATTCCTTTCTGATTTCATATTCAGGTCAGCTAAATAATCTGATCTCGCGACCCCTCTACCATGTCCTAATTTCGATAGTGCCAGAATCCGTGCTCACACTTGTTTGTCCTAGGTGCTCAAATATTGTTCCGTACGGAGCAATCTTTGGAATAGTCCAACGCAAAGACGGCGCGCGTTGTGGCACCTGCCGAGCTCGCATGCAAAAGCAAGACCTGAGTGAAGAACAGATCCAAGCGCTTCAAGTAAAGCACCGGCAATATCTGTTGTGGTTCAGCGGGGCCTTCTTCGCGCTGATGTTGCTTTTAGTTGCAGCAGGCAACGCAATTTATGGATAGAGCGCGCCAGCTTCCGGCCAAGAGCCGTCCTTCGCAAGCGCTTTTCGATTCGATGCGCTGAATCGTCTAATCGGTGGTTCCGTTGGCGTCGAGGTCGCGCCCTTGGTACATAACGAGGTCTACGCTGCCTTCTGCCTAGGCGCGGCCAGACGGACTGATTCACGGCTACACCTCAGTCTGCTCCGCGATCTCAAGAGCATCATCAACTTCGATCCCGAGGTATCGTACGGTGCTCTCAAGTTTTGCGTGGCCAAGAAGCAACTGCACGGCGCGAAGGTTCTTCGTTCGACGATAAATGAGCGTCGCCTTAGTGCGACGCATCGAGTGCGTGCCGTAATTGCTCGGATCAAGCCCGATCTCGGTGACCCAGCCCTCAAAGATCCGCGCGTACTGACGCGTCGAGAGGTGACCGAGCCGGTGCACGCGGTTCGGGAAAAGAAAATCGTCGCCCTTGAGACCGGCGTGCTGAATCCACTCTCCTACTGCCTCCCGAGTTTGAGGCGTGATCTCAAACTGGACCGTCCGCTTAGTCTTCTGTTGCATGATCATGGCTCGGGATGCCATTCGGTCCCCATGCTGAACATCTCGCACACGCAATTGCACTAGGTCACATCCTCTTAGCTTGCTGTCTAGTGCAAGGTCAAAGAGCGCCAGCTCTCGCACCCGATGACTCATTTGTAGCCGAATTCGAATGGCCCCGATGCCGCGCAATTTCAGTGGCACCTTCTGTCCAATTAG
>JADCJC010000021.1 GCA_020247395.1 Rhodocyclaceae bacterium
AAGTAAATATGGTGAATCTCCACGCTGCGGCGAAGGCGGGAGCCCAATATCGGAATCACCTGCGCTGAATAAAATTGACGGGTCCCCGTCCGGAGCAACCCTTATGGTTGTGGGCGGGCAGGTCAACTTGGGTCCCCGCCTGCGCGGGCAGGTCAACTTGGGTCCCCGCCTGCGCGGGGACGGGGTTAGATTAACAACCACCAAACCAATACTCCCCTGCTCCCGCGAAGGCGGGAGCCTAATGTCGGAATCACCTGTGCTGAATAAAATTGATGGGTCCCCGTCCAGCGCAACCCTTGTGGTTGTGGGCGGGCAGGTCAACTTGGGTCCCCGCCTGGGCGGGCAGGTCAACTTGGGTCCCCGCCTGCGCGGGCAGGTCAACTTGGGTCCCCGCCTGCGCGGGCAGGTCAACTTGGGTCCCCGCCTGCGCGGGGACGGGGTTAGATGAACAACCACTAAACCCATACTCCCCTGCTCCCGCGAAGGCGGGAGCCTAATGTCGGAATCACCTGCGCTGAATAAAATTGACGGGTCCCCGTCCGGCGCAACCCTTGGGGTTGTGCGCGGGCAGGTCAACTTGGGTCCCCGCCTGCGCGGGGACGGGGTTAGATTAACAACCACCAAACCAATACTCCCCTGCTCCGGCGAAGGCGGGAGCCTAATGTCGGAATCACCCGCGCTGAACAAAATTAATGGGTCCCCGTCCGGTGCAACCCTTGTGGTTGTGCGCGGGAGCGGGTTTTCTTAATTATTCATATTTAGTTGCCGGATCAATAAAAAACCGTCGCGAGCGGGTGAAGTTGGCAGTGAGGAGCGGACACGTACCCAGTGTACGGCGAGCACCGGAACTGACAGATTCGCCCGCGCAGTAGGTTTTTAGAAGTTCCCAATGCGTAGGCCCGCTGCATCGAAGCCATGAACGTGTTTATCTGCGACGTGAAACTGCACGATGTTACCGACCGCCAACTCCAATGCGTCCGCAACTTGCGCACAGAGGCTCTGGCCTTTTTTCTCGAAGTAGACGTACGATGTAGTGCCGAGTCTTTCAATCGCAGTCACCACACCGACAATCGGGCCATCTGCGCTGATGACAAGGTGTTCCGGCCGTATGCCAATTGTTTTCACTCGCGAATCCCTGGCGTAGCCCTGCAATGAGCCCTGTAGCACGTCGCCACTGAAGCTTTCACTCGCCAGAAAATTCATCGCCGGCGAGCCAATAAATCCCGCCACAAACAGATTGGCCGGCGCATTGTAGAGATCGAGTGGTTTGCCGACTTGCTCAATCACGCCATCGCGCAACACCACAATCTTGTCAGCGAGTGTCATTGCCTCAACTTGATCGTGCGTGACGTAGACCATTGTCTTGCCCAGCCGTTTATGCAGCGCGGCAATTTCCACGCGGGTCTTGAGACGCAACTCGGCGTCCAGATTGGATAACGGCTCATCAAACAGAAACACATCAGGCTCCTGCACCAATGCACGGCCAATCGCCACACGTTGGCACTGTCCGCCGGAAAGCGCGCCGGGCTTGCGGTCAAGATACGGCACCAGTCGCAACATCTCCACCGCCATCCGCACCTTTTGTGCGATGACGTCTTTCGCCACACCGCGCATGCGCATGCCAAAACTGAGATTCTCGGCAACCGTCATATGCGGGTACAGCGCATACGACTGAAACACCATCGCCACCTTGCGTTCGCTCGGCGGCTTGGTGGTGATGTCGCCTCCACCAATCGTGATTGCGCCCGCCGTCACCTCGTCTAGGCCGGCGATCATACGCAACAGCGTTGACTTGCCGCAGCCGGATGGGCCGACAAACACCACAAATTCGCCGGCGTTGATATCCAGATCCATGCCGTGAATCGTTTCCGTCTTGCCAAATTTTTTAGTGACGCCACGCAAAGTGAGTGCCGACATGTCGTTCAAACCTCCAATGAGTGTGCGGGCATGTTTGTGAGCGGCTCAAGCAGCGCTTCATCCCACCGCATGGGGATGCCGGCAGCCGACAGCTTGCGCTGAAACTCACGCACGCGTTCGTCAGTTGCATGAATGTCAGCAGGTGTTTGCCCGCTCGTCAGCGCATAGTCGGCCAGCAGTGCCGCAACTTCGCCAATCAACCACTCGGTCGGATGAGTGCGGGTTGCGGCATTAACCAAGTGTGTGACGCTGATGTTTTTACAAGACGGGATGAGGTTATCGCAATCACGTGGGACAAAGCAGCCCAGCGGAAGTGTGAATGGCCTGACCATCGCGTTGATGCTATGCCCGGAGACACAGGTGGGATGAATATCCATGTTGTACCAGACCACACCGACACTGTTGTTTGCGTGGAATGGTTCAACGATACCACCCGCAGTCGGATTCGCGAGAATCTGCGATTGCGCGAGGCATTCGCGCCCAACAATACGCCGTGATTCACGCACATAGACCTGCTGCGCAAAACCATCGGTGCCAAGCACATCCGCCGCGAGTTGAAGCTGCGGATGACCACGACCGCCATCTGCATTTGGTGCATCAGTCTGCAGCCAAAAGACTAGGCTGGCAGTGAGTTCCTTAGCGGCGGCCACCACATCGTGCTCGGCAATCGGGCCGTCGAGCAGCGGCGAAAGGGCGTAATCGTTCTGCGCCCAATTGATCAGCGAAATTTCCACTCGCGGCGTGCGCCAGTTGCGCGACGATACGATGCGACGGTAGCGCCATAGGTCCAGCGTCTGGCCTTCGCCAAACAAGGGCAACTCTATTGACTTGCCAGAACCTGCGCCGGGAATGGAATTGCTAAACAACGCATAATCATAATGCGGCACCCGATATTGGCACCACTTCACGTAAGACGCCGGTTGTCTGATCGGTGCCTGTGGCTTGTCAGTGCGCGCCAATGCCACGACAACGGTGCAAGGCTGTTGGTCGAGTCGATCGGCGGCTTCCGGCGCATCACGTTCGCCAAATTCTGCGTGTGATTCTTTGCCAAGCCGGTAGGGCAGGCCAGCCGCCTGAATTAGCTCCCCGGTATCAGTGGCGTCAAGAAACAAGCGGGCATGGATCGACACAGTCTCACCCGCAGCACTCAGGCAACGCACCTCGCGGATGCTTCGGCCATCCTGATCGGCCCCTATCAATCGCACATCGCGTAACAACACCAAACGGCCACTCTTGATGTGCGGCGACAGCAAATTTTCCAGATAAGCCAATGCCACCGTTGGCTCAATACACAGACGACTCACCCACCCGTCACCTGGGTTACAACCTTCCGTCATCTCCGTGTTGTCAACAAAATCGTCAAGCGCCAGATAGTGCGCACGCATCGCGCGACGAAACGCGAGGTAACTTTCACTCGCGCCACCGAACTCAATTAAACGGTGCTCGTCCGGCGGAACCCCTTGCGCTGTCAGTTGGCCACCGATCCATGCAAATTCATTTGTCAGCACCACCCTACGGCCAGCCTCACAAGCCCGCCATGCCGCCAGCACGCCGCCTAAACTGGCACCGATCACGGCGATATCAATGTCGTAGTGTGGTGTTCTCATCACTCTTGCAATGTTGATTGGGGAACGAGATGAATATCAATTTCGAACGTCCGCTGCCAAGGAAGTTGAATCGATCCAACGCGATAAGCAAAATGATGCTCGGCCAGCCAAGCGTTGGCGGCAGGAATAAACATCTGCGCAACAACGGCCTGCAACTCCACGGCGGAGACGGCAGACTCGTCGATGACATGCCGAATCCGTTGCCGCCAGATGGATTGATAGAGGTAGTCTTCAACCAGGCGAAGGCAAACCACCTCTTGATTGGTTGGCGTTTGGTAGGCACCTCTCGCCAACACACACTGCGCCAAGAGACTGCCGATGCTGTTACTTGCAGTGTTCCATCCGGCATAAGCGGCGAGTTCTGAAAATGGGACGTAGGCAGGCAATTGTTCCATCAGCACTGGATCGCCGCCGTTAGCGTACGCCAAATCCAGCACGGCAATGGGTTTTCCTGATTGATGGACGGCGCGTAAATTTGCAAGCCAGGCACCGTTGATGCTGCTTGCGCTCGGTAGCGCAATCTTCATCGCCCAATCGCCCTGCGCCGGACCTTGTGTGTGCACCGCGAGTAGTAGATCGGCGCTGTCAACATCATCAACAACGACGGCATCAACAGCGGCAAGCTGCGCGGCGAGAGACGCCGTGACCGGTCGATCCTCGTAGCGTGCAACCAAGCGGCGAACGTGGTCAGGGTCGCTATAGATAACACAGACTTTCAGTGGAGCGTTTACCCACACGTCATTGGCTACGTGAGCAACCAAGGTATGCGCAACTTCATCGGCACCCGGATAGATGCGCACCCAATTCGCTTTCTTTTTGGTAGCGACCAGCGCCTCCAGTTCACGACGTTCGGCGATGTTAAAGCCGTAACGCGCGGTATCGTCCTGCGGCAATACCAAGCCATTGATGCCCTCGTAACCTACCAAATCCAACACCGCACAGGTCACGGCAAAGTTGCGCGCACGTGTGACCAGGTAATCGTCGCGAATCGCTTCAGGGATTCTGTTAATCGCCGCTATGGCTTGTACATTGGCTTCGGCGTCGCCTGTGACCTGATATTGATCACTGTAGTACGACCAACGCCAGATCAGTTCGCCATATTGATCCCAATAGGGCTTTTCTTCATCGTTGACGTTGTTGTTCGAAATCCGCATCGTGGCTAAGAACGCGTAGATCGGTTTATGCAGAAACGCTTGCTTGAGCTGACGCAACACGTCTAAACGAGCAAGCAAACTCTCCTTGGAATCTGCAATAAAACGCGAAGGTACCAAGCCACCATAAATGAGCATGTCTAACGAGACAACAAAGCCTTGCACGTTGCTCGCCTGCGCCCGCAGCCAGTCGGCGAGCACGTCACGCTCTGCGGGCTGGCGAAAATGGCCCAACGTCGATACGGGCGGCACGACGAGTTCGATGCCGCCCGCCTTGGCAAGCTGCACAACTTGGGCGCGCACCACCGGCCTTGCATCCACCGGCAGGAGCGCCAGCCGACGGCTCGGTGGCGGGCTGGTTAATTCCGCTGGCGTCGACATCGGAGCGTGACAATTTCGTGCGGCTTCACCAACGTCGCTGACCCTGCACATTGTTCGCCATTGGCAGTGACACGCTGCCACTGTCCGGCATGAGGCGTTGGCATGAACACAAGAGGCTGATCTCCATCCGTTGGATTCCACAGACGTAATTCAAGTGAATCGCCGACGCGGCGAACGGCGCTGATTTGTAGCGTCTGATTGTCGATTTCAAAACCGCCAGCCCAGCGCGACGTCGAACCCCGCAGACATACCACCGGCCGCCGATAGCGTTGCGCCACGGACAGCGGGTGAACCGCGATGCCGCCCATCGCAATCTGAAACTCGAACACCTCTTGCCCCAAGCACTGCGCCTCGGGTGTGGCCAAATCCGGCCCCGCGCCTACCCCGCGCGTGACAAGATCGCGCCGCGACATCCATCCCACGCTGCGGATGAGGGTAACCCCAAGCATTTGTCGGCCATTCACCAGCAAAACCTCGTACTCTTGCATCGCGCGGTGCAAGAAAACGAGATCGCCCGCGACAATCGTACTCAGCGAAGGGTTGACCACCACCGGCATCTCTTGACGGGTCACGCAGGTCGGGTAGTCGGCATATTTGACTGGGTGGCGTGCCCATTCAAAGCCTGAATCACTGAAGGTACAGTCAACCGGTGAGGGCAAGGCCAGTACTAGACGAGTTCGCTGATCACTCGCGCGATTAGTCCACTCAAGGGAAAAGTCAATGGTTGGCGCGCCCTCAAATAGCCGTATGCGCAGTACACCTGTGTTGGACACCGTTTCGGCAGCCGCACCGGCTCGATCAGCCGACAAGCTCTGCGGCGTCGTCAGCGTAACAGCGAGCACGAGTTCCTGCACCCCAGCCAGCGTGCGACAAGAGACCAGCGAATATCTTGTTTGTACAACGCGCTGCTGATTCGGCGGTGGAGAAAAGTTATACGAGTCGCCCGCATCCAATTCCGAAACAAACGACAACGCGGGCGTCAAGGTCTGACCGGTGAGCCTATTCGCAATCGATAACTCACCAAGGTCGTTCAGGAAAATGCGGTAGCGCCGATTTTCGATGGCGGCGGGCATGGCAGCGGCTGGTGATGACCCAACCGGCGCTGTTGCTTGCTCGATCACACAGGCAAGTGCTTCTAGTCCGGCAATCGCACAATGCACCATTACCTCATAACGATGCCCTTCCAGCCGCTCGGGAAAGTCGTCAATCGGTGAGCGCAGAATTGCATCGGATCGGACACTCATCAACACACACGGAAGCGGTTCACCGGTTGACGTTTTCAGCGACAACGCGGCGCGCTTTTCACCGCGCAAGAACAAACTGATGACTAGCGACCCGGTAAAGGCCAATGGCAGCGGGTTAAACAACGTAAAAATTGCATCATCGGCAAACACATCCGGCACCACATCCAATTGACCCGGGTGTTGCTCAACACTCACCATCCCGGCGACCGCCAAGGCGCGCTCCACCAGCACCTTCAAGCGTTGGTCAATCAACTGATATCGCGTCCCCATTTCCCGATGCACTTGATCGACGCTACAGCCGCAGATGGAATCGTGGGCCTGCTGCTGGATCACCATGCGCCAGGTATCTTGAAGATAACGCGTTGGATAGTTGTCTAATTGAAGCTGTGCAAGAAGCGGCTCAACGACGCCGAGCAGGCGGTCCTCCGCGTCTTGATTGAGGCGCTTCAAATACCGCCTCGTCGACAGCACGTCGGGCAGTACAAATGCCTGCGCATTGTTACGCAGCGCCCCGCAAATCATTTGGCGACGACCTGCGGTTTGTATCATGGCCGTCTCAACGTGATCGGCAAGCGATTTCTCGACCAATTGATACGTCGTGTTTGTCTGGTTAAAGGCTTCAATTCGCGCAGCGGTGGCGTCCACCGATAACAAGTGATCACCACCTTGCGTAAGCAGCAATTCCGTGCTGAGACTTCGGGCGGCCACAGAATCCAAATAACGAGCCAAGGCAGCCTGCCAGTCGGTGACGTTGAGGGGATGTTGGTAGTAGCCCTGCGTTAAAAATACCGCACCAACACGCGTACCATCCGGCGCTTGCCAATCGAACTCTGCCACAGGCAAATCCACACCGCGCCACATTACCGCCGAGTGAATGCCGAAGTTGGCGAGCAGTTGTGGCATTTGCCCGATATGCCCGAACGTATCTGGAAGATAACCAACATATTGGCAATTACCCGCTGCAACCGCATCACCGATACCAATCTCCAAGTTGCGCAGCAACGACTCCCCGCAGACAAGGAATTCATCGGCCATCACGTACCATGGACCGAGCGCGATGCGCTTTTCTTTCACCAGCGCCTCTACGCGGGTTACCAGCGCCGGCTCCGCGTTTGCAAGCAGATCCTCGTAAGCGGCGGTTTGTCCGTCAAACAAAAACTGCTGCAACTTGCCCGACTCCAATTGCGCCACCACGCGGGACATTACCTCGATCAGGCGGGCGACAAACGTCTGATGCGGAAAATACCACTCGCGATCCCAGTGGGTCTGTACCACCACCGCCACCGGGCGCTTTTGGTTGGCAGCCTTGCTCACCCCTTCACCGCGCCTTTCATCGCACCTTCAATAAAGAAGCGTTGGGTAAAGGTAAAGAACAGCAGAATCGGAACAATCGAGAACACCGCGCCCGCCGCTACCAAGCGCCAATCGAGCGAGAAGGTGCTGGCCAATCGATTGACACCCAGCGGCAATGTAAATAATGCCGGCTGATCAATGATGATGAGCGGCCAAAGGAAGTCGCCCCAAACTGCGATGAAACTAAACACCGCCAGTGTCGCCAACGACGGCTTCACCAACGGCAACATGACAAACCACCAAATGCGCAGACGCGAAACGCCGTCCATGATTGCCGCCTCCTCAATGGCCACTGGGACGGATAAAAACGCTTGCCGCATAAAGAAAATGCCAAACGCGGTACATGCGTGTGGCAACACCAAGCCGAGGTATGTGTTTTGAAGTCCGAGTGAAATGGCCAGCTCGTAAACCGGAATCATCAACAACTGGAACGGAATCATCATGGAGGACAGCAGCACAATGAACAACACCGACCGCCCCTTGAAGGGAATACGCGCCAGCGGATAAGCCGCTAACGATGCAAGCAGGAGGTTCAAGGCCACGGCAAGGGCGGCGACCAGCGCGCTATTGCTCAGGTAGGTAAAAAACGGCTGCGAATCGATGACACGAAAAAAATTGTCGAGTGTTGGCGATTGCGGGATCAACACCGGCGGATAAGCAAAAATGTTTTCGTCGGCCGACTTCAGCGAGGTGGACAGCAGCCACAAAAATGGGCCGACGGTAAACAACAGCACGATCAGGATCGCGAGATAACGGAGCAGCAATGGCAACACGGATTGGAGGTTAGGTTTTTTCACGCAGAAACCGCAGATTGATGAGTGAAAACACGAGAGTCAGCAGGAAGAGGACAACACCAATGGCCGACGCGTACCCCATTTCAAACTCTGAGAACGCTGACTCGTACAGGTAGTACACCAACGTCTTGGTCGAATCCATCGGCCCACCCTGCGTCATGACGTAAACTTCCTCGAACACTTTCATCGCCGCAATTGACGACATGACAGTGACGACCACAATTGATGGCCGCAGTAATGGAATCGTGATGTGAATCATCTGCTGCCAGGCGCTGACGCCTTCGACTTCGGCGACTTCGTACAGGTGGCGGGGTATCGACTGCAACCCGGCCAGATAGATCACCATGTAATAACCCATGCCGCTCCAGATCGTCACCGCCATCACGCTAAACAACGCATTGGCGGGATCGGTGAGAAACGCGACCGGGTCAGTCGTCAGGCCGGACGCGAGCAACACATAATTGAGAATGCCTTGCTCCTCATAAACCCATTTCCAGATCAGTCCACTGATGACCAGTGAGGTGATGACAGGCAGGTAGATCGCGGCGCGGATAAACGTGATGCCGGGAATATGTTTGTTGACGAGTGCCGCGAGGAAAATCGGCGCAATGACGAGCACCGGCACCACCACAACCATGTACAGCAAGGTATTCTTCAGCGCCGCCCAAAAGAACGGATCACGCCACACGTTCAGGTAATTGGCAAATCCCACGAACTCCGCCTGACGAATCATATTGAAGTTGGTGAAACTCAAATAGATCGCTTTCAGCGCGGGATACAGCACAAACGTCGCCAGCACCACGCAAGCAGGGATGAGAAATAGATAGGGTATCAGCGGGTTGCCGACGATGCGACTGGTGGCTACCGTCTTCATGACTCTGCCGACTGCCAACGATCAAACACCAGCCGTGCGGCACCATACACTCCCGCATCATTGCCCATCGTCGCGACCGCGACCGGTGCCTGAACACCTCTTGCCGCAAGGCCAGCCTCGAGCAGCGGCCACCAGTGTTCACGCGCATCGACCATTCCACCACCAATGATGATGACATCCGGGTCAATCATCCAATGCAGATTGAATATCTGTAACACAAGGTGTTCACACCACCGCTTTAACGCCAGCGACGCATCGGCATCGCCCTTTGCGACCAATTCCATCACCGCCGCGCCGCCGAACGGGTGGTCAAGCGGTTCCGGTAGCGCGACGATCTGGCGATAGACGTTGCCTAATCCGGTACCGGATACCAGGTGTTCCACCTTGACTTCTGTCTGCGAGTATCGGTCCCACATGCGGGCGAGGCCAAAATGTCCGGTGAGATAATGTCGGCCTGTTAGTAGCCGTCCATTGGTCACGACAGCACCACCTAGCCCGGTACCCAATGTCAGCATCACCGCACTCGCATTTGCGCCCAACCCGTGACGGCCGCACCAAATCTCCCCGACCAGCGCACAGTTAGCATCGTTGTCGGCGACCAACGGCAATCGAAAACGGTCACCAAAATAAGCACCGAGTGGTGTGCCCGCCCAACCTGGAATTTGTGGTGCCGAACTAACCACCAGCCCGCTGATGGGCTCAATCACGCCCGCCGAAGACAGGCCAATCCCGCAAACGCAAGTGTCGGCTGGCACTTGTTGTTTTAACTCTTCGATACTCGCCTCGATCACGCCCAGTACGTGGCTGGCTCCAAGCGAGGCATCGGTGGCGCGCCGTGTGCTGGCAAGCATATTTGCCTCCCGGTCAATGAGCGCACCGCGAATCTTTGTGCCGCCGATGTCGATTGCGATAACAACCGGTGCAGCTTCGGCTTTGACACCATGCCTCACGGCTGTGTCCCTGATAATGCTGCGTGAGCGGCAAATTTGGTCGGACAGGGCAATAATGCCGACCAGGTTGCATCGATCTCCGACAATGCTTGTCGTGTGGTCTTTCGCTTCAGCATGACCGCCTGCAAATTACGTGCGTAGTCACTACGAAATTTATTGTAGTTGCGCATTGGTGGCACCAGCACTTCACCACGCTTGACCTGCTCAACCGAAAGCGCGCGGGCTTTATCCAGCAAACCATCACCGCTCGAGGTTGTGAAAAATGGATCGTCATAGCTCTTTGTGCTCGAAGGAAGAATCGGCACGCGCTGTGCGAACGCTGTTTGATTGGCCGCGTTGGTGAGGAATAGCGCAAAACGAAATGCCGCTTCTTTGTTGGGCGATTGGTCGAGCACAGCGATATTCATGGCGGCGATATTTGGCGGCGATTCACCAACACCAATCTGTAACGTCACCCCGACATTGGCATAAAACGCGGGATTGTTGGTCTTGATGAACTGCAGAAATTGCATGCCGGTGCTCACCATAGCCACCTGCTCGGATAAAAACATTTCTACTGCCTTACGATGGCCTTCGGTGACCACATTTTTCGGCGCCAGCCCCTCTTGGTACAGCCGCTGATGAAAGTCAAAAACGCGCTCACCATGTTCATTCACAAACCCCGCCCGGCAACCATTTGCGCTGAGAATGGGCGCGCCCATCGACACCAACGTTTCCAGCGGCGTACTGCCGTCAAGCGCCGGAAAATACGCGTAGCGTCCGGTGGCCGCTCTGACTCTTTGCGCTGCTGGCAGCAAGCCTGCAAATGTAGTGGGCGCATCGACTCCAGCCTTGGCCAGCAACGCTTTGTTATACAGCAAGACACTGGTTGTCAGGTACCACGGCAATGCAAAGGTCTTGCCATCAAGGCGATTCGCCTTCCACGCAGCCGGGAGATAAGCGCGTATCTGCTCGGCAGTCAGGAACTTCTCAGGATCGGCCAGCGCGCCAAATTCGGCCAGCTTGGAGGCGAACTGTGGATTAAGATTTACCAAGTCCGGCGCGGGCCGCCGTGGTGACGCTGCGGCGACCGCCGTGAGCGTCTTTTTCTCCATCTCCGACCACGGTACGTCCACCCACTTCACGCGAACATCTGGATTCTGATGTTCAAAACTGCTGATGACGCCGCGAATGTAGGCATCGTGAAATGGCGACAGTTGCATCGTCCAGAATTGGACTTCCGCGCCAGCAGCAAATGTCCGGCAAGAGAAAACGACTGCAATCGCAATCACCGCCATCGAGTACCACCTGCGCCAAAGCGCGACGAGACTCGCGGATAATGGTGGAAAGGCAAGCCGATCAATCAAAACCTGTAAACCCCAGAAACGACGGTCGTTTGCAGCCATAATTGCCTGAAAACGCCCGCCAATCGGGCACCTCCACAACTTTTTCGACGCCATCCGCGATTCAGCCGGCATGAACTTTCGTACACCTGCACTCATTGATTCTGCACTGCGAGGTCGCTTGGTAGTGTCCTGCCAACCCGTCGACCGTGGTCCGATGGACCGCGACGACATCGTGGTCGCTCTCGCGGCAGCGGCGATTGCCGGCGGAGCAGGCGGGGTGCGCATTGAGGGGGCCCGGCGCGTCGCGGCAGTAAGGGGTGTGCTGGATGCACCGATAATCGGCATCATCAAACGCGATCTTGCCGATTCGCCAGTACGAATTACGCCGTTTCCAGCCGACGTGGCGGAGTTGGCGGCGGCTGGTGCAGACATCATTGCGGTTGATGCCACCGCCCGCCCGCGGCCAAGTTTCGTCGCCACACTGCTCGAACACATACGCTCGGCCGGTGTGCTCAGCATGGCCGATTGCAGTAACGTGGAAGAAGCACTCGCCGCACACCAGCTTGGATTTGATGTTGTCGGCACAACCCTCTCAGGGTATGTCGGCGGCGCTATTCCCACCGAGCCGGACCTGGCGTTTATTCGCGCCGTGTCCGCACAGATACCGCGTGTGATGGCAGAGGGTCGGTTTAACACGCCTGCTTCCGCCGCCGCCGCCATCAACGCGGGCGCATGGTCAGTGACGGTTGGCACGGCAATCACACGCACCGAGGTCGTTAGCGGATGGTTTGCCGATGCACTCAAGGCTTAAGCTTTCTGGCTAATGCGTCTTGGTAACTTTAGCAAGATACTTAGGCTTGTCGGGATCAAAGCCGCGGGCGCGAGAAACTGCCTCAACCATCGGGTAAAAACTCTGCACCACCGAAATCGGGTCAAGATCAACAGATCCCGTCTCCACGATCGGCAGATTAACGCCCGGTGTTTCGGCAGGCGCGGCAAGCAGCACGTGCGCGCCGCGAAGGCGCATCTCATCTGCAAGTGCCACCAACCCTGCATGCGCCGGGCCGCGCGGTGCCAGCACCAGTAACGGATACCCCTTATCAATTAGCGCCATCGGGCCGTGTTTGACCTCCGCGCCGGAGAAGGCTTCCGCCTGAATGACACAGGTCTCCTTAAACTTCAGCGCCGCTTCTAGTGCGACTGCATGTCCGGTGCCTCGGCCAATCACCAACATCTGCTCCGCATCCCTGAGCAGCTGAACACCTTCCGACCAATCTTGTTGCGCGGCTTGCGACAAGACGGACGGCAAGTCACTGATCGCCGCCTCCAGCACCGTGTCTTGCTGCCACGCAGCCACAACACGAGCCCCTGCAACTAGCTGCGCAATGAAACTCTTGGTCGCGGCAACGCTTTTCTCTTCCCCCGCGCAGAGCGGAAGCACCCAGTCTGAGGCCTTGGCCAGCGGCGAATACTGGTCATTGACAAATGCAGCGGTCGCGGCCCCACCGGCGCTGAAGAACTGCATTGGCGCAACCAGATCAGGGCTTTGCCCGGACTGCGAAAACGCGGCGGCAAACAAACCCTCTGTATGGATATTCGACTGATACAGCGTGATCAAGGACATTGGCAGCGAGGTGACCAACCTGCCGAGCCGCGCCATGATGAGGTAAGCCATAAAATGTGCAGCGTGGTCGGAGCTACCACGCGCCACCGTGAGAATCGACCGGGGCGAGTATTCACGCAACGCCCGGCCAAATTCCTGATACAGGCTAGGCTGTGATTGCAGTTGCCGCGCGACGGCGATCGGCGCTTCCCTTGCTTCTGCCAGCATCAAACTACTATTCATCAACAATCTCTCAGTTAGAAGATCACGCTTTTGATCGCTCCTACCAGTCATCTCTAGTAGCCCTAAGCGCTTTGATCAGTCGCTCGCGGTCACGCGGCTGTTCAGTTCAGTTCAACAAATTGCCTTCGACCATGACGCCCTGGATTTCGAGCTCGCGATCGAGTATCACCACATCCGCCCAGCTTCCGACTCGGAGCCGACCGCGGTCTGATACCCCCAAGTAGTCTGCGGCGTTTGTCGACAGACGTTGCGAAGCGTCAATCAGATCCAAGCCCAGAGTGTTGACCAGATTTCGCAACGCCTGATCCATCGTCAGCGTCGATCCTGCCAGTGTTCCATCTGCAAGTCGAACCCCGCCCAAACACTTCGTCACCGTGTGGCGGCCAAGCCGGTATTCACCATCGGGCATGCCCGACGCGGCGGTTGAATCTGTCACACAAAACAGCTTGGGAATAGCGCGCAGTGCAACTCGCATCGCGCCAGCATGAACGTGTAAAAAATCCGGAATGATCTCCGCATACTCGGCATTCGCCAGCGCCGCACCAACCATTCCCGGTTTTCGATGATGCATACCGGTCATAGCATTAAACAAGTGCGTGAACCCCTTCGCGCCATAAGACATCGCCTCAATGCCGTCTTCGAAGCTCCCGGCAGTGTGTCCCAGCTGCACGGTAAATCCCGCTGCAACCAAGGAGCCAATCAATTGCATGTTGCCGGGCACCTCGGGCGCCAGTGTGATGAGCCGAATCGGTGCCAGACGATGCAGCCGGAGTAATTCCGCAAGAGCCAGTGGCCTTGCAAAATCCGGCTGAGCGCCCAGCATCGCGGCGTTGATATAAGGCCCTTCAAGGTGCACGCCGAGAACACGCGCACCGCGCCCGGTGCCCATATTGTCTCGACGACAAATATCGCCCAGTCCCGCGAACGCGTTCTCCAAGTCTTCCGCTGGAGCGGTCATCGTTGTGGCGAGTAGCGCGGTAGTCCCGTACTTGGCGTGTGTCTCTGCAATCACTTCCAACGAGTTACCACCTTCCATCGTGTCGCGACCACCACCGCCGTGAACGTGAGTGTCAATGAAGCCAGGAAGCAAAATGGGGGTGGCAGAGTCGCGTACCGCCGCTAAATCTATTGGCTCTCCGTGTATTGAAGCCACTCTGCCGTTCGCGTCAGTCTGCAATTGACCCGCTATAAAGCCTTTGTCGGTGAGGATGTTTCCCTTGATGGTTGCTGCCGACATGTTCTAATCGCGCCGCATCTCGGCGACAAAATCGTAATAGTCGTTGCGGCAGTAGGAGTGGGTTAACTCCACCGCCTTCCCCTGGGCGTTGAAGCCAACCCGGGTAATAAACAACACCGCCTGCCCAACATCAATGCCTAGTTGCACGGCAAGCCTGGCCGGTGCATTCAGCGCGCGAATGTGCTGGAGGGCACGAACGGGAATCTGCTGGCCGCGTCCAAGATACTCGTAAAGTGAGCCTTCCACTTCAGCCGGACGCCTGACAACACTCTGCGGCAGTACGCTCACCTCGTAGGCCATCACAACCTCGTCGGCCAGGCGCAGACGCTCCAGCCGGGCGACTTTGGTCGACGCTGAAATACCAAGGCTGGCCTGCTCGTCGGCAGTCGGCAAAACGACTGCACGTTTCAGCCACCTGGATGTCGGCGTATAGCCGCGTCGCGACAGCTCTTCGGAGAAGCTGGAGAGGCGCGACAACGCCTGCTCGAATCTCGGCGCGATATAGTTGCCGGAACCTTGTCGGCGTACCACCAACCCCTGCTCGACTAGGCGATCAATCGCCTTTCTCGCAGTAACACGCGAAACATTCAAGGACTCAGACAACAATCGCTCGGAGGGTAAGGCTTCATCAACCTGATAGCGACCGGCGCGGATGGCGTCCGCAATCTTTCGCGCGAGCTGTGCGTATAGCGGCGAGTTGTCGCGCACGTCGAACTTGATATCCTTGGCGGTAGGCGTAGCGTATTTTTTCATAGCCCGAGTGCAAAAAAGACACCAGACCAGTCGCTTGCGTGCGGCTCGATGTCTTGCTTAATTGATGTATCAAGATAATACCAATTTAATACCAAATTTCGCAGGTCGGCGCATAATCTGAACCTACGGCACTGACGAGCTTCAATTACAAATCACAAGTACCGCCGTACACAAGTGCTGAGCTAGACTATTCAAATCACCCTGTCCGGAGTCTTTTTATGGTTGGTTCCGTGGTTGCCAGTCGCGCAATCGTTATCTTCACGACGATTTGCGCCTTGTTCCTACACGCCCCGCCGGTCGACGGCAAAACACTGCGTTGGTCTTCCAAAGGCGATGCGTCAACGCAGGACCCGCACGGTCAGGACGAAAGTTTTACCAAGTCCATTAACGGCCTCGTTTATGAACGCCTCTTTCAGCCGGGCAAAGACATGTCCGCCACGCCGTGGCTCGCGGTATCTTCAAAACAGGTCAGTCCAACCAAACGCTTGGTCACACTTCGCAAAGATGTGAAGTTTCACGACGGCACTCCTTTCACCGCAGACGATGTGGTGTTTTCTTTTGAGCGCGCAGCCAAATCGCGACAGTTCAAGACCTATGCCATTCCCGCTGGTATCGCCAAGAAAATTGATGATCTCACGGTGGAATTCACCACCAGCCAGCCTAACCCAATCAGCCTCACCTCCATCTCCGAAGTGCCCATCATGAGCCGTGCTTGGGCAGAGAAACATAAGGTGACGGCTGCGCAAGACTTCACCACCAAGGAAGTGACTTACGCGTCAAAACATGCGATGGGAACCGGACCATACAAATTGGTTTCATTTGAACCCGGGGTTCGAATCGTGCACACCAAGAACGCCGACTGGTGGGGTATCAAGGAAGGTCGCTACGAAAGCAATATCGAACGCATTGAGTATCGTCAGATTAGCAGCGACGTGACCCGTATGGCTGCGCTGAAATCCGGCGAGTTGGACTTCGTACTCGATCCGAGCCCACAGGATATTGCGCGACTCAAGACGGACCGCGAGCTGAAAGTATGGGAAGGTGACGAACTGCGCGTGATCATGGTTGCACTTGATCAGGCGCGAGATGAGTTGCTGTTTGCCGATGTGAAAGGGAAAAATCCTTTCAAGGATCGCCGTGTCCGCCTCGCCATGTATCAGGCAATCGACATCAACGCGATTCAGACACAAGTCATGCGCGGTCTATCCACACCAACGGCGATCCCGTTACCCAACCCCAAGGGGGATGGTATTCCGGTCTCCTTCGAAAAGCGATTTGCATACGATATGGCGGCCGCCAAGCGCCTGCTCAGTGAAGCCGGATACCCAAACGGATTTGGTTTTACCATGCACTGCCCGAACGATCGGTATGTCAACGACGAGAAGATTTGTGTGGCGCTCGCCAGCATGTGGGCACGGATAGGGCTTGCTGTCAAAGTCGATGCCATGCCGAAGGCGCAGTACTTCGCACGTACACCGAAGCAGGAGTTTTCTGTCTGTATGCAGGGATGGGGCGATAATAACAACGATGCGATGTTCACGCTCAAGCCCCTCTTCCATAGCAATAATGGCAAGGGTGCCGGTGAAACCAACTACGGTAACTTCAAGAACGCCGATGTCGACCGACTCATCAGTCAGGCAGAAGTGGAAATGGATTTAGTGAAACGGCAAAAGATGATCAACGAGGCCGTCGAGATTATTCAGCGGGAGGTACACGTTATTCCCTTACATCGTCAGGTGATCCCGTGGGTGACGCGCGCAAACGTTGCGCTGGTACATCGCCCCGATAACAAATTTGCGCCTATCTGGATGAAACTCAACTAGCATCAAGGTAGCTATCGGTCTGTCGCGACGACCGCAACCCAGCCGCAAACCAAGACACAAACGCCACCTCTCCTCCCAAACACAGCCTGCAACCTATGGAGACCTTCCCGACATGGCATTGACATACCTCTGGGCAGGCTTCTTTATCGTCGGCTTTCTGGCTGCGCTCGGGCAGTGGATCTTCCTCGGAGACACCGAGGTCTTCAAGAAAATTGTTGACGGTACCTTCGAATCGGCAAAAGTTGGTGTCATGGACATTGCACTGCCGCTGGCGGGCGTGATGACGCTTTGGCTTGGCATTCTTAACGTCGGCGAGAAAGCCGGCTTCATCGGCACGATTGCCAAGGTGATCGCCCCGTTCTTCTCGCGCATCTTCCCCGATGTCCCGAAAAACCACCCGGCCACGGGCCACATGGTGATGAATTTTTCGGCGAACTTCTTGGGCCTGGACAATGCCGCGACGCCGTTTGGCCTCAAGGCGATGGAGAGTCTTCAGAGTCTGAATCCGGTGAAGGACACCGCCAGCAATGCGCAGATCATGTTCCTGGTCCTTCAAACTGCGGGGCTTACGCTGATTCCGCTGACAGTGATGGCGCAACGCGCCGTGCTGGGTGCGCAAGACCCGTCGGACATTTTTATCCCAACCCTGATCGCCACCTACGCTGGCACATTAGTTGCATTTCTGGCGTTGTCGTTCAAGCAACGCATCAATATCCTCGACCCAGTCATCTTCGCCTGGCTGGGTGGCATGACGCTGTTCATTCTGGGTATTGTTTGGTATTTCAGCCACTACTTGACCAGAACGGAGATCCAGCAGGTCTCGAAAGTTGCGAGCAACCTAGTTTTGTTCGGCATCATTGTGTTGTTTCTGGTTGGTGGCCTCGTCAAGAAGATCAATGTTTATGAGGCGTTTATTGAAGGTGCGAAGGGCGGCATCCAAACTTCGCTGATGATCATCCCCTACCTCGTCGGCATGTTGGTGGCTATCAGCGTATTGCGTAACTCAGGCGTACTAGGGATGATCGTCAACGGGTTCACGTGGCTGTTTACCCAGATGGGGTTCAATACTGACTTCACTCCCTCATTACCCACCGCATTGATGAAATCTGTCAGTGGCAGCGGCGCACGCGCAATGATGATCGACGCCATGAAAACCTACGGTGTTGATTCATTTGTTGGCCGTCTCGTTAGTATTCTGCAAGGCTCGTCAGACACCACGTTGTACATCATTGCGCTTTACTTCGGATCGGTCGGCATTACCAAGACGCGCTACGCTGTTGGCTTCGGTTTGCTGGCCGACTTGGCAGGCGTAATCGCCGCCATTTGGGTAGCGTATTTGTTTTTCCACTGAGCAAAGAGAACCGGCACCGGCAAAATTGCGGCGCCTACTGACCACCTCAGTGCTCGTACTTCACGCTCAGAACAATCGACGTTTGTGTACGCTCGACACCGTCGTAGCGCCCAAGGATGTCAAGCGCCTCGTCCAAATCGGCGGTGGTCTCTGCCTGCAAGACCACCAGCACGTCGAATTCCCCCGAGATCGCGTAGATCCCACTAACTGAGGGCATCTTCTTTAGTTTGGCGTAAAGGCCATCCGCCTTGCGTGCGTCAATACGAACCAGCGTGTGTGCGGTCACCCGACTCCGACTGTGTGCCGGATTCAGGCGTACCGTATACCCCTCAATCACGCCGCCTTCCTCCAGCCGCCGGATACGTTCTTGCACGGTGGCACGCGCCAAGCCGAGCTCACGCGCAATCTCCGCAACGCTTCGTCGTGCGTCGCGGCGAAGGATGTCGAGCAGCAAAGTTTCAGCCTTGGTCAAACCGGATGCGGTACGAGACATCTTGTACCCACGTTATTAGAATGCAAAAAGATACCTGCGTTATGCTAATTTTAACCCATCTTTTTGCAAGCTTTGCAGCTTCGTTCCGACAGCCTGCAGCTCTAAAATGTTGACCTGTCAAAACACTTTCAAGGACGCACCATGTTACACGTCGCACTTATTGGCTCCGGTAAGATTGGTGAAGCCATCGTCACTCTATTTAACGAAATTGGCGGCTACGCGGTCACCGTCGTTGACAAAGATATGGCGCGGCTAAAACCGATGGCTGCACTGGGAGCTTCGATTCACGTTGCCGATGTGGCCAACGACAATCTTGAAACAGCGCTCAAGGGGGCCAACGTCATCTTGTCGGCATGCCCGTTCTATCTCACCCCGCTGCTGGCAAAGCTTGCGCGCAATCTCAATGCCCACTATTTCGATTTGACCGAAGACGTCGCAAGCACGCGGATTGTGAAGGACATCGCACGCGACGCTAACACCGTGTTTATGCCGCAGTGCGGATTGGCACCCGGTTTCATCTCGGTCGCCGGTTACGAACTCGCCAAAAAGTTTGACACCTTGCGCGACGTCAACATGCGTGTCGGCGCGCTACCAATCTACCCGACCAATGCGTTGAAGTACAACCTGACATGGAGCACCGATGGACTGATCAACGAATACCTCAATCCCTGCGAGGCGATCATTGACGGCAAGTTACGCGAAACGCCGCCAATGGAGGAGCTTGAGCACTTTTCGCTCGACGGCCTTGACTACGAGGCATTCAACACTTCAGGCGGGCTGGGTACACTGTGCGAAACCCTTGAGGGCAAGGTTCAGAACCTAAACTACAAGACCGTGCGGTATCCAGGGCACTGCGAGATCATGAAAATTCTTCTCAACGACCTTGGGCTTGGCAAACGCCGCGAGTTACTCAAAGACGTGATGGAAACCGCCATCCCGATGACCTATCAAGACGTGGTGTTGGTGTTCGTTTCGGTCAGCGGCCAGCGCGAAGGCAGACTCGCTCAGGAAAGCTTTGCGAAAAAAATCTACGCCAAGAAAGTTGGTGGCAAACTGCTCTCGGCGATTCAGCTCACCACCGCTTCCGGCATCTGTACGATGGTGGACTTGCTTGCAAAAGGCGAACTCAAAGGACGCGGCTTTGTGCGCCAAGAGACTGTCAGCCTCCCCCAATTCCTGGCCAACCCGTTTGGAGCATTTTACGCATGAGCGCCGCACTGACTTCGATAACGACATCACTTCTGGCCAATCTGGGAGTGGTAATTCCCGCAAACACGGGCAGCGGCATTGTGGCGCGCTCGCCAATAGATGGCAGTACGCTTGCGGTGCTAACACCAGACACCCATGCAGAGGTCTCGGCAAAAATTGCGGCGGCACATTCCGCATTTTTGACATGGCGGAATGTTCCCGCGCCAAAACGCGGAGAGTTAGTGCGATTGTTTGGCGAAGAGCTTCGCACCAACAAAGACGCGCTCGGTCAATTGGTGACGATCGAGTCGGGCAAGATACTGCAAGAAGGTTTAGGCGAGGTGCAAGAGATGATTGACATCTGCGACTTTGCCGTGGGTCTATCGCGCCAGCTCTATGGTTTGACGATTGCCACTGAACGGCCAAAACACCGCATGATGGAGCAGTGGCATCCGCTTGGTGTGGTTGGTATCATCAGCGCGTTTAATTTCCCTGCCGCCGTGTGGGCGTGGAATGCAGCGTTAGCTTTAGTTTGTGGCAACAGCCTAGTTTGGAAGCCGTCGGAAAAAACACCGCTCACGGCATTAGCTTGCCAGGCATTGCTTGCTCGTGCCATGGCGCGCTTCACCGCTGCTGGCGGCGTGGTGCCCGCTGGCCTCTCCCAAGTGTTGACGGGCCATGCAGATGTCGGCGAAGTATTGGTCGACGATTCGCGTGTGGCCTTGGTGTCGGCGACGGGCTCAACGCGCATGGGTCGCAATGTTGCAGCGCGTGTGGCAACCCGTCTGGGCCGCAGCCTGCTCGAACTCGGCGGCAACAACGCCGCCATCGTCGCACCCTCTGCCAACATGGATTTGGTGTTGCCTGCTTGCCTGTTCTCAGCGGTCGGCACCGCCGGGCAACGTTGTACGACCTTGCGCCGGGCGATCGTGCACACCTCGCTTGCAGATCAACTGGTCGCACGCTTGAAAGCGGCCTACCGTCATGTCCGTATCGGCAATCCACTTGAAGCGAAAACATTAATCGGCCCATTGATCGACCGCACGGCGTTTGACGGCATGCAGGCAGCATTATCCGCTGCGAAAGAACAGGGCGGTATCGTTTCGGGTGGTGAGCGTGCGCTTGTGTCGGAGTTTGCCGAAGGTTACTACGTCCATCCGGCGATAGTCGAAATGCCTGCCCAAACAGCCTGTGTGCATCACGAAACGTTTGCACCGATCTTGTACGTCATGCGTTACGAAACGCTTGCGGAAGCCATCAATATGCAGAACGCAGTACCACAGGGCTTGTCGTCATCCATCTTCACCAACGATATGCGCGAGGCAGAAATTTTCATGTCCGCATCCGGTAGCGACTGCGGCATCGCCAACGTGAACATCGGCACCTCGGGTGCCGAAATCGGCGGCGCGTTTGGCGGTGAGAAAGACACCGGCGGCGGTCGCGAGTCCGGCTCAGATAGCTGGCGCGCCTATATGCGTCGCGCGACTAACACGATCAACTACTCGGCGGACCTACCGCTGGCGCAGGGCATCGTGTTTAACCTCGAGAGCTAATCATGATCTTGAAGTCGTTGCTGGCAGCGGTTGTTGGATCGGTTGACGCCGAGAGGCTATTCAAGACCCTCCACGTACCCATGGGCTTGATGACCGAGGGAAGTGCCATTAGCCGGGCACACATGGCGCAAGCCATGAACATGGCACTGTTCAACGATCTAATCTCACGGGTACCGAGTGGTCGCGCCTACGTGGAGGAAACCATCGCCGCAGGCGGCAAAGTTAACTTTGATCACGGTGCATTACGCACCGTCGCTTGGTCAGCAAACGGCACCTTGCCGCCGGGCCGCACTGCCATCGCGCGGTTGCTTGAGCCACTCGGCTTCGCACAAGTGGACATTTATCCCCTGCCACGACTGAAGATGACCGGTTACGCCTATCGTCATCTCGACTTGCCCGAGGAAATTGCGCAGTTTTTTGTCAGCGAGTTGCACCCCGAGCAATTTTCCCCCGCCTTCCAAACCGCAGTTACACGGGTGGTGTCGACCTCAGTCGATCCGCTCACGCCAGACGAGTCAACGCTTCTGGCCAGACTTGCCAAAGGCGAGACATTGGGACTGGATGAGGCGGTCGCGCTGGTGCGTGCATGCGTACGCGGCTTTGGTCGGCATCACGCCGAGCCATCACTCTCCGACTATGAAACCCTCAAGGCCGAATCCGCCGAAATGGCATGGATCTCCACAGAGGGCAATGCGTTTAACCATGCCACTGACCGCGTGGCGGATGTTTTCGCCACCGCCGAAGCGCAGCGCCTGGCCGGTCGGACGATCAAAGAAAAAGTCGAAATTTCCGCGTCGGGACGCGTCCGTCAAACGGCACTGATCGCCGACAAGGTGAAACGCGGCTTCCTTGATGTGCATGGTCGGCGGACCGAGCGTGTTGTGCCGGGCTCTTTCTACGAATTCATCTCGCGCGATTTTCTGCCCGGATCAGGGAGGCTGGATCTTGCCTTTGATACCGGTAACGCAACCGGCATCTTTAACGTTACCGCGACCGGCGAAAACTAAAACCCCCTTATCGGCGGGCGGTTAAATGATATTCAGCGCGTAGTACTTGCTGCCCGTCGTACTTGCTGCCCGTAGGCCGCAGGTAGCGCCGCCTTGAATTGTGAAGCGATATAATCGGCACACCCAACGAACGCGGAGTTTCCCCATGTATCTGATGAAGACCGCTTCACGCGTCATCTGCATTGCTTTGACGTTCTCCCTTGGGCTAACACCGGCGCTCGCCTGTACCGGCATTTCGCTGAAGTCAGGGGACGGCGCGGTGGTGGTTTCTCGCACGGTAGAGTGGGCGTTGAGCGATGCGAGACACGACAGCCTAGTGCTGTTTCCGCGTAATCATCTATACACCGCGCAAACTCCCGAGGGATACAACGGCTTGAGTTGGCGGGGCCGATACGGCTTCGTTTCCCTTCGCGCCTACGACCAAGATTATGGCCCGGACGGCTTGAACGAAGCCGGCTTGTACGTCGGCATGTATTATTTCCCCGGTTTCGCCGATTTCGCTTCTTATGAAAAATCCGAGGCCAAGCGGTCGGTGAGTGTCGGCGACTGGATGCGCTGGATGTTGTCATCATTCAAGACGGTGGCCGAGGTGCGAGCCGCACTTTCGGATGTGCGAGTGGTCAACGTCGAGGACCCAAGATTTGGCGGTGCCGCCCTGCCATTTCATTGGAAAATTGCCGACCCGACGGGTGCATCGGTTGTGATTGAGATCATTAACGGCGGCCAGATCAAGGTGCATGAGACCGTGCTGGGTGTGGTGACGAATTCCCCGACATATGACTGGCACGTAACCAATCTGCGTAATTATCTTGGCCTTCAGCAGGGCCCTAAGGCGGCAGTCTCGCTCGACCGTGTGAGCTTGGCCCCGCTGGGCGCGGGATCGGGTTTGTTGGGCTTGCCGGGTGACTTCACGCCGCCGTCACGCTTTGTTCGTGCGGTTGCGTTTGTCGCTTCCGCACGACCCCTTGCCACCGCCGAGGACGCAGTGGGTGAGTCTTTTCGCATCTTGGACAGCTTCAATATTCCGCTCGGTTCATTGGCATCCAGCAAGGATCAGGCAAAAGACATCCCTGGAGCCACACAAATCACCACGGCATCGGATCTCAAAAATCGCGTGCTGTACTTCCACACCATGGCCAACCGGCAAGTGCAAAAGCTTGACTTAAAAGCTGTCGATTTTGAGAAGATACCGCAGCAAGTCCTAAGCAGTGGCACCAGTCGCAAGCAGGCTATCCGTGACATTACGGTAGATGTGAAGACCAGCCGCTAAGGCGCGTTCACGCCGGATTCGTACGCGTTTGCGCGCTGAGGCCAAAAGCGTTTCATCTCCCGGGAGTTTCCGCAAGAACCTATTTGTAACCCGGTGGGAGTCCTGTCTCACGATATCGCGACAAGAAAAACCTGCTTGCACACGACGATGCAAACGATGGCACGCCCGACAGAGCGGCGGCGGGGTCTCGTCGATTGTGCCTGCGCACAATCGATGCCGCAGACGCCGGAAACCGATGCAGCGGTTTCCGCGAGAACCTTCTTGTAACCCGGTGAGAGTCCTGTCTCACAATATCGCGATAAGCAGAACCTGATTGCGCAGGACGAAGCAGAGAATGGCACGCCCGACAGAGCGGCGGCGGGGTCTCGTCGATTGTGCCTGCGCACAATCGATGCCGCAGACGCCGGAAACCGATGCAGCAGTTTCCGCGAGAACCTTCTTGTAACCCGGTGAGAGTCCTGTCTCACAATATCGCGATAAGCAGAACCTGATTGCGCAGGACGAAGCAGAGAATGGCACG
>JADCJC010000022.1 GCA_020247395.1 Rhodocyclaceae bacterium
GCTATTGCCAGCGAGTGCGCGCACGATTTGTCTGGCCAGTGCCAGTTGCATGGCGGCGGACGCGGGCATGGTCTTCGGCTTGATCGAGCCCGGCCGGATGAGCTGCTCGACACTCAATGACAGGTGAATCTGTTGCTCTGCGGTGTACTCGGGGGTGATTGCGAGTGTCACTTCGGTAGGCTGGTCTGTCGGTTGATCGCCTGCTTGCGGCGCGGCAGCCGAATCGACCAACGGCGCGGATTCGATCGCGTAGTCAAGCAAATTGCGCAGCACCAACATCAATTTGGCCGCGTCTCCGCAGAGTTCATCAGGGACATCTTGCTCGACTCGAATCTTTAGTTGTACTTGTCGTTGTGCGGCTTTATCGGCCGGCCCTGCGATCATCTCGGCGAGGCATTCGCGTAGATGAAATGGTGCAATCTCCAAGTTGACGATGCCGACTTCGATGCGCGGGAAGTCGAGCAGGCCAGCGACTGCCTCCAACGCGCTGTTTGCGGCAGTCTCTACGCGCCGCAGTTGCTCGAGCAGGTTTCCGGGCATCTCCAGTTGCTCGGCTCTATGCACGGCAGAGCCGGCCGATTCGTGGGCAACACTGAGCTCACGCACGATCTTGCCGATGAGTGCCATTTGGTTGGCGATCATGCCCTCCACTGCCGATTCGGCCACCGCAGCAGCCCGCGCAGTTGTCTGGCGGAATAGATGCAGGCGTCCGGTGATGCCAGACTCATCATCAACCGCGAGTGAGACTTGCGCAATGGCCTCCCCGCTGAGTAGCGCGAAAGACAGCTCGTTGCGTTGGCTGCTGCCAGTCGCGGCATCAAGCGGTAAAGAAAGCGGGCCGCTGCGTTGTTGTGTCGCATTGGAGGCAGCTTCGAATAACTCGGCGCAACTGGTGCCGATCAGCGACTGAGGCGCGGCGTGAATTTCGAAAAGCCGACAAAACGCCTCATTGAGCATTTCAACATTACCCTCGGCATTTTCAACAACACAAGCATCAGTTATGTTTTCCACCAAATCGAGCAAGTGCGTGCCGTGGGCATTGGCCGCCGCTTCGTTGGCCTTTTCAAGCGACAGGTCGCGCAGCCACACACCAATGCTGACAGGCTTGCCGTTGGTTGCGGTGACGGCAGCGAGCTTGGCTGCCATCGGCAGCACGTCGTGCGGTGCCTCAGCGTTGGTCAGACCGGCCGCGATAATGCCGATTTCCATGGCGTGTGAGCCGACCTTGCCCTCGGCGATTCGCTGCAGCGTCTGCTCGAAACGCGCCCGGTCGCGACTGGCCACAATGCGCACAAACTCCCAGCTTTCGACGAGATCGAGCGCCTCCCCTTGGGGGGGGACATCACCGGCTAATTTCCGCGCGGCGGAGGTGGCGGCGATGACCTTTCCCTCGAGACTAAGCTCGAATATCACTTCGTCGAGCGCGTTTAGCAGGCTGGTCGGATTGTTCATTTTACGGACACAAAATATTGGCTGATCGGTCCGCCTGTCGCGCCCCTTGCAGTCGCCGCATCTGCCATCGCCTCTGCCACCTTCGGTAGCAGCGTCTTGGCAATGGTCTTGCCAAGCTCAACGCCCCACTGATCAAAACTATTCACGTGCCACATCACACCCTGCGTAAACACTTTGTGTTCGTACAAGGCGATGAGTGCACCCAGGTGAAAGGGGTCCAGCCGTTGGAGCTCAATCACGGCAACCGGCCGTCCCCCCTTGTGTACGCGATACGATGGCAAATTCTCACCGTGGTTGCCGAACCAGAAAGCGTTGGCCTGTGCAAACGCGTTGGCCAGCAAGCGTTGGTGTTGGGATTGCGAGCGTCCCTCCCGTTCCCGCACGATGACGATATCGCTGGAAATGATGTCAGTCCCTTGGTGCAACAACTGATGGAAGGAGTGCTGGCCGTTGGTGCCCGCCTCGCCGAAAATAACCGGGCACGTCGCGTAATCAATTGCGTTGCCGTCGAGATCAACCGACTTGCCGTTAGACTCCATCTCTAGCTGCTGCAGATGTTTGGGCAGTAACGCCAGACGTTCGGCATACGGCAGCACTGCGTGCGAGGTGATGCCCTTGAAGTTGCGGTTCCAAACGCCGTATGCGGCGAGCAGCATCGGCAGATTCTTGGTCAATGGTGCCGATGCGAAGTGCTGATCCATCGTTGCCGCGCCGTCCAGCATTGCGCGAAAGTGGTGGAAGCCCGTCGCCAGCGCAATCGGTAAACCCACGGCCGACCACATCGAGAACCGGCCACCAACACCGACCGGAAAGGTGAACGTGGCGGCGGGAAGGTAACCACGTCGCGCCGCCTCATCTGGGTTGGCCGTAATCGCTGCGAATTGGGCGGGGAACGCACCTGCTCCCGCGCCGGCCTCAAGCCAACGACGCGCCACTTCGGCGTTGATGGTGGTCTCTTCCGTGGTGAAGGTTTTGGAGATGACAACCACCAGCGTGGTGAGGGGTGAAAGTGGAGTGGTGATGTCGTCGAAGGCGGCGGCGTCGATATTGCTTAAGAAGTGGATGTGCGGGCCATCGGCAAAACGAGACAAGGCGCGCACTGCGAGTTCCGGCCCTAGCGCGGACCCACCGATGCCGATCACCAGTACATCCGTGTAGCGGTGATCTGCAAGACTTCTCGCCTTGGCGTGGCCGCTGCGGACGGCTTTCACCCAGTTTTCAATTTTCGCCAGTGGTTCGGCGATGTCCGGTGGCAATTTGCCGCTGTCGGCGGATTGTCGCAGCATGGTGTGCAACACCGGACGTTGTTCGGTCAGGTTCATCGCCCGGCCAGAAACGAGGTCCGCCGCTTTCTTCGCTAGGCCGATTTCCGCCGCGAGTTCACCAAGACTGCTCAGCGCCTCGGCAGGAAGCGTTTGACGCGTCAAGTCAAGTGAGATTCCGCAAGCGCTGACGAGAGTTGGCGGCATCGGCGCACTCGTCGATGCCGCCGATTTCTGCGAATCTGCGAGCGCCGTCAGCGTTTGCCAGGCCGTCGTGTCTTGCGGTCGTGTCATGTGCGGTCGATACGTTTGGAGTTGGCAGCCATTATAGAGACCGGCAGAGGTTACCGGCATGGCAAACACCATTGGCTGAAAAGTTAGGTGGCGAGGCAGGCGGTGTCAGCTAAACTTTTCGTTATGCCGATTGCGCCGATTTCTCCGACTTTCCGCACTTCGCCCCCGCCGCTGCTGCAGCATACGCCGCATGGCCTTCACTGTGCTGCGGGGGATTTTTACGTCGACCCATGGCGGCCTGTCGACCGGGCTGTCATCACCCACGCGCATAGCGACCATGCCAGGCCGGGGCACGCTGCATATTTGGCGACGCCGGACGCCTTGGGCGTGCTCAAAGCGCGGCTGGGAGCAAAGGCGACAATTGACACTTTGGCCTATGGTGAGACGGTGACGATGGGCGAGGTGACAGTGTCGTTCCATCCGGCTGGGCATGTATTGGGGAGCGCACAGGTACGCATCGAGCACCGGGGCGAAGTCTGGGTGGTATCCGGCGATTACAAACTCGACCCGGATCCAACCTGCGCGGCGTTTGCACCGGTGCGTTGTCACACATTCGTCACCGAGTCGACTTTCGGTTTGCCGATCTATCGCTGGCGCACGCTGGAACTGATGTTTGGCGAGATCAATCGGTGGTGGGCGGAAAATGCCGCAGCGGGTCGCGCCAGTGTGTTGTACGCCTACGCTTTTGGCAAAGCGCAGCGTATTTTAGCGAGCATCGACGCCGCTATCGGGCCAGTCATTTGCCATGGCGCGGTTGAGGCGCTAAACCGCGCCTATCGGCAGGCGGGCGTGCCGCTACCCGCCACTTCGCTGGCGACGGACCTGCCACAGAATTTCGATTTCGGTCGCGCGTTGGTGATTGCACCACCCTCTGCTGCTGGCTCTCCATGGATGAAACGCTTTGGTGAGCAGGCGGATGCGTTTGCCTCGGGGTGGATGGCAGTACGCGGCGTGCGCAAGCAGCGTGGTGTGGATCGCGGTTTTGTCATTTCGGACCACGCCGATTGGCCGGGCCTGTTGACGGCCATTGCGGAAAGCGGCGCATCACGTGTGTTGGTGACTCACGGCAGCGTGCCGGTCATGGTTCGCCACCTGCGTGACGCGGGGCTGGAGGCGGACGCGCTGGAAACCGAATTTGCAGGTGAGGGTGAAGGCGAAGGCCGGGCCGAGGCACCGCCTGACGCCGCTTTAGACGCTACGAGCGCAGCGGAAATTGAAAGTGCGGCGGCCATTGAAAGTGCGGCGGCCATTGAAAGTGCGGCTTCATGAAAGAATTCGCCGCGCTGTTCGACGCGCTGGACCAGAGCACCGCGACGAGTGATAAGGTCGCCGCATTGATGGCCTATTTTCGCCAGGCTGACCCGGCAGATGCCGCTTGGGCGGTGTATTTTCTGACGGGTAATCGGCCCAAACAAGCCGTGCCGAGCAAACGTTTGCATCAAATTGCGGCGGAGGTAGCTGGTCTGCCAGATTGGTTGTTCGCCGAGTGTTACGACCAGGTTGGCGACCTCGCCGAAACGATTGCGCTCATCCTGCCACCGCCAACGTCGCGCGCGTCGATCGGGCTGAGTGTGTGGGTGAATGAACGTTTATTGCCGCTGCGTCAGCTTGACGAGGCGGCGCAACGCGCGGCGCTAATTGGCTATTGGAACGAGCTCGCCGGCACCGAACGCTTTGTGTTCAACAAACTCATCACTGGCGGTTTTCGGGTCGGCGTCTCAACTCTGCTGGTGGTGCGCGCCCTCGCCAATGTTTCGGGCGTTGACGCCAAAGTGATTTCGCACCGCCTCGCGGGGGATTGGCAACCGACGGCGCAGAATTTTTCCGCGCTGGTGGGTGAGGCATCGAGTGCCTTTGATATTAGCCAGCCGTACCCGTTTTTTCTTGCCCATCCGTTGCCGGGCTCGCCGGAATCGCTGGGCGTCGTAGACCATTGGCAGGCGGAGTGGAAGTGGGATGGCATCCGCGGCCAACTGATCAAGCGGCAGGGGCAGTTTTTTCTTTGGTCGCGAGGTGAAGAGCTGGTCTCAGCGCAATTTCCGGAAATCATCGCCGCTGCCGCGCGATTACCCAACGGCGTATTCGACGGGGAAATTGTGTCGAAGCGCGATGGCCGCGTGATGCCCTTCACCGCGCTGCAAAAGCGTTTGGGCCGCAGGAATCCGGGCAAGAAAATTCAAGCTGATACGCCGGTGGTGTTTGTAGCCTACGATTTGCTGGAGGTGGGCGGCGACGACTGGCGGCAAAGACCGCTACATGAACGTCGAGCTAAGCTGCATGAAGTGGTCTACAGCATGGTACTCGGGCCGGATGAACGCCATGTGATCCAACTGTCCGAAATCGTGCGTGCACCTTCGTGGCCAACCTTGGCCATGGCGCGTCAGCAGTCTCGACAAAATGGTACAGAAGGGCTGATGCTGAAGCGCCGCGATTCGGCTTACGGCGTCGGACGGACAGCCAGCGGCAAGGGCGGAGGGAGTGATTGGTGGAAGTGGAAGGTTGATCCATTCACCATCGATTGTGTGCTGATGTACGCGCAGCGCGGCCACGGCAAACGGGCGAACTTGTATACCGACTATACGTTTGGAATATGGAAGTCTAATAAAGACGGGCATTTTGGGGTGGAAATGCCTGAAAACGCCCGCCAATTGGTTACTTTTGCCAAGGCATACTCCGGCCTAACCGACGAGGAGATTCGCCAAGTGGATGCGTTTATTCGCAAGAACACGCTGGAAAAATTTGGCCCGGTGAGGACCGTGAAAGCCGGGATGGTGTTTGAATTGGCCTTCGAGGGTATACAACGGTCGAGCCGACACAAGTCAGGTTTCGCAGTACGATTCCCGCGCATCACGCGCATTCGGTACGACAAAAAAATTGAAGATGCCGATACAGTCGAATTGATCGCCGCCATGATGGCGCAATGACCACGCGATGACGCCGCCGCAAATGCAGCGGGCCCGCCTTCGACGATGACAACCACATAGCCATGACCCCGGCGACCAAACAGGCGCGACAGCGCTTTGATCTCCGTGACCGTCGCACCGGAGTTGCGTGCCGGAATCAGCGTTCTCTTGTGCACACCCAAAACAGTCTCGGTTAAACTAGTCAAAACTCTCGACACTCATGGCCACTCCCGCAATCAAGATTGAAGCGCCCAAGTTGGTTCCCGTCTCCCAGCGCGGCAACGCGCCGGAGCGACGCCTGACTTTCAAAGAGGTCATTGATGCATTGGTCGAAGACGGTTTTGTCAGCGCGCCGGACGCCGAGCGTATCTTTAAGGAATACCGCGCCAATGGCAGTGATGCCCATCCGCTGGTAGCCCTGTCGTTGGCAAAAATCAAATCGGCCAAACCGCCATACCGATCGTTGGATATCGCCATGTTGACCGAATGGCTTGCGGGACGCCTCGGGCTGCCTTACTACCATATCGATCCGCTGAAAGTTGACATGCGCGCCGTCACGGATGTGATGTCTTCCGATTACGCCACCAAACGCAATATCCTGCCGGTCGAAGTGCGTGGTCGAACCGCAGTGATTGCCACCGCCGAGCCGTACATCACATCCTGGCAAAAAGATCTCGGCGACATGTTGCGGCTGGAATTCACCATCGTTTTTGCCAACCCGCTCGACATCACCCGCTATGTCGGCGAGTTCTACAATCTTTCGCGCTCTGTCAAACGCGCGGAAAAATCTGGCGTTGGCAACGCCGGACTGAATAACTTCGAGCAGCTGGTCGAAATGGGCAAGAGCGGTCGCACCCTCGACGCCAACGACCACCACATCGTCGTGCTAGTGGACTGGTTATGGCAATACGCCTTTGACCAGCGCGCCTCCGATATCCATTTGGAGCCGCGCCGTGAAACGGCGACGGTTCGGTTTCGTATCGACGGCGTACTGCACGCGGTTTATCAGATGCCCGCCGCCGTCGCGGTTGCCGTCACGGCGCGTATCAAGATATTGGGCCGGATGGATGTGGTGGAGAAGCGCCGCCCGCAGGACGGTCGTATCAAGACGCGTACGCAAGAAGGTCTTGAGATCGAATTGCGCCTCTCAACGCTGCCGACCGCACACGGTGAAAAGTTGGTCATGCGTGTGTTTGACCCCGAAGTTTTGGTACGTGACTTCTCCGAGCTGGGCTTCACAGCAGAAGACGATGCCAAGTGGCAAGAGTTGATCAAACATCCGGGCGGCATCATTTTTGTGACCGGGCCAACTGGTTCGGGCAAAACGACCACGCTCTACACTACACTCAAGCAACTCGCCACGCCGGAGGTCAACGTGTGCACCATCGAGGACCCGATCGAGATGGTTGAGCCCGCGTTTAACCAAATGCAGGTACAGACCAATATTGATTTGGGCTTTGCCGAGGGAGTGCGCGCGTTAATGCGACAAGACCCGGACATCATCATGGTCGGTGAGGTGCGCGATCTGCAAACAGCCGAAATGGCGGTTCAGTCTGCACTCACCGGGCACTTGGTGCTTTCAACGTTGCACACGAATGACGCGCCCACCGCCGTGACGCGCTTACTCGATCTGGGTGTACCTGCGTATCTGTTCAACTCGACCGTGCTGGGGGTAATGGCGCAGCGCCTGGTGCGGACCTTGTGCCCGCACTGCAAAGAGAAAGTCCCATTCAGCGAGCCGACCGATCATCAACTTTGGCATTCGCTGGTATCACCCTGGAAAGGTGAGCCGCCCCGTGAGGTATATCGCCCGGTAGGCTGCCTTGAGTGCCGCAATACCGGCTACCTCGGCCGAATGGGTATCTACGAAATCTTGCTGATGAACAACGAGCTTAAGAAACTAGTCAATGAACACGCAGATATCGTTGCCATCACGGAGCAGGCGTACAAGTCGGGTATGAAGCCACTCAGGCTTTCAGGCGCGATGAAGGTCGCGCAGGGCTTGACCACCATCGACGAAGTATTGAAGGTTGCGCCGCTAGCCTCCTAGTTTCGGCCAGCGGTGCCGCGTGGTGTCGCCGTTGGCCTGGACCGTGTTCGTCTTGCCCAAAACAGGACAACAAGGGGCTGTTTTACCTTCTGCCCAAAGAAAAACAAACGTGGCGTACGTTCGTATCATTTCCCGCCGCAACAAACCGCCAGCAACAAGACATGGCCAATAAAGTGCCATTGCCTGTGACCCATGATCGACGGCCGCAGACGCCGCAATTCAGCACTCAGCGTGTGGCAGCCGCAGCGCGGGGTGCAAACTGAGTCCCGCTACGACATCCATGCCCTTGGCCAAGCGGTCTTGCATTAAAAAAACGCGAGTAAAACGCGGATAAAAAGTGCATAAAACGGGCCGAGTAATACGGGCAAGCGACGATTATTCTGCGATAACGTAGCTAGATGCCTCGCCGCCCTCGCATCCAACTCGATAACGTCCCGCTCCATATCATCCAGAGTAATCGTGGTCCCCCGATTATTTGTGTTATTGCAGGTTACTCGTCGCTGATCCGTTTTGCTACGACCGGTAGCTCTGCAGGTCAGCAGTGACCAATTCCGCGTCGGCGTGAACGCGACCACCCGTCGTATCGCTTGCATGAATCGCTCGACAGACTTACACTCCCCATGGCTTGCAGGTCGGTTTAGTGCGACGAGGTTTGTCCGCCGCCATGACCATCAACGATCTCTCCGGCAGCCTCAAGCGGCGGATAAACGCTATTCGTTAGAACTCTATGTGTTACTTCATTACGGCTGTGCTACCCCGCTCTGCGAACCTGCCCGTCCTCACTGATATCGCGGTGAGGCATGGGCGCGTACTTAAACCACAACGAAACCCTAGCATTGAAGAGCAGCTAAAGCCTGGTGAGCATTACTTTCTCACTACGCAAGGTCACTGCGATTGCGGAACGTATCTAGGTACCTTGTCACGCGATGAATCAAAGCTTGAACGTCAAAAGAATGCGGCTGACAACCAGGAGTTGAAGCTACGTAGGAAAGGTTGGAGTGAAACCAAGCTAAGGAGATGGAAGGAACAGAAAGCTGAACGGCTCACGAAGTCTAAGTCAGCCTTAGATGCAACTAATTGGGAAAGCTTGCTGAATGAAATGTTGCATTCTTGCCAGACTCCTTTCGTGGGTCTCCTACTACATTGCTATAGCGGCCCCATCGATGAGCATATCGATCTGCAAGGTCGTGAAGCTGCTAGCCTGACAGCAGAGACCCTCGCTCGAATGCAAGAGGATGTTCTCTATGAGTTCAGGAAAAAGGGCTAGCAAGCAGTTCAACCGACCTAGTAACCGTTATGCGTAACTTGATCGCCACGGCGCATTGTGCCGCGCCGACGATGGTCGGTTTCAGGTAACCGCCACGCCTTTGCTTTGGGTTAGCCGATAGCCTTGCCAACGCTGCGAAGCTGCTGTTCGCGCTGCGAATTTCACACTATCTTCTGGCCACTGTTTGGTCTCTGGTGTGGCGTGCATCGGGCGATAATACCGCTATGAAGCTCTACTATGCCGATGAATTTGTTTTGCCGCTGCCGGCAGGCCATCGCTTCCCGATGCAGAAGTACCGCATGTTGCGCGAGTATTTGATGGCCTCGGGTGTCGCCGCAGTCGGCGATTTTATTGTGCCGCGGGCGACCACCTTTACGGAGCTGTGCCGAGCGCATGCGCCGGACTACATCATGCGGGTGGAGCGCGGTGAGCTCACGCCGCAGGAAACCAGGTTGATCGGCTTTCCGTGGTCTCCAGAAATGGTGGAGCGCTCCAAACGTTCATCTGGTGCGACTATCGCCGCATGTAGAGCCGCCATTGATGACGGTGTGGCGGCAAATCTTGCTGGCGGTACCCATCACGCATTTTATGACCATGGTGAGGGCTTTTGTGTGTTTAACGATGCGGTAATCGCCGCGCGTGCGATGCAAGCCGAGGGCCGTGCAAAACGTGTGGCGGTGATCGACTGCGATGTGCATCAAGGCAACGGTACGGCGGCAATCACCAGCGGCGACGCCAGTATTTTCACCTTCTCCATCCACGGCGCGCGCAACTACCCTTTTCGTCGCGAGTTCGCCAGTGATTTAGATATCGATCTGGCGGACGGCACGGCGGATGACGCTTATCTTGCGGCGTTAAGCGGGGGGCTAGAAGACTTGTTTGGACGCTTCACGCCGGACCTTGTCATTTATCTGGCGGGTGCCGATCCGTATGCGGATGATCGCTTGGGTCGCCTGAATGTGAGTGTTGAGGGACTGTGTCGTCGCGACAGCATCGTATTTGACGCTTGTACCGCGCGCGGGCTACCACTCGCCGTTGCCATGGCGGGAGGTTACGCACGCAATATTGAAGACACAGTTGCCATTCACGCGAATACGGTCGTTGCGGCAAAACGAATTTACACGCGGCAGAGCGCGACTGTGAGTGTGTTGTGAATGACCGTTTTCTTCCGATAGAAACACCAATATCCACGGGCAATTCCAGCCAAAATGTGCTGGAAAGCGCCGTGGATGCGTGGTTCTTGCAAAATGGTTGGAGTGTGTTTGATTTCCAGCGCGAGGTTTGGGCGGCGTACGCTAGGGGCGGGTCAGGATTGATTCACTCGGCGACAGGTTCTGGCAAAACGTTGGCAGCGTGGCTGGCAGCGGTCATCGCCCACACGGGTAGACCAGGCGAAACACTTCCGCTGACGGTGTTATGGATTACGCCAATGCGTGCGCTGGCGCAGGACACGCGCTTAGCGCTCGAAAAGCCAATTCGCGACATGAATCTGCCTTGGACGGTAGGTTCGCGCACCGGCGACACGACGAGTGCAGAACGCGCGCGCCAAGCCAAGCGTATGCCGTCGGTGCTCATCACCACCCCCGAGAGTCTCTCGCTGATGCTGACGCAAGCCGATGCGCGGGAGCAGCTTCGGCATTTGCAGTGCGTGGTGGTGGATGAGTGGCATGAAATGATCGGCAACAAACGTGGTGTGCAAGTTGAGCTGGCGTTGGCGCGCCTGCGGCGTTGGCGTCCGCAGCTCCGTAGCTGGGGGCTATCGGCGACACTCGGCAACATCTCAGAGGCAATGGCTGTGATGATGGGTACGGTCGATGGTGGACATATCATTGAGGGTGTGTGTGACAGAAAAATTGTCATCGATACCTTGTTGCCATCCGGTGCCGAGCCCTTTCCCTGGGCAGGACATCTGGGTTTCACCATGCTCGGCGAAGTCTGCGACGAGATCGAGGCCACGGCTAAGGTAGGTGGATCAACACTTGTCTTCACCAACACCCGCAGCCAGGCCGAACTCTGGTACCAGGCTTTGCTCGCCGCCAAGCCCGACTGGGCGGGGGCGATTGCGTTGCACCATGGCTCGCTTGATCGCGATGTGCGCAGCTACGTGGAAGCCGGGTTGAAGTCGGGCATGTTGATGGCGGTGATTGCAACCTCCAGTCTCGATCTCGGCGTAGATTTTTCACCGGTTGCCCGCGTACTTCAAATCGGCTCACCCAAGGGGGTGGCGCGATTGCTGCAACGTGCCGGTCGCTCAGGGCACGCGCCGGGGCAGGTGTCGCGGGTAACCTGTGTGCCAACCCATGCCTTTGAATTTGTCGAGTCGCTTGCCGCCCAACGCGCCGCAAGTGCCGGCAAGATCGAGGCGCGGCGGCCGGTGACAATTCCGCTCGATGTTCTCGTGCAGCACCTGGTGACGGTTGCATTGGCGGGCAAAGACGATACAAAGGGATTTGAGTACCAAGCCCTGCTTGACGAGATTCGCAGCACCCATGCCTTCGCCGAACTGGCCGAAACCGATTTCGATTGGGCGCTTGATTTTGTCACGCGTGGTGGTAAAGCGCTGCACGCCTATGCAGAGTACCGCAAGGTCGAGCAGCGTGACGGGCGTTATCTGGTGGAAGACGCTGCTATCGCGCGTCGCCATCGCATGGCAATCGGCACAATCGTGTCGGATGCCTCGATGGATATTCGGTACATGAACGGCGCGCGCCTCGGGCACGTGGAGGAGAGTTTTGTTGCCCGGCTTTCACCGGGAGACGCGTTTACATTCGCCGGAAAAACCCTCGAGCTGATTCGTGTTCGTGAAATGACGGCCTACGTCAAGCCGGCGAAAAAAATAAAGAACTTGGTGCCGCAGTGGGCCGGCGGCAAGATGCCGCTATCCACACAGCTCGCCGATAGCGTGCGTGACGTGCTGGAAGACATTCGCCAGTCACGAGCAGGGGATGCGGTGCCGCCTGAGATCGCGGTGATCGAGCGGTTGTTTCGGGTGCAACGCGCCATGTCACGCATCCCGTCGCGGGATGAATTGCTCATCGAGCAAATTGAAACACGCGAGGGATATCACCTGTACTTCTATCCTTTTGCGGGGCGCCATGTACACACCGGCTTGGCGGCGTTGTTTGGCTTTCGTTTGGGGCAGCTCACCCCGGCCACGTTTTCGTTCACTGTGAATGACTACGGATTTGAATTGTTGTCCGAAACTCCGTTTGTGTTGTCACGCCGGTTGCTGGAAGGCTTGTTTTCTTCCGATGAACTGCTTGCCTCGGTCCTGCAAAGTCTTAACGCGGCTGAACTCTCCAAGCGCCACTTTCGCGAGATTGCGCGCGTCGCCGGGCTCATCTTCACCGGTTTTCCCGGTGCCGGCAAATCCAACAAACAACTGCAAGCCACCAGCGGCTTGATCTTTGACGTGTTTGCGCAGTGGGATCGAGACAACCCTTTGCTTGCGCAATCGACGCGCGAAGTGCTGGAACGTGAATTGGAGTTTCAGCGCCTTGAATCCGTGCTGGAGGCAATGCGTAAACAGCGATTAACGATCATTCGATCCGACCGGCCGACGCCGTTTGCCTTTCCATTGATGGTCGCACGTCTGCGCGAAAAACTCAGTACGGAAAGTCTTTCCGATCGCATTGCGCGCATGCAAGCGGTGTTTGAAAAGGTTGCGTGATGCATTCGATGTTGCCCATAGAGGTTGCCGGCGAGTCGCTGCTGTTGCACCCGGAAAAAGCGGTTTATTGGCCGCGCGAATCGACGCTGTTTGTGGCTGACATTCACTTTGGCAAGGTCGCCGCTTTTCGCGCTGCCGGGTTGCCACTGCCACCTGGCTCGACATCTGCCGCACTGGATCGGCTCGATCGTGCCGTCGCCGATGCCGCGGCACAGCGCATCGTGTTTCTCGGCGATTTTTTGCACAATCGCGATGCACGTGCCAAGCAGACGTTTACCTGCTTTGCCCGATGGCGTTCCGAGCGTGCGGCGCTTGATATCACCTTGGTGCGTGGTAACCACGATGCTAAGGCCGGGGATCCGCCCGGCGATTGGCGAATCGATTGTATGGATGAGGGCGAACTGGTCGGGCCGTTTTGTCTGGCACATCATCCCGAGCCTGATAGACGAGGCTACGTACTTGCGGGACATATTCATCCGGCGATCCGCCTGCAAGGTCGGGCGAGCGACGGCTTGCGCTTGCCGTGTTTCTGGTTCGGCCAGTCGGTGGCGGTGTTGCCGGCCTTCGGTGAGTTCACCGGGACCTACACCGTGAAGCCGAAGGCGGGAGATCGGGTGTTTGTTACAGCGGATGGGCGGGTGGTTGAAGTGTCAGGCCTGATCGGGCGGTAGTGAAACAACCAATTTCGGCTTGGTCGGTCAGGATAGAATCAGCGGGGAGAAATGCCGCAAGGAAATCATTTGAAGACAGTCACTCAGTAGTGGGAAGCACAGTCATGAATACCACTACACGTTTCCTCGGCACCTTGGCGGTCTGTGATGTCACGCGCTAAACATCTAAAGTTGTTGTTTCAAAGCGTCGTGATCTGGGCACTGTTTTGGATTGGCGGACTTCCCGACTACTACCAACAATATTCGACTAAAACGTTGGGGGTCGCGTGTACGATTCTCTCGGTGTTGATTTCGCTCGCGGCGCTTCGCATCCTCTTGCGCAGCAAACCCGAGAATCGCGCCCGACGTGCGTTCTGGTGTTCGTTGTATTACACGGTTACCTTTGGCGTGCTCGATTACCTGTACTGTGGCTTGTACCTGGGTTACGGTGCCGGTTATCTCGAGCGGTACTGGTACTTGACTGTGTTTTACGTGACGCCTTGGCTGACGTTTATTCCAACGGCGCGGCTGCTTCAGGCAAGGCTTCATTCTTCGACCTAGAGCTACCGACTTTCAGAGAGTGATATGTCCAAGATCGACAGTGTGATTATTCCGCCGCTTATTGGCGCTAGCGATGCACCACCCTTTGGGTTGCCTTGCTCGGATGGTGTTCGGCGGGGAGCGGTCGGCCGTAGTTCGACTTCAAGCGCGCCCCGAGATTTCTTTAACATGCTCGCGGCCATCAACCAGTCGCCGCAGACCCAATGGCGCGAGGTCCCGATATGGTGAAGTCGGTCAAGTTTTGGATTTTTGTCGTTGTCATTGCCTTTGGCGTTTCGCAGTGCGCAAGCAAACGCTCAGCTGAAAACCGTCTTCTGCGGGCATCACCGATTGCAGTGGCACCGCAACAGGGCGGTACCAGTCAGAAGAGTTTTGCGCACAGCGGCTATCGTATTCAGCCGGTCGCAAGTTACGAAATTCGCGCGCTGGTGCTGTCGATTGAATCGTATCGATTGGGCCGCGAAGCGGATCTGTCGCCCTTGGACTTCGCGCTCGGTTGGGGGCCGATGTCAGACCCGGCCGTGCTGCAAGAGCTTGAAATTTCGCAGGGCAATCGTTGGTATCAATACCGCTGGAAAGGTAATCCGCCGATTGAGCCCGCCATGATTGTGAAACACTCCGCCAACACGCACTTGATTCCGGCGAACGACGATGTTAGGCGCGCGCTCGCCAAGGTACAGAAGGGCGAGGTCGTGCGCCTAGTTGGCTCGCTGGTCAACGTCGACCATCCGGACGGTTGGCGGTGGCGATCATCGACGACGCGTGATGACAGCGGCGGCGGTTCGTGCGAGCTTTTGTGGGTGACCGAGGTTGCCGTCGAGTAAAGTCCCGTATTGACGGGCTGCGCCGGACATTTTTGTTTCAAACAGCCCGTGGAACGGGCATGTTGAGCAGGGGGAACTTCTATTGATCCGGCAAGTAAATATGGTGAATCTCCACGCTGCGGCGAAGGCGGGAGCCCAATATCGGAATCACCTGCGCTGAATAAAATTGACGGGTCCCCGTCCGGCGCAACCCTTGGGGTTGTGCGCGGGCAGGTCAACTTGGGTCCCCGCCTGGGCGGGCAGGTCAACTTGGGTCCCCGCCTGCGCGGGGACGGGGTTAGATGAACAACCACTAAACCCATACTCCCCTGCTCCCGCGAAGGCGGGAGCCTAA
>JADCJC010000023.1 GCA_020247395.1 Rhodocyclaceae bacterium
ATTGGCGCTTCGATGACGCAGATTCCATGTCGGCACGGGCCTTCATGAGCCCACCTCAGATGCCGGATATACGACTGCAGGCTTATCCCTTCTTGCCGTTGCTAATGATCAAGCTCTTGTTTTGGGAACGGAGTCCATATATGAGGAATTAGATGAGCTCACTTTCGCGCAACATCACTTATTTAGTCCTCGGCCTGATGGCAATCGCGCTGGCTGCCTGGCTATTTCGTCCCGCTCCCTTGAAGGTGGATACTGGTCTGGTCGAACGCGGCAGCATGCAGGTGACCGTCGATGAGCAGGGCGAGACACGCAGCCATGATCGCTTTGTTGTGACGGCACCAGTCAGCGGAAGAATGGTGCGTATTGAATTGCATGACGGCGATGCCGTTCAGCAAAACCAGATGGTTGCCAAAATCGCTCCGCTCCCATTGAGCGTGCGTGAGCGCGGCGAACAGACGGCGAGGGTTGCCGCAGCGGAGAGCCGACAGCGCGAGGCGGAAGAACTGATGCGGCGCGCCAGCGAGGAGCTCGCCCAGGCCAAACGCGAAGCCAGGCGCATTGAGCGCCTGGTGAAGGATGGCTTCATGTCTGCACAAGCAGCCGAGCAGGCGCGCAACGCAGAGATAAAAGTGGCTAACGAAGCGGAAGCGGCGCGCTTCCGGGCCACGTCTGCGGCGGCCGAGGTTCGGCTGGCAAAATCAGGATTGATCGCGGGAGGCGATAACATTCACACCCTCTTCAGCGTACGGTCACCGGTTGCCGGGCGAATTTTGCGCATCGTCGATCCAAGTGAGCGCGTGGTTGCTGCCGGAACCCCGTTGCTGACGGTCGGGGATCTCAGCAAGCTCGAAGTTGTGGTTGAGCTGCTGTCGTCCGAAGCGGTCAAAGTCAAACCCGGTATGCCCATCATCATTGACGGCTGGGGCGGCAGTGGAAAGTTGGCGGCAAAAGTGCAGCGCATCGAGCCCTATGCATTCACCAAAGTATCCGCGCTGGGCGTCGAAGAAAAACGTACCAATGTGGTAGGGGAATTCATCGACCCACCGCAGGGGCTGGGTGACGGCTATCGTGTCATTGCAAAAATCGTTGTCTGGGCCGCCGAGGCGGTAAACAAAGTCCCATCGAGTGCTGTATTCCGCTGCGCAGATGCATGGTGCACCTTTGTAATTGAGAATGGGCGGGCAAAAAAGCGCGATGTCAAAATTGGACAGCGCAATGCAAACGAGGCAGAGGTACTGGAGGGCCTGACTCAGGGCGAAACGGTCATCCGTCATCCCGCCAGTACGATCGAAGATGGCATCAGCGTCGAAGCGAGGTAACAGTAAAGGAGACGCGCGTCGCTTTAATGCGGTTCGCACCCAAAAAGTGTTCCCCGGCTTAGGCCAGAAGTCGCCTCACGTGTTCCGGCTGCGCTTGCATGGCGCAGTGCATTTCACCGTTATAGAATCGCCGCATGCGAATACCGCGCTTGTTGAGTCGTGAATCGATTTCGCTGGCAGTGAGGCTGCGCATATCAAGCGACATCGACGCCACCGCAAAACCCCAGGTCCCGCCATATGTTGGGATATCTACGAAGTAGGGCGTTACAAGCGAAAACTGCGTACGCAAGTTTGCGATGGTCGCTCGCGCTCGGTCCGGGTGCGCGAACGGCGACCCGATGTGCAGTACTAACGCGCCACTATCGGCCAACGCCGCTTTGCAATCGGCAAAAAATGGCGAGCCGTATAGCGGAGCTGCTTCACCCGCCGGGTCGGTCAGGTCAAGATAGATAAGATCGAACAAATTCGTGGCAGTTGCGGTGGCGGCGGCACGTTTCACAAACGCCGCCCCATCTCCGATGTGCAAGACGAGGCGCGGATCATCAAACGTATCGCCGTGAATGGATGGCAGGTACTCACGCGAAAGCCGGACTACGTCCGCATCCAGTTCACATAATGTGCAGTGACTGATCGGTTGTTTGAGCAACTCCTCGGCAGCCCCACCATCACCGCCACCAATAATGAGCGCACGCTGCGGGTTCGGATGGGCCGTTGCGGCCAGATGAATGAGACCTTCATGATAGAAAAACTCATCCCGCTCGGAGGTCATATTGACGCCATCGATGCGCATCAACCGCCCCAGATCCGGGCACGCATAGATCTCTATCAGCTGGTAGGCAGACTGGTGAGAAGCGATACACGAGGTCGCATCAAAGTACACCCCTGCGCTATCCGTCAGACGCTCATGCAGTCGCAATTTGGTCACTTACTCTGTCGCCTTGGTTTGCCAAAGGTTTTATGCCGCCGCCAATTCGACCGCATCACTCGCAACCGGCAGGTCCTTGCCACGAAAAACACGTTCGACCATCACATCGGCTGGACCAAACGCCCTGAGCAAAGCGGCGTAAAGCGCTTCGGCTTTGCTGCTGTTGTCACCAGTGACGTTACAAACGTAGACATCTAACGTCGCGCCGCCACGCTCGGGCCAGGTATGTACGGCCAGATGTGACTCCGCAAGTACCAGTGCGCCGGTGGCACCACCCGCCTGTGTTTCATCAACGCCACTGAATTGGTAGAAGTGGTCACCCAAAACGGTTAGCCCAGCCGTCTCTGAAGCGCCGATGCACAGCTGGCGCAGCGCCTTTGCACAAGCCATGTGTTTGCCCACCGGGCAGTTGTAGAAATCGGCAAAGATGTGCAAGCCACGCATAAATAGCTCCAAAAGCGTTGGTGCAACTAATTGCGCGCCAACAGCCGGTGCGGGTGGGCAAAAATGGGGGAATGAAGCGAGCAGCGGCTAAATTATAATTGTGCCAGCGTAGCCGATCCCGCCACCATGTCGGCCCTCTCCTCTTTCACCCGATCCTGCAGCCCCTTCTTCGCTTTTTCTTGATCCTCATGACTCAAGTCTCCCGCACCGATATTACCAACGCCATTCGCGCCCTCTCCATGGATGCGGTTCAAAAAGCCAACTCGGGTCACCCCGGTGCCCCAATGGGCATGGCAGAAATTGCCGAAGTGTTGTGGCGGCACCACCTCAAGCACAACCCGAAGAATCCCCAATGGGCGGATCGCGACCGGTTTGTTTTGTCCAACGGCCATGCTTCCATGCTCATTTACTCGCTGCTGCACCTGACCGGTTATGAGTTGTCGATGGACGACCTCAAGTCGTTCCGCCAATTACACTCGAAGACACCAGGCCACCCCGAGGTTGGCGCCACACCTGGAGTCGAAACCACCACCGGTCCGCTCGGGCAGGGCTTGGCCAATGCCGTCGGCATGGCAATTGCAGAACGTGAACTGGCGCGAACCTTTAACAGACCGGGCATGGAAGTTGTCGACCACTACACCTACGTATTCGCTGGCGACGGCTGCATGATGGAAGGCATCTCCCACGAGGTTTGTTCACTCGCCGGCACTTTGGGCTTGGGCAAACTGATTGTGTTCTACGACGACAACGGCATCTCCATCGATGGCAAGGTTGATGGCTGGTTTCGCGACAACACCCCGATGCGTTTTGCGTCGTATGGTTGGAATGTGATTCCCAACGTTGACGGCCACGATCCTGCGCAAATCAATGCGGCCATTTTGGAGGCCAAAGAACAATCAACCAAACCAACACTCATCTGCTGCAAAACCGTCATCGGCAAAGGTTCACCCAACTTGGCCGGCACGGACAAGGTGCACGGTGCCGCGCTGGGTGACAAGGAAGTTGCAGCGACACGTGAGGCCATCGGCTGGAAGTACGCACCGTTTGAAATTCCGCAAGACATTTACGATGCGTGGGATGCCACCCACAAAGGTGCGGGGCTGGAAGCGCGCTGGAATGGTGTTTTTGCGGCCTATGAACATGCCGAACCGGCGCTGGCCGCTGAATTCAAACGCCGTATGCGGGGCGATTTGCCGAACGACTTCACAGCAACCGGCAATCAGCTCATGGCGAACTCGGTCGAAAAGGCGGAGACAGTCGCCACGCGAAAAGCTTCCCAGTTTGCCATCGACGCCTTTGCACAAACCATGCCGGAGATGATTGGCGGCTCGGCCGACCTCACGGGCTCGGTATTCACCAACTGGGGCGGTAGTAAAGCGCTGAGCGCAGGCCACGGCGGCAACTACATCAACTTCGGCGTGCGCGAATTCGGTATGGCGGCCATCGCCAACGGCATGACGCTGCACGGCGGGTTTGTTCCGTATCACGGCACGTTCCTGACTTTCAGCGACTACTCGCGCAACGCATTACGCATGGCCGCGCTGATGAAGATTCGCAACATCTGCGTATTCACGCATGACTCGATCGGCTTGGGCGAAGATGGTCCGACCCATCAGTCCGTCGAACACGTTGCCTCGCTTCGCTTGATTCCCAATATGGACGTATGGCGGCCATGCGATACCGTTGAAGCCGCCGCAGCGTGGCACCACGCGCTGGCGCGTCGTAATGGCCCGACTTGCCTGATCTTCTCGCGCCAGAATTCACCGTTCCAAAAACGCGACGCGAATGCGATTGCCAACGTGGCGCGTGGCGGCTATGTGCTGTCGAAAGAAGGTGGCGCTGTCGGCAAACCTGCGGCGGTGATTATTGCAACCGGCACGGAAGTCTCACTGGCCATGGAAGCGCAAAAGTTGCTGGCGGCAGAGAACATCCACGTTCGAGTAGTGTCGATGCCATCGACCTACGAATTTGAACAACAGAATTCAGACTACCGCGAAAGTGTGTTGCCCGCGGGAATCCGGCGGGTAGCAGTTGAGGCCGGTGTCACCGATTACTGGCGCAAATACGTGGGCTTGGACGGCGCGGTGGTTGGCATCGACACATTTGGTGAATCCGCTCCCGCCGGTGTGTTGTATAGACACTTCGGTATTACGGCTGAGCAGGTGGTCGCGGGAGTCAAGAGAGGCTGAGACTGATCGCCGGACCGGCGGCTGAAAGGAAGTTAGGTTTCTTGATGACTGGCGACTAAGCGCACATCGGTAAAACAGCGGATTGCGTACAGTTCTGCGCGACACTCGCAAACTCACTTTTCCGGAATCACCATGCATCAAACCCTGCATCTGATGAAATCGCGCGGTTTTCCGCACATCCGCCGCAAAGCGTTGGATACCTTGCAAGTCAATCTCGGTTACAAGTGTAATCAGGCGTGTTTTCATTGCCACGTCAACGCCAGCCCTGACCGCAAGGAAATGATGTCGGCCGAGACTATCGACGACGTCATTTCCTTCATACAGGCATCGAAGGTGACAACGCTGGATTTGACGGGTGGTGCCCCGGAAATGAATGACCACTTTCAACGTTTGGTGACCACGGCGAGGAAGCGAGGGGTGCGCGTTATAGACCGCTGTAACCTCACTATCTTGTCGCAGCCCGGCTACGAAGGGTTGGCGCAATTTCTAGCGGACCAGCAAGTCGAAGTATCGGCCTCGCTGCCCTGTTATTCGCAGGAGAATGTCGATAAACAGCGCGGCGAAGGTGTGTTTGATGCTTCCATCGCCGGGCTCAAGAAGCTCAACGCGCTCGGTTACGGCAAGCGCGGCAGCGGGTTGGCATTGAACTTGGTGTACAACCCGCAGGGGGCAAGATTACCGCCGCCACAAGAGGCGCTAGAGGCCGACTACCATCGTTTGCTGCAAGCCAACTTTGGCATCGTCTTTAACCAGCTCTTCACCATCACCAATATGCCGATCCAGCGCTTCGGCTCGACCTTGGTCTCCAAGGGTGAGTTCGAGGATTACATGGATTTGTTGGTGGCTAACTTTCAGCAGCACAATCTTGATCGCGTGATGTGCCGCTCGCTGTTGTCAGTCGACTATCAGGGCTACGTGTACGACTGCGACTTCAATCAAATGCTGGGCCTGCCGTTGCAGCACGGCGAAGGGCTTAAACTGCACCTACGCGAATTGATAGACGTGGACTTGCTCGGTAACCGGATTGTGGTGAAAGACCATTGTTACGGCTGTACCGCTGGGCAGGGTTCCAGCTGCGGCGGCGCGCTCGAAAACGACAGCAAGACGTCGGCGGCGTTGCAGGAAGCCGAGTAAACTCGTGCAAAGACGGGGGCTTTAACGCATTTTTGCTCGAAAACGCCCACCCCTATTGGAGTTTTTATTTTTATCCATGACGCCCGGTCGCTCCTGTCCGCTCCACTACCGCTACGCGCCAACAACGTTTTCGCGTCATGCTGACCTCGCCGCCGAGACCGTGTACGTCATCGGCGGGTTATATGGCAACTTACCGGCATTGCAAGAAATTTTGGCGATGGCGTCGCATGAGGCAGTCAAACCGAGGCTGGTATTCAACGGCGATTTCCACTGGTTTGACGTTGACACCCCAACTTTTGCGGCGATCAACGCCGAGGTCTTAAAACATACGGCGTTGCGCGGCAACGTGGAAACCGAACTCGCTCCTGATGCTGACGGGGCCGGTTGCGGCTGCGCTTATCCCGGCTATGTCGACGACGCAGACGTTGAGCGATCCAACCGCATCATGCACATCCTGCGCGCGACTGCTCGGCAGTTGCCAGCGGAGGTCGCCAGGCTCATCGCGCTACCCATGCACTTGGTGGTGAGTATTGGCACGTCGCGTGTTGGCATCGTCCATGGTGATGCTGAGTCGCTTTCCGGCTGGCGGTTTGCTCATGATTCCTTGCACGAGCCGATCAACCAACAGTGGGTCAAAAACATCTGTGACCAAGCCGATCTCGTTGGCTTTGCCTCCAGCCACACTTGCCTGCCGACGTTTCGACGGTTCGGCACGGACGCTGGCGCCAAGTTTGTGGCCAACAACGGCGCGGCCGGCATGCCGAACTTTGGTGGCACCAAATACGGGCTGATTACGCGGCTGTCTTTGCATGAGCCAGTCGATGGTACCTCGCAGTACGGCGCGAAAATGGGTGACCTGTTCGTTGACGCACTGCCGGTGCACTTTGATCACGGCAAAATGGTAGACCGATTTCTCGCAGACTGGCAGGCAGGTTCAGCGGCGCATACGTCATACTGGCGACGCATCACCGAGGGGCCGGACTATGCGCCGCCGCACGCGCTAGGTCTAGTGCGCGCACCGTCGGTTTGCGCTTAGCTTTTGTATGTCACGCGGCAAACCACACTAGCCAGTCGCGGCTGCCGGAATGCACGTATTTAGGGAGCGATAAAATGAAAAAGCGCAAGGCGTTGTTGGTACTCGCAGTCATCGCACTGATCGCAGCGTACTTTGTGTTTGACCTCGGACGTTTTGCCAGCCTTGATTACGTCAAAACACAGCAGGCGGCGCTGACCAACTACTACCGAGCGCAGCCGTGGCAAACCGCCGCTATCTTTTTTGCAATCTACGTTGCGGTGACAGGGCTTTCCTTGCCGAGTGCTGCAATCCTAACCTTGGCTGCGGGTGCCCTGTTCGGGATTGTCAAGGGGGTAGTCTTGGTGTCGTTTGCTTCCACCATCGGCGCAACACTAGCATTCCTCGTTGCTCGCTTTGTTCTGCGCGACGCCGTCCAAACTAAATTTGGCGACAAGCTGAAGTCATTTAACGACGGCATCGCAAAGGACGGTGCCTTTTATCTTTTCACGCTGCGGCTTGTTCCGGCGTTTCCATTTTTTCTCGTCAACGTCGTGATGGGCCTCACCCCGATGCGAACTTGGACCTTCTTTTGGGTCTCACAGGTCGGCATGTTCCTGGGAACGTTGGTGTTTGTGAATGCCGGCACCCAATTGGCTGAAGTCACTTCCCTTAAAGGCGTCCTCTCGCCCAGGTTGATCGGCGCGTTTGTGTTGCTCGGCATCTTCCCAATCATCGCTAAAAAAATCATCGGCAGCGTCAAGGCGCGAAGAGTTTATGCGCCGTGGGCCGACAAAAAGCCCGCGCACTTTGACCGCAACGTCGTGGTGATTGGTGCGGGTTCGGCAGGCTTGGTGACGAGCTACATCGCCGCCGCGGTGAAAGCCAAGGTGACATTGGTCGAGCGCCATCAAATGGGAGGCGATTGTCTTAACACCGGCTGCGTGCCTTCGAAAGCACTGATTCGCTCGGCGAAGCTGTTGAGCCACATATCGCGCTCGAAGGAATTCGGCATCGCCTCGGCCAGCGCACAATGGGATTTCGCGGAAGTCATGGAGCGCGTCACCAAAGTGATTGCTGAGATTGAGCCGCACGATTCGGTCGAGCGCTACACCGGCCTAGGCGTGGACTGCGTAAAAGGCACCGCAAAAATTGTGAGCCCGTGGGAAGTCGAAATCGCGCACGCGGACGGTAGCACACAGCGGCTAACGACAAAGAATATCGTCATCGCCACCGGCGCGCGACCCTTTGTGCCGCCGATTCCCGGTCTAGCCGAAGTCAAGCCACTCACCTCCGACAGTATCTGGAACATCCGCAAACTGCCCAAGCGTTTGATCGTGCTCGGCGGCGGCCCGATTGGCTGCGAACTCACGCAGTGTTTTGCCCGTTTCGGCTCACAAGTGACACAGGTCGAAATGGCGCCGCGCATCATGATTCGCGAAGACGCGGAAGTGTCTTCGATGGTCAAGCGAAAGTTTGAGTCTGAAGGCGTCGCGGTGCTGGTGAGCCATAAGGCCAAACAGGTTGTGGTTGAGGACGGCGAAAAGTATTTGATTGTTGAACACGACGGCAAGGACAAACGAATCGCGTTTGACGAAATTCTCTGCGCGGTGGGGCGCGTAGCCAACCTCACCGACTTTGGGCTTGAAGAACTCGGCATTCCCGCCAAGCGTGTGGTTGAAACCAACGAATACCTCGAAACGATCTATCCGAATATCTTCGCCGTCGGTGATGTGGCTGGGCCGTACCAATTCACCCACACCGCCGCGCATATGGCTTGGTATGCCGCCGTGAATGCGCTCTTCGGCAAATTCAAGAAATTCAAAGTCGACTATTCCGTCGTGCCTTGGGCAACCTTCACCGATCCTGAGGTCGCACGCGTCGGATTGAACGAACAAGAAGCCAAAGAAAAGGGCATTGCGTTTGACGTGCACGTGTACGGCATTGATGATCTCGACCGCGCGATTGCGGATGGCGAGGCGCATGGCTTTGTGAAAGTCATCACGCCGAAGGGTTCAGACAAAATTTTGGGTGCGACTATCGTGGGCGAGCACGCAGGTGATTCGCTGGTGGAATTTGTGGCCGCAATGAAGCATGGCTTTGGGCTTGAGGGCATCTTAGGCACCATCCACACCTACCCCACCATGGGTGAGGCAAACAAATACGCGGCGGGCATCTACAAGCGCTCGACGGCCACTGTGGGCAAGCTAGCCGTTGGCCGTGCGCTTAACGACTGGACGCGGGGCGAAGGAAGTTTTGGTGCGCTGCTCGGCGCGATCGGTGCACTGGCGGTGAAGCCGGATAACACACCGGCGTATCCTAAGACGGGACATTGACGAAATCCCCGTATCAAGTTTGAGCAGGCCCGGGATCACGTCATTTGACCGCCGTGTTTTTCTTGAGGAACGCGTCAACACGGTTCCAAAAGTCAACGCGCGTTTCCTCTAGCAACCAGCCGTGCCCTTCATCGCGATAATAGACCCACTCGTAAGGGGCGCCGTTTTTCTCCAGTGCTTTTCGCATGATCGTCGCGTGGTGCAACGTCACTCGGTAGTCTTCCCCCCCGTGTGCGAGCAGTAGCGGCCGCTTAATCCTTGCCGCCTGCTCCACCGGCGACGTTTCTCGTAGTTGTGCCGCATCCTTATCCTGATCGCCGACTAACACAGGCATGCCTGTTTCCTTATATCGGTCGGAAAGCGTGTCCCACATCGTGTTGTAAACCAAATTGATGTCCGACACCGCTGACCAGCTAATGCCGCAGGCATAGAGATCGCCATGCCGCACCAAACCCATCAGAGCGGCGTAGCCACCGTAGCTTCCTCCGGCAATACATACACGCTTTGGATCGGCATAACCTTTCCCGACCGCCCAGCGGGTCGCGTCTGCCAGGTCATCCTGCATCGCGAGGCCCCATTGCTTCCAGCCCGCCCGAAAATGCTTGAAACCAAAGCCAACGCTTCCCCTGAACTCGGGCTCAATGACAACATAACCGCGCGCCGCGAGAAACTGAGACTCTGAATCCCATTCCCACTCCGCACCTCGTACCCAGGGCCCGCCGTGGGTCAACACAACCGTCGGTCCTGCTTCCTTGAGCCCGGCGGGTCGCGTTACGTAGGCGGGAATCATCAGTCCATCACGAGCAGGAATCTGGACGAACTCGCGCCGCGCCATTGCAGCGGCTGCAATCCATGGCCTCGTCTTGCCGAGGCCTTGTACCGACTTCGTTGCAACATCAAACAGCGTATATACGGTAGGTTGTCGGTCAGACCATGATGCAACGAGTACTTTTTTCGGGTCCACGCAAAGCCCGCAGGAAACACGATTGATCGTAGTCGGCAACAGCTTGTCAACATCTGCCTGGATTGCCTTCATCATCGGGTCAATCCAGGTTGTGCCCCAAGCATCGGTCAAGTGACGTATCCCGAGTAACTTGCCACCCTCGCCCAGAATGACATCGCCGACAAAATCAAAACCCTTTAATGAAACTAGAGGCTGCCATTGCTTCGACTCCGAACGCATATCCATGCGATACAGGGAAGTTGTGTCCGAGTCTTTCTCGGTTCTTGCAATGAGATAGAGGCGATCCTTGTCATCAACAACGAGGGGAATGGGGGATTCATGGTCGTTCACATAGCGTTGCCACTCGCTTGCAATCGTCCATGGTGCGTCGGCCTGCATGCGCAAATGGAGACGGGATTTGCCGCCAAAGCTGGAAACCGCCGCTCGTGGATTGCCTCGTGAATCAAGCGCCCAGGTCGTGACAGCATCAGGCGCACCGTGGGTAATGATGGTCTCTTCACCCGTCAGTGTGTTAATCCGCATCAAACGCGTCGACGGATCCTTTGCATAACGATCGCCAATTCTTCGGATAAAGATCGCGTCGTTGCTGCCGTCACGAAGCGCCGCGAACATCGCGCCCCATTTTAGGTTGCGGGGATCGCTGCGCCCCTCTCGGTCAACAGCGTATATCGGACGGAATTGCTGTTCAGCGGCGACGACCGAGTAGTCGAAGATGCTGTAGGCAATGCGATCATCGCTAATCCAATTGATATCATCCACATCAGCGTTGCTATATAGCGTAATGGCCTTTGACTTGCTCAGGTCAGCGGTATCGAACACTACCAGCCCCCGGCGCCCTTTTGGGCCGCCTTTAACCGTTGCAGCAACATGTCTTCCCGAGGGCGACATAACCGCGCCATCAAAGGAGACATTTCTAAAGAAGTCGATCGTTGGAACTTCTTGCGTCGATTGAGCAGTCGCGGACTCCGATACGCACATAAACCACAGCGCAATCATCACGAGTCCAAACTTCAGTTGGCCTAAGAATGCTGTCATAGCTCCCCTTCTCATATATCCATCTGGCGATTAACCTCAAATTTAACGTGAAATTTTTCGCCTAAATCAAGCAGCCCGCGACTCAATCAGGAAGGAACGCGCCGTAAAAGGTAAGCCCCCAAATCACGAGCCCCACAGCAAGCCAAACGTAGTTGGCCGTCGAGTAGTCAGCGTTTCTGTCCCCTCTTACGTCTCGGCACGCGTGGTTTATCGCATCTTGTGCTTTCAGCCAAAAAAACGCCTCCGGCAGGATTAGCAGCGGTGATGCGAGCTGGGCTGCGGGTAACGGAACAATCAGGATCGCAATGCGATCAATCACCATCCCGAGCAAAAACAGTACGACGAGGAGAGTCGCGCCCATGTTGTTGCGCCACTTAAACACGATTGACTTGGCATCAAGCTTCTCGCGAATCCGGTTGAACAGCGAATGGATAAAGAAGATCGCGAAGACTGCCCTGAGGGCGGGACTGATACTTTCTCCCGAGGCTTCTGCGTACGCGCGCCAATTTCGATACAGCCAATAGATGATGTAAATACCGGCGGTACCGAAGAACATCACCAGAAATTTATCGTTGGCGACCACATAAAATTCAGCATCGTTGCCAACGGTGATATCTGATATTGGCGGTGCGTAGGGATTGGCGTTCCCCTGAGTCAAGTCGGTCATTTTTTTCGAAGAGGCGAGTAAGAGAATCCTGCTGGGCAAGACCTCGCTAAGGCCTGCGAGGCCGCAAACCCAGTTTATCAGGAAGGCTTCGGAAGAACACTCATCCGAATAGATGAGATGGCCTGAATGCCAGGTTCAAGCCGCCCGGGAAGAACTGGCCGCGCGACTAAATCGCGTCAAGCACCGCCGCCGCAATGTTCTCGCCGGTCTGCTCGAAAATCTCAACCATGCAAGTCGGCGAGGTGACATTCACTTCGGTGAGATAGTCACCAATGATGTCTAGTCCGACGATCGTGAGGCCATCGCGTTTAAGCGTTGGGCCGAGCGCCTCCGCAATCTCGCGTTCACGTTTTGTGATTGGCATCGCAACACCCGTGCCGCCAGCGGCCAAGTTGCCACGTGTTTCGCCGGCTTTGGGAATACGCGCCAGCGCATGCTCTGCGACCTTGCCGTTAATTACCAACACGCGCTTATCGCCCTTGATGATTTCGGGGATGTAGCGCTGCGCCATGATGGTCGATTTGCCGTATTCGGTTTGCACTTCGACAATCGCGTTGCGATTCGCATCGGCTGAGGTCACTCGGAAAATCGATGTGCCACCCATCCCGTCGAGCTTCTTTAGAATGACATCGCTGTGCTCATCAACGAACGCATGCACACGGGTCATGTCGGAGGTCACGAGTGTTGGCGAGGTGAATTCCGCAAACTTGAGAATAGCGAGCTTTTCGTTGTAGTCACGCAGCGATGCCGGGCGGTTGATGATGCGCACGCCTTGGGATTCGGCGAGCCCCAACAAAAGTGTTGCGTACAAATACTCTTGATCGAACGGCGGGTCTTTGCGCATGAAGACGGCATCGAACGACGTCAACGGCACCACGCGCGATTGCTCAACGGTGTACCAGCTGGCATTGTTTGCACTCACGCTAAGCTGATGCGCGTTGGCCACCACGCCATCGCGCGCAAACATTTCGTTTGCTTCGAACGCCCAGACCGTATGGCCGCGCTTGACCGCCTCGCGCATCATGAAAACGGACGAGTCTTTGTAAGGCTTCAGCTCTGCCAGCGGATCGACGATGAAGGCGATATTCATTCGCCCGCCGCCATGGCTGGTTTGATGAGTGTTGGCGGGGTAGGGGTCGCGCTCCGCTTCGCCTCTTCGGCTTCGGCCATTTCACCCAGCGTGACGAGCTCTTTTGCCGCCGCCAACATGGCCAAGCGCGCGACCACGCCGTAGGTATAAAAACGATTGGGTGGTGAATCCGGCAGGCCCGCGCAGTCGGGCGTATGGCAGTCGGTTTCAAATGCCAGAGGCACAAAGCTCATGCCGCGTGAGTTTAGGTTTTCATCGATGCCGCGGTCGGTGTTGACGCGATAGAACCCGCCGACAACATATTGGTCAATCATGTACACCACCGGCTCGGCAACCGCTTCGTTCACGCGTTCAAAGGTGTAAACACCTTCTTGAATGATAACTTCGTTGACTTCGAGGCCTTCTTTGACCACCGCCATCTTGTTGCGCTCTTTGCGATTCAGGTCGCGCACATCATCCGGCGAGCGCGCCGTCAGCACGCCCATGCCGTAGGTGCCTGCATCGGCTTTGACAATGACGAAAGGTTTTTCTTTGATGCCGTACTGGTTGTACTTTTCTTGAATTTCTTTGAGCACCGCATCGACGTTCGCGGCAAGGCACTCTTCACCCTCCTTCGCCGAAAAGTTCACGCGTCCGCATTGTGAGAATTCAGGATTGATCATCCACGGATCAATATTGATGAGCTTGGAAAACTCTTCCGCCACGCGATCATAGGCGTGGAAGTGAATCGTCTTGCGTCGGTTGGTCCATCCCGAGTAAAGCGGTGGTACGACCGGCTGTTCAATATTCACCAAAATCGGCGGCACGCCTGCGGAAAGATCGTTGTTCAGCAATACCGCGCAAGGGTCAAAGCCTGCGACGCCAACGCGGCTCCCGATGCGGACCGCCGGCTCCAACGTCAGTTTTTCGCCGTTTGGCAGATCGAGCGTTGTTGCAGTCGTGATCTCGGGGTTGATCGAACCTACGCGCACATCCAGCCCTGCGCCGTCCAGAATCTTTCGGATCGCGGCGACGTTGCTGAGATAAAACAGATTCCGCGTGTGATTCTCCGGGATCAGCAGAAAGCGTTGCTTGTCCGGGCAAATTTTTTGCACCGCCGACATCATCGCGTGCACGCAGAGAGGCAGAAAATCGGGGTTCAAGTTATTGAAGCCACCCGGGAAAAGATTAGTATCAACGGGGGCGAGCTTGAAGCCAGAATTGCGCAAGTCCACCGACGAGTAAAAGGGTAGGGTGTGGGCCTGCCACTGAGCGCGGAACCAGCGCTCAATTGTCGGGCGCGAATCGAGAATCTTTTGCTCGAGTTCCAGCAACGGGCCGGTCAGTGACGTGGTGAGATGTGGAACCATGCGCAAATCCTTCGCTCGATTATCCGATCTTAAGCTTGGGGCGATGACAGCAACTTCAACGCTTGCCCTCCTGCGTATAGTCGTCGGACGGCTTGAGAGTTTACTCTGCCGCCGGTCTGATATTGTGACGCCGTGTCATGACACCCTTTCACTCCATTTTTGACGCGTAATCGACCATGCCGATCCTTGCTGCCCACCCCGCCCTGTCCGCCGTGCTGATGCTTATCGCATCGAACGTATTCATGACCTTTGCATGGTATTCCCATCTGAAGAATCTGAACGACAAGCCGTGGTGGATTGCCGCGCTCGTTTCGTGGGGAATTGCGCTGTTTGAGTACCTGCTACAGGTCCCCGCCAACCGCATCGGCTTTACGGTGATGAATTTGGGCCAGCTAAAGATACTTCAGGAGGTCATTACCCTTGCGGTTTTTGTGCCCTTTGCAGTGCTGTACATGGGCGAGAAGTTAAGTCTGAACTTTCTCTGGGCGGGGTTATGTTTGCTCGGCGCGGTCTATTTCATCTTTAAGGCATAAAGCGGGCGGCACAGTGCCAACGTAGAGCTGGATTTTCGCGGGGAGTGCCGTTATGGGAGAATCCGGCCAGCGATAGATCCAACATTTCTTCTCACGCCCCATTAAGGTCACATGCATCTTCACATCCTAGGTATCTGCGGTACGTTTATGGGCGGGCTCGCGGCGCTGGCCAAGGATATGGGCCACACCGTCACCGGTTGTGACGCAAACGTGTATCCGCCGATGTCCACGCAACTAGAAGCACTCGGGATCGGTTTGCATGAAGGATTTGACGCCGAGCAACTCGACAAATATCCCGCAGACGTTTACGTAGTGGGCAACGCCATGACCCGCGGCAAGCCAATCATCGAGGAAATTCTCAATCGCGGTTTACCGTATATTTCCGGGCCCCAATGGTTGGGCGAAAACGCGTTGCAAGGCAAATGGGTGCTCTCCGTTGCCGGTACGCATGGCAAGACCACTACCTCATCGATGTTGGCGTGGATACTTGACTATGCGGGGGTTGGCCCCGGATTTTTGATTGGCGGCATCGCTAAGAACTTTGGGATTTCTGCCCGCCTGCCTGTCGCTGATTCGCCGTTCTTCGTAATTGAGGCGGACGAATACGATACGGCGTTCTTTGACAAGCGCTCGAAGTTCGTACACTACCGTTCGCGTACTGTTGTTCTCAATAACCTTGAATATGATCACGCGGACATCTTTCCGAACATCGAAGCCATCGAGACACAGTTTCACCATCTGGTTCGCACAGTTCCTGCAAATGGTCTCATCGTTGCAAACGGCACTGAGCCACATCTCGCCAACGCGCTCGACAAGGGCAGTTGGACACCGATTGAATACTTCGGCCCTGGTATGCAATGGGATTTTCGTCGCGGGGACGAGGAGAATCAATTTGAGGTACGTTGTGACGATAAAAGTCGGGGCACAGTCACATGGGACCTCACCGGTACACATAACAAGATGAATGCACTTGCCGCCATCGCGGCGGCGCGCCATGCCGGTGTGCCGGTCAAGATATCAATCGAAGCGCTGAACCAATTCAGCGGCGTGGCACGTCGCATGGAAGTACGCGGGGTAGTCAATGGCATTACTGTTTACGACGACTTTGCCCATCATCCGACTGCAATTGCCACCACCCTTGCTGGCCTTCGCCGTCGTGTCGGCCTAGCGCGTATCATCGCGGTGTTGGAGCCGCGCTCCAACACCATGCGACTTGGTTCAATGCGAAATGCGCTGCCCGCTTCGCTCGCCAACGCCGACCTAGTGATCATCCACGCTCACAATCTTGGCTGGGATGCGGGCGAGACATTTACGCCGATCAGCGGCAAAACGGGCGTGTTTGATAACTTATCCAATCTGGTTGAAGCAGTTGTCGCGACTGTGCGGCCGAACGACCATGTTGTCGTCATGAGCAATGGCGGCTTTGGTGGGGTACACAAGAAAATCCTGCGCGCACTCGAAGACAAGACAGCCGAAATAGGTCAGAAAGTTTGACGCTCTTTACTGTCGGGATGCTCAACTGTAGACGCACCGCAATTCCTTGCCAATAATTGCGTTGGCAATCCAATTCCACTCTTTTCGGCGTTTTGGGGGTCGATTCGGAAAATGACCATTGCCATCGTAACGAACGTGTCTCCCGCCTTGCCAAATTGCCCGGCGTGGCCCTGCCTAAACTTTGCGCTCATTAATACTCGGTAGCCCTCTAAAAACAATGCAGCGGGAATATCGGTGTTAGCAAAAATACCTCTTAAGGGACATTCTGCAAAAGTAATCGATCATAGGCGATAGATCGTGGCTTGAAAGTAAACGATGCTTGTGTGGTGTGTTGCCAATGCGCTGTCGCTGCGTCTAGCTGGCGGCCAGACTTACGATGTGTTCGCGCAGCACGATTGATTTACCACGTTGCTCCAAGTAGCCTCGGGTTCGCAGATCTTTCATCGCGCGACTTACACCTTCTCTTGAAGCGCCAATCATGCGACCAATGTCGCGTTTAGTCAGATGGGTGCCTACAACGCGGGTACCGTCGACAACCTTGGCTTCGCAGAGCAAAAAATCGGCAAGACGCGCTTCAAGCCCCTTTAGGGCGATACTGCCGAATCGGTTATCAGCGGTACGTACGCGCTTGTTCAGAATGCGAATCAATGCGAGAGAAAGTGCAGAGTGTCGGGCGACCAAATCCTTGAAAGTCGACTTCGCGATCATCACAACCTCGCAACACTTTCGCGCGACGACACTTGCTGTGAGCGCTGAATCCTCAAGCAACTCGGCATCGCAAAAGTGATCTCCGGCCTTAAAGATCGAGAGAATGACTTGATTTCGCGCGCTATCAGCCACGACAGCGTGGGCAACGCCGGATACAATGACGTAGAGATGTTGTGGCGTTTCGCCGGCAAAAGCGATCGTGCCGCCTCTGCCGACAGTTTGGCGCTGTGCCTCCTCGGCGATTTGTTCCAGCGTCGTTTCAGGCAGATCAGCGAATAGCGTGCTGGCTTTTAACAGCATCGTTGATACGCGCGTCGAGGTCATTACTGTTCTCCGGCTGTGTGCGAGGAAGTATGGCGTGTGGTTGACGATTGGATGACTTGATGTCTCATGTTGTCGTCAACCCGTCTGATTTCTTTAGCTGACGCGGTGCGGTGAGCAGAGCAGCATCCGACGGCAATGGTCAGGTTTCACCTGCCCGGCCATACAACCACCAAGGACAATGCAAACCGTCTGCGGTCTAAGCAAGTCCGCGCTTCTCTTGTTATCAGGCACCTGTAACCAAAATTTGCCGCCCTACAGCTCTTTACACTGCAGCTGCCCATTGGGTCAGATGCCGGCTGGCGCCGAGCCGAGGCTGTGGACATAGTCGAGTCGGAAACAGGCTTGACATGAGTGTGCGCTTACACAAAATTGGTGATTGGGGAACGACATTTATTGAACCCATAGACGCCCATTAGATTCAAGGACTTAGGCGAATACGACATCCTGCAAACTTGGTGTTTGCGACTCAAATGGGGCCGATTATTCTCCGCATGCGACATTTATTGAGCGAATCTTCAATAGGCTCGCCTTAGAACAGTGCTTAACGGCGGGAGGCGGCACATTTATTTATCGCAAAAACCCCCGATTCATCGGCAAGACTGCGAGTGAAAGTGGCCTTATCAATTACCACCGCAACTTTGCACGGGATGAAGTCGAGAGCCATGTTCCATGCTGCAGCCATGACATTCGCCCGGCCGTTCGAAGCACTGGTTACCAGCACAGTGGGGCCATGGTTGAGCAGGCGGTAGGCTTTGGATAGTTCGACTGCTCTACGCATAACCCCTTTCGTCGATTATTGGAAACGCAAACTCAGCTTGGGCGGTCGACGATCATGTACCGCTTCAAAATCGGCTCGAGCACTTCGAACGTTCCGCGTAGCCCTTATATCTTGCGAATTAGGTATTGTATCTGCGGCGCGGCAGTCTGATGAGCCTTGAGGCTGAGCAATCAAGCCTGTGGGCCAGCGTATGACGCCGCGCTGTTTTCTTGATTAACCCGAACAGTTGTCTGGGGCATTCAAAGATGACCCCGCATCAGTAAGGAAGGGTGCCGAGAATGGATACAGTCACAACGCAATACGTAGGAATCGATGTCAGTAAAGCGCAGCTTGATTGCGCGATGTTGCAAAGCGATATGCAGTTTGTCTCGATGCATTTCTCGAACGATGCAGCGGGCCATGCCGCGCTACTGGCGTGGCTCACGCAACACACCAAGGACAGCTTGGTTGTCGTTGAAGCTACCGGTGGGTACGAAGCCGCGATGGTGGCTGAGCTGGCGACCAATGGATTGCGTGTTGCCGTGGTTAATCCGCGTCAAGTCAGAGACTTTGCCAAAGCCACCGGTGTGCTCGCCAAGACCGATGCCATTGATGCACGTGTGTTGGCGCAGTTTGGCCGCGCGATCCAGCCGCAAGTGCGTGCGCCGAAGGCTGCGGAGTTGACTGAATTGGAGGCGGTGCTGACAAGGCGGCGTCAACTCATTGAGATGATTACCACTGAAACACATCGTCGCAGCATGGTGACCAGTCGCGTGATTGCCAAACAGATTGATCAACACCTGAAATGGCTGGCCAAGCAGGTTGATACGGCAGATACGGATTTGGGAAACATGATCAAGCGTAGCACGCTCATGCAACGCAAGCTGGATGTGCTCACCTCCGTGCCTGGTGTAGGTCGGGTGACGGCGGTTTCGTTGATCGCACAGCTTCCTGAGCTCGGCACACTCAATGAGCGTCAGTTGAGCGCATTGGTCGGCGTGTGTCCGTTCAATCGGGATTCGGGCACGCTGCGTGGACGGCGCACGATCTGGGGTGGCCGCGCTCGAGTGCGTGCGGCGCTCTACATGGCGGCACTGGTGGCGGCGCGCCACAATCCTCTTCCAAAAAACGTTTTACCAGCGTCTACTGGCCGCGGGCAAAGCCAAGAAAGTGGCGTTGGTCGCGGTCATGCATAAGCTGCTCTTGATCCTGAATGCGATGATCAAGCGTGATCAGATGTGGGAGCCAAACTATGTTCACAACCAGTCAAAACCAGCTTGATTTCAAGACAGTTGCTGGCCCGCCGATAAAGCTGTCTCCCGGCCCGTATTCTTTTGACAGCCCAGTGTCGTCAGTCACCCGGCAGCGCCCGGAGAGTACCTGAAAGTACTCGTGTTGGTGCGGGCCAAACTCAATCCGCCAAGCGCTTGAGGTGGCCTTACTCGGAGCGGGCGAAACATCTAAACCAATCCCAATCGGTCCTGCGCGCAAGGTGCCAATCGGTCCTGCGCGCAAGGTGCAGCTGACCAATAAGCTGCATTCCTTTGGCCACAATCCCGACGCACTGATTTTTTTGGGTTGCCGAGGGCAAGAAAAAGTGCGGATTTTTGGTACTCTTGAGTGTGGTTCGCCCAAAAAAAGCTGTAAGTCCCTGATTTAATTGAACCGACCACAGTACTATTTAGGTCGTTTTTCTACGAATAAATGTCGCATCCCACCCAGTGATTTCTAGCACTTTCGCTGTGTTGCGACTTGAAATTGTTGGCTTCGGCACTATAATTAGCACTCGTCGTAGTCGAGTGCTAACTGGTTTAGGCGCGCGTGATCAAGAGGTCATCCCCGATTAGTTCCCACCCAACTGTCGCGAAAGCCGTCCGGCGAATCGAACACGCTTTGCCAGATCGGCAAACCGGATTTGTTTTTTGTTTCAACCAACCACTAGGAGTGAGTTATGAAATTGCGTCCCCTGCACGATCGTGTGATCGTAAAGCGTTTAGAAGAAGAGCGGAAGACCGCCTCCGGCATCGTGATTCCAGATACGGCTGCCGAGAAACCGGACCAAGGCGAAGTGCTCGCCATCGGCCCAGGCAAGAAAAACGAAGAAGGCAAAGTATCACCCGTTGATGTCAAGGTCGGCGACAAAGTATTGTTCGGCAAGTACTCCGGCACTACCGTCAAGGTTGACGGCGAAGAACTCCTTGTGATGCGCGAGGAAGACATCATGGCCGTTGTTGCCAAGTAAAGCTTCGTATTTGGCCGCCATGCATTGTTGCTGCTCGAATTTCTCGCTCGTGTACCAACGTGTACATGCCGCATCGAAATTCTCCGCGCGCCTCGCCTGACGACCAACTGCTCGCTTTCTTCGACAACAATCCCGTTTCGATTTCGCCGCGTCGCTGTTTCCGCGGCACCCAATTCAATTTTGATACGAGGTATTCATCATGGCAGCTAAAGAAGTCAAATTTGCCGGCGACGCCCGCGTTCGCATGGTCCATGGCGTGAACGTTCTCGCCAACGCAGTCAAAGTCACACTCGGCCCGAAAGGCCGTAACGTGGTTCTTGAGCGCTCATTCGGCGCGCCAACCATCACCAAAGACGGTGTATCGGTTGCCAAAGAAATCGAACTCAAGGACAAGTTCGAAAACATGGGCGCACAGATGGTTAAAGAAGTTGCTTCCAAGACATCTGATGTCGCAGGTGACGGCACCACCACCGCCACCGTACTGGCACAAGCAATCGTTGTCGAAGGCATGAAGTATGTTGCCGCCGGCATGAACCCGATGGACTTGAAGCGCGGTATCGACAAGGCAGTGGTTGCCATCGTTTCCGAACTCAAGAAGATTTCCAAGCCAACCACGACCAATAAAGAAATCGCACAAGTCGGCGCGATCTCGGCCAACTCTGACGCCAACATCGGCGACATCATTGCCAAGGCCATGGAAAAGGTTGGCAAGGAAGGTGTAATTACGGTTGAAGACGGCAAGTCGCTCGAAAACGAGCTCGACATCGTTGAAGGTATGCAGTTTGACCGCGGCTACCTCTCGCCATACTTCATCAACAATCCAGACAAGCAAGTCGCCAACCTCGACGAGCCGTTCATCCTGTTGCACGACAAGAAGATCTCGAACATCCGCGACCTCCTGCCGGTACTTGAGCAAGTGGCCAAAGCTGGTCGTCCACTGCTGATCATCGCCGAAGATGTTGACGGCGAAGCACTCGCCACACTGGTTGTGAATAACATCCGCGGTATCTTGAAGACCACCGCAGTGAAGGCACCTGGCTTCGGCGACCGCCGCAAGGCAATGCTGGAAGATATCGCCATCCTGACCGGCGGTACCGTGATCGCAGAAGAACTCGGCTTGAAGCTTGAGAACGTCACCCTGAAAGACCTCGGTCGCGCGAAGAAAGTCGAAGTGGCGAAAGAAAACACCACCATCATCGACGGCGCCGGCGACCAAGAAGCGATCAAAGCACGTGTTGCAACCGTCCGCAAGCAAATCGAGGATGCAACCAGCGACTACGACAAAGAGAAGCTGCAAGAGCGCGTGGCCAAGTTAGCTGGCGGTGTGGCAGTGATCCGCGTTGGTGCCGCTACCGAAGTTGAAATGAAAGAGAAAAAAGCCCGTGTAGAGGACGCGTTGCATGCAACACGTGCAGCCGTTGAGGAAGGTATTGTGGCGGGCGGCGGTGTTGCACTGCTCCGCGCACGTACCAACGCAGGCAAGATTGCTGGCGACAACGTTGAGCAAGACGCCGGTATCAAGATCATCCTCCGCGCTATCGAAGAGCCGTTGCGCATGATTGCGCAAAACGCTGGTGACGAGCCTTCAGTCGTAGTAAATAAGGTTGTTGAAGGCAAAGGCAACTTTGGCTACAACGCAGCAACCGGCCAGTACGGCGATTTGGTTGAACTAGGCGTGTTGGACCCAACCAAAGTCACCCGCTACGCGTTGCAAAACGCAGCTTCTGTGGCTTCACTCATGCTCACGACCGACGCAATGGTTGCCGAGCTGCCGAAAGAAGAGCCTGCCGGTGGTCCTGGTGGCGGCATGGGTGGAATGGGTGGCATGGGCGGTATGGACATGTAAATCCGCTTTGATTTACGGGCGCTGGCATCGTTGGTCGGTGTCTCGTGTACCAATCTGTACACGTCGCAACCACCCGCCTTGCCATCATCTCGTCACTCAAACCGGCGATACATTGCCGCAGCACAAAACGAAAGGCCTCGCGAAAGTGGGGCCTTTTTGTTTATGCCGCGTCGTTACCCGTATATCATTGCGGCAGTGAGTCAATACAAGAACCGCATCAATGAATAGCGTACTAGTGGTTGAAGATGACGAAATCGTCCGAGAGGTAATCGCGCGAACCCTGCGCGCTCGTCAATTTGAGGTTACTGTGGCACCGAGCGGGGAAGACGCGCTTGCCCTCATTCGTTCCAGGGCGTTCGATATGATTCTTAGCGACGTGAACATGCCCGGCATGGATGGTTTCAGCTTCATTCGCTCAGTTCGAATGACACCAACGCTCGGCCAGCCTGAGGTGATTTTCATTTCCAGTACTGATGATCGCGCTTTGTTTAAGCGGGCGATGAATGTAGGGGCGTGTGACTTTCTGATAAAACCCTTTAGCGGAGCTGAGCTCGGCGAAGCGGTGACCTCACGACTGGCGGATCGAGGAAACCGCATGGGGATGCACGCCGCCGTTGGGCTTGGCTTGAAAGGGGAAAGTGGATCAGCGATTTCGGTTCCAGGTTACGAGACAGTACGCACGTTGGGTGAGGGAGCCAGCTCGAAGGTGTTGCTGGCGAAACACCTCCACACCGGTGACCAGCACGCGCTGAAACTGGCACGGCTGCCGGATCGTTCAGGTGAGCAGCGCGAAGTGATTAATCGATTCTTGACCGAATACTCGATGTTGGTTCGCATTTCGCATCGAAACGTTGCCCGGGTATTTGAGCATGGGCTTGTCGAAAACTATCTCTACATTGGGATGGAGTATTTACCTGGGGGCGATTTGCGGCTTGACATTGACGCCGGCATGGCACCAAAACGCGCGCAAAAGTATGCTGAGCAAATCGCTGCTGCACTCGGAGCCATCCACGGCGCAGGCATCATCCACCGCGATCTGAAACCTGCCAACATACTGATGCGAATGACCGGCGAAGCGGTGCTTGCAGACTTTGGAATCGCAAAACAAATCGGCTCGGGTCTGGCACTTACCCAAAACAACATTGCTCTTGGTACCCCCTACTACATGAGCCCGGAACAAGCGACGGCTAGTCCACTAGATGTGCGCAGTGACCTCTACGCACTTGGCGTCTTACTTTTTGAGATGTTGACAGGTCGGCCACCATATCTCGCGCCAACTTCAGTGGAAATTATGGCGATGCATGTGAATGCCGCAGTTCCGATGCTGCCGGAAAAATTTGCGCCATTTCAACCTGTCTTGAGGCGGCTGCTCGCCAAGGAACCTGGCGATCGCTACACTTCCGCAGAGGCCGCACAAAACGCAATCGCTGCAGTGCAAATCTAATCTGCCCCGCTGGCGACTTCGCGCTCGAAGTCGAGCAACCACTGCTTTCGAGCGAGGCCACCACCATAGCCAGTTAGCGCGCCATCAGAGCCGATAACACGATGACACGGGATGACAATACCGCGATAGTTGTCACCATTCGCCCTAGCTACCGCCCTCACCGCCTTTGGCTGACCAATCTTCCTCGCGATATCCGCATATGTACGTGTCTGACCGACCGGGATCGCCAGAAGTTGTTTCCAGACGGATTGCTGAAAAAGGGTGCCGCAGTCGGCCAACGGGAGTGTGAACGTTTGTCGTTTACCCGCGTAATACTCGCCGATTTCTTTCGCAGCCTGAATCAGATAACGCTGCTTCCCCGGCACAATCACACATTTGTTTCTCGCCCGCAGTCGGCCAATTTCCTTCTCCAAGCCGCGCCGATTGACGAAGTCAAGCACGTGAATGCCTGCGTCATCGGCAATGACGAGCATTGGCCCTAAGGGGGTGTCAAGCCAGGTCGAAAACATCACTGTAACACCACCCGCTTTTGAAGGCTGCGAACCAAACAAGCGGGCAAAGGCCTCGCGATATCCGCTTGGCGAATCGAAGCCCGCATCGAGTTGTTGATCGAGCACGAATGTATCCTTTCCCGTGATTGTTGCCTCCCGCACGATTGCCAGCGCCGCACCCAATCGCCTTGCGCGGCTATAGGCCTGAAACGTGATTCCAAAGTAACGTTTGAACTGCCGCCTTGCGGTTGAAGGGTCGATGCCCAAGGCCAACAAGTCTCCGTCACGGATGCGTATGCCGTCCTTTTCTTCTATGAGCTCTACGAGAGGATCAACGAGATTTGGCTTATCAAAGGTACGCGCCATCGGTTTGCAACGCAGGCACGCGCGAAACCCAGCAAACATGGCCTCGTCCGCATTGGCAAAAAACGACACATTTTCGCGTTTCGGTTTTCTCGCGGAGCAAGTGGTGCGGCAGAAGATGCCAGTCGTCTTTACGCCTGTCAAAAAAACACCATCATAGGTGGTGTCGCGCGCAACGAAGGCACGCCACATGGTTTCTTCACTTGGTAGGGTTCGTCGGTACAGTTTCATGCAGATATCTTACCTAACCACATAACAGTGTGCCGCCGCTTTTCAGGCAGTGAATTTACCGCCTTCGCGGTACATCGACGTGACCGCGATCATAGCGATGAAGTTTTTCTCGGGGCTCGACCCAACCGCCGGGTATATCTTTGCCCTGCTCGCATTTGCGGCGGGCTTCCTAGTGCGTCCGTTCGGCGCATTGGTGTTTGGCCGCTCGGGGGATATGGTTGGCCGCAAGTACACCTTCCTCGTGACGATCTTGATCATGGGCACCTCGACGTTTGTGGTCGGCTGTTTACCAACGTATGAAGCGATCGGGTTGACAGCGCCGATACTGCTCATCGTCTTGCGCATGTTGCAGGGGCTGGCTTTGGGTGGCGAGTACGGCGGTGCTGCGACTTATGTTGCCGAACACGCTCCACACGGCAAACGCGGCCTGTATACGAGTTGGATTCAGACCACCGCAACACTGGGTCTCTTCTTGTCACTGGTGGTCATTCTTGCGTGCAGAGAGTTCACCGGTACGGCATTCGATGACTGGGGCTGGCGCTTGCCTTTCCTGCTTTCAGCCGTCTTGCTCGGGATCTCCGTTTTGATTCGGCTTTCCATGAATGAATCTCCTGCTTTCCAGAAAATGAAGGAGGAAGGCAAGGTGTCCAAAGCACCTTTGACTGAATCCTTCGGTCAATGGAAAAACTTGAAGATTGTCATTCTGGCTCTGGTGGGCTTGACGGCAGGTCAAGCCGTCGTTTGGTACACGGGGTAGTTCTATGCCTTGTTCTTCTTGACGAGCATCGCCAAAGTCGACGCAAAGACCGCCAACATTCTGATTGCCGTGTCGCTATTGCTCGGTACGCCGTTCTTTGTTTTCTTCGGTTGGCTGTCCGACAAGATTGGCCGAAAGATGATCATCATGGCCGGCTGCCTGATTGCAGCGCTGTCGTACTTCACACTGTTCCCGGCGTTGATGACCGCAGCGAATCCTTCACTCGCAGCAGCACAGAAGTCGACCAAGGTCACGGTGACGTCGGACTTGGCTACTTGTTCGTTCCAAGGCAGCCCGATTGCGCGTGAGATTCACTTCACGACGTCGTGCGACATCGCCAAACGAACACTAGCCCAAGCGTTTGTGCCATACGTCAATGCGTCGGGAGCACCCGGTGCGTCGGCAACAGTGACCATTGGCGACAAAATCATCAACGCGCCAGAAGCCAAACTCAACGCGGCGCAAGATGCGTTTGACAAAGATAGCGCGGCCGCAATCGCTGCGTTCAAAAAAGAAGTGCTGGATACGGCAAAAGCGTCCGGGCTGACCACCAAGGCAGACGATGCCAAGATGGACAAAGTCATGGTGACCGCAATTCTGTTCGTGCTGATCGCGTTGGTCACGATGGTATACGGGCCAATCGCCGCGATGCTCGTGGAATTGTTCCCGACCCGAATTCGATATACGTCGATGAGCCTGCCGTATCACATCGGTAACGGCTGGTTTGGCGGTTTGTTGCCGACCACCGCGTTCGCGATGGTCGCTGCAACCGGAGACATCTATTACGGGCTCTGGTGTCCGATCGTGGTCGCGCTTGGCACCTTCGTTATCGGCATGATCTTCATTCGCGAAACCAAAGACATGGACGTTCATCGCGACCATTGAGTTCGGCAGAATTGGCCTGCGCGCGAATTTTTGTGAGCAGGCTAAGTGTCCGGGTTGAGTTGAGTCCTCCACCTGGCTAGTTAACCCGCAGACAGTTTTGTCTGCGGGTTTTTTTATGAGCTCAGCGTTTCTTGATGATGAGCTGACGGTAAATCGACTCCGTAAATGCAATGATGATCACAACCCTCGTCACGTGTGCTGCGGTCACAAGCGCAACGCCCAGTTGAAGCGTCTTCGCCGTAATCGACATTTCGGCGATGCCGCCCGGCGCCATTGCCAGCACCATCGAAGGCAGAAATATCCCGGCAAGTTGCCCCATCCCCAGCGCGATTAGCGTCGAGAGCAACATCATCAGGAAAATAGTTGCAATCACCACCGCGACAAAGCGCGGTGCCTCGCGCAAAAATGTCCGGGAGAATCTTGCCCCCAATGCGCACCCGAGCAGCACCTGACCGCCATTGGTCAAAAGGCTGTTCATCGAGGACAACTCGACGCCCAACGAGGTCACCAGAATCGTCATCAACAACGGCCCCATCATCCATGGATTGGGAAAACTGGTGCGACGGAAAATGAGCCCGCCACAAATTCCTGCTGCCATTAAAGCGGCCAAGCCTAAGCCTGAAAACGGGATCAGCACCGGCCGATAAACATCACCGCCATGCACGTCGAGCAACGTAAGCAACACCGGTATGGTGCACACCACCAACATGATTCGCAGCGAATGCGCCACGGCAACTTTGTCCACAGCCGCGTCAAAACGCTCCCCCAAATTTGCCATCTCCGCAGCACCGCCGGGTACAGAGGCAAAAAATGCGGTCGGCTGATCGACTTTTGCAAAACGCATCAACACCCGGCTTGCGACCAGCCCCACACCAATGGCGGCAAACGCAGCCACAATCAGCAACAGTGCGTGGGTTGCGACCTCGGTCGCCACGACTGGAGTGAAGTACAGGCCCAGCGTAACCGCCACCAGCAACTGCCCTAGCTCTCGTCCGAGCGGAGGGGCCAAGAGGTGGGCACCACTGAAGTTGCAGACCGCCATCGCCAACAGCCGACCAATCATCCAGGGCAGCGGCGTGTGGATGTACGCACAAAGTGCCCCGCCGGCGGACGAAACGAGCAAACCAGCAATGATTCGGGGCAGATTGGGCAATTTGGAATCGGTGGAGATTGACAGTATAATCACCGGCTTTCCGCAGTGTGGCTCATACAACTTGCGGTAAAGACCGAATTACGGCCTGGTAGCTCAGTCGGTAGAGCAGAGGACTGAAAATCCTTGTGTCGGTGGTTCGATTCCGCCCCAGGCCACCAAAAATCAAGCCCTTAGCGCTACGCGCTAGGGGCTTTTTTCTAAAACTCTGCCTATTTTCTAAAACTCTGGCGTAAGCGTCGTTCACATCATCTCTAAAGGCCTTTTCCAAAACTGGATTTTTTCGAATCGAACGCTCTTCGCACCCCAACGCTCAATCACATTCAGTACGTCGCACATGGCGTTCAGTGGGTAGGCGCGTTCATGCCGACTAATCCAGGCGTACTTCACAGATGTTCTTTTGCAAAGTACGCCGTCGCTTTTTTTTTGGAATCTCGACCTCCATCTTCAGTCGCGCATTCTCGGCGCGCACCCGAGATAACTCCATCTGCTCCTCGCTGATCGGCTTGCCATTACTCGTCGCCCCGGCAAGCTTGCCCTGACCATGTGCCTTGCGCCAGCTATGCAGCGTTTGTTCGATGATCCCCAGCTCGCGCGCCACGTCTGCCTGCTTTTTGCCTTCTACTTCCATCCGCCGAATCGCTTCTTGCTTAAACTCCAGCGTGTAGGTCTGCTTCGGTAATCATTTCATTTCCGTACCCTCCAATATCAGGATTATCCTGCTATCGCTCGTACTCGAAATTCGCGACCAACCTCACTAGCTCGAGTGGGGGGCGTATGAATTGAAGACGAATTTGGTCGCCCGCTCCTAATCAGCAGTTTGGCCCTCACTTTGCGTCGGATGCGCGCTAGAGAAGCGCCTCTCTGTGACCGCACACCTTTGTTCAATCAACTGCACAACATCCCCAAGAACCTTATGCCCGAAACCTTCCATTTCCATCTTTGCTTGAAGTGACTTTGCGAGATTTGGAAGGCGTCCTGCAATGTTAAGAACGCGCTTTCGGACTTGAGCTGGTGAAAGCGATGCTGCAGTCGCGAATTGCTCCCAATGTCTTGCTTGAAGATCGGCAAATTTGTACTTACTGCCAATTTTCATTGCCATCTTTTCGTTCAGGTTGGGATAAACAGCTGTCGATAGCGCATCGTACAACGGGGCCAAGACAGCACCTTTTTCGGTATAGAGCAAGGAGAAATTTTTTGCATGAGCATCATGATTGCCAATCAACGCATTGAAAATCACGAAGTCAATCAATCGCAAAGTGTTTGGCGCACTCGGTCTTGTGGTCCGCTTGACGAGACTAAAAATTTGCTCAAGATCGGGGCCGCCCTCGTTCTGGTACTTCGCCTCTGGAACGACACCAAGCGCCTGGCAAAAATCCTCCTGATGCAAGCGCCCAAGTTTTATGTTTTCGTTGTTGCCCGTGTTGATTTGTCTCCGGTCGTATCGCTGAACAACTAGAAAGAGCATTTCTCCGGTTCGGTGAATGAACGTTTTTGCGACATCAAGTTTGAGTTCTGCAGCGAGCCGCATGCAGAACCCTTCATTGAAGACGCTCCCTTCGACCCCAGATATAGGTGGCTTGATAATGTGTGAACTCGGTGTCCCCTTGAGAGGAAGACCAAATCGGATACTCGGCGCGACAAGATCAACAACAACTGGTAACTTGTCTTGTGCTCCTGCGAGCGAAAGCCGAATTCCATCTTCGCCAGCGAGCATCGGTCGCTTTGGCAATTCTTCAAGCTGTCGTAAAAGCTCCGTGTTATCGAGCCATCGTACTTCGTTTGGCGCGTCTGCAGATGCAGGTTGTTGTCCTTGCTCCAAGAACGTCACGGCTCCTGCGCATTCTCCACCGATACCATCGAGTAGTCCGAAATCGTTCTTTTCGGATACGTGCAGCACGCGCGCAATTACGTGGCGCTTGTTCCCTTCGGGCAGCAGGCCAGCAAAGTACGGGCGCGAAGCGCGATCGTCGAATGTCTCGATTCTCTCGGGTAGTGATTGCGAAAGCGGCACTTTGCTTGCACCATAGATCCCGCCTGTCGCTTTCCTTGCGAGCCACTCAGGGGCATATGAGAAGCTCAGCAGTCCCTCGACCCGAGTCAGCGTGCCAACACGCTGTTGCAGCAACCACACATCTAGTTGTTGGTGCATGCTAGGTATCCTGCGCTTCTGACGACGATTCACCTAAACCATCTACGGTCAGCTGTGCCCCAAGAGCGTTCAGAACACGCAATACGTTTTCCAGCCGAACCGTAGGCTTGCCTGCCTCCATGTCAACGATAAATCGAACACCTACCCCGGCAGCCAGTGCTAGCTTGGGTTGCGTCAGACCAAGTTGCTTTCGGGCAGCTCGTGCGATCTGCCCTAAGGCTTGAGGTGTATCAATGTTGATTTTCACAAAAACTTTCCTGTTCGGGAAATTATTGCGACGTTGATGTCAAATTTCAATAAAATTTCCCGATCGGGCAATTATAGGCGTTTTGCAGCTGTGTTTCAAGGAAAATTTCCTGTTCGGTAATAAAAGGCCAAGGATATCCAATTTAACCGGAAAATATCCCGATAGGGAAATTTTCTACACGTATCACAGCCAAGGACTAATCTTATTGCTACCCAGTGCGCCACGGCGCTTGATCGCAATCCTAGGATTGCTGAAGCAGGGCCGAGGCAAGTCCGAAGGAGGAGACGTCGGAATTTTCAGAATCCTAGGATTCTGAAATCTGGTCTGCCTTTAGGACGACGGAGCAAGCCGTAACAGACTGGACGAACTGTGCGCCACTACATCGCGGGAGAGGAGTGACCTCTAGTGGGGTAGTTTCAACTACCAAAATAGGTAGTGCGCAATCCCCAAAACCAAGCCGCTAGAAACGCAATCTATGGGACAGGAGCGCGTAGTAAAGCAGTTCGATAACAGTCCAGTTGCCTTAGAGACTCAGATAGCACTCCGACTTTATGTTTAATAAGAATGTTCCTGGGACACTCGATTGCACACTAACGCCACAATCGATATATGCGACTGTGGTGAGGCACTTCTTGGGCATGCTCGGTGTCAAGGGCGAGCGCATGGGACCACATGTGGGGTGTTGCACTTGAATCTTTAGACCGCCGTTCCCGGTGGCAAAGGTCTAAAAAAAGACGGGGGTTTCAAAGCGAAATTTGCCGGAAATGCCCGTCTTTGCTAGGGTTTGAAGATTCGACGATCGCCCGCGGGGCTGACCTGTTTGCTATAATTTTAGACTTTGTTGCTCCCCCTTGGCATTGTGTTTGCAGTCGCCGGGCTCCTTCAACCCCTAGGAAAATCCATGTCCAAAATTAAAGTCAAAAACCCTATCGTTGAAATGGATGGCGATGAAATGACGCGAATCATTTGGCAGATGATTCGCGAAAAAATGATCCTGCCCTATTTGGACATTGACCTTAAATACTATGACTTGGGCATGGAACATCGCGATGCAACTGACGACAAAGTTACCGTCGAGTCTGCGATGGCAACAAAACAGTATGGCGTCGCAGTCAAGTGCGCTACCATCACGCCAGATGAAGCACGAGTCAAAGAATTTAATCTAAAGCAGATGTGGAAGTCGCCAAACGGCACCATCCGCAATATCCTAGATGGCACCATTTTCCGTGAGCCGATCATCTGCAAAAACGTCCCACGCCTCGTTTCACACTGGGACAAACCGGTGGTCGTCGCGCGGCACGGATTTGGTGACCAATACCGTGCAACGGACTTTCAATTCCCCGGCGCTGGCACCCTTAGCGTCAAATTCACACCCAGTGACGGCTCGGCACCGATCGAAAAAGAAGTGTTTAAGGCACCGGGAGCGGGCATTTCGCTATCTATGTACAACCTCGATGAATCAATCGCCGGATTTGCCCGCGCTTGCTTTAACTATGGCTTACAACGCAAATACGCCGTCTACTTGTCCACCAAGAACACCATCCTCAAGATCTACGACGGTCGTTTTAAAAACCTCTTCGAAGAAATTTTTAACGCCGAGTTCAAGGCGAAGTTTGAAGCCGAGGGACTGACATACGAACATCGCTTAATCGATGACATGGTGGCGTCCAATCTAAAGTGGAGCGGTGGTTACCTATGGGCGTGCAAAAACTACGACGGCGACGTGCAGTCCGACACCGTTGCTCAGGGATACGGGTCGCTTGGCTTGATGACATCGGTCTTGATGTCTCCCGATGGCAAAACGGTCGAGTCAGAAGCGGCACACGGTACGGTGACACGCCACTACCGGATGCACCAGCAGGGCAAACCGACCTCCACCAATCCAATTGCCTCTATCTACGCGTGGACTCGCGGTCTCCAAGCGCGCGGTCGTATGGACGACACACCGGACGTGGTCGATTTTGCGCTGAAGCTTGAGAAAGCCTGTGTTGACGTTGTTGAACGCGGCGAGATGACCAAGGACCTCGCGATTCTTATTCGGCCAGACCATCCGTACCTGACCACAGAGCAGTACATGCACGCTGTGGACACGGAACTCAGGAAACGGATGGCTTAATCGAGCATTTTTTGGTACAGCGCTTCTCTCGGCCAAGCCTTTGGAGTGGCGTGTACCATGCGGTGTACCATGCGCGAACTGCAACTATTTTGGCATCCTGCGTTCTTAGTACACCGAGGTGCCGCTGGCACTGCTCCCCCACCAATCTTGATCAAATCTTTCGGTAAGGAAAGCCATGAAAAACTCACTTCTCGCATCCTTGATTGCCTCAACCCTGATTGGCACTGCCGCTATCGCTAATGCCGCGTCCGTGGGCCAGCCTGCGCCGGACTTCAGCCTAAACGACATCAACGGCAAAGCCGTAAAGCTGGCCGATTTCAAAGGCAAACATGTCGTTCTAGAATGGCACAACCCAGCGTGTCCTTTTGTCGTCAAGCACTACGACTCAAGCAACATGCAATCGTTACAAAACAAGTACGATGCAAAAGATACGGTCTGGTTAACGGTCAACTCGACCAATCCGTCGCACCAAGACTACATGACCAACGAGAAACTGAAAGGCTACATCGCCAATAAGAAAGCAGCTCCTGACAGCTACATGGCTGATTCTGACGGCAGTGTTGGTCGACTCTATGGGGCAAAAACCACGCCACATATGTATGTTATCAACCCGACCGGGACGTTGATTTATGCGGGCGCGATCGACGACAAGCGCGGTACCAGACAAGAAGAGATAAAGACCGCGAAAAACTTTGTTGTAGCCGCGTTGGATGAATCCAAAGCGAACAAGCCTATCAGCACCGCCTCGACAACACCATATGGCTGTAGCATAAAGTACAAATAAAAGACTTCTGGCAACAAAAAAGCCCACTTTTGAGTGGGCTTTTTTCTGGGTACCGCTATTTGGCAGCAAAAGCCAATGAGTGTTTCCCCCTGAGACGCTATGCTTGAGAGATATGCCACCTCTACAATTCAATTTCACATCTTCCCACGCGCATGTAACAAACCCACACTACATTCCGGATACCCTCCCTGCCTAACTCGGCATTCGATCATTCAGGATGGTAATTGACTTTCGTTCCACAGAAATGTAGCCATGCTCTTCAAGATCCTTTAGGGTGCGATTCACCATTTCGCGCGACGCGCCTACCATGTTTGCGAGATCCTGTTGGGTGAACGGCTCACCGACCACCCGTCGGCCATTGGACATGATGGCGAGTTCTAGCAGCGCTCTTGACACCCTGCTGGAAATATCGTGCAGTGCAAGGTCACCGATTTTGCGTGTTGCCGCGCGCAGTCGGCGGGCGAGTGTTTCCATGACACATTGTGCGATGTCAGGAGAGGCCTCCATGGCTCGACGGAACGAGCGGTACGACAGTATCTGCAGGTGGCATCGCTCCATCGTTGCCACACTTGCGCTACGCGGTTCTTGATCAAACAACGGTAGCTCCCCAAAAAATTCGCCTGGGCCTAGGGTCTTGAGGATAACCTCCCGAGAGGGATCGGTTGCATCAACCGAATACACCTTTACCTGACCGGTCAAAATTATGTACATTGAATCGCCTATCTCGCCTTCGTTCAAGATGCACTCGCCTTTTTCATAAAACTTAAGCGCCAGATGCGCGCCGATGCTAGCAAGCTGCATCTCATTAAGATTGGCAAAAAGCGGAATTGCGTTAAGCATATGCATTTCGTCGAAGGGGCGAATAAATAGTAAATAGGCATAGCAGGGAAACATCACAGCCTAATATGACACAACTCGTTCTGCTATGCGACTGGCCCAAGAACCCCGATCAGGCGGTGTTAACGAAGATGGCGGGTAACCAATCGCTTGATGATGTGTAGTCGCATGTGGAAAAAATGATCGGCTCCTGGCACGATCGCTACCGCCATATCTCGGCTCCGCGCCCAGTCCAAGGATTCTGCCAGTGGCACGGTCTGGTCGTGTTCGCCATGAATCAACAGCGTTGAAGCTGGCGCATTGGCGCTGTCTTCTGCACTTGCCCCATGTGCAATACGTTTGAACGCGGGCGCAACAAGCACCATTTCATCCGCAGGCACCTTCTCAGACGCCGCCGACGCCACGGCACCACCGAACGAGAACCCGGCCAGCCACAACGGCAGTGAAAGCCCTTTCATCGCCCGTGCGTGTGAGATGACGCTTAGCATATCGATGGTTTCGCCACAGCCCTCATCGTGCACGCCGCCGGTTTTGCCCACGCCCCTGAAGTTAAAACGGAATACTGCGGCTCCTGCGTCAAACATCGCACGGGCAACTGTAGTGACGACCTTATTTTCCATCGTGCCGCCAAACAGTGGATGCGGATGCGCCACGACAGCAATAGCGCGAGGTGCAACCTCGGAAGGCAGATGAGCCGCAACCTCGATATCCCCAGCCGTACCATGCAAGAGAAATCGCTCTACAGGATAGTGGGCGGCCATGACCAGTCTAAATTTTCAAACGCTCAACGACACGCCCGTTTTGGATGTGCTCGCTGACAATCTCGTCAATGTCAGTTTTGTCAACGTAGGTGTACCAGACGCCCTCCGGATATATCACCAAGACGGGTCCTTCATCGCAGCGATCCATACACCCTGCAGCATTGATGCGTATGTTTGCTTTGCCATTAAGGCCCAACTCCTTGATACGTTTTTTTGCATAACTACGTATCTCCTCCGCATGATGGTTGTTGCAGCAGTTTCCCCCCGCCTGTCGTTGGTTGACACAAAAGAACACATGCTGCCTAAAGTAACTCATGTCGACTCCGAATTGGTTGGCGAACTGGTTGAGACGAACACGACCGCAAGCAATACCAGCGCCGCCAGCGGCCAAATTTCATTGATCCATCGGGTAAGACTCGCAAAATTTGCGAGTTGCCCATACGACCAGCTAAAGAGTCCCAGGGCCTGATCAAGCGCAGCATATACACTGACCAGCTTCGCCACCACGCCACCGGCAAAAACAAACAGCGCTGCCCAAAATGCCCGCCACCGATAACGTAGCTTCGAGAAGATAAGGTGCATCAATAAACCCGATGTTACCCCGATGACCGTTGCCGGCGCTAGCGAAGATACGAGTTGCGGCACCTTGAGGAGCAATGACGCCATGGTAAGTTTGGCGACAAAACCGACCGCCAAGATCACCACGACCTGAGGCAGAGACAGTTGGTCGGGATGTGTCAACACGGAAACAAACATCGCGAACGCAGCCACGTTAAGTGCGATACCAACCACCTGTGGAAGCAAGGTTAGCGGGTCATAGGGTGTTGCTGTGCCGCTGGCTATCAAGGTAGCCGAAATAGCATGCTCTGCAAGCATGCCCGCTTCAAAGAAGGGAATGGCGGGGTTTAGCTGTGCCACGACCCAAAGCACAAGTAGCAGTATTCCCCAGTCAGTCGCCGGCGCATCCGAGAAATATTGGTGCCGTAGCGATACCAACCAGCTGGTGACTTGCCGCCCCTTGGGCGTCAGTGTGAGCACCGTGCCCAATGCCGCACCGACCGTATTGGCCAAGAAATCAACTGGCGATGAGACGCGCCCCGGCAGAAACGCTTGCAGAAATTCCAGCGAGAAAGACAGGATGAATCCAGTGGCCGCGACTACACCGATGATGGGAAGCCATCGGCGATTTTTTTCTGTGACGGGTTTCAGCGGATGTTGCAAATGCGCGGCAATAAGGGCACCGAGCGGTGTGTATGCGGCGATATTGATGAGAACATCAAAGTAAGTGATGTAGCGCGGCCAATCAAGAAGGGTAATGCCGCGTGGCTGTTGCCAACCAACAAAGGGTGCCAAGCTAGCATAAACAAGAATCAGCACGTAGGCGGAGATCGCCCAGCGCACAAATTTTGACTCCGGTACCAGCTGGGTGTCCAGATTGGCAGGCATGATCCTCGCATCGGCACCCATGATGTCCCCAGTTCAGCTCACCTCGGCCAGAGTGTAGCGATATCGTTCCGCGTTTTCGACATAATGCTGAGCAATCCAACGAATCATTTTCACCTCCTGATCCGTTAGCTGCCTGACGACTTTCCCGGGCGCGCCAAGAACCAGACTTCGGTCAGGAATAACCTTACCTTCGGAGATGAGTGCGCCAGCACCGATTAGACATTCACGCCCGATCACCGCATTGTTGAGTACAACGGCACGAATGCCAATTAGTGAGCCTTCTTTCACTGTACACCCGTGCAACATCGCCATATGTCCGATGGAAACATCCTTCTCTAGATTTAGCATGACCCCCTCATCGGTGTGTAACACCGCGCCATCCTGAATATTGACGTTTTCACCTAGCGTTACTGTGTTGTTGTCACCGCGTATCGTCACACCCCACCAGACGTTTACATTCATTTCCATCACCACGTCGCCGATGACTGCCGCGCTAGGTGCGATGTAGTTATTCCCTTTTAGTCGGGGGGCGGTCGTGCCAAGTCGATAGATCATGGGAGCAAGCTCAGGGGGGAAATGCTCATTTTCTCGCAAAGCCCAGCTTCATGCGACGAAATCAGCAACGTCTAGGCTTCAGTTTGACTCCACGGGCTACATCTGCTTGAAAAGATGCGAAAACGGCCGCGATACCGTCAGATTTTCTTTGCGTCCTTTGACCTTCACTGTCGCTTGCCCGCGGAAATCCCGTGTGACCGCATCGATCGCCGCCGCCTGCACGATGGTAGAGCGATGGATTTGCCAGAACTTGTCCGGATCGATACCCGCCAAAATATCTTTGATGGGCGTCTTGATTAATGCGTCAAATTCCTTCGTCGCTACCAGCGTGTATTTCTCGTCAGACTGAAAGAACAAGACTTCTTCTACCGGGATCAGGCGAAGAGTGGAACCAATACTTGCCTTAATCCACTTTAGCTTTTCGGCGGTTGGATTGAGTTTGGCAGCGAGCTGCTGAATCAGAGAATCGAGATTCTGCGGCTGCGCGGGCACCGCACTTAACCGTTCTTTGAGACGCCCCACCGCAGCCTGAAGACGATCATCCGAATACGGCTTCAGTACGTAGTCAATGGCCCCGGCATTAAATGCGTCAACGGCATAGTGGTCGAACGCCGTCACAAATACGATATGGCACTTAAGTTCCTTGTTGGCAGCGAGGCTTCGCGCCACTTCAATGCCCGTCATCTCCGGCATTTGAATGTCCAAGAAGGCCAGCCGCGGCTGATGTTCGGTGATCGCCTCCAGCGCGGCTTCACCGTCACCAACATCAGCGACAATTGTTAAGTCCGGCCACAACTTGGCTAGCTTGGCCTTTAGTTGGGCGCGTAGAATTGGTTCGTCTTCGGCGATGATTGCAGTTAAGTTCATATGCACTACTCAGAAATTGATTGGCTGAAGAAAAACCCTCTGGCAGTCGAAGAGCCACCTCGCACCAGCTTGATTACATCACGCTTTCGGTGACTCGGCGACGGCTGCTTTGGCGCGCTTGCGCCACCAGAACCAGTAAACAACAAAGCCGATGACGGCAAATGGCAACAATGCCGGGAAAATGCTCAACAGCACAATGACCGGCACGCCGATAGCCACGGCCAGCAGCAGAAATCCTAGTCCGTAGATAACCGCCAGAACGACAAGAGCAGCTATTGAAAGGGCGCCGAACGCCAACAGCAGTGCAATCGTACCAAGCGCCATTCCCTCAATTCCGGAAATCTGCGTTTCACCAACCGTCATGGGCAACACCCCAGAAGCAAGACCAATGATGCCGATGATAAACATGATGCCCAGTAGCGCGACAATGAAGCCAAATGCTTTGACAAGAAGGTTCGCCCAAAAACTATGGGTGCGGGCGGCAAAATGAAGAATCTTGCCGCGCCAAGTCCTATGTATCGTGCTTTCAGCCGGCGCAGTTGCCGTCGCCGAAAATGGGGAAGCGCCCTTGGCGGGAGCCTCAATCGTAGCGATACATCCTTTGGGGGTGTTTGCCTCAAGCGTAAGATGGGCTCGTCCGCTAAACAAGGCTACCAGCCGCTCGCGGACATTGGCGAGACCTACCCCGCTGCCAGCTTGAACTGGGGCATCCGAAAATCCGCGGCCAGTGTCTTTGACGATCAGGCGGATCATGGCGTCATCACCCGTCCCAACGCGTTCTGCCAGGACATCAACGCGCCCGCCCTCCCGTTGTGGCTCAAGGCCATGTTTAATCGCGTTCTCAACAAGTGACGGAAGCATCAACGGTGGAAACGGCAGCACCAGCAAGTCTTCGGGTACGTCAATACCAAACTCAAGACGTGCGCCCATGCGCATTTTGAGGATATTTAAGTAGGCACGTACCAGTTCGATTTCTTGTCCGACAGTGGAAATGTTTTCGCGCATTTTGGGCAATGACGCACGCAGGTATTGGATTAAGTGCCCGGTCATCTCATTCGCTTTTTGTGGATCGACTTCTGTGAGTGCTTGCACATTTGCTAACGTGTTGTAGAGAAAGTGGGGCTCAACCTGTGCCTGTAGCGCCATCAGTTTCGCTTCGACAATCTGGCGATTAACGTTTGCCGACTCTGCCTCCTTTGTTTTGAGGTTCGCCACTTCCAGCGCACGCCGCGAGCGCCCGATGTAGAACTTCGCAATCAGCAACATGATGAATAACGGGATGAACGTCATAATCAACGCCGAGCCAATCCCCATGCGCCTGAAGTCACTCGTCACCTTGCGACGGATATCTTCACGCAGCTCGGCAGGTAATAGGGGCAGCGGCGGTTTCTCTGCGCCGACTTCACCAGAAACATCAATCGTAATGACTTGCTGGCTGCCGGGGCCAACATAGATAACTCCGCGGGCGTGCTTGTCTTTGTTACCACCGTCCAAATGCAAGGCGTCAGACGCTGGTGGTGCAACGGCAGCCTTGTCTGCTTTCGGGGGTGCGGGGACGGCCGGATCGTGCGTCTCTTTAGCCACGTTGCCCATGAATTTAATGCCGTCCGCGCCCATACTGAGAGAAAACTGGGGCTGTTTATCCTTGAGCTGTTTAAGTGCCACTTCGGCGGCACGTTCGTTTTCCTCGGCTGCCTTGATGGCCTTATCGAACGGCGCCAGTGCCGCTGCATCTTTCAGTCCAACTCTCGACTGTAAATCGACCGCTTCCCGCCGAGCTGTGCGCAATTCTTCGATCCGCTCTTTGGCCAAATCGCGCGCGCTGATTGCCGCATCGCGAGCGGTGGAGCGGGCGGCATTGGCTGCTTCTTTAGCAACACGGCGGGCTTCCCGAGCGACATCACGTTTCGCATCGCCGATGGCGCGCGTCGCGTCGCGCTCGGCGTTGAACATGTCTCTTCGCGCGTCTGCGATATCCTTAAGGGCCTTTTCAAGTTCGGACTTGCGCGCCGGATCACTGGTTCGTTGCTCCATCGCGCTCACCACCCGTTCGGCAATGCCTAATGCGCTATCGCCGAAGGTGTAGTCGATCTCGCGTTGAATCGCCCGTCTTTCCGCTTGGCTTTTGCCGGAGTCGGTCAGCCGTAGCACATAGAAGGGGACCGTAAACAAGGCCAGTAACAAAATGACGAAAAGGCCGCCCAGGCCCATTGCCCACCAAGGTGTGCGATAAATAGCGTTGCTGATTGCTCTAAACATGGTGTCAGTTTACGGCGGATAAGGTGTCATCCGCTTTTCCAAAAGTTGCGTATCGTTAGTGTTCGGCAACCGCCCACAGCAGGGCCGCCGTAGACGAGCCTACCGATGCCATGACCCAAACCCATGGCGATTGCTGCGATAACCAAAACATCACTTCCATACCGGACTCCGAATGCGCGTGTGGTCTATGAGGATGTGAGCATAGCGCCCCGCTTCTGCCAAGGCTATGTGCTTGGGAGCGAAGTGCAGAATCTATGGCGCGGTTTGCAGGGCGGGCAGAGGGGATGCCAGGCAATCGTGACAACTCGATCCAAAGAAACTTGGAGCCCATTGATTGACGGGGGTCTTTAGCAAATTTTTCTTGGAAACCAGCTTGGATAAATGGGGCCGGCCATCATGACCATGCCTGATGAACAGTCAGCGCCAGATTGTCAAAAACCACGTTGCCGCCAAAGTGGGCGCAGCATGAAGGGGGCCGGGAACTTGGAATAAGCGCAACCATACGAACGCGATTTAGCGGCTCCACAGCGCGCCTTTTCCGCGATTACAGCTGTTTCTTCCTTATATGCTGGGGCCGCCTGCCGACCTAACGAACAACCGCCAAACGGTGGCCGCCACGCGGCGATGCTTTCTGCAAACCAGGGCGCCTCGCCGCGAAGATTGATGCCAATCCGGGTAGATCATGCGGGCTGGTTGACACCCCCCCCTCCAACGCACGTATGCGGCTAGCTACAGATTGACGGGCTATCGACCTCATTCGTCCGGTGGGCTGATCGACCGACCCGTAGATCGCCACTCGTCTAAGTCCGATGTTTCGAACTTTCCCGGCGTCGGTCGCGGGCGTCGTCATCGATACGGTAGTGGTGTTCCTGACCACTGCCGCTCTAGGCCATCGACGGGCACCCACCACGCAGAAAGGAATTAAAACCGCAGACGCGATGGCAACAAAGATGGTAACTGGATAGTAGTTGGCGATTCCGGACATCATGCTAATTTTTACGGCACTAAATGGAAAAAACTTTAAATTTGTGGGGAAGACATTGACGCACGAATGTGAATTTCCGATGACACTGCGGTGGCGAAGTGCGTGGAAATCAACTAAATGCCCATTCTCGGAAAAAAATGCCCAAGCCGTTTCCGGCCCGGGCGAGTTAGTCGAGGGAGGTTCGACTAAGGGACTAGCATTTGACTGGAACTTCTAGCGATTGATCGAATTGCCGCGATAGGCGTTCGGTTGGTTGCGCCCATCCAGTCGAGCAATCTGGATATCACCGGCTTGTAGGCGCGCTACCGTAGTAATCCGTGGGAGATGTTCTGCAAGCATTAATGCGCCAAGAATGGTGACGAAGAGTGCTGCCGCCAAAAGAATACGCATACGTTTCTGCCAGACTACAGAGCATTAACCGCCGGTCGCATTGGGTCACTCCTGTTGCACGGATCAAACGCAAGGTGTGCGGGTTGATTGGGTTGGTGCGATGACAACAGATTAAAGTTACTGCGCGGCTCAGACGAGCGCGAAGCGACGAAACGCAAAACCAATGGCATGAAATGCCCAATTGGCCGACCATGCCGCCGATAACCGCAGGCACGGACGCCGGGTACGACAACATTGAAAGGCTAGGCCTCTGCTAATGATTGACCGCGGGGGTCGAGTGGTCCGCGCCGGCTGGGTGGGCATGGTGCTCGTGCGGATTTGTGATTAGTGAGCCAACCACCATGCCGAGGCCCGCCATGATCAAGCCCGCGAGTTGCGCAGGAAACTGCTCGCCAAGCGGCGTTGTCAGTAGCAGTAGCCAGGTGGTGACGCCCATGACTATTGAGGCTATCGCCCCGTGCCGATTGGCGCGCTTCCAGTAGAGGCCCGCGACCAATGGCACAAAGGCACCACATAGCGTGACCTGATAGGCGGTGGATACCATTTCGTATATGGGTGTGCCGCGCATCACGATCGAGTATGACAACACAACTGCAGTAAACACCACCAAGGTCACACGGAAGGCAATCAATTCTTGTTTGTCGGTTAGTCCGCCCCGAAGGTTCTTGTATATGTTCTCGACAAAACTGGTGGAAGGAGCGAGCAACGTTGCCGACGCCGTCGATTTGACCGCAGATAGCAACGCACCAAAAAATAGAACCTGGGCAAAAAACGGCATGTGATTTAGTATCAAAGAGGGCAACACTTTTTGTGGGTCTTCAGCAAGTAGCTGTTTGGATTCTTCGGGCATCACCAATACCGCACATGCAACGATAAACATCGGTACAAAGGCGAACCCGAAGTAACATAGCCCCCCGATGATTGCGCCGCGCGAGGCGGTCTTTGCATCTTTAGCCGACATAACGCGTTGGAAAATATCCTGTTGCGGAATCGAGCCCAGCATCATTGTGATTGCAGCTGCGATGAAGAAAACAACATCGTGAAACTTTGGCTCAGGGAAAAACTGGAACCATTCATTCGATATTGCGAGATTTAGCACTTTGTTCGGGCCTCCGGCCATGCTGCCCGCCATCATCGCGATGATGGTGAGTCCTGCGACCAGTACGATCATCTGGATAAAGTCTGTCCAGGCAATGGCCAGCATACCGCCAAACACCACATAGATGAGCACTGAGAGTGTACCAATCACCATGCCGGTCTCGACGCTGATCGCACCACCAGACACCAGATTGAACACCAACCCAATCGCGGTAATCTGGGCGGCTACCCAGCCCAAGTAAGAGAGGATGATGGCGACTGAACAGAAAATCTCGACGCCCTTGCCATAACGCTTGCGATAGTAGTCGCCAATGGTCAGCAGTGTCATCTTGTAGAGTCTAGAAGCAAAAAAAATACCCACAAAAATCAAGCAAAGCGACGCGCCGAAAGGATCCTCTACAACATTCTTGAGCCCCCCCTGCACAAACTTGGCCGAGATTCCCATGACGGTTTCGGCACCAAACCAAGTGGCAAAGGTGGTGGTGATGATCATCACCAGCGGCAAACTGCGACCGGCTAGGGCAAAGTCAGTGGAGGTTTTGACGCGAGTTCCGGCATAAAGGCCAAGTGCCAGAGTTGCGAGCAAGTAAACGACAACAAATGCGAGCAAGGCTGTCATGAAAAAATCATCCCAAGTCCAACAGATTTAAAGAATAACGTGGAACATTAGTGCTGAAAAGTGGCAGATTAACTACTCCAAAACAAGAGCAGATAGACATACGCCGCAGCAACCAAGGCGAACAATCCGACCAGGCTGGCAATTAGGGCGGATTGCCAGCGCTGGGTGTTGTTAACCCGGTTGATAGCCGCTTCAATGCTAGCCAGGCGCTCAGAGGGGCTATTCTCAAGGGTGCGATGAATCAAGCGAGGGAGCTGAGGAATAGTTGACGACCACAGCACCCCTTCTTTGCGAATCTGTCTGACCAGTCCGCGCCAACCAATTTGTTCATCCATCCATTGTTTAAGGATGGGCTGCGCCACCGGCCGTAGGTCTAACTGAGGGTAGAGCTGTCGGCCCAAACCCTCAACCTGTAACAAGGTCTTTTGTAGCAGCACGAGTTGCGGTTGGATCTCCATTCGAAATCGGCGCGACACATCAAACAGTCGCAACAACACATTGCCAAAATAGATTTCGTTTAGAGGCTTATCAAAGATCGGCTCACAGACGCTACGAATTGCGGCCTCGAACTCATCCACCCGCGTATCTCTTGGAACCCAGCCTGCCTCGACATGCGCAACGGCCACCGATTTGTAGTCGCGCTCAAAAAAAGCCGCAAAATTGCGAGCCAGATATGTCTTGTCGGCGTCAGATAAGGTGCCCATGATACCGAAGTCAACGCCTGAGTAGATTCCGTTTTTGCCAACGAAGATATTGCCTGGGTGCATATCGGCATGGAAAAACCCATCACGGAAAACCTGAGTGAAGAATATCCTTACCCCATCAGTGGCCAGCCGAGCCAGATCAATGTTGTGCGCTTTGAGCTGTTCGACGTCGTTAACTTGGATCGCATCGATGCGCTCCATGACCATGACACTTGGCGTGGTGTAGTCGAAAAAAACCTCAGGGACGTACAGCAATTTTCCATCGGCAAAATTTCTTCGCAGGGTCGATGCGTTCGCCGCTTCCCGCACTAGATCGAGCTCATCATGAATCGATTTGTCAAATTCTGCAATGACTTCTCGCGGCCTCAGCCGCTTGCCGTCCACGAGAACCACCTCTGCCAAATCCGCAATCGCGTATAACAGGCCGACATCTTTTTTTATCACCGAGTGGATGTCCGGGCGAATCAGTTTTACCGCCACTTCCCGGCCGCTCAGTTTCCCCGCACCCATAGTGGCGAAATGAACCTGTGCGATCGATGCCGCAGCCACTGGCACCATTTCAAAACTAGCGAAGACATCGCGCCAAGTACGCCCAGCGTCGGCAGGTTCGTTGATCGAACGTGTATCAAACGCGGCTTGTAGCATGCTGACAACTTTCGATTCTTCGAATGGCGGAACATTATCCTGCAGCCGAGCGAGCTCTTTTGCGATATCAGCAGGCACCAAATCGGGCCGCGTAGAAAGCAACTGACCAAACTTGATGAAAATCGGACCCAGCGCTTCAAGCGCCTTGCGCAACCGGACCGCGCGAGTCGAGTCGAAGCTGCGCCAAAAAAACAACGCGCGAATCGTCGCTCTAGTTGCGCCAGTCGGCAGAAACTCGTCGAGCCCGTAACGAACGACTACGCTGGCAATACGAAATAAACGCAGAAGTTGCATATTAAGTCTGCGCCGCCACCTAGGTGGCTCTGCGCTTTGCAAGGGCCTTGGTTGGCCGTGGCTTTGCGCTACGCTTGACTACTTTCGCGACCTTCGCAACTTTTGCAGCCTTTACCACTCCGCCCCCCGTCTTTTCGCCGATCAATGCCAGCGCCTCCTCCAAAGTGATGGAATCCACTTCATCTTTGTCAGGAATCGTGGCATTGATATCGCCGTACTTTACGTAGGGGCCATATCTGCCGGAGTAGACACTAATGGGCGCACCATCTTCCGGGTGGTTACCAAGAATTCGAAGCGCGCCGACCGGGCTGCGCGCTGCAGTAGCCTTCCCCTTTGCCATTTTGGGGTCGCGCTCTTCAAATTCAAAGCCAATCTTGCCGTCCGGTTGCTTCACCAAAAAAGCCGCGAATGGCCGACCCTTCTTGCTGATAAATTTTTCCAGCAATGGCGTCTTACCTTTCTGCAATAGCTCGATCATTTCCTCGCGCTCAATCACACGCTTGAGGATGGTTCGCCCTGATCGGAAGTCGCATGTTTTGGCCGGGCCGGTCGCCTTTTGGCAGGTATACGCGTTTGGTGTTTCATAAACGTTTGCGTTGCACTTCGGGCAGTGCCCCAGTGGCTCCTGTGCGGAAAAGTCGATCTCCTCATCATCAGCAACGCCATCACCCCATGAAAACTCGATGACGTTCTCTTTATTGAGAACGAGATTCGCAGAGAAAGCGCGCCCCTGACGACTCCTGAACCCTTCAAGCGGTCCTATTTCACGAGTCTGAATTAGGGCCTCAGCTTCTACCGCCTCCAACTGTCGGCCCGCCAAGATTTTCCAAAAGCCAAAGTCGCATTCGACGCAGGCAAATTTCTTGTAGTTTTCATGCACCTCTCCGCCACACTTCGGACATGCCACTGCCAGGGCACCAAAATCTCCTGGAATGGTATCGTGTTCAAAGTTCTTTGCCTGACCGACGATATGCTCGGTCATGTCGGCAATCTCTTCCATGAACTTGGCGCGTGACATCTCGCCTTTCTGCATCAGTGCTAGTTTCTGTTCCCATTCGGCAGTGAGTTCCGGCGAGTAGAGCTCGGGAATGCCGAGTCCATGCAGCGCGATCATCAATGAAGACGCCTTTGCCGTCGGAATCAAGTCGCGCCCTTCTCGATGAATGTATTTCTCGTACAACAACCCTTCGATGATGGCCGCGCGGGTTGCCGGTGTACCGAGCCCCTTTTCCTTCATGGCGGCGCGCAATTCCTCATCATCAATCGCCTTGCCTGCGCCTTCCATTGCCGAGAGAAGTGTCGCCTCGGTGTAGCGCGGTGGCGGTTTTGTCGCATTGGCTTTCACTTCAACAGCCTCAGTCTTTACCATTTCCCCGGGCTTCACCGCTGCGAGGTGTGATGCTGCGCCGTCCTCATCTGCATCGCGTCCATATACCGCCAACCAGCCGGGGTTGACCAGCACTTTTCCTTCAGACTTGAATGCCTCACCCTCGACGCGTGTGATGCGAGTAGTCTGCATGAATTCAGCCGAGGGATAAAACACGGCGAGGAATCGCTTCACCACAAAGTCGTACAGCTTTTGCTCAATCTCGTTTAAAGACTTCGGCTCCTGCAGTGTAGGGATGATGGCAAAGTGGTCGGAAATTTTCGAGTTGTCAAAGATACGCTTGTTTGGCTTCACCCAGCCGCCATCAAGGATTTTTTTTGCGGCGACATTGTATTCGCCGCTTTTAAGCATCTCCAACGTTTGTTTTACAGTGGGCAAGTAATCTTCCGGCAGCGCGCGCGCATCTGTTCGTGGATAGGTCAGAACTTTGTGCTTTTCATACAGCGCCTGCGCTAGGCCAAGTGTTGTTTTGGCGGAAAATCCGAAGCGAGAGTTTGCCTCGCGCTGTAGCGAAGTTAAGTCGAAGAGTAGTGGTGAGGCCTGTGTAGTAGGTTTGGAAGCTTCCTCTACAAGACCCATCTTGCCGAGACACTTGGTGACGAGCGCACGAGCACGCTTCTCGTCCCACAGTCGCTCAGCCTTCAAGTGTTCATCACTTTCCGGATTATGGTGCTGCTCATTAAACCAGCGCGCAGCGTAGTCTCCGCCACTGGCTGAGAAACTTGCGTGAACTTCCCAATAATCGCGCGGCTTGAACGCCTTGATACGTTCTTCGCGCTCAACCATGATCGCCAGAGTGGGTGTTTGCACACGACCAACCGTTGTAAGTTGGAAGCCGCCTGACTTCGAATTAAAGGCCGTCATGGCTCGTGTACCATTGATGCCGACCAGCCAATCAGACTCGGATCGGCAAACAGCGGCATCGGCTAGGCCTTGCATCGATTCACCGCTGGCTAATGTCTTGAATCCGTCGCGGATAGAAGATTGCGTCATCGACTGCAGCCAAAGACGCTTGATCGGTTGTTTGGCCTTGGCGTACTGATAAATGTACCGGAAAATTAATTCCCCCTCACGCCCGGCGTCACACGCATTGATCAGTGCGCCGACATCCTTGCGCTTAATGAGTTTAAGGAGGACCTTTAGACGCGCCTCCGTTTTCTCGATTGGACGCAGCGCAAAGTAGGAAGGGATTGCTGGCAGATGGGCAAATGTCCACTTGCCGCGTTTAACCTCCTCCTCTTCGGGCATCGCGATTTCGACGAGATGACCCACCGCGGAGGAGAGCACGTAGTCATCACTCTCGAAGTAATCGGCGTGTTTGGTAAATCCGCCAAGCGCCTTGGCGATGTCACTTGCAACGGAGGGCTTCTCGGCAATGATGAGACTTTTTGACATGCTTTACGCTTTCATAGGTTCGGTTCACGCGTCCGCGATCGCCATCACAGCGACCACGTGGGGCGCACATGATAGACGCGGAGCTCTTGCGGAAGCAAGCAATAAATTTTCTCTTAGGCTAGGCGCTGGTACCGGCCACCGGCGAGTTGCACCACCTGACCCGAGAGCTCTAGCTCAGTCAACTGTCCGATCAACTGGCCCGGTGGAAGAGACGTTCTGGCGCAGAGTTCATCAATTGAGACAGCATCGTAGCCAAGCGCGGGCAACAAGGGATGGTCAAGCGCCGAGCAACTGATCTCCGTCTGCCCCGCCGAAACACGGTGATTGTCCCACCCGAGCTCATCAAAAATGTCATTTGCGCTGTCAACTAATTTGGCCCCTTGCTTAATCAGCAGATGTGCGCCTTTGGACATCGGTGAATGTATCGAGCCGGGAATGGCAAAAACATCTCTCCCTTGCTCACCCGCCTGCCGCGCAGTTATGAGCGAGCCTGAGGCAATCGCCGCTTCCACTACCAGCACACCTCTCGCCAGCCCGGAAATGATTCGGTTACGACGAGGAAAGTTGGCGGCCAAGGCCGGCATTCCTAGCGAAAATTCGGAAACGATCAACCCTTGCTCGGATATCTCATGCGCGAGTGCCTTGTTTCGCGCAGGGTAGACAAGATCGAGCCCCGTACCAACAACTGCGATGGTTGAACTCTTGCCAGCCAGGCCGCCACGATGCGCGGCCGCGTCAATTCCCAGCGCAAGTCCGGAGACGATTGTTAGTCCCCCATCGGAAAGCACTTGCGAAAATGTCTCCGCATTTTTGATTCCGACGGGCGTCGCGTTGCGGCTCCCCACGACCGCGATCGCTGCTTGTTGTAATAGCGCTCGCCTACCCTTCAGATAAAGCACAAGCGGCGGATCCGCGATTTGTAACAATGCGGGCGGGTAGTCTTCGTCCGCCATCGTCAGCAAGTGATTGTTATCGTTATCAAGCCATTTACATGTGGCGTGGATTCGGCTCTCGTCCGCGCCAGCGCGAATCGCCTGCGCTCTTTGACGTCCGACCACTCGCGTGAGCGAAGCTTCATCCTGTGCAAACACATTGCCCGGTGTCGAGAATGCCTTGAGCAACGCAAGTGCGCCGTCTCCACCGAGGCCGGGTATCAAGTCCAAGTTTATCCAGCTGAGCGAATCCGACCCTTGGTTAGGTAGTGGCATGTGAAGGGGGCACCCAAAACGGGGCGACTTGCTAGTTAGCAGAGTCTTTCAACGCGATGCGGCATTAAATCGTTTACGACTTCGGCTAGTGTAATCATGCCTGGTCGCAGCGCGTGATCGGCACCTCAGGGAGTTTGAACGCTATCGCCAACCTTAATGGGGCGCTTGGAAGACATCACCAAAGCATAGGAGACACGATCAAATACTCGGAACACAACGAGCAGGCCGTTACGTTCTGTCGGTAGCGCAACTTCCGGCGGCACACCACCTGTGCCCGCGCGCCAGGAATCCGGTAACAAGGGTGTTAATAGTCCACCGTGTGACCCTTTGTCAGATACCCGAGTGCTGACAACTTGCCCCCCTGTCTGAACAGCGAGCACGTGACCGACTTCCATTGATTCGCGTCTGCCGAGACTCAGCACAACAACTGAGTACTGCGCCGCCTCAGAAACGCCTCCCACGACGGAGATCACATTACCCTTAACCTTCTTCTCAGGCGCGCGCGGGCTGTATTGCGGAAGTGTCGCATTTCCGGCCGGCATCAAGCGGTCACCGCGATTAATTTCCTGATTGGACTTAACAATTTCGAGTGTGCTTGGGGAGGTCATGCCCTCGCCAAAACGATTCACCTTTGCTTCACCCAGAAACTGCGCTTCATACCCCAGCACTTCTCTGGTTGCTGGGTTAACAAGGGTCTTGCCCGGACGGTAAATCTGCCATTTTGTTCCTTGCTCGGGCTTAAGGCCCACGGCATAAACCAAGTTGCCCGCCCCTACAACGACTCGGCTGTCCTCCGAGGCGATGATCTGCGGCGCGCTCCTCAAGGCACCCTCTTCCGCGACTAGCGGCGCGGTCAAAAATGGGCCGATGACCCGTGAAGGAATCGATGGAATCGCTTGGTCGATGGCTTCGGCGCGAATGCGAGGTGAGAGCTTTGAAGTAACACCGGGAGCAGCGGGAGTGATCGACAGCACGGGTTTGCCATCGGCCTGAAAGGATAACTTGACGATGTCACCTGGGTAAATCAAGTGTGGATTTTTGATCTGGTCACGATTCATGTTCCAGATTTCAGGCCAGCGCCACGGCTCTTTCAAGAATTTTCCGGAAATATCCCAAAGTGTGTCGCCCTTGACCACTGTGTACGTGGTTGGCGCATCTTTTGTCAAAAGCAGCGGATTGTCTTTGTCAGCGTAGCTTTTGTCAGCTGGTGCGGCGGGGTTTGCAGCATCCTGCGCTGGCGCGGTACCAATCTTTCCCGCCGAAATGACAGCAAGGCTGATGAGAAGGATGCCCGGAATTTTTTTCATTGCTGTGGTGTACCTCACGCAATCAGTCGATGACGCCGCACGTAAACGATTAAGCGGAATCGCGTATTTTGTCTCTTTCACTGCCCCAGCCAGCAACAATGCGCTTTCTGGACACAAAACGACCTATTCAGGCACCCACAAGGTCACATGGGCAATTTCCCTTGCTCGTTCCAATTTGCCTAATTTGGTGATTTCTAATACACTGAGCAATCAGTATTCACAAACAAACTTAAGAATTCACTTTAAAATTCTGCACCTAATTTATTCAATTCGCAAGCAATTATGGCTATCCTGGACGTCCTGACCTATCCCGATCCACTGCTCCAGCGTATCGCTGAGCCGGTTAAGCTTATTGATAACAAAATCAAGAAGTTAGTGGACGACATGGCCGAAACGATGTACGCAGCTCCGGGTATCGGTTTAGCGGCGACACAAGTCGGCGAATTGAAGCGCCTAATGGTTATTGACGTCAGCGAAGAAAAAAACCAGCTCCGCGTTTTTATCAACCCAGAGATTATTCGCAAGGAAGGCACTGCGGTAAATGAAGAGGGTTGCCTCTCGGTGCCGGGCTTTTATGACAAGGTCGAGCGCGCGGAAACCGTCATGGTGACGGCTCTGGACCGGGAAGGCCAACGTTTCACGATCAATGCCTCTGGATTGTTGGCGGTTTGTATCCAGCATGAAATCGACCATTTGGACGGTCACGTATTTGTGGAATATCTTTCCCCGCTGAAATCCAACCGGATTAAGAACAAATTGATCAAGCGGCAGCGTGAACTCGATCGCGAGGCCGAGCTTTCATTGCCGCGTCGTCGAGTTTCGGCTGCACGCGCCTGATAGCCTTTGCGCACCATGCACAACGCCGACCCTAGGTCGGCGTTTTTGTTTTTCCCGAACGCAGCCTGCGGCGGTAAGCTCGCAACACCCGTCGTCGTCGGCAGTGATCATAATCGCGTTTCTGCTGCTACGAGTTCAGATCTTTAATGAAAATCATCTTTGCTGGCACACCAGAATTTGCTGCCACAGCCCTCGCTGCCATCCGTTCTGCGGGGCACCAAGTAGTGCTAGTCCTTAGCCAACCCGACCGCCCGGCAGGTCGCGGCCTGAAGCTGAACACCTCGCCGGTCGCGAAACTTGCAGCGGCTAACCAAATTCGAGTGGAAAAGCTCAGCTCGTTGAAAACGAATGAAGCCGTCGAGTTGGTCAGACAGGTCCAAGCTGACATCATGGTCGTGGCCGCCTATGGTCTGCTGCTTCCCCAGTCAATACTAGAGATCCCGCGATATGGCTGCATCAACATTCATGGATCGTTGCTTCCGCGTTGGCGCGGTGCCGCACCTGTGCAGCGTGCCATTGAAGCGGGGGACACGATAACCGGCATCGATATCATGCAGATGGAGACCGGACTGGATACCGGTCCGATCCTGCTCGAACATACCGTCGCCATCACACCGGAGGAAACCAGTGCTACTCTCTCCGCCAAACTAGGCAAGCTCGGCGCCCAAAGTGTCGTGGAAGTCCTTCAACGCATCTCTGAGTTACGGCCCGTGCCGCAGTCAAATGTTGGTGCGACATATGCAAAGAAGATTGACAAGGCAGAAGCCCGCATAGACTGGCATCAACCGGCGACAACGATCGAGCGCCGCATCCGTGCCTTTGATCCCTTTCCAGGGTGCGAAACATCACTTGGCGAAGAGCGGATAAAGATCTGGCGAGCGGCCATTTGTGAAAAGTCGGCAAACGTTCCGCCCGGTATTTTGTTCGAGATTGCTCACGACAGTTTTGCGATATCGTGCGGGGAACAAGGATTACGCATCCTTACCGTGCAAAGACCAGGCGGACGCCGCATTACGGCGGCTGAATTCATGCGATCTTGTTCGATTTCAACCGGGCAGAAATGCAAATGACAACATCCAAGCAATATCGCCCCCCAGCCAGCAAGTCAAAACATTCAAATACGCCGGGCGCTGCGGTCCCGCGTCCACCGGCACCGACTGCTGCACCAACGATAGCGCAATCACGCGGTATGGTCGCCGTGCAGATAGCTACCGCCGAGGTTGTGGGACGTGTTCTCGGAGGCAAGAACCTTGATCGTGAACTAAGCGAGGCGCTGTCAAGAAAAACAAAACTTTCGCCGAATGAACGACAGGCTATACATTCGATCAGTTTCGATTTGCTGCGCCATTATGGCTTGCTGAACGCGCAATTAGACGTGTTACTGACTCAGCCCTTAACCGATAAACCGGTTCGATTCTTGCTGTTGGTGGCACTTGCCCAGCTCCAGTTTTCCAAAGTCGCGGCACACATGGTTGTCGATAACGCGGTTACCGCCTGTGTAGAGATGGGCTTTGCGCGGGCAAAGGGGCTGGCGAACGCGCTCTTGCGAAATTTTTTGCGCGCCCCAGAAAAATTTGAACGCTCACGCTTCAAAGACGCGGTGGCAACGTTTGACCACCCGCGCTGGTGGATTAATCGTCTGCAAATAGAGTACCCAGGCCTCTACCAAGAGATCATGAACACCGCACAGGCGCGCCCGCCGATGCATCTTCGAGTCAATGTCCGTCACACTAATGCAACAGCCTATATTGCGCTTCTCGCCGATTTGGGAATTTCTGCACATTCTTTAGGCGCGGAGGCAATCGCAATCGAGTCGCCAGTGCCCGTTTCTCAGCTTCCCAAATTCAGCGAGGGATGGGTTTCGGTGCAAGATCTTGGTGCGCAGCAAGCAGCACATCTACTCGGTGCCGAAGACGGCATGCGAGTGCTGGATGCATGCGCCGCACCTGGCGGGAAGAGCGCCCACATTTTGGAACTCAAGAACGTACATCTGACCGCATTGGACAGTGATAAGCTCCGGCTGAAACGAGTAACCGACAATCTTAGTCGGCTCAAGCTGTCTGCAACGGTTAAACACGCCGACGCGGCGGTTCTCGATACTTGGTGGGACAAGCAACCATACGACCGCATTCTCCTCGATGTCCCCTGTAGCGGCTCGGGCGTCACACGCCGCCATCCGGATATTAAGTGGATACGGCGCGAGACTGATATCAAGCGGTTCGCCATCGCTCAACAGCGACTACTAGCCTCGATCTGGAACTGCCTGCGGGTTGGCGGCCGATTGCTCTATGTGACTTGCTCGGTATTCCGGGAGGAAAATCAAGGCGTAATCGAACAGTTTCTGGCGGAGCAACCTACGGCGTGTCGGCTATCGATTTCGGTCGCCTTAGCAAGTGGCGTTAGACATCGACTCGTCGGCCAATCTGCGCTGACCGATTCGATTGCGGATAGCGTTTTGCTGCCAGATGACCAACATGACGGTTTTTACTTTGCGCTGCTGGAGAAGGTCGCAGCTAACGCGGATGGTATCCGGACTGCGGCCTGATTCCGCCGCATGCCGCTCCTCTTGGCGGCGAACCCCGACTGGTAAGTCGGGGCAAGGTTTCATGTCGCTGCTGCGCGCAGTTTTCTTTCTCGTCTGCTTAGCGTCGCCGACTGTTACACGCGCGGACGGTGTAAAACTGACGTCGGTAAAGATGGAACTGACTGATGATGGTTATCAGCTCAACGCGGATTTTGATTTACAGTTGGCGTCCTCATTACTTGAAACCATTCGCAAGGGCGTTCCCTTGTATTTCACTGTCGACTTCGAGATCAAACGCGGTCGATGGTACTGGTTGGATGACGTCGCCGCGCGGGCATCACGTGAACGTCGCGTCTCATACGCGCCGCTTACAGAACAATATCGCCTCAATACCGCAGGCATTTCACAAAATCTGGCGTCAGCCGAAGATGTCCAGCGGGTATTGTCGCGCATACGCTCGTGGACAATCGCCGATCGCGGCAAATTCAAACCAGGCGAAAAGTATGAAGCCGCAATTCGTTTCCGACTGGATACCGCGCAGCTACCGAAACCGTTTCAGCTCAACACATTCGGTTCGCGCGAATGGAATCTGTCGAGCGACTGGCACCGCTGGACCGTGACCATCGGCAAAGACGGGGGCGTGTTGCCATGATCCGCACCATCGTGTTCGGCTGTATTGCCTTAGGTATCGCTGTCATCGCAACGATGTTTCGTGCGTCTAGTAATAACGCGGTGTTCGAACAAAACTATGCATTATTGTTTTGGCTGGGTTTGGCTCTCACCGCAGGCCTGCTTGCCCTCATTGCAAGCCAAGTCTATTCCCTCGTAAAGAAACTTCGGTCGCAAGTCTTTGGCTCAAAGTTAGGCCTTCGGTTAATGGCGGTGTTCGCCCTCATGGCGATCATTCCTGGCGGCTTGGTTTACTCTATTTCAGTTCAGTTTCTAAATCGCTCGATTGATTCTTGGTTTGACGTCCCGGTTGATCAGGCTTTCGAAAGTGCCCTCGACCTCGGTCGTGCGGCACTTGAGGCCAATGCGAATGACCTAGTACGTCGCTCGCGGGATGCGGCCCTCCGCGCCGTAGATGGCGCAACAGACGCTGCGGGAACCGCCAACCAAATCCGTGCCCAGTACAACTTTGACGAGGTGCTGGTCGCCGGCGAAGATGCCAGCATCAAAGCATGGGTGGGCGTGGGCCAAGAAACCTCTGGCAATCGCGTACGCCTCATGCCGGACAAGCCTTCTGCCGCTGAAGTGCGTGATGCAATCACCAAAGGACCACAGAAATTCACCGAGACATTGGGCGATCGTGCGATCTATTTCCGTGTCGTCATCCTGATTCCGGCAGTACCCTCCCTCGCGGGTGCGCAGGTGTTGCAGATCATGCAGTCGGCACCGAAAAAACTAGTTAACGACGCGCAGGGTGTGGAGTCTGGTGTGCGCGATTACCAGCGTCTGCAGTTGTTGCGTGACGGTCTCAAACGTGTTTTTGCACTCACGCTAACTCTGGCGATGGTGCTGACACTATTCTCGGCGATCGCTCTTTCCTTCCTGCTCTCCGAGCGCCTCTCCGCACCGCTGTCGGCGCTTGCGGAATCGACACGCGCGATTGCCAAGGGTGATTTCACCAAGCTCAACCCCGTCAAGAGCCGGGATGAATTTGGTGTACTTACGCAGTCGTTCAACACCATGACTAGGCAGCTAAGCGAGGCGTCTAGGGTAGTTGCCCTTAAACAAGTCGAGCTTGAGGCCGCCAACGTCTACCTTGAATCCATCCTCGGAAACTTAACTTCTGGCGTTGTGACGCTCGACGACAAACTAAATGCAAAAACGATAAATCGTATTGCTCGTGAAATGCTGGGAATTTCTGCGGAGCTGACCGACAGCAAACCCCTGCCAGAGTGGCCGGCCTCATACCCACAGCTGGCGGCAATGATCGGCGAGATTATCGAACTGCTTGCTACAGCTCGCGAAACGCCACGCGAACGTCCTTGGGAAAGGCATTTCACCATCGAGATCGCGGAAACGAGTCTGGCCCCTCCCACATCGAGCCTCCAAATGAAAGCGACTGGGGCAATGGGTGCATCCGGAAAGCGGGCGCTTCTGGTACGCGGAACTAAGCTGCCAAGCGATATCGACGCCGGATATGTCTTGGTGTTCGACGACATCACCGGCCTGATCCAAGCGCAACGTGACGCGGCTTGGGGGGAGGTCGCGCGGCGGTTGGCCCATGAGATCAAGAATCCGCTGACCCCGATTCAACTCTCCGCGGAACGCATGCAGTTGAAACTTGCCGACAAGCTTCCCGAGGCCGAGCGCGACATTTTGAATCGCGCCACCCATACGATCGTCGCGCAAGTTGCTGCGCTCAAGGGCATGGTCGACGATTTCAGCCTCTACTCGAGGGCGTCTCGCATGAAGCCCGAGCGGCTCGATTTGAACGAACTGGTGCTCGATGTGTTGGCGCTGTATCAGTCGATGCCGGCCAAGTTGGTAGCGGACCTCTCACCAGAGCTACCGATGATATCGGCAGATCCGGCGCTGCTGCGTCAAGTGATTCATAACCTCATGCAGAATGCGCAAGATGCGCTCATAAACGTCGAGAATGCCACGGTGACGGTGACGACCCGCCTAGTTGTCAATCCCGCAGGGGGTGGCCTCTCGCTCTGCGTTGCAGATAACGGCAGCGGCATTCGCGCAGATGTGATGGCCCGCATATTCGAGCCATATATAACCACCAAGCCTCGTGGCACAGGGCTCGGACTACCAATTGTGAAGAAAATTATCGATGAACATCGTGGCACTATCCTAGCTGAGAACATTGCTCCGCATGGCGCCATGATCACCATCACCTTGCCCGTCGAAAATTTGGCAAGCGAAATCACTTAGACGCGCTAAACTGAGAATTAGGGAACTCACCATGCCAGCTAACAATATCTTGGTTGTTGACGATGAAATTGGAATTCGGGAATTGTTGTCCGAAATTCTGAAGGACGAAGGTTACTCCGTCCGCGTCGCCGAAAACGCAGCCACCGCACGAGTAGCCCGCCGTGAGGCGAGGCCAGATCTTGTGCTGCTCGATATCTGGATGCCGGATATGGATGGTATTTCGCTGCTCAAGGAGTGGGCACAATCCGGTCAGCTAACGATGCCGGTTGTAATGATGTCCGGCCACGGGACAATCGAATCCGCCATCGAGGCCACGCGCATCGGGGCATTTGATTTTCTTGAAAAACCCATTAGCCTGCCCAAACTTGTTGCCACAGTTGGCAAGGCGCTCGCCGGTGGGCGTGTGCTTGCAAAACCCGGCTTGTCATTTGCACACCTAGGCCGAGCCAAGGTGATTACCGAATTACGCCAACGCCTGGACCAAGTCAGCCGGCTTCGCATGCCGCTACTGCTCACCGGAGAGAGTGGTTGTGGCTTTGAGTTGATCGCGCGCATGGTCCATCTGCGCAACACCCCTTGGTTTGCGCCGTCCGAGCATGCATGGCTTGCGCAGAATCCCTTCGCGCCGCTGGCCGAAGCGCGGGACGGAGTGCTGTTTGTTGAGAACATCGAACGCCTCACTAGGAACGAACAACGCGGGCTATCACAGCTGATCACCAAGCTGGAAAAATTTAACGTTCGTTTAGTCGCGGCAACGTCACACCCTTTGATCCCGATGATTGAAGCCGGCGAGTTTGACTCTAATCTACACGCCCAACTGTCGGGCATCTCACTTCGTATTCCATCGCTTCGAGAGCACGCTGAAGATATTCCCGACCTTGCCAATACCATGCTGCTGCAAATGGTTGAGTCAAATGAATCGCCAATGCGCTCATTCAGCGTCGGTGCATTAAACGCACTGCGCAACCTAGAGTGGCCGGGAAATTTACCCGTGTTACAAAATGCCGTGAAGACGCTTGCCCTCACCAGCCTTGCCACTGAAATCACGACCGATGATGTTGCTCGTGTCGCCGCGGAACTGGGGCTGAACGTCGCTGTGGGCGATTTGCCGATGGGTGGAATCCCGTTTGACCTGCCGCTCCGGGAAGCACGCGAACGTTTTGAATTCCAGTACTTCCTGCACCATATTCGACACGAAGAAGGCAACATGTCACGCGTGGCCGACAAAGTCGGGCTGGAGCGAACACATCTCTATCGGAAGTTGAAACAGTTGGGAATTCGTCCTTCGGGCAAGACCGAATAACGCCGCGATGTTGCGATTTCAGCCAGTACGCTGATTAATGAACTGCCCCATTGGGCGGGGCGACAAGCTGCCCGATACGCACAACTGTCAATCCCGGCTTGACGTGAATCAACGTTGGCATGATCAGCACACAGTTGTCATACGGTGCCAGCACCGGGCTGCCGCCATCATGCGCGATTAAGTCGCCGCGCCGGGCGATGATATCCAAGCCCTTTGTGCCTTCACGGAAGCGGTAATCAGCGCTGTTGGCGATCAGTGCGTCGGTGACTCGGATCACCTTGGTGGCGGGTAACGGCGCGGCGTTGATTTGGCTCTTGGCCAAGCCCTCGTCAACACACTTGGTTGCCCGCAAAAAACGCCATGTCGATTGCCACGCGACATCCGCCGCTGCGGCTTCCCAGTGTTGCCCGCATTCCACCAACAATGCATTTTTCGCCGACGTCGGCTCGCCAAATCCGCCGTAGTCACGCATACGTGTGCCATTCGCATGCCCTTTATCGCTCACAATAAACTCCGGCAGGCCGACATCACGCGCGAAGGTAATTCCCTTGTCGAGCGCGCCGCAGATCATTACCGGGCCGTGAGGATCGTGCATCGAGTGAATATCCAACAGCAAATCGACGTCATCGATGATCGGTCGCATCAGCCGCGCGCGCGCCAATTCAACTGACCGGCGCGGCCCATCAAGTGTCGCCGGTGTCCAAACCCGATTAAAGTCTTCCTCAACGTAACGGTTGCCGTGAGGATGCATGGGATCCCAAGCATGATATGCCTCGACATTGGCAAACGAGAGGGACAATTTGCCACGTTCGGGCCGCACATTCATCTTGAACAATCGATCGACAGCGATCGCGCCGCAGATTTCATTACCGTGTGTCACGGCATTGACCATCACGTGTGGCCCTGCTACGCCGGAATCAAACGTAGTGATGTATTCAACACCGGTGTTTCCCTCTCGGTAAGCGGAGATGTCAGGCGGCGAGAGTTCAACGCTGTAGGGCGTCGCTCCCACGGCAACTTTAGTGGTCATGGTTGTGCCCGTCCCCGCGTTTATGTCCGTTCCCGTGCGAGTGTCCGTGGCCGCCGTGGTCATGGTGGCTGTGGTCATGTCCACAATCATGGTGGTGTCGATGCCCCGGCATATTGTCATGCGCATAAGCCGCGATCTCTTCAATCAGTCGAGTAATGTCCTGCTGTAACTTGCCGAAGTTTTCGTTTGGCTCACGCGTGTTTTCATTCATGTAGAGCCGTCGATTTATCTCAATTTGAAGTGAATGTTTATTTGTTTCCGGGTCTGAATAGGCCCGCACCAGTTCAACCCCCTTGTAGGGGTCATTGATTTTTACGTTGTACCCCATTTCTTTGAGGACGACCGAGACAAATGTGGTAAACGCTGGCGAGCAACTTGTACCCTCGCGGTCCCCCAAAACAAAGTCGGCGCGGGCAACGCCCGGACCTTCTTCAGAAATCACCGAAGAAGTCGCCGGCATCGAATGGCAATTCACATGCCAAACCGCACCGTAGTGTTTGTGGGCACCGTTGATCGCGTCACGTACCGCCTTATGATACGGCGCGTAACACTTGGCGATGCGCGCCTGGACCTCCGCAACGCTTAGTTTGCGGGCATAAATTGCCTCGCCGGTGTCGAGTAGCCGCCACACAAGCCCAATTCCCTTCTCGGTTTTTCTCGACACATTGATGGGCCCCGGCCAAGTCGCATCGAGCAGCGCGGCATCGATATCAAGCAAAGAGCGATTGGCGTCGATATAACTGCGTGGAAAATTCGCCGCAATCAAGGTCGCGCCGAGATCGGGTGCAGCAGCAAACAGTACATCGACGTGAGTATCTTCGGCCCGACGCAACACTAATGGATCGACGATGTGGCCAAAATCGGCCGGGTACCAGGTGCCGCTATGCGGTGAATCAAACACCACGGGGACATCATGATCGTGCGTGGTGCGCGGTGCCGTCAGCACGTAAGCAGCATTTCCAAAATGCGGTTGAATCACAGTAGACATATCAGTTACTCGATGGTGTGGAGTGCAGGTGGCACGCAGCAAATCGTAGTGGTGCGATCTGCCGGAGTGCCGGTCGTTCGGTTTGGCAACGATTGCCAGTAACGCTGCCTGTGCGCGGACAGCGTGGATGGAAATGGCAGCCCTGCGGCGGATTGAGCGGCGATGGTATCTCGCCTGCTACGGCAACGAAGTTTTTCTTCCGAACTTGCAACGTTGGTACTTCCTTTAGCAACGCTTGCGTGTACGGATGTTGTGGCGCGGCAAACAACTCTTCGGTTGGCCCTTCCTCAACCACGCGTCCGAGGTACATCACCACCACACGATCTGAAAGATGGTTCACCACGCCGAGGTCATGGCTAATGAACAGATACGTCAAGTCCAACTCTTCGCGCAATTGAATAAACAAATTTAACACCTGCGCCTGAATGGAAACGTCAAGCGCGGCGACTGCTTCATCACATACCAAGAACATCGGCTTGACGGCGAGGGCTCTTGCGATGCCGATGCGTGCCCGTTGTCCACCTGAGAACTGATGCGGAAAACGATCAATCAGCGACGGATCAAGCCCGACCTTTGCCATCATTGCTGCAACATAGTCACGTTGCGACGCAGCCGTAACTAAACCATGCACCAGCGGCGCTTCACCGATGATTTGCTGGATGCGAAAGCGAGGGTTCAGCGAGGCGTATGGGTCTTGAAAAATCATCTGCGCCTGCAACTGCATGGCGCGCACCTGTTCCGCACTCATATCCGCGACGCGTTCGCCCTGCCAACGTTTGGTTCCATCGCTTGGTTGGAGTAAACCGACAACAAGGCGACCCAGCGTCGATTTGCCACAACCGGACTCGCCCACTAGACCCACCACCTCACCTTTGTTGATCGTCAGGTTCACGCCGTCGACCGCCTGCACCGTTTCGGCGATGTAGTTCGCCCCAAGGACATTCGCCACCCAGCTCACGACATCGAGTGATTTGACGAACCGCTTTGAGACCTGTTGTAACTCAACTAATGGTGCCATCAAAATGCCCGTCCCAGAATATCATGGAACCCTAACACGCCAGCCTCGGCGGGCATTTCCAAGCATTTTTGCCCGAAGATGTCCGTCGATACTGGGGTTTCTCGAAGCATCCGGTTAAACATTTGTCGCCTCATGCTAGCCTCGGGTAGTGCCTAGGATAGTGGCACCGCACTGCATGTGTAGTACCGGATACAGCGTCTGCCGCCGCCGGCGTGGATAGCGAAGGCATATCATCGCACCGAGCCTGCCGATAATCGCACCGATCCCGAAACGCACAGCCGCTCCCAATGGCAAGCGGTGATGGAGTCATGCCGCAGATTTGACTTAGCGGCTGACCCCGCACATTCGACGACGGCACCGAACTCAGCAAACCGATGGTGTAGGGATGCCTAGGGTGATCCAGCACCTGCGCAACACTGCCGGTCTCAACGATCTTGCCGGCATACATCACCGCAATGTCGTCAGCGAGACCTGCGACGACGGAAAGGTCATGCGTAATCCAGATCAGCGCGGTGCCGGATTCACGACAGAGTTTTTGCATTTCAAACAGGATCTGGCCTTGTATCGTCACGTCGAGCGCGGTCGTAGGTTCATCTGCAATGATGAGGTCCGGCTTGTTCAGAAGTGCAATG
>JADCJC010000024.1 GCA_020247395.1 Rhodocyclaceae bacterium
AATCCCGTTGCGATGATGATGCTGGTCGAAATTGTGCAGGGACCGCAGACATCCGATGAGGTGATGAAGCTGGCGCAAACTTTTGTGAAGAAGATAGACAAGCTGCCCCTACCAGTTAAATCTGCGCCAGGTTTTTTGGTCAACCGTATCCTGACGCCGTATATGACCGAAGCGCAGGTGATGTTGGAGGAGGGTACTCCGGCAGAGACCATCGATGCCGCCGCCAAAGATTTCGGTATGCCGATGGGCCCTATCGAGCTGGCGGACACCGTGGGACTCGACGTTGGTCTCGCGGTGGGTATCGAATTGCACAAACTAGGCAATCCGCAGCCAAAGAAGATTCAAGAACTGGTTGCCGCAAAAAAACTTGGCAAAAAAACCGGCGAGGGCTTTTACAAGTGGGTAAACGGTCGCCCACAAAAGTCGAACGGTTTGCGCACGGCAGATTTGGCGCCAATATGGATGCGTATGACGTTACCGGCGGTGAACGAAGCGGTGGCGTGCATACGTGAAGGCATCGTGCAGGATGCAGACCTTTGTGACGCTGGAGTGATTTTTGGCACCGGCTTCGCACCGCATCGAGGGGGACCGATCAACTATCTTCGCGCCGCCGGTAAAGATGTATTGCTCGCACAGATGAAGGCATTACAAGACAAACACGGCGCGCGGTTTGCGCCCGATGTCGGCTGGGCGGAAATCTAGCTTATGCAGACCTGGTTTGAACCTAAAGCCGGGACGGCGAGGGCGGTGGTTGTGTTCGCGCCAGCGATGGGTGTTCGGCAGGACTACTACGCGGAGTTTGCCAATCATCTAGCCGACCACCAGTTCTTGGTCGGAACGGTGGATTACCGGGCGATGGGTTTCAACGAGCCTGTGAGTTTGCGCGGCCAGAAAGTCACCTTCATGGATTGGCAAATCGACATCGAAAACCTGCTTGACGCTGCTACACAACGCGCGTCCGGTTTACCGCTGATTCTGTGCGGCCACAGTCTCGGCGGCCAATTGGTGGGGACACTACGTAACCGGCGGCATATCGACGCCGTCTTGACCGTTGCCAGTGGAACCGGCTACTGGGGGCATAATCCAAAAATGCGCCTACAGTTGTTGTACCTTTGGTACTTCGCCATGCCGGTGCTGACGCGCTTGTGCGGCTACTTTCCGGGAAGGCGACTCAACAAAGTTGGAAACCTGCCGCGAGAAATTGCCTTGACCTGGGCGCGTTGGTGCCGTGATCCGCGCTACCTGATGGGGGATCCGGAGGTCCGTGAACGTTCCACGTTTGATCAAGTGACGCTGCCGATGCTCTCACTTAGCTTTGCTGACGACGACTACATTCCCAAGGCGGCGGTCGAACATTTGCATGGCTTTTATACAAATGCGCGGCTCGAGCGTCGACACGTTCACCCGCGTGAAGTGGGCAGTCAGCGCATAGGTCACTTTGGTTTCTTCAAACTGGGCGGCGAACATCCGCTCTGGCAGCAAACTGTGGCGTGGCTGGAAACGCACGCACTTGGCGGCAAGGTCGGATGAATCGCGTATTGTCGTTATGGGATGCGCTTGCCACCAAGCCGCTTGGCAAGTGGTTTTTCTCGCGTATTATCTGCTGGAAGGCACCGTACTTTGCGACGATAAAGCCGCGCTTCGAGGAACTTCGTCCTGGGTTCTCCAGTGTTTCAATGCCGAATCGCCGTGCGGTTCACAACCACCTTCAGACCGTACACGCGATTGCACTGTGTAATCTCGCCGAGATCGGCGCGGGAACCATGATGGAGGCAAGCCTGTCTGAAAACATGCGTTGGTTGCCGAAAGGCATGAACGTGAAGTACTTGAAGAAAGCCGAGACGGACGTTGTCGCCAGCTGTACTGCGCCCGATACTGCAGACGGTGAGTCGCGTGAGTCGGTGGTTCATGTTGACATCAAGGATATGCATGGCACCACCGTGTGCCATGCCGAAGTCATCATGTGGGTGAGTCCAAAAAAGTCAAAGACAACCGGGTGATGGCTTCGGTTGTCGTGTATGCCGCCACGTATAATCGCGCATACTCAGCAGGAGGCGGGGCTGACCTACACCGCGTTTCCAATGACGAAAAACGACTAGTCGCGCGAGGAGTTCGGTTGGCATCCACCTTATCCCAACAGCCTGTATTGCAGAATCGCCGCGGCACCCGCTACCTGATGTTTGAGGATGATGCGACTATCGCCGACGTGTTTGCGTTGCGTTGTCGAACCTCGCCCAATGCCCCGGCGTATCGCGAGTATGAGAGCGCGACCAAAGCGTGGCGCAGCGTAACATGGCGGGAAATGAGTGAGTTGGTGGCTCTGGCACGCGAAGGGCTTCGCCGCGACGGCCTTAGCGCTGGTGATCGTATCGCGATCATGATGAGAAACAGCGTCAACTGGGTGCGGTTTGATCAGGCGGCGTATGCCAACGGCATGGTGCCGGTGCCGTTGTTTGTTGATGACCGGCCCGACAACGTTGCCTACATCCTGAATGACGCCGAAGTCAAAGTGATCGTCATCGACGGCGAAGAGCACTGGAAGCGACTAAAGACCGTTCGCCACCAACTCGCTGGTCTTGCGCGAATCATTTGTATCAAGCCCGTGGTAGATGCGGATGAGCCAAGGCTCATCACACTCGCAAATTGGCTGCCGTCTGCACCGGGTAGTTTCGATCGTCCCGCGACCGAGGCCAACATGCTGGCTACGATCGTCTACACCAGCGGCACCACGGGGCGGCCAAAAGGGGTGATGCTGTCGCATCGCAACATCTTGGCAAATGTCCGGTCGGGCTTGGCTGTATATGATGTTTACGCCGACGATGTGTTCCTGTCCTTTTTGCCCCTCTCACACATGTTTGAGCGTACCTGCGACTACTACTTGAATGTCGTTTCAGGTGCATCGATCGTCTTCTCTCGTTCGATCCCGCAGCTTGCCGAAGATTTTCGTATCGTCCAGCCGACAGTGATTTTTTCGGTGCCCCGTATCTACGAGCGGTTTTACTCGGCCATTCAGGAGCAGCTTAAAAAGTCGTCACCAATTCGCCGACGTCTGTTTGAGTTCGCGGTGGAGACAGGCTGGAGTAAGTTTGAGTACGAACACGGGCGTGGCGTATGGAAACCGGCTTATCTGCTGTGGCCGATCCTAGAAAAATTGGTCGCAAGGAAACTGCTTGATCGACTCGGCGGGAAGTTGAAATTCGCCATCTCCGGGGGTGCCGCCTTATCGCCTTCGGTTGCAAAGGTGTTTATTGGACTTGGGCTGCCGATTTGTCAGGGCTACGGACTCTCGGAAGCATCCCCACTGTTAACGGTAAATCTGCTGGAGAAAAACAATCCACACAGCATCGGCCCGGCGGTTCCAGGAGTGGAGCTGCGCATCGGCGAAAATGGTGAGTTGATGGCGTGGGGCCCAAACATCATGCTGGGCTATTGGAAGAATGCCGAGGCAACGCGTGCGGTGTTATCCGACGATGGATGGCTCAGCACCGGCGACCAGGTCGCCATTGATGAACACGGATATGTGACCATTACCGGACGCTTGAAAGACATCATTGTGATGGGTAACGGCGAGAAAGTACCGCCGGTGGATATGGAACTGGCCATTCAGCTCGATCCCGTGTTTGAACAGGTGCTTGTGTTTGGCGAAGGCAAACCATACCTGTCGGCACTTGCGGTACTCAACGACGACGAATGGGCGCGCGTTGCGGCGGAGGCGAAACTGGATCTCACGGACAATAGCAACGACAGGGCGGAAAAGCTGCTTGTTCAACGTATTGCAAAACGAATCAAGGATTTTCCCGGCTATGCGCAGGTGCGCAAGGTAAGTGTGGTTAAGGAAAAGTGGACAATTGATAACGGACTTATCACGCCAACGTTGAAACTCAGGCGTAACGAGATCGTTAACAAGTACGCGTCGGCGATTGAATCAATGTACAAAGGGCACACTGTCTAAGGCGGTGGTTCGCGGTACAGTCCACATAAACACAAAAGGTTGTTTGTATAAATGCCAATCTCCAACATGGTCAGCCTTCCTGCGGATAGGCAGCCAACCATCCGCATTATCCCAATGCCGGCTGATACCAACGCTAATGGAACAATCTTCGGCGGGTGGGTCATGGCACAAGTTGATTTGGCAGGCAGTGTGCCCGCCGCCGAACGCGCCTTGGGGAAAGTAGCGACGGTCGCAGTGAATTCCTTTGTCTTTAAAGAACCCGTGTTCGTGGGGGATCTGGTGAGCTTTTATGCCGCAATTGTCAAGTCTGGGCGCACCTCTATCACCATTGATGTCGAGGTATATGCGCAGCGACATCGCATCGGCAGCGGAGTAGTGAAAGTTACCGAAGCGCAACTGACCTACGTTGCTATCGACGATGAAGGCAATCCTCGTGCGCTGCCACCGATCTAGAAGGATCGTTATTGATGGGTGTCAACAAGCAAAATAGTTGAACACGCCCGTCCTATCAGGAGTTTGTTTTTGACGAGTTTTTACCTTTGACTTGTAGGAGTCTGAATTGAGTAATTTCCACATTCGTAAAGTTGCTGTCCTCGGCGCAGGGGTGATGGGTGCGCAAATCGCAGCACATTTCACCAACGCCAACGTGCAAACCGTCCTGTTTGATTTGCCGGCCAAAGACGGGCCGAAAAACGGCGTGGTGATGAAAGCAATCGACGGCATAATGAAGCTCTCGCCCGATCCGTTCGCCGTGAAAAGCAAGGTCGCCCAAATTGTGCAGGCGAACTACGACGAGCATCTCGAATTGCTGCGCGGCTGCGACCTCATCATCGAGGCGATTTCAGAGCGCATGGATTGGAAAAAGGCGCTCTACGAAAAGGTCGCTCCATTCATCTCGGAGAAGACGATATTCGCCTCCAACACATCGGGGCTTTCGATCACCGAATTGTCAAGAGTATTTCCCGAGGCGCTACGGCACCGCTTCTGCGGCATCCACTTTTTTAATCCGCCGCGTTACATGAAGTTGGTGGAGCTGATCCCAACCGCGCTGACGGAGCCCGCAATCCTTGATCAGCTCGAAACGTTTTTGACCACCACCGTAGGCAAAGGCGTGGTGCGTGCAAAAGACACGCCCAATTTTGTCGCCAACCGCATCGGCGTCTTTTCAATTGCTGCTACGATTCACCATACTACCCAGTTTGGTTTGCCCTTTGATGTCGTTGATGCGCTGACTGGTCCGGCAATCGGTCGTGCGAAGTCTGCAACATATCGTACCTCTGATGTGGTCGGCCTCGACACGATGTCGCTGACGATCAAGACGCTTGCCGATACGTTGCCGAACGATCCGTGGCACAAGTACTACCAGAGTCCGGCCTGGTTGCAAGCACTGATTGCCAAGGGCGCATTGGGACAAAAAACCAAGGCCGGCATCTACACCAAGAAAGGTAAAGACATCTTGGTGCTCGATCTCGCGGCGCAGGACTACCGACCATCGACCGGCAAGATCGATGACGAAGTTGCGGCGATGCTGAAAATCAAAAACCCCGCCGAGCAAATTGCAGCACTACGGGCATCAGCAAATCCGCAAGCGCAGTTCTTATGGTCAATCTTCCGCGATCTGTGGCACTACTGCGCCGTACAGCTTGCGGATATCGCACACTCAGCACGCGACATCGACTTCGCGATTCGCTGGGGATTCGGCTACAAGATGGGGCCGTTCGAAACTTGGCAGGCGGCCGGCTGGCAGCAAATTGCGACCTGGATCGCGGAAGATATCGCGGCTGGCAAATCGATGGCGAATGTTCCGCTGCCCGCATGGGTGACCGAGGCCGGTCGTGTGGGTGTGCATGCGCAAGAAGGTTCGTACTCTGCCTCGACCAAATCGGTTGTCGCGCGATCTTCATTGCCGGTGTATCAGCGCCAGATTTTCCCGGAGCTCTTGCTCGGTGAAAAGAGCGATAAAGGCACGACGGTGCTCGACACTGAGGGCGTTCGCGTTTGGACGACCAAAGGATTTGAAGACATCGCGATTCTGTCGTTCAAATCCAAAATGCACTCGCTTGGAGAAGAAGTGCTCGAAGGCGTGTTGCAGGCGCTCGACTTGGCCGAGAAGGATTTCAAGGCTGCAGTTATTTGGCATGAAGCACCGTACGCGGTTGGCGCCAATTTGGTGAAGGCGCTCGAAGCATTGCAAGCGCAAAAGTACGATGAGTTCGAAACCATGGTCGCGAAATTCCAAGCGACGTCGATGCGCATCAAGCATTCGATGGTGCCGGTTGTCTCGGCGGTTGATGGCATGGCGCTCGGCGGTGGCTGCGAATTCGTCATGCACTCAAACAAAGTTGTGGCGTCCATCGAAAGCTACATCGGCTTGGTGGAGGCAGGTGTCGGCCTGCTGCCCGCCGGTGCGGGTTGTAAAGAGCTCGCAATGCGCGCGGCGCATGCGGCCCAAGGTGGCGACGTGATGCCGATGCTGCAAAAGGCCTTCACGCGTATCGCCATGGGCGAAGTGTCCAAAAGCGGTGAGCACGCCAAAGAAATGGGCTATCTGCGCGAACACGATCGCATCGTCTTCAACAAAGACGAGCTGCTGTTTGTGGCGCTCACCGAAGCACGGGCGATGGCCGAAGGCGGCTGGCGTCCTGCGCTGCCCGCAGCACCTTTCGCTGTCGCCGGCTACACCGGGGTGGCCACGTTGAAGATGATGCTTATCAACATGAAACAGGGTGGATTCATTTCGGATCACGATTACGAAGTTTCATCCCGTATCGCCGAGGTACTCTGCGGCGGCATGATCGAGCCGGGCTCGTTGGTCGATGAAAAGTGGATGCTCGACCTTGAGCGCAAACACTTTGTGGCGTTGGCGAAGATGCCGAAGACGCAGGAGCGCATTGCGTACATGCTTAAGAACGGAAAGCCTCTCCGTAACTAAACGCCTGAACCAGCGATTTCGGCGCGATGCTATGTTGCTCACCAAAAATCTTGCTCGCTTACACCCAAGTAAGCGTCGCTGCGATGTTTGGTTCGCGCCTTGCCTCGCTTCCGAACTTGCTGGTTCATCCTGCGCTCGGCCTTGAGCGTGCATCGGACACACTGGCAAGCTGTCTTGGCGAGCCATAAAAATTTTGCAGATTGACCGGAGAAATGAAATGAGCAAACAAATTCAAGACGCCTACATCGTTGCCGCAGTCCGCACACCAGTCGGCAAAGCACCGCGCGGCATGTTCAAGAATGTTCGCCCTGACGACATGCTCGCGCACGTGCTCAAGCATGTCATCGCCAAAGTGCCGGGCCTCGATCCACACGATATCGGTGATGTGGTGGTAGGTTGTGCTATGCCGGAAGCGGAGCAGGGAATGAACGTTGCGCGTATCGGCGTATTACTGGCCGGCTTGCCTGATAGTGTGCCGGCGGTGACAATCAATCGTTTTTGCGCGTCGGGTGTGCAGGCGGTGAGCATGGCGGCGGACCGCATTCGTACCGGCGACGATGATGTCGTCATCGCGGCAGGTACCGAGAGCATGTCGATGGTGCCGATGATGGGCAACAAGATTGCGCTGAACCAGAACGTGTTTGCGAACAACGAACATATTGGCATTGCATATGGCATGGGCATCACGGCCGAGAACGTGGCGAATCAATGGAAAGTCACGCGCGAAGAGCAGGATGCGTTCGCTGTGGCGTCCCACCAAAAGGCATCCAAGGCCATCGCAGAGGGTTTGTTCCGCGAAGAAATCGCCCCATACGAAATTGATACCGCATCACCTGACCTCGCCACCGGCGCGATCAAACATAAGAAGAAGCTGGCGGAGAACGATGAGGGACCGCGTCCCGATTCAACAGTCGAGTCGCTTGGGAAACTACGTACCGTGTTTGCTGCACGCGGCAGCGTCACGGCGGGGAATTCTTCGCAAATGTCCGACGGGGCGGGCGCGGTGATTTTGATGTCAGAGCGTGCGCTGAAGAAATACAACATCACGCCGCTGGCCAAATTCCATTCCTTTGCCGTTGCAGGTGTGCCACCAGAGATCATGGGCATCGGCCCCATCAAGGCCATTCCCAAGGTGCTCAAGCAGGCCGGCGTTCATCAGGATGACCTGGGATGGGTCGAGTTGAATGAGGCTTTCGCCGCGCAAGCGCTGGCAGTGATGAAGGACCTCGGTTTGAATCCGGAAAAGGTCAATCCACAGGGCGGCGCCATTGCGCTCGGCCACCCACTCGGCGCGACCGGTGCGCTGCGTACCGCCACTCTCGTCCATGGCATGCGTCGGACCAAACAGAAGTGGGGCATGGTGACGATGTGCATTGGCACCGGGATGGGCGCTGCTGGTTTATTCGAGGCACTTTGAGGGTAGTGCTTCCCACGGTAGTTTCAATAAACTACCCTTGCTGCATCGCAATATAAATGGTGGTTCCGCCGTTGTTGCTGACTAGCCGGTCAATTTGTGCGCTGCCGCATGGAATCCGCTGTTTTTTCGTGCAGGAAAACAACACCTGTTGCAGACTTTTCCGGTAAAGTCGCCAGTGACATGTTGGGCGTGTTACGTGTGGAAGTAAGTTTGAGACAGCCGCCTGACCAGAAGAATTTTTTCATGAATCCGCCGAGGAGATTTAGAGATGTCCCAAACCCAACGCACCCGCGTTCATTTTGTTGCCCCCACGCTGAAGTTGTCCGCCCTCGCTATTGGTCTTGCATTGGCCGGTGTCGCCGGCGCGGAGCAGTTCAAGTTTGACAATGGTCTGACCGGCAGCTTCGATTCCACGTTCTCGTACGGCCTGTCGATCCGCACGAGTGACCCCGACAAGAGCCTGATCGGTTTGGCGAACGGCGGAACATCGCGTTCGGTGAATGAGGACGATGGTACGCGCAACTACCAAAAGAACCGCCCGTTCGCGCAAGTCGTCAAAGGCACCCACGAGCTTTCCGCTAAGTGGGAAGACTGGGGCATCTTGCTGCGCGGCACGTACTTCACCGACTTTGAGAATCGCAACAACGACAAGCTTGGCCCGATCGCGAAACGTCGTATTGGCCAAGATGCACGCATGCTCGACGCGTTCATCACCAAGAGCTTCGATGTCGCGGGCAAGAATGTCCGCCTCCGTGGAGGCAATCAAGTGATCTCTTGGGGTGAGTCAACCTTCATCCCGAATGGTATCAACGTCATCAACCCAGTTGACCTTGTCAAGCTGCGTGCACCAGGCTCCGAACTTAAGGAAGCATTCCTTCCGGTGTCCAGCTTGTGGGGCTCGTTTGAGTTGACCAAGAACGCATCGCTCGAAGCATTTGCTCAATTTAACTTTGAGAAGACCAAGATAGATCCACGCGGTTCGTACTGGAGCAACAACGACTTCGCATCCGACGACGCCGATCGTGTGTTCGTTGGCTTCGGTCGTCGCAATGACATGACTGGGCGTCTGCCTGGCAACATCGTGCCGCCAACGGCGGGCGCGCTCTATACCGCGTCGGTTCCACTCTACGGCACGTTTGATCCTGCCGCCGCCGTCTGGGCACCGCGTGGGGCTGACACGCCAGCGAAAGACTCTGGCCAGTACGGCGTGGCGCTGCGTTATCTCGCACCGGCGTTTAACAACACCGAGTTCGGCTTCTACTACATGAACTACCATAGTCGTATCCCGTTCTTTTCCGGCATCAAGGGCTATCCGACCTCTGTTGTTACCGGCGGCCCTCTCGCCGCCAGCATTTGTGGTGCGGTTGCGGGCCCAGGCGGCATTGCGCTGGCCGGCCTCTGCCAACAAGCGTTGGTTAGCGGTCAAGCCGACCCGACCGCAGGTGGTCGTCCGGCTGTGAAGGCAACGTATTTCGCGGAGTACCCAGAAAACATTCGCCTGATGGGCTTCAGCTTCAACACACAAGGCCCATGGGGCATCGCCTTGCAAGGTGAATACTCGTATCGCCCAAATCAGCCCTTGCAGTATTCAACGCCTGAGCTGTTGCTTGCTGCGCTCGGTGCGCCTAACCTGTCGACGGGTTTCCAGACGATCCCCGGCACGGTTGATGCAGCAGCCGGTCGTCCTTTCGGTGCCTCCGCAGCGGGCCTTGTACCAAACGGTACGTACCAGCGTGGCTGGGATCGCGTGAAGATGAGCCAGTTGCAGATGACTGGTACGAAATCGATCCCCTCGATTCTCGGTGCGGAACAAGTCGTGCTCGTCGGTGAGTTCGGCTACACGAAGTACCACGGCCTGAACCAGAGCCTCAAGTACAACGGCCCAGCCGTGTTTCTGCCTGCAACAGTGCAGGGCGCTCTCGCGACCCAATCGGGCTCGACGCTCTCGAGCGTTCAGACCGACGGCTTTGTAACCGAAACATCCTACGGCTATCGTCTGGTTGCGCGTGCTGAATACACCAACGCGTTCTGGGGAGGCAACATCGCGCCGCGCCTCGCATTCAACCACGACGTGAAAGGCACATCGCAGACCTTCAACGAGGGCGTGAAGTCTGTGTCGGTTGGTTTTAACTGGGATTACCAGCGCAAGTTCTCGGTTGACCTCTCCTACAACAATTTCTTCGGTGGCAAGACCTACTGCGGTACCGATGTTGTGGATCCACGCCAGACGTCTTTGGCCCCACAAGTTGCGGCGCAGGGTGCCAGTTTCTGCTCGTCAGCGAACCCGATCAAGGACCGTGACTTCGTCTCACTGGTCGTGTCCTACTCGTTCTAACTGTTTGAAACTACCGGCTTCGCAGCGGCGGAGCCGGTACTCGCTCTATAGCCCGCGTCGACGTGTTGGAGCAATGCAAGTTCTAAACCGATAATTCTGGAGGATGATAATGAAAGCGAAACAACTTGCGGTAGCACTGTCAGCGAGCTTGTCCGTGTTGGCGCTGTCAAACGCCGCTCACGCACAACTCACCGCAACTGATGTGGCCAAGCTTGGCACCACACTTACCCCGATGGGTGCCGAGAAGGCTGGCAACGCAGCAGGTACGATTCCGGCATGGGATGGTGGTTTGACCAAGGTTCCGGCCGGCGTCTCGTTCAAGGCATCGGGTTATTACCCTGATCCCTTTCCAAATGACAAGCCGCTCTTCACCATCAGCGCGGCAAACATGGACAAGTACAAGGACAATCTCTCGCCCGGACAAATGGCGATGATGAAACAGTACCCCAACTACAAGTTGCCGGTGTACCAAACCCGCCGTACCGCTGCATATCCAGAGGGTGCCTACAAAGAAACCAAAGAGTGTGCTGCAAAAGCCAAGTTGGCGACCGGCGGCAATGGCGTGACTGGTTGCACAGGGGGAACACCGTTCCCAATTCCAAAGAATGGGCTTGAGGCAATTTGGAACCATGTACTCCACTACAAGGGTGATACTTTCGCAATGAACTGGTCCCAAGCGGCGGTTACCGCATCAGGCGACTACGCATTGGTGAAATTTGAGTACGAATATGATCTAGCTTATGGCAACCTGCAAAAGCCTGCTGCACAGCGCGAGTCAAACCTGATCCTCAACTACCTGCAAGAAGTGACTGCACCCGCACGACTAGCAGGACAGATCTTGCTGGTAAAGGACACAGTTGACCAAACAAAAGAGCCACGTTCTGCTTGGACTTACAATCCCGGCCAGCGTCGTGTGCGTTTGGCACCAAACGTCGCATACGACAACCCTGGTACGGCTGCAGACGGCCTGCGCACCAACGATGACTTCGGTATGTTCAACGGCGCAACCGACCGTTACGACTGGACGTTGGTCGGCAAGAAAGAAATGTACATTCCGTACAACTCATACCGCCTGACTGATCCGAAAGTGAAGTATTCAGACCTGCTCCGCCCCGGTCATATCAACCAAGATCTGACACGTTATGGTTTGCATCGCGTGTGGGTGGTTGACGCCAAGTTGAAGGCTGGCACATCGCACATCTATTCACGCCGCACCTTCTATATCGATGAGGATAGCTGGAACGTCGTCATGGTAGACAAATACGATGGCCGCGGACAGCTTTGGCGCTTCGCCGAACTCCACAGCGAAAACTGGTACGACGTGCCGATGTGGTTTGGCACCATCGAAGTGCACCACGACCTCCAATCACGCCGTTACATTGCGATGGGGCTGCGCTCCGAGGAGAGCAAAATTTACCAGCCGATCAAGCGCACCGCGGCAGACTACACGCCACAGGCGCTACGTGGAGCAGGCACGCGCTAGGGCCGAGCTTAGTGACATAGCATCGCGCGAATCGGGGACAAGCAGGTGTTGTCCCCGATTCGTTTCAGAGCATTATGCATTTCAGTTGTCCTCGCTTTGCACCGATTCCATTCGTGCTTTAGTCAAGGTGATCCGATCATGAAACCTCGTGTTGGCAAATTTTTTCCCACCCTCTTGGCAAGTTTCGCGCTGTCGGCGGGTGCGGCTTTCGCGCAGATCAATCAGTCAGTGATGCCCGCTGTTGGCCCGCTGACCAAACAGACGATGTCACGTTTGTTGTTGACCGACGTCGCCCGCGAAGGTAAGCGCATCATCGCCGTCGGTGATCGCGGGTACATCGTTTATTCGGACAACGACGGTGAATCTTGGCAACGCGCCAAGACCCCGCCAGGGCTTGCATTACTCAACAGCGTGTACTTTTCCGACGCCAACACGGTCTGGGCGGTCGGCCACGATTCGGTCATTCTGAAATCAACGGATCAGGGTAAAGAGTGGACACAGGTCCACGCGTCGGCCAATGATCGGCGGCCTCTAATGGACGTTTTGTTTGTTGATGCGACTCATGGTTTCGCTGTTGGGGCCTATGGTGCCTTTCTTGAAACCGTGGACGCCGGTAAGACTTGGACTTCACGAAAGGCGATTCCCGCCGTTGCCAAACCAAAGCCGGCGAAAGAGGATCGCGGCGGCCGTAATGCTCGTATGGAAGTAGAAGATGACGCCGATAAGTCCGTCGACGAGGACAAACATCTAAACGCCATTATTAGGCTTGGTCAGGGCAAATTGTTTATCGCTGGTGAAGCAGGAACGATGCTGCTTTCCAACGATAATGGCAAGAGCTGGGAACGAGTTTTATCTCCCTACAAGGGCTCGTATTTTGGTGCAATCCTTGCCAATGACGGTAGCGTGCTGGCGTTGGGCTTGCGGGGCAATGTCTTTCGGGCGGCTGATTCGACTCTGAAGGCATGGACACCGGTGGTCACCAACACCAAAGCCTCGATGATGAGTGCGACAAAGCTGGCTGACGGGGCAATCGTGCTGTCAGGTCTTTCCGGAACGTTACTGGTGTCCAGCGATAACGGCCGTACCTTTGCATCCGTCGAATCAGGGACGATCAAGCCGCTGGCTGCCGCTGTTCAAGGCAAGGGGGCGACGTTGCTGGTGGTTGGCGAGGCTGGTGCACGCGACGTCCCGCTCACCACTGGGGCGTCGGTTAGTGCGACCGGCAGCACGCCCGCGATTACCACTAAGCCCTGACAGCGCAAGAAGCACCAACCCAGACTCGCCTGACGTCTTTTTCGGACTCGCCGCCAAATGAACCTACAAAACCTAATTGCCAAATTTTCCGCACTGATATTCACCAACCGAAGAGTGCTGTTGATTACGTTTAGCATGATGACGGCGCTGTTTCTTGTCTCGGCCAGTCAATTACGCGTAGACGCTGGCTTCAACAAGATGGTGCCGCTGACGCACCCGTACATGAAGGTCTACAAGGAGTACGAAACCGTATTCGGCGGAGCCAATCGTGTTGCTATTGCCATTGTGCAAAAACAAGGCGATATCTACAACAAAGAGTTCATGGATACTCTGAAGGCCGCGACCAACGAGGTGCTGCTACTCGAGGGGGTCGATAAGGCCAGTGTGCGCTCCTTGTTTACACCGAACACACGATTCATCGAAGTGGTGGAAGAAGGTTTTGCCGGCGGCAACGTCATCCCCGCCACGTTTCAGGGAACGCCTGAGGATCTGGCGATCGTCAAATCGAATGTGCAAAAGTCCAACGAAATAGGACGTACCGTTGCGACCGACTTCAGCGGTGCCCTGATTTCCGCCGGACTGTTGGAGGCGATTCCAAAAGAGGGGGGAAAGATCGAGAAACTCGACTACTTCGAACTCTCCCGCAAACTGGATGCTATCCGCGCAAAACATGAGGGGCCGAATCGCTCGGTTCATATCATTGGATTCGCTAAAGCCGTGGGTGATATTGCCAGCGGTGCGAAGGGCGTGGTGGCGTTTTTCGGTATTGCCTTTCTCATCACCGCCGCGTTGATGTATTGGTTTGTGAAGGACGTGAAATTGACAGCCATTTCGCTGGTCGTCGCCATGATGCCGGTGTTGTGGTTGCTTGGCACACTGCCCATCATCGGCTTTGGTATCGACCCGTTGTCGATTCTTGTGCCGTTCTTGATTTTTTCTATCGGTGTGTCACATGCGGTGCAGATGACCAAGTCATGGGAACGCGCGGTCGGGGACGGCATGAGTAGTCTTGACGCTGCCAAACACTCGTTCGCCAATCTGTTTATCCCCGGCACACTTGCGTTACTGACGAACGTGCTGGGCTTCGCTGTGATTTTGATTATCCCGATTGATATCGTGCGTGAGCTCGGTATTACGGCTTCAATCGGTGTTGCCTGGATGATCGTCACCAACAAGATGTTGTTACCAATCTTGCTGTCCTACCTTACCGTCGCGCCGCAAACGTTGGAAAAAGAGCATGCGCAGGGTGATCGGTTAGATAAGTTATGGCGTACAGCTGCGGGCTTTGCAGGCAAGAAAAACGCCTTATGGAGCATTGGCGTATCGGTGCTTGTACTCGCCTTTGGTATTTGGAAAGCGCAGGACCTAAAGGTTGGCGATTATGGGCAGGGCGTTCCAGAGTTGCGGGCGGATTCACGTTACAACATGGACAACGCAATGATCGTCTCGAAGTTTGCGATCGGTGTAAATACATTGGGCGTTGTCGCGCAGACCAAAGATGTTCCGGGGGCTTGTACCAACTACGATGTCATGACCACCATCGAAAAGTTTGATTGGTACATGCAGAACGTACCCGGTACACAGTCGGTGATGTCGTTGCCCGGGGTGGCCAAGACCATCAACGCGGGATTTAACGAAGGCAATCTACGCTGGCGCCAGCTGCCGCGTGATCCGACCACCATGGCGCAGAGTGTCACGCCGGTGGATACTGCAACTGGCCTGCTCAATCCCGATTGCTCGGCGATGCAGGTGCTCGTGAACACCACCGATCAGCAGGGCGACACTTTGCGCCGTATGGTGGCCGAAGTGAAGAATTTTGCAAATGAAGCAAACACGCCGAACCTGCAATTCAAACTCGCAACTGGCAACATGGGGGTCGCGGCGGCCACCAACGAAGCGGTGGATAAAGCACGCTTTGAAATGCACGGTGCGATATTTGGGGCACTCTTGCTGATGTGTATGGCGACATTTCGAAGTCTGCGCGCCACGCTTTGTATCCTCATTCCGTTGGCGATTGTTTCGATCCTCTGTGAGGCGTTGATGCCTATGCTCGGCATTGGTATGAAGGTTTCGACACTACCAGTGATCGCGCTTGGCGTTGGTGTGGGTGTTGACTACGGCATCTACTTGTACGACCGTATTGAAATTCATATTGAAGAAGGTAAAGATTTGGCCGAGTCGTTCTTCTTGTCGCTGCGCGAACGCGGTACAGCGATGATTTTCACTGCGGTGACCATGACGCTCGGCGTCGCTACTTGGGCAATGTCTGCATTAAAGTTCCAAGCGGACATGGGTATCTTGCTCGCGTTTATGTTCTTCCTAAATATGGTCGGGGCGATTTTCTTGTTGCCCGCGCTTGCCGCGTGGTTGCTAAAGCCGCATCATGGGTCGGACGAGAAACGCGCATAGCCAGCGGCGAATTTTCTCCTACAATTAAAAGGCCACCGGGATGGCGAACGCGCTGGCGATCTATCGCCCGCCCGCTCCGCTGGCCTTTGACGATTACTGCGCAAACACCCTCACGGCGAGCGTGAAGAAAAATCCCGGACGACGCCTACCCGAAACCAGCGTAGGCAGGATTACCAACCCCACCAGGCCCGCGCCGTTTCACCAGATCGCCATCTTGACCTTCGACGACATGGCGGTGCTACAGGCTGGTGTTGGTTCGGCCGAGGGGCAGGCTGCAGTGGCGGATATGGCGAACTTCGCAAGTGGTGGCGCGTCGGTGCTGATGTTTTGACACAGCGCCGCCTGAAGGCCAACTAACGCCTCGTCTACTGGCGGACATCTTCGGGCATTTTTGCCCGAAGATGTCCGTATTTGCTAGGCTTTCTAAACTAGCGAAATTCCACTCTATCACCGAGGTGAACGGTCCCAAGCTTTACCGGGACGAGGTTCACCCCAAACAGAATGCCTTTATCGGTGTCGCGAAAGGTCGCGAGCGTCCTCAGTGGCTCCGGCCCGCGTAGTTCTCCGGTGGCTTGATCGGTTGTCGTAACTTGACAGCGTCCGCACGGTTTGGCGGCACGGAATACCGCACTGCCGATCTCGATTTCATCCCAGCCATCTTCCGCCCAAGCCGCAGCGCCGCTTACCACCAAGTTACTGCGGAAGCGATTCATCGGAACGGCTGCGCCGCCATTAGCAGTAATTTTCTGGTTTAAGTCCTCTAGTGAGGTTTCGTTAGTGACCAAAAACGGAAACCCGTCGGCGAAACTGACGAGCTCGTTATTCTTGGCGTAGGTGGGGCTACAGCGACGCTCGGCGCTGTCCGGCATGTAGACTAAGCGCGCATCGAAGCCCAAGTAATCTGACAGCCACTCGTCTGCCTCAGCGCTGACCGTGTGTGCCTGAACATGTGACGACCAGACGCGCACGGTGCGTGTCGGCAGCGCGCGAGGTTGAATGTCAACTGTCACCGATTCTTGGTCCGCAGCAGCAAGTTCGAGCTTGTCGCCGATCCGCTCGGTCCAGATGGTCGCCATTTTGGGTATCTCGCGCTGACTCACGAATTCATGGTCGCGGCCCACAATCATGAATCGGCGGTCATACCGCAACCCACGTGTCGTCGTGTCCGATTGGTCAAGTGCAATGCCGCCGAGGCCTTTGACCGGAAAAATGTTGATTCCAGAGAGCTTTGCCGTCATATTTCGTCTCCCGACAAGTATGTTTGTCCCGCAAGGTACGTATGCCCGCCAATCGATTCATGGTAACGTTACAACGTGCATCGTTGATAGTTGCGCGAAACAACGTTGCCACCAGACGCGAGAAATTTTATGCACTTTTTGCTGGTTAAGACTCTGGGTCGTTGACCTTTTGAAGGAGAGCGCCAAATGATTGATTGGGTAAAAAAGCTGACTGGTGAGTTAATCGACATCGTCGAATGGCTCGATGATTCCACCAACACTCTCGTCTATCGTTACGAGCGGCACAATAACGAGATCAAGTACGGTGCCAAGCTCACCGTCCGAGAAGGCCAGATGGCGGTGTTCGTAAACGAGGGCAAGATTGCCGACGTGTTCCGTCCCGGCATGTACACGCTGACGACGCAAAACATCCCGATTCTATCCACCCTGCAAGGCTGGAAATACGGCTTTGAGTCGCCGTTCAAAGCAGAGATTTACTTCGTCAGTACGCGCAAGTTCACCGATCTCAAATGGGGAACGCCGGGGCCGGCGACGATGCGCGACGGCGAATTCGGTATTGTCCGCGCCACCGCGTTCGGTATCTATACGATTCGCGTGAAAGATGCCGGTATTTTCATCAAAGATATTGCCGGTACCGAGGGTCGCTTTACCACCGAACAAATTCAAGAAAATCTGCGCGGCAAGATTGGATTGCGCATTAAGGAGGTGCTGCCGGAGCTGGGTCTGTCAATCATCGATCTCGAGGCTAAAGTCACGCTGATGGGGCAGATGTTGCGTGATCGTATAGGCCCTGACTTTGAGGCGATGGGCCTGGAGCTTTGCGAAGTGCAGGTGCAAGATGTGGGCCTGCCGGAAGAAGTGGAAAAGGCCATCGACAAGCGCGGTGCGATCGCGGCGGTCGGTAACCTCGCCGCCTACACACAGTACGAAACGGCGAGCGCAATACGGGACGCGGCAACAACACCCAACTCGGCCGCCGGTGCCGGGATGGGGCTTGGCGCGGGCATTGCCATGGGGGCGGGCATGGTGGGACAGATGGGTATGGCGGCCGGGGCAATGCATACCGGCGCGCCACCACCGCTGCCGACAGTACTGGCGTTTCATGTTGCCGTTGGTGGTACCCAAACCGGACCGTTTGATATGAGCGCGCTGCAAGCCCAAGCCACCGGTGGGAAGTTGACGCGAGATAGCCTCGTGTGGAAAACCGGTATGGCGCAATGGGCCAAAGCGGGGGAAGTCGCCGAGCTGTCTGCACTCTTTGCCAGCGTGCCGCCACCGGTTCCTCCTGGCCCATAACAGCGGAGGTTCCTGTGAAATCAAAACTGTATCGTGCCGCAGCTGGGCTCGTCGGAGTCGGCTGCGTGTTGGTGCTGTTGCACATGATCATGAACTGGAAAGGTTTCAGTCTGGGGGTGGCCTTTGCTATCGCTAATCTCGCGCTTGGCGCTTGGTTTTTGCTCGATTACGCACTACGACAGCCCAAGTCTGCAGACCCTGCGCGCACGCTTGACCAGTCTCCGCCGCACGCGCTATGACTTGTGCCTTCTGCACAATGGCGCTGCCGTCACTTGATAAGTGCTAATGGAGAACCCGAACGCGTCACAAACCACGCTTGAGGCGATGACCGACAAGGTGCGCGCGTTCCCGTGCCGGTCCTGTGGTGCCAAGCTGTCCTTTTCTCCCGGCACTACTTCGCTTAAATGTGACTACTGCGGCGCGGTAAATCAGTTCGACGAGAAGACGGATGTTGTTGAAGAGTTGCCGTTGGATGTTTGGCTAACGAAACTACAAACTGAGCGTGAAACCCACGCGCAAGAACAGCTCAAATGCAAAAACTGCGGTGGTGAGCAAACGCTTCCGGCAAATCTGTTTGCGACGGCGTGTGTTTTTTGCGGAACGCCCATTACCAGCCCGAGCTACGCGCAACGATCCATCAAGCCGGAGTCGCTGGTGCCCTTCAAGATCACGAAACTACAAGCGCAGGATAAGTGGCGCGCGTGGCTGAAGAGTCTGTGGCTGGCACCGAGCGCATTGAAGAAATATGCGCAGAGCGACGGTGGCATTAAGGGGCTCTACGTGCCTTACTGGACCTTCGACGCGAATACCTATTCGCAGTACACCGGCCAGCGTGGTGACGACCGTACTGAAACCTACACCACCACCAATTCGAACGGCGAGCGTGTCACCCAAACCCGAACCGTCACGGATTGGAGTTATGTTTCCGGCGAAGTCTCGTTCTTCCATAACGACGTGTTGGTGTCGGGTTCCAAAACGGCATTTGGTGCCAACGACCGAGTCGGCAACAATTTTTCACTCAACGGTGGCGGGGCGGTGGGATCGGCCATCATGAGTGTGTTTACCACCAAACTCCGTACTTGGGATACCAAGGCGCTGGTGCCATATCAGGATGAGTACATCACCGGCTTTCAAGCGGAAGCCTATTCGGTCGATTTGAAGTCAGGATTTGCCAAGGGAAAAGAATTTATCGATGCGAAGGTGCAATCACTGGTTCGCCAAGATATCGGCGGCGATCATCAGCGAATTTTATCGCTCAACACGCAGTACAGCCATCTCACCTTCAAACATATCTTGTTGCCGATGTGGGTGTCGGCTTATTTGTTCAGCGGCAAAACGTATCGGTTTGTGGTCAACGGTCAAACTGGCGAAGTGGAAGGCGAATCGCCAAAGTCGGGGTGGAAGATTTTCTTCGTGGTGGGCGCGATATTGTTTGTGGTGTTCTTGATGATGGTGTTTGGGGGTTCGAATCGCTAATTGCTAGCGTGCGGTTGATCGAGAGGCGCTCCCCAAACTGTCGTCCCTGCGTAGGCAGGGACCCAATTTTCTTCGCATAAGGCACCGGTTGTTCTTCGCGACGACCGATGCGGGGGTGGCCCCGCTGCCACTCACTTTTCTTGCTTCGCCAAGAAAAGTAAGCAAAAGAAGGCGACCCCGAGTTTGCCGCCCTTCGGGTTCCTTGCGCTTCTCGCAACCACGGGCCACTCGCAAAACTCGGGCTCGTGGTTGGAATTGATGTTCATTTTCCGGCTGCGCTCGCCCTCAAACATTGCTCGCGGACAGCCCCCGCGCTTGCTGCGCTGCTCAGAGGCTCACACGGGGGAAGCGCTCGTTGCAATGATCCCGGAATTTATGAATTTGACGAATCGTCAAATAGCATGCCGCCACGCAAGGCCATAGCCCGGTGATGCTGGCCCAAAGACAAAATGCAGCAGTCTGCGGCGCGAGGGTACCGCTGCTTTCGAGGATGCGTGCAAAAGGAGAGGGCGCATGAATAGCGCACTACCCGCGCTGCCCGTGCATGTAAGTTCTCCGAAATCTCTTCGAAGCATTTTGGCCGCGGCGTCCGTAACGTACCCGTACCGATGGGAGCTTGGAACGACTCGAAGAGGTCCATTTTCAGCGCCACAGTCGTCAATGTGTATCCTCACGGCCAGAAGAGTTTCTAGCAGCTGAACCGGCGCTTGTACGTATAGTTGCCCTTCTTTGGTTGACCACACACCTAGTGATGGATGAACCACCCGGGCTTGGACTGGGATGACGATGTCTTGGTGAAAGGCCACAAGCCAGTTCTTCTCTTGAGTTTTGTCGAATAGGGTGCATTGAACGGCGACGGGTGTCGATGTAAATGCGCGCCTAACGAAAGAGCTATGTCCAATCGATTGCGCCAACGACTGAACCCAGGCTTGCTCTAGTAGATTGCGCGTTCCCGCACCGCTCGGTAGTGATCGAAGCTTGTCGGATACTTCGGCAACTTTCTCGTTGCACAGAACTGAGTCTTCAAAGACGAATCCGTGTTGGTCTAGTGACGTGCACTCGGCTTTCATGCTCGCTATCACCGCTTAAACACCGCCAGCGCGCCACCCGCCGCAACAAACAAACTTCCCACACCACGATTGGTCCAACGGATGTGGTTCGGGTCTTTGAGCATTCTTAGGATCGTCGATGCCAGCGCGGTGTAGCCGATCATCACGAGCACATCGACCACAACCATCGTGCCGCCGAGGATGGCGTATTGAATTGCGGTGGGTCGCGTCGCATCGACAAATTGCGGCAACACGGCTGCAAGGAAGAGTAGGCCTTTAGGATTGGTGAGATTGACTAACAGGCCTTGCTTAAAAATGCCAAACGGCGACGTGTCGTTGAAATTTGTTTGCGCGGCGATTTGCTCAAAGGCTACCGGCTCCTCACGAAACTTTTGGATGCCGAGGTAGATGAGGTACGCCGCCCCCAAGTACTTCATGATATCGAATGCGGTGGTAGAGGCAACCAGCAATGCGCCCAAGCCGATCCAAATCGCGAACACATTCACAACAATCGCTGCCTGCAGGCCGGCGAGATTCCACATGCCACGGACGAAACCGTACTTCATTCCCGCCGACATGCTTGAGAGCGCGCCGGGCCCGGGGCTGATGCAGATGATGACGGTGGCGACAAAATAGGCCAGCCAAGTGCTGAATTCCATGGCCAATTACTTTGCTTCGACGTATTTTTGATTGCCCTCAACCGCGCGCTTGGCCATGCCGTCGATCACGGATGGCGCAATGAGCTTCAACCACTGGCCCAATTTTCCCTTGAGCGTCATCACGACTTCGCGTTGGCGCGTGGCGATGGCGCGAACAATGATTGCGGCGCACTCCTCGACACTCATGACTTCATCTATATTAACGGGATCCACCTTGGCCGCCTTGCCGTCCGCGCCGGTCGCGTTTTCGCGAATGCCCGTTGCCACAAATCCCGGATAAATCATCGTCACCGTGGTGCCGGTGCCCTGTAGCTCGATCCGCAAGGAATCAAAGAAACCGCGCATCGCGTGTTTGCTCGCGGCGTAGGCGGTGCGTGTCGGGACGCCGACCAAGCCTGTCAGGCTGGCGATGCCGACGATGCGGCCGCGGCTCTTCTGCAAATGTGGCAGCGCATAGTGCGTGCAATACACGGCACCCATGTAGTTCACCTGCATGATGCGCTTGATGATCGACATATCTTTGATGTCGGCAAATTTGGCCCACATCGTCATGCCTGCATTCAACACGATGGTGTCAATGCCGCCAAACTCTGAGACGGTGGCATCAATCAAGTGTTTGCAGTCCGACTCTTTTGCGACGTCGCACGCGATCACGGTCGCGCGTGCGCCAAGCTCGCGCACGCGAAGCGCGACGCGCTCCAGTTCGTCCACACGGCGTGAAGACAATACGAGGTGCGCACCTTCGCGGGCAAGTTGATAGGCGAGTTCTTCGCCGATCCCGGTCGACGCGCCGGTGATGATGGTGACGTTGTTGGCAAGTGACATGAATGTTTCCTGTTCAGCGCGCCGGGCGGGCGTTCCAATGCGCGCGATACTCTTTTCGGACCATCAGTTTAAGGCCGGACCAGTCATCGCTGATTGCGCACACTATGACATCGACTAAATTCATCGGGAGGATCACCTCGCGAATGATGTCTTCCGTGAGATCAACAAACAGCTTAGACGATTTTTTGGGCCAGCCAATCCACATTGCGCCGTCAGCCGCGAGCTTGGCCGCACATGGGCCGATCTGCTTCTTCAGCGACGCAGCATCCCCGCAAAACAAGATTGCCAGTGGCGTTTGGGCGGCGAGCTTCTTGGTGATCGTGGCACCGAGAGGAAGCGGCGCAAACAGCAACTCAATGCCTTTCGGCGCGTTAACCAAGGCAAGCGTGGCGCCCTCTTTGAGACCGATTTTTTTCGGCAGTGGTGTTCCTGAATAGCCGGCAATCATGTCAACTCTCCGTCTCGACGTCGGGAATGTGGTTAAACGCAATGGCGAGGCGACCGTGCTCAAGCGCCTGATGCGCACCGCCAAAGTATGCCGCGCGTTTGCCGAATCGTGTGTTGAGCGCGTCGATTGCGGCGTTGAGTTTCTCTTTCGTCGGGTTCTCGCCAAACAACGAAAAATTCTGCGATGCGTCCGGCACGAGATCGCCAAGCACAACCGCGACCTGCAACGGCGTCGCGGATTTTCCAGATTTACGTGCAGGGTACTTGTTCCAAAGACCGGTAACGGCGTGAATCAAGTCGAGTGTATCGTGGGTCGCTTGCAGCCGCGTATCGGTTTCCCACGTCGGCGCGTTCAAATGTTTTACTTTGATCGCCACGTGTCCGGTGGTATGGCAGGCCTTGCGAAGGCGCATGGCGGCCTTCTGCGTGAGGCGGTTGAGTACCGCGAGCGCGCTGTCGCGTGTCCTAAGGTCCGGCGGCAGGACGTGTGAATGGGAAATTGACCCCATTTCATTATGAATCTCAGCGACCTCAACGCCGCGCAGTTTTTGATAGAAACGGTTTCCACCGACGCCACCCCAGATGGTGTGGAGTTGGTCTTCGGTCTGCCGGTACAGGTCATCGATGGTGTTGATAGCGTATTGCCGTAGCCGGGTCTCCATGTTCTTGCCGACGCCGTTCAGCGCACGCAAATCGAGATGACGAATCTTGGCGGGAACATCCTGTTCTTCAAGCACCACCAAGCCATCCGGTTTTTGCATATCGGAGGCGAGCTTCGCCAAAAAAAGATTCGGCGCGATGCCGATCGATACTTTCATGTACTCGCCGATGCTGGCCGACAGATGGTGCTTGATGTCCATGGCGAGCTCGCAAGCGCGCTCTGGGGTCTTGTAGCCTGCCGGCAGGTCGCACACCATTTCGTCGATTGAAAGCACTTTGCGCACCGGCGCGATTTCATCCACCGCCTTTACAGCGCGGTGGTGAATATCAATGTAGAGCTCGTGCCTGGCCACAACCAAGGCGATGTCGGGGATTTTGGCTTTGGCTTCGCCGACGTTGGTTAGTGTCTTGACGCCGTATTTTTTGGCTTCATAGCTCGCCGCGATCAAGCAAGTGCTGTCCGCGAGCATGGGGACAACACCGACGGGACGACCGCGCAATTCCGGCCTGTCCTGTTGTTCGCAGGAAGCAAAGTAGGAATTGAAATCGACCAGAAGCGCGTTGACAGACATGCCACAATCTTACGCGGGAGCGGTTGGGCTGTAAACGTATACAGATTACGACCAACAAATGAAACCCTATTAGGCACGGGCATTTCCGAACGAAAAAACGTGGAAAGCCTCGCCAATAGGGGAGTTTTACTTCAAAGTGCTAGGATCGCTGGCGGCCATGAAGGTCTGAACCATTGCCTCCAATCCGGCTTGGTCAGCTTCATCGAACCGGTCTATGAGGGGCGAGTCGATATCGAGCACGCCAATGACGCGCTCGCCCGACATTAGCGGAATCACGATCTCGGCGTTGGATGCGGCGTCACACGCGATATGGCCAGCAAACGCGTGGACATTAGGCACAAGGAACGTCCTTTTGTGGAAGGCGGCGTTTCCGCACACGCCTCGCGGCGCGGGCAGCACCGGGATGCGTACGCATGCGGGTTTACCTTGGAATGGCCCGAGGATCAACGAGTCGCCGCGCAGCAAGTAGAACCCAGCCCAGTTCAGATCAGGCAGCAGATGAAATAGCAGCGCCGAAAAATTTGCCGCGTTGGCGATGAAATCGCGCTCGCCTTCCACGAGGCTCTTCAGTTGCGCGTTTAGGTCGGCGTAAAGCGCAGTCTTGGATAAGGTGTTGGGGGCGGTAGGTGCAGTGGCTACAAACATTTTTTCGACTCATCGAGTGCGTATTCAGCGATATTTTACGCGCGAAAAAAAGCGGTCATCGGCTGGATCAGCCGCCGCGACCAGCGGCTCGGTAGGTATCCGTCAACAAGCGCCATATAATTACACGTCACTATCTTCTTGAGGCTGTCATGAAGCATCGTTTTCGTACTAAATTGCAAACTTTTGTATCGATGATCGGCGCAACGCTGGCAATGCAGGTCAGTCTACTGTGCGCCGAGACCGCTGCGCAGTTGCCGCCTTCTACGAGTTCCTCTATGCCCTCCAAACCGTCTGCCCCGTCCGCGCCACCCGTCGCAAAAAAAGTTCCCAGAACATTTGAAAACTTTGGCGATAAACGAATCGACGATTATTTCTGGTTGCGTGAGAAGTCGGATCCGGCGGTCGTTGAGTATTTGAAGGCGGAAAATGCCTATTTGGATTCAGTCATCGGTCACTTGAAGCCGTTCCAGGAAACACTTTACAAGGACATGCTTGGTCGCATCAAAGAAACGGACGACAGCGTACCGTATATCATGCGCGGTTACTGGTACATCACCAAAACTGAGGAAGGCAAACAGTACTCGATCTATACTCGCCGCAAGGCAACGCTGGAAGCCAAAGAAGAAATAATGCTCGATGGTAATGAGCTCGCCAAGGGCAAGGCGTTTATGTCCATCGGCAGCATGACCGTGAGCCCGGATAACAAGTGGCTGGCGTATTCGGTGGATTTCACCGGCTTTCGTCAATATACGCTCCAGTTCAAGAATCTCGAGACCGGTGAGGTTCTCGCCGACAAGATCGAACGAGTGACCTCTGTTGCATGGGCAAACGACAACAAGACGATCTTCTATGTGACGGAGGATGCAACGACAAAACGTTCCAATCAGCTATACCGTCACACACTTGGCGAAAAACAAGACAAGTTAATCTTCGAAGAGAAAGATGAGCTTTATAACATTGGTGTCGACTCGACTCGCAGCCGCGCTTATATCATCCTGACCAGTGAGTCTTCCGAGACTACGGAGCAGCGTATTCTCGACGCCAACAAGCCGGAAGGTGTGTTCGCCGTATACGCGAAGCGCAAAGAGAACATCAAGTATTACGTCGACCACCATGCCACTACATTCCTGATTGTGACCAACGATACCGGTCGTAACTCTCGTCTGGTGATGGCACCGGTTAGCTTGAAGGCGGACACCAAGAGCTGGAAAGAGATCATTCCTCATCGCAAGGATGTGAAGCTCGACGGCGTGGATGTCTTTAAGGACTATTTTGTTGCCGTCGAAAAGAAGGGCGGCCTGCCGCAGCTTCGTGTATTCGATATGAAGACGATGAAGCCACACGATATCGCCTTTCCAGAGGCGGCTTACGACGCCACACCCGGCCAAAATGCGGAGTTTGACAACAAGTTATACCGTTTCAACTACGGTTCGCTGGTCACACCCAATTCCGTGTTTGACTACGACGTTGCAAAACGTGAGCGAATCCTGAAAAAACAACAGCCCGTCCTAGGTGGCTACAATGCAGCCGATTATCAAGTCGAACGCATCATGGCCACAGCCAAGGATGGCGTGAAAGTGCCAATTTCGCTGGTCTACAAGAAGTCCTTGCGTAAACCCGGCGTGCCGCAGCCAACTCTTCTCTACGGCTATGGCTCGTACGGCTTTGCCTTGCCGCTCGCGTTTCGCTCCAGCCGCCTCGCGCTGCTTGATCGCGGCATGGTGTATGCCATCGCGCACGTTCGCGGCGGCGGCGACATGGGCAAGCAGTGGCACGACGACGGCAAGATGATGAAGAAAATGAACACCTTCACTGACTTCATTTCGACCGCTGAACATTTAATTCAGCAAAAATACACGGCACCATCGATGCTCGCCATCCAAGGAGGCAGCGCGGGAGGACTGCTGATGGGGGCGGTGACGAATCTACGGCCCGAGTTATTCAAGGCAGTGGTATCGCAGGTGCCGTTTGTTGATGTCATGAATACGATGCTTGATGCGACATTGCCGCTCACGGTCGGTGAGTATCTGGAATGGGGTAACCCGAATCAGGAGAAGGCTTACAATTACATGCGCAGTTATTCACCTTACGACAACTTGAAGCGCGGCGCTTATCCTGCGATGTTGGTTGAGACGTCTCTCAACGATAGCCAAGTGATGTACTGGGAACCAGCCAAGTATGTTGCCAAGTTGCGTACTCTGAAAACCGACAATAACCCGCTGTTGCTGAAGACCAATTTGGACGCCGGTCATGGCGGTGCGTCCGGTCGTTACGATTACCTGAAGGAAATTGCCATCACCTACTCGTTCGTCCTCTGGCAACTTGGTATCGAAAAATAACGCCTGCAGTGGGGCCAGTGAGGCTCACGTCGGGATGCCTTCTGACGTCAGTTAAGCTGGGCCCGCATCCCGACGCGAGCCGAATGACTGGTTCACGGCGCAGTATCTTTGAAATGCACTTTTCTAATCTTCAGTTGTTTAGCGTTTGTGTCCTCATTTGGGGCTCAACTTGGGTTGTCATTACCTTTCAGCTGGGTGAAGTCGCTCCGGAGCTTTCGGTCGCCTATCGTTTTTTGATCGCTGCCGCAGCATTGTTTGTGTTCTGCCGGTGGCGTGGATACGGACTCAGATTTGCGGCCAGCGGCCACCGGGATTTGTTCATTTTTGGCGCTGGCATGTTCTGCGTCAGCTATATTTTTGTGTATCACGCGGAGCTCTATATTGTCTCCGGCATGGTGGCGGTTGCGTACTCGGCCAGTCCGATGATCAACATGTGGGCGTCGCGTTTGTTCTTCGGCACACCGATCACTGCCCGTGTCAGTGTTGCCGCCGCCCTGGGCATTATCGGAATCGTCTGCGTGTTTGGAGAGGAGTTCAGCAAAATTTCCGCGAGCCGAAATCTTGAACTTGGCGTGCTGTTTACCGTGCTGTCGGTGCTCGCCTCCAGCGTTGGTAGCATGGTGGCGATGCGGACGCAAAAACGCAGATTTGCCACCTGGCCATCGATGGCGTGGGGCATGCTCTACGGCGGCGTACTGGCGTTTGTATACGCCGTGGCGGTTGGTAGACCGATCACCATGGACTGGAGTCCATCGTATGTTGCTGCATTGCTTTATCTCGCGCTGTTCGGTTCCATTATTACCTTTGGCTGTTACCTTACCCTGCTCAAGCGCATCGGTGCGGCGCAGTCTTCTTATGTCGGGGTGATGGTGCCCGTTGTGGCGCTCGTAGTGTCGTTTTTCTTTGAGAAGTTTGCCTGGGGCTGGATGACTACCCTCGGCGTGGCGCTACTGTTGGCGGGTAATGTCTTGATGTTGCGCTCACCACCGGTCCCGCACCATTAGTGCTGCGGGTATTTGGCCATAAACTGATCCAGCGAAGCCGCCGCCTTTTTGCGCATCATCGCTTTCAATGGCCACGACCAGCCGAACAATAGCCCCAACCGGCCGAGTGCCTGTCTCGACCACTTCCAGAACGGAAATCGATCGACGTGCCGAACGATAAGCCCGTCACGAAATGCGAACGACGCTTGAATACGATTGACCACCGGGCGCCCTGTTTGTGAAAACGTATAACGCGCCTCCCACGTGGCACGTCCGCCATCATCGTCCGCCGAGGCTTCCAGCAGCGTCAGTTCAAGATCCTTGCCGCGAGAGACCAACATCCGCCACATGCCGCTGGCCTCGGCACCCTTTAGCATCAGAAAGATCGGATCGCTGAAGGAAACATCCGGGTGATAACACTCCGCCATCGCGCTAGCGTCGTGGTTGGCGAAAGCGGAATAGAAGCGCCGTATACATTGCTCATTTGGGTGCACGAAAGTCCCCGTGGATACCAAACGCCGTCAGATGGTAATCAAGATGCAAAAACATGTACTGCCCCCATTCGGACTTCGACAAACGTCCGAACACTGGGTGCGGCATCAGAGTGCCTTCCTGCCACCGCGCCTCGAAGGTCTTGAGGAGTTCAACAAGTTCGGCATGGTCCAATTCAAATGTGGTGGGAGACTTGGCACCGATGAACTCTGTCAATGCGGCAGGTGATCGAGGTGCGCGCTCTGGCCACGGAAACACATGAAATACCAACCATTTAAGAATGGTGCGCTGTAAAAAACCAGATCGCTCATGAGACGCTTGTAACCCGCAAACTTCGCGCAGGTTGTTATTCAAGTGACAAATGAGCTGATGTCCCGTCACTCGCCGATCAAGCGACGTCATTGACGGCTCGATATGTTCGATGCGGCGAAACAGAATATTGCGTTCTTGGGTTTTGAAGTAATCGGTCATCGGCCGGAAAAGTTGATCTGGCGCAACCATTGTACTTGACTATCATCATGGCATAACCACCGCATCGGGTACCATACTTGGGCACAAACCAACAAGATAGGGAAAGACGATGCTGAGTGATATCGAAATCGCGCAACAAGCGTCGATGAGGAAAATATACGAAATCGCCGATGGCCTGGGAATTCCGCAAGACGCGCTACAGCCCTATGGCCATTACAAGGCCAAGGTATCGCTGGAGTACGTGGATAGCCTCAAACACCAGAAAAACGGCAGGCTCATCCTCGTTACCGCGATCTCCCCTACGCCGGCTGGTGAAGGCAAGACCACGACGACCGTCGGCCTCGGCGATGCGCTCAATCACATCGGAAAAAAGGCGATTATTTGCCTGCGTGAGCCGTCGCTCGGGCCCGTGTTTGGCATGAAGGGCGGCGCGGCTGGCGGCGGCTATGCCCAAGTCGTGCCGATGGAGGATATCAACCTGCACTTTACGGGCGACTTCAACGCGATCGCGCTCGCCAACAATCTGCTCGCGGCGTTGATTGACAACCACATTAACCACGGCAATGAGCTTGGATTCGACGTACGTCGGGTCACCTGGAAACGCGTGATGGATATGAATGATCGCGCGTTGCGCGATATCACCATCGCCCTTGGCGGCCCCGGCAATGGTTATCCCCGTCAAGACGGATTTGATATCGTTGTGGCCTCTGAAATCATGGCGATCTTTTGTTTGGCAACCTCCCTGAAGGACCTCAAAGCGCGCATCGCCAAGATTGTGGTGGGTTATACGAAGGAGCTTAAACCGATCCTTGCGAAAGACTTGCATGCGCAGGGGGCGATGACGGCATTACTCAAGGACGCGCTGCTGCCGAATTTGGTCCAAACGCTGGAAAACAATCCCGCCTTTATCCACGGCGGGCCGTTTGCCAACATTGCACACGGCTGCAACTCGGTCATTGCCACCCAAACGGCGTTGAAACTTGGTGACTACGTCGTTACCGAGGCGGGTTTTGGCGCGGACCTTGGGGCTGAGAAATTCATCAATATTAAGTGCCGAAAATCCGGGCTAAGGCCCGATGCAGTGGTGATCGTTGCGACACTGCGCGCGCTGAAGTTTCATGGCGGCGTGGATGTGAAGGAGGTCTCCAACGAGAATCTCGCCGCACTCGAAAAGGGTATCGTCAATCTGCAACGTCACGTTGACAATGTGATGAACAACTATGGTCTGCCCTGCATCGTTAGCGTGAATCATCGTACGCACGACACGCAAGCCGAGGTTGCGCTACTGATGGACCGTGTCGGTAAATTGGGTTGCAAAGTCGTGATTGCGAAGCACTGGGCCGATGGCGGCAAAGGGGCCACGGAAGTCGCCAAAGAGGTTGTTGCGCTTTGTGAGCAGCCCAGCAGCTTCAAATTTGTCTATCCCGACGAAATGCCGCTTTGGGACAAGATGAAGACCATCGCTACAAAGATTTACGGTGCGTCCGATATTGCGGCCGACAACAAGATTCGCGGTCAAATCAAGAAGCTTCAGGATGACGGCTACGGGCACTATCCGGTGTGTGTGGCCAAAACGCAGTATTCATTCTCAACTGATGCGGCCCTTCGTGGCGCTCCGTCGAAACATATTGTGACGATCCGCGAAGTGCGCTTAGCGGCGGGAGCTGAGTTTATCGTCATGATTTGTGGCGATGTCATGACCATGCCAGGACTACCGAAAGTACCTTCGGCCGCTGCAATTGACGTCGATGACAATGGCAGGATTGTCGGTTTATTTTGATCGCGACCGGCTGCGCGGCTGGAAACTGCCTCCAGCGACCGACAGACCTTATTTGCCGAACGCGTGCGACACAATGAAGACACCGACCATGGCCAACGCAATCGCAAGTTTTGCCAGCGTACCGATTACCATTCCGAGCCAAGTTGCAAGACCGACGCGGCCAGCCTGACCGATTTGCTGGCGGGCAATGAGCTCTCCGGCGACCGCGCCGATGAACGGTAACACCAACAGTCCCCATAAGCCGGAGAACACACCAAGCAGGCTGCCAATGCCCGCACCAACTAACGAGAGTTTAGAAGCCCCCGCTCGTTTAGCCCCCAACAGAGTGGCGACAAAATCGGCGGCGATGGCGACCGCAGTAAGCACGCCAAGAATGGTGAGTGTTGGCCAGCCGATACGCTCGAAGTTCCCGATGTAGGCTGCGAGAAACAGCCCACCAAAAACAAGTGGCACACCCGGCAGTGCCGGCAGAAAGGTGCCTGCGAGGCCGATCAATACCAGTAGTGCTGCCAGCGCCCATAATGCGTATGCGAGGTTGCCTTCCATGTATTGATGTATTGGCCGGTTGTTTATTGGTAGAAGTAGAGTCTGGCATATTGGCAAAGTTCCAACTTTGCTGCCGCGTTCCATTGCGCAACGCTGGGTAATAGCTGCTTACGTAACGCCCCGATACGATCAGTTGGCGAATGGCCTATCATTGCAGCATAAGGAGAAGAAGGAGAAGAATATGGCTGCAGTACTGAACGATTCGCCAACCGATGAAGTCGCGCAAGACCGAAGCATTCATGCCAAACGACAGCAGCTAGCCAGAACACTTTCCCAGTTTTTGCCGGCCTCTGCCGTACTCACGGTCGCGGAAGATCTTCTGCCCTACGAGTGTGACGGGCTTTCGGTGTACCGGCAGCTACCGATGCTCGCCGCGCTACCCTCGACGACCGCAGAGGTTGAAAGCGTTATGCGCGCCGCAAATGCGCAGAATGTAAAGGTGGTCGCACGCGGTTCCGGCACCGGCCTGTCCGGCGGCGCGACCCCGCTGGCAGACGGTCTGTTGCTATCACTTGCCAAATTTAGTCAAATTGTGCGCGTTGATCCGCTTGCGCGTACCGCTCTGGTGCAACCCGGCGTCCGTAATCAAAAGATCTCGGAAGAGGTTGCACATCTGGCGCTGTATTACGCGCCCGATCCGTCGTCACAAATCGCCTGTTCTATCGGCGGCAATGTAGCGGAGAATTCAGGTGGTGTGCACTGTTTGAAGTATGGCCTTACGGTACACAATATTTTGAAGCTCAATATTGTCACGGCCGACGGCGTGTCCGCGACCATTGGCTCTGATGCGCTCGATAGCCCCGGTTATGATTTGCTCGCGCTGATGACAGGCTCCGAAGGCATGCTGGGAATTACCACCGAAGTGACCGTGAAGCTGACACCTAAGCCTCAACTGGCGCGCGTGGTGATGGCCAGTTTTGCCGATGTCGAGAAAGCGGGCGAAGCGGTCGCGGCAGTCATTGGTGCGGGGATCGTACCGGCTGGTTTGGAGATGATGGATAGACTCGCTATTCACGCGGTCGAAGATTTTGTGCGGGCCGGATACGACATGGATGCGGCGGCAATTTTGCTCTGCGAATCTGACGGGACACCGGAGGAAGTCGAAGAAGAAATTGCCAAGATGGAGTCGGTGATGAAGGCAGCAGGCGCGACCGCTTGTCGCGTATCTCGCGACGAAACTGAACGTATGAAATTCTGGTCGGGGCGCAAGGCAGCGTTCCCGGCGGTGGGAAGGATTTCGCCGGACTATTACTGCATCGATGGCTCAATACCGCGTGGCGCGTTGGCCCACGTGTTGCGACGGACTGACGAACTATCCATCAAGTACGGACTTCGTTGCGCCAACGTTTTTCACGCCGGGGACGGCAATCTGCACCCGCTCATTCTGTTTGACGCCAACAAACCCGGCGAGCTAGAGAAGACTGAGGCGTTCTCCGCCGAGTTGCTGGAACTATGTATTGAAGTTGGCGGCACCATCACCGGAGAACACGGTGTGGGCATCGAGAAGATCAATCAAATGTGCAGCCAATTCCATGACGCGGAACGGGAGGCATTTTTTGACGTCAAGCGGGCATTTGACCCGAAGATGTTGCTCAACCCCGGCAAGGCGATTCCGTCATTGCACCGCTGTGCGGAGTACGGCCGTATGCGGGTCTCAGGCGGGGTAATGCCGCACGCGGATATCCCCCGTTTCTGAGTATGGATGCCTTCATTCGTTCGGTGCAAGAGCGCATTCTCGCAGCACATTCGAGCAAGTCGCCAGTCGTCATCCACGGTGGAAATACGAAGTCTTTCTATGGCGCAAAATCGACTGGTGAGGCAATCGATGTGCGTGGTTACGCGGGCGTCATCGACTATCAGCCGCGCGAACTCGTGTTGACGGTTCGGGCCGGCACGCCGCTGGCGGAGATTGAGTCGCTGATGGATCAGGAGGGGCAAATACTGCCGTTCGAGCCCCCGCATTTTTCTGCCGGAGCCACCATCGGTGGAACGGTCGCGACCGGCCTCTCTGGCCCACGCCGTGCCTACGCGGGAGCGGTACGCGATTTTGTGTTGGGGACACGCATTATCAACGGTAAAGGCGAGGATCTCCGTTTCGGCGGGCGCGTGATAAAAAATGTTGCGGGCTACGATGTGTCACGCTTGATGGTGGGCGCACTCGGCACACTCGGTGTGTTGCTTGATCTCAGCTTCAAGGTCTTGCCTAAACCCGCTTCAGAAGTGACTCTGCGCTTCGAAATGGACGAATCAAGCGCGATTCGCCGACTCAACGAGTGGGCGGGGCAACCCCTGCCACTGTCGGCCTCCTGGTGGCTTGATGGCGTCGCCATGGTACGACTCTCCGGTACCAATGCCGGCGTGGCGGCGGCAAAACAAAAGCTTGGCGGAGAACAGGTGTCTCACACTGAAGCGGCAGAGGTTTGGAGGTCGGTACGTGATCACCAGCATCCATTCTTTCAAACTGCCGAGCAAACATCGACGCCACTGTGGCGTTTGTCTGTGCCTGCGACCACGTCTATGCTTGCGCTCGGTTCAAAACAGTTGCACGAGTGGGGCGGCGCGCTGCGGTGGCTGGCTGCAGATGTTGATGCAGACGCGCTGAGAGCAAAGATTGCAGCCGTAGGCGGACACGCGACGTTGATGTACAAGCGTGGCAGCATGGCGAGGGCCTTTCATCCGTTAGAGGGCAAACTCGCGGAACTCAATCGAAACCTCAAAGTCGCCTTCGACCCCGCCAATGTGTTGAATCGCGGCCGTCTCGACAACGTCTTAATCTAGCGCCATGCAAACCAATCTCGCTAAGGAGTATCAAGGCAGCGCCGATGGCGATGACGCCGAATCCATCCTGCGCAAGTGTGTGCATTGTGGATTCTGTCTTGCCACCTGTCCGACCTACAACCTGCTCGGTGACGAGCTCGATTCACCACGCGGCCGTATCTACTTGATGAAGCAGGTGCTTGAAGGCGCGGCACCGACCGAAAGGACGCAGCTGCATCTGGACCGATGCTTGACTTGTCGTGCCTGTGAGACCACTTGCCCTTCCGGCGTGCAGTACGGTCGTTTGGTGGATATCGGTCGGCGCATCGTTGACGAAAAAGTGGGCCGCTCGACATCGGCTAGCGTGCAGCGCGCGGCGCTAAAAAAATTGCTGCCGCAATCGGGATTGTTCAGCGCCGCCCTCGCCATGGGTCGTCTAGTCAAACCGCTGCTGCCCGCTGCACTGGCAAAGAAGATTTCTGCCAAACGCGACCCAGGTGCATGGCCCGCGAACAACCACACGCGCAAGATGCTGGTGTTGGTAGGGTGTGTGCAGCCGGCCATGGCACCTTCGATCAATACCGCCACGGCGCGTGTACTCGACCGACTCGGCATTAGCTTGTTGGTGGCACCGAATGCTGGTTGCTGTGGTGCCATCCCCCATCACCTTGGCGACGTGGCGGCGGGTCATGCCATGATGAGGCGCAACATCGACGCTTGGTGGCCGATGATTGAAAGCGGCGTTGAAGCCATCGTTGTTACAGCGTCCGGCTGTGGCACCATGGTCGCCGAGTATGGCCATATGCTGCGCGACGACAAAGCATATGCGCAGAAAGCGGCGCGGATATCTGCGCTGTTTCGCGACGTGAGCCAAGTGATTTCAGCGGAGCAGGCCGCGTTGTCAACGATGTTGCAGGGGAGGCCGGGTAAGCCCACCTCGCCAGAGATACGCGTTGCGTTTCACTCGCCGTGCAGCCTTCAGCATGGTCTGAAGATTCGCGGCAGCGTAGAAGCGCTGCTGCGTGATGCGGGATATGAATTGACCGCAGTGCCCGATGGCCACCTGTGCTGCGGCTCAGCGGGAACCTATTCACTGTTGCAACCAGAGCTTTCGCAGCAGCTATTGCAAAACAAAGTCACGGCTCTTGAGTCGGGTAAGCCGGAAGTCGTCGCCACCGCCAATATTGGCTGCCTCGCACACATAGAAGGGGGCCTCGCCGCAAGCGGGGGTGCGCCAATTCGGCATTGGATCGAGTTAATCGACACGCGACTGGCGGCGCACTAGAAAATCAAACTCGCCAATCGGCGGGCATCTTCAAGCCGAAATGCTTGGAAAGTCCCGTCGATAGGCGACTTTTGTCTTAAAGCACACGTTTATAGAGTCGGAACTGTTCAACACGTTCGGCCGGGCGGGCACCCTGCCAAACAAGCGCCCACTCCGCTGCAACGTCGGGAGCGTTCGCCCTGGTGCCTTGCATAAGCATCCATCGACAATGTTCAGACTCGGTCGATTTCAGGTTTGTGAAACGAATCTGCGTGAAGTAATCAAACATCGCGCGTTGCGGGTCACCGATGTTCAGCCCGATGACACAGCTTGGTGTTGGATTGATCAAGGCGGCGATTTCGGTGGTCGGCTGGCGATAACTCCTGACATGATCGATTGCCGGCAAATACAGCAAGTTGAGCAGCATCCATACGAGCGTGACGCCGGCTGCCCAGTTGACGATGGCGCGGCGGTTATTACGATGGGACATTACCACCGCGTAAATCCAGACTGCGGTAAGCGCGGCGGCGATAATCATCGGAATCCAGGCTACACTCACCACAAAGCCCGGTGCCGCGCGAGCAGCCGCCCGCGCTGCAGCCTCAGGTATGCCAGTGACGGCCGCAGTCCAGTAAAGCCAAGCTGCGAAGGCTAATGCGCCGAAGAATACAAGCCCGAACCAGTCAACAAAACTCGCCACGCCTTTCGGCAAACGGTCGAGCGAATTGGCACCCGCTAGAGCTAGCGGCAGTAACAAGATCAAACCCACCGCATCGCGCCCTTCGCGCAATAAAGAGAGCGTGACGAGCGACAACGTGAAGACGGCAATTGGTAGGGCCAACTCAATGCGCTCACGAATGATTTTGCGGTCTTTACGCCACGACCAAATGGCAATAGGCAAGGTTGGCAGCGCATACCACGGCAGGATGCTCATTAGGTACAACGGCAGGATGCTGTCCCGTGTGTGGGCGTCGAACAAAGGGGTGCCGAGAACCGCATGCAGAAAAATCGGCGCGGTCAACAAGCCAAGAGAGTTCAGCACCAAGGGATAGAGCGCTGCCCCGGCGGCGAGCAGCCCCGCCAGAATCGCGATGCCGCGCTTGAATGCGGCGTTTTGCCAGTCGTGCAGGATTGCCATCATCGCCAACGCCGCCGCAGGTACGATCATCGCCTGCACCAAGCCAACCGATAGTGCAATCATGATGGCACCGGCCGCCGCAGTGGCCGCACCCTTGCGTGCTTCGAAACGAATACGTGTGAGGCCATAGATGGCAATTGACATCCCGGCTAATCCGCCCAGCTCCGGATTCATCTCATGCGCGCGCAGCAGCAGGCCAAGGGAGCCGATCATCAGCGCTACCGCAACACGTCCCGCGCGTTCGTCAAAGAGCTTGTTGGCGGCCTTGTAGAGATACACAATCGTCAGCAACATGAAGAAGCCGCTGGCCAGGCGCGCTGCATCGTGCAGCGGAAGCACCCACCCCAGCAGCGCAGCAAACAGCGCGGCAGTCCAGTAATAGAGCGGCGGGTATTCGGTCAGCGGCTGCCCTGCTATTTGCGGTAGCAGCCAAGCGAATGCGTCGCGTTTCTCCAGCATGGAGTGTACGACACCCATTGCCATTGCTTCATCTGGTTTCCAAGGGTCGTGTCCAACGAGGCCGGGCAGCAGCCACGCTGCGCATATGAGCAAGAACAGCGCGGTCTTGACGGGGGTAGCGGTGCCGCCAAACACTAGCGGTTGCTTGAGTGTCTCGCCAAAGCCGCTAGCTGTACCGGTACTGGGATTCGTCGCCATTTGTTCGCGAGTGTGATCGATTACTGGATGACCTTCACCAACTGACCCGCCGCGATTGTGCCCTGCGGATACACTTGGTTGAGGAGGCGCAATTGCGAATCAGGATTGCGCAATTGCGGCGCGATACGCGCAACGTCGCGTGCGAGGTCGGCCCAAGGTGCATTGCTCTTCGGTAGCGCCACCGTGCGCAGTACATAGGGCTTGGCATTTTCGCGGTCAGCTGCCGTCATGGCGCGAAAAGAGCCAACGATATCGCGCAACGCGCTTGTTTGTGATCCGCGCGCGTCAGCCTTTTGCATTTTCACGAACACGTAGTCGAGGTTACCGAGAGTGACGACCGTAGCGTCGATACCGCGGCCTTGTTTGCTGCCGATAAAATTGGTGGCACGCAGCCCGTTGATGGTGGTTGCTTCAGCGCGGCCTTGATCGGGCACGAGGAGGTTACGAATCGCCGTGTTGTGGTCACCATGCGATAGCCGCGAGGGGCGCATCGAAACGGCTGCCGACATATCGTTGGCAACGACGCCCAACTCTTCCGGCGCGTTTTGAAACTGCCAGTTGGCGGGGGCTCGTAACGTGAATCCGAGTGGCTCGTGGTAGAAAGACTGGCCGCGCGTCACACCGTGATCGCGGCTGTCACCGAATGTCATGCCGTTGATGGCCTGAAGGTAGCGTGCGCGTCCCTCGTCTTGGTACTTACCGGTGTACTGCTCCGCGATACGCTTAATGTCCTCGAGGCGTTGGTCATTTGAAGGATGCGTGCGCAACCAATTGGGAGTTTCGCCTGAGTCCCGTCCGATTGCGCGCGCCTCATCGCGTGCGAATAGCTCCTGCGCTCGCAGTACACCGATCACGCGAATCATCACATTAGGGTCGAAGTTCACGCGCTGCAAATATTCAGCACCAAGCTGATCGGCTTGTAACTCGTGTTCACGCGAGCGGGGCAATAAAAAACTGGCTTGTGCGACGGGAGCGCCATACTGGTTGATGAGTTCCGCAGTTCGTTGGTATCCAGCGGCTGCGGCGATGATGGTGCCCAGCATCGCCGCGCCTGCAACTGCCTTTTGGTCACGCTCGGCGCGTGCCCCATGGCGTGCGGTGACGTGCCCAATTTCATGGCCGAGCACGCCGGCGAGCTCGGCTTCTGAATCGAGGTAGGCGAGCAGGCCGCGCGTAACGTAGATGAAGCCACCCTGGACCGCAAACGCGTTGATCTCAGGACTATCCACCACGGTGAATTTCCACGGCAGGCTGGCGCGGTGGCTGTGCGCGGCGAGGCGCTGCCCAATGGCATTAATATAAGCCTGCAACGCCGCATTTTTATAGGGCGTGTACTCCTTGCGGACTTCTTGGTCGATCAGTTGGCCCGAGCGGATTTCCTGATCTTCAGACACGAGGCCGCGATCTACGCGGCCTGAAACCGGGTTTACTGAGGATGCACAGCCGCCGATTGCAACACCAAGCGATAAACCGAGGGTGAGTCTGGCGAGGCCGTTTTTTGTCCATCTCATGAGCTAACTCTTTAAATGGTCTGAGCCGATTCTACGCCGCCAGAGGACCCACGCTGACCCGAGGAGTCGAGTGATATTTGGGCCACCCAGAAGCATCAAAGGCAACCTCGCGGTTGCCTTTGGCTATGCGTTGTTGTTGCTCCGCAGATTATTTGCCAGCGCTGGTCTTCGAGTAACGCTGCTTGAACTTGTCGATACGGCCTGCCGTGTCCATGATCTTGTGTTTACCAGTGTAGAAAGGGTGCGACTCGGATGAGACCTCGATACGAATGACCGGGTACTCGTGACCGTCGGTCCACTTCATTTTTTCTTTGCCTTTTGTATCAGCAGTCGTTTTGGTCAGAAATTTGAAGTCGCATGACGAGTCAAAAAAGATGACGTCGTTGTAGGACGGATGAATTTCAGCTTTCATGGGTGCGGCCTTTCTTTTCGTAAAGGGTTCACCGCTTGTGAACCTCTATCCGAACAAGTTAGATGGGAACCTGCAATTATGCACAAAAAAGCCCAACAAAGCAACAGCTTAGCCTGTTAAAGTTGCTAGATGAAAATCGACAAAAAAGCGCCAAGCGCGGCCGAAACTAGCGCCCCTCCCACCAAACCCGTCTCATCGGATGTTCCAGACTTCAAAGATCAGGTGACCATTACCCGCCACAAGACCAAAATCAACGGTAAGACAATGGCCTACACGGCCACTTGCGGTACCTGGGTCATGCGCGAGGAGCATGATAAAGATGGTGAGCACCTAGGACAAAAGCCGACATCGGCAATGTTCTTTACCGCCTACACAAAAGATGGTGTGAGGGATGTTGCCGATCGGCCAATCATGTTTTGTTTTAACGGTGGCCCGGGCTCCAGCTCCGTGTGGCTGCACCTGGGTTTGTTCGGACCTAAACGTGTGACGCTCGACCGCGAAGGTAATGCTGGCGCACCTCCATACAAGTTGATTGACAATGACTTTTCGATGCTGTCGGACGCCGACTTGGTGTTTATCGACCCCGTCGGGACGGGCTATTCGCGAATGATCGAAGGCGAAAAGACCAAGGAGTATCACGAGTACCAGCGTGACCTCGAGAGTGTCGGCGCCTTCATCCGGCTTTTTGTCTCGCGTCATGAACGCTGGGCAAGTCCCAAGTTCATTGCGGGCGAAAGCTACGGGACAACACGTGCCTGTGGATTGGCTGGGCTGTTGCAGGACAGGTACGGGATGTATATCAACGGGCTGTATTTGATTTCAGTCGCCCTCGATTTTCAGACGATTCGGTTTGATCACGGTAACGAGCTACCACCGGTGATGTATTTGCCCACCTACGCCGCAACAGCGTGGGTGCATAAAAAATTGCCTTCAGAACTGCAGAAAAAATCAGTGGCGAGCCTAGTGAAGGAGGTCGAGGCGTTTGCAGCGACCGAATATGCCCACGCCTTGTTTCAGGGGGACAAACTCGCGCCGAAGGAATTCGACAAGGTGGCCACACAAATTGCTCGTTACACTGGCTTATCAGTAGCCTATGTCAAGTCGACAAAGTTACGGGTGCAAATCCACCGATTCTGCAAGGAGTTGCTGCGCGACGAAGGCAAGACCGTCGGTCGCCTCGACAGTCGGTTTACTGCGCGTGATCGCGACAGCGCGGGTGAACAGTTTGAGTTCGACCCCGCGCACGCGGCGATTGGTGGCGCATTTGCGACCACCTTGAATGATTACCTTCGTCGCACCCTCAAGTTCGAAACAGATCTCGATTACCGAGTGCTGTCAGCGCTTTACATGACGTGGGGCTGGAAGGACTTTGCCAACCGCTATGTCAACGTGGGAGAGACGTTGAGACGTGCGATGAATATGAACCCCCATCTGAAGGTTTATGTTGCTAACGGCTACTACGATATGGCAACTCCGCACTTTGCGTCAGACTATACGGTGAATCATCTTTCACTCGATGCGCCGCTGGCAAAAAACATTTCACAGTACTACTACGAGGCAGGGCACATGATGTACATACATGCGCCATCGCTTACAAAGATGGCCGCAGATATGCGGGACTTCCTGAAAAAATCGCTAACGTAAATGCAGCGCAAAACACCCGCTTTCGAGCGCCCCACCTTGAAAGGTTGAGGAGAGGGTATCAGTCGAGCGTTACGCCGGTCTCACTGATGAGCCTTGTCCAGACGGGAACGTCAGCTTGCCAGGCTCGAAAAAAAACATCTTTGGCGAGCAGCTTCGGTTCGAAGCCGAATGCGAGCAGGCGTTGCTGCGCCTCATTGGATTCGATGAACTCGCGAACGATAGTGACCCATCGATCGACGACTCGCTCGGGCGTGCCAGTCGGCGCGACCAAGCCCATCCAACCCAATAGTGCAAAGGCGCGGGCGGTTGCCCCCTGTTCAATCAGCGAGGGTACTTGCGGCAAGGCTGCGCTCGGTTTATCGCCAATTACACCGACCGCCCTGAGTGCGCCGCTGCGAATATGCGGTGCCATTGCGCCGATGCTGCCGGCGGCGATTTGAATTTCGCCAGCCACAAGATCTTGAATGACCGGTCCTTCGCCCTTGTAAGGGATATGCTGAAGTGCCAAACTGTAGCTCTTATTCAGCGCTTCGCACAGCAAGTGCCCGTGCGACCCGGCCCCCCACGAGCCGAAATTCATCGGCTTAGTGAATGGTGCCCGCGCCAACGCAACCAACTCCTTGAGGCTGCCGACCGGGATTGATTTGTTGACCGCAACCACCAGCTTGCTTGCGCAGAGCATCGAGATGAATGCAAAGTCTCGTTTCGGATTGTAGGGTAGCTTTCGGTACAGCGCGGTGTTGGCAACCAAGGCCTCTGAAAACGTTAGGAACAGGGTGTGCCCGTCTGCGGGCGATTTGGCAACATGTTCTGCCGCAATGACCGCACCTGCGCCGGGTCGGTTGTCGACAATCACTGATTGGCCGAGTGACGCCCCCGCTCTGTTGGCGAGTAAGCGCGCGAATGTGTCGGCCGCGCCGCCCGCAGCAAATCCAACCACGATCCGAACCGTGCGCACAGGATACCCGCCCTGCGCTGACAACTTGGGGCAGGTTGAGAGAAACGGCGCAAGACCGAGTGCACCAACGCATTGCAGCCAGCGGCGTCGGTCAGACGAGGACATCGGAGTCACGTTATGCGAGGGGGTGGGAGTGCTCTACCGGGCGAGCCCAGTATTGTCGACTGACGAGATGATCTTGCTCTATCAACTTTGGCGGCACCGCCACGACACATATTCGCCCATCCGATCTTCACAGCCGAGCCACGCCAGCCGCCGAAACAAGCCCCGGTGCATCGCAGCACCGGGGCCGACGTCAGCCGTCCAGTATTGAAAAGCCTATTCGAGCTTGATGTTCCGCTTGGCGGCCAGCGCCTTCATTTTGTCAAATTCAGCTTTGATTTGTGCGGTGAATTGCGCTTGGGTGTTGCCGATGGGGTCGGCACCCTGCGCCGCGAGCTTTTCCCGCACGGCTGGATTGTTTACCGCTTTGATCGCGGCCGCAGCGACCTTATCGACGATTTCCTTTGGTGTCTTCGCCGGCACCACCAAGCCATACCAAGCTGGGTCATTCACGTCGTTTAAGCCCAATTCGGCAAACGTCGGTACATTGGGGTAAGCAGGCAGACGCTTATGTGATGCAACCGCCAGCAGACGCATGCCCTTGACAGCATCTTGCATGTTGGCATCAATCTGTCCTTTTGACGATGGCAGGTTGTCAAACAACACCGGAACTTGCCCGCCGACCACGTCGATCACGGCAGGACCGGCACCCTTGTACGGAATATGAACCATATCTGTGCCAGTCGCGGCTTGGAAGAGTTCACCCATCATGTGGCCGATGCCGCCGGTGCCAGATGAGGCGAAACTAAGTTTGCCCTGCTCTTTTTTCAGAAGCGCCAAAAACTCCTTGAAGTCTTTGGCCGCGACTTTTGGGTTCACCGTTAAGACGTTCGGTGTTGAAGCAAGATTGGTAATCGCAATCAAATCATTGAAGTTGTTATAAGGAATCTTTGGGTTGGTCGCCGGGTTCACCGCCATGGTCGAGACTGTTGCCATACCGATGGTATATCCGTCCGGCGCAGACTTCACCACCTCGTTGGTCCCGACCGAACCACCACCGCCGGCGCGGTTCTCGACGATGACAGACTGCCCAAGCTCTTTGCCGAGTTGGTCGGCAACCAGACGTGCCACGATGTCTGTTGTCCCCGCTGGGGCAAATGGCACGATCAGCTTGATCGGCTTGGTTGGATAGGCCTGTGCAAACGCAGCGCCAGCACTGACCGCCAGAACCGCTGCCACCATAGTCATTGTTTTATGAAACATAGAAGCCCCTCGATGATTTTGTTGTGTGGTGTGTGTAGCGTGTTGCCGAAGCTTAGTGTTCTTACTGGCAACAGTGCCTTGAAAAAAGGCAAGCGACGCGATCGGACGCTAAAGCTGGCGAAAAGTTCAATCTGTCGCTACCACGATCATTATGGTATCAGGACTGTAGAACCGGTGGTTTTCCGCGCTTCAAGGTCGCGGTGTGCTTGTGCAGCATCGCGAAGTGCATAGGTCTGGTTGACTTCGATGGCGACCGCGCCGCTTGCCACGACGGCAAACAGTTCATCGGCTGTGGCGGCCAAATCTGCGCGTGTCGCGGTGTAAGTGTCCAGTGTGGGGCGGGTGAGGTACAGCGAACCTTTTGCCGCTAATTCGCCAATGTAGAAGGGTTTGACCGCTCCCGAAGCGGCACCAAAGGAAACCATCATGCCGAGCGGAGCAATACAATCCAGTGATTTTGCCCACGTATCTTGGCCGACGCCGTCATAGACCACCTGGCACTTTTTCCCATTGGTGATTTCCATCACCCGGGCTTGAAAGTCCTCGGTGCGATAGTTGATCACATGATCACAGCCATTCGCCTTTGCCAAGGCCATCTTTTCTTCCGAACCGACCGTGCCGATCACCGTCGCCCCCAGATGTTTCGCCCACTGGCCGAGGATGAGACCGACCCCGCCTGCGGCTGCGTGCGAGAGGATTACGTCGCCTGCTTTGACACGGTAGGTACGGCGCAACAGGTACTGGGCGGTCATGCCTTTCAACATCATAGAGGCGGCTTGTTGGTCGGAAATCGCCGCGGGGATTTTCACTACCCGATCTGCGGGCATAAGTCGTGCTTCGGCGTATGCGCCCATCGGTGACGAAGCGTACGCAACACGATCCCCTACCCGGCAGCTGGTCACGTTGGTGCCTACCGCTTCAACAATGCCTGCACCTTCGCGGCCGATGACCGAGGGAAGCGCAATCTTGTACATCCCGCTCCGATGATAAGTATCGATGAAATTCAATCCCGCTGCGGTGGTCTTGAGGCGCACTTCGTCAGGACCGGGCGCACCAATTTCGACATCTTCCCACTTCAAAACTTCCGGACCGCCATGCTCGTGAATGCGTATTGCCTTGCTCATTTGTTTTGTTCCTCGTTGATGAACGCTTGCATCGCGTTGAATTTGGCAAGGGCGATGGCCGCGGCTGCGTTGGCCCCATGTTTGTTAGCGATGGCCGCAAAATCGATGGACTGCAGACGAACCAACGCGCGCGCAAGATAATCATGGGGAGGATATGGTGTCATCGCAAAGCCCTGACGTCCGTGATGGTCACATGCGGCGGCATCGAGTACCCCAACAAATCTTCCCGGTCGACGAAGTGCATCGCAGCCATCCAACAGTGCCAAGAGCTTGTCGGCTGACAAACCAAGCGCGTTATGGATTTCTCCGTGCCACCGCGCGACCACCACCGCGAGGTCACGACAATCGGCGGGTACACGCAGACGCGTGCAGAGAGCATCGATTAGCTCCACACTTTTGATCTCGTGACCCGGATGCCGGGGCAGAAACTGCAGAGGTGTGACAGCCTTGCCGAGATCGTGTGTGAGCGCGGCGAAGCGAACTGGCAAGCTGGCGTTCGTTTGCGCGGCATAGTCGATCACCATCATCACATGCACACCGGTGTCGATCTCGGGATGGACGGCGCTAGACTGCGGCACACCCCACAAACGATCAATTTCCGGTGCGATACGTGCAAGTGCACCGCATTCACGCAGTACTTCGAACATACGTGAGGGGGTGGCTTCAGCGAGCCCGCACGCAACTTCTTGCCACACGCGCTCAGCAACCAGAGAATCCACTTCGCCGGCAGCAACCATTTCCCGCATCAGCGCCATCGTTTCGCCCGCCACCGTGAAGCCCATCTGGGCAAAGCGCGCGGCAAACCGCGCTGTTCGCAGAATGCGGACGGGGTCCTCGCGAAACGCATCGCTCACATGCCGTAACAGTTTGTGATTCAAGTCGGCCTGCCCACCGTAAGGGTCGATGATATGTCCGGCATCGTCTCGCGCCATGGCGTTGATCGTCAAGTCGCGTCGCGCCAAGTCCTCTTCAAGGGTGACGGTGGGCGCTGCATGAAAGGTGAAACCCTTGTAGCCGGGACCGGTTTTACGTTCAGTGCGCGCAAGCGCGTATTCCTCATGCGTTTTCGGATGCAGGAAAACCGGGAAGTCTGCACCAACGGGCTTGAAACCAGCTTCGATCATTTGATGCGGCGTCATGCCAACGACCACATAGTCGCGGTCCGTGACGCTGAGGCCGAGCAATTGATCACGGACCGCGCCGCCGACGGTGTAGGTTTTCATAAGTTGATTATGTCGCGAATCGACTCAACGGCGCTTGACGCAGATGGTGGGAGACGACAGTGGATGAAACTCGACTGTTGGCGGGAGTTTTCAGACGGTTTGGCTTGGAAAAGACCACCCATTGGCGTGTTTCATTTCTGGGTCAAAGTGCCAACGTACGGCTCGTCTTCCGCGACAAACTCGGTTTCGGCGAGTGCATCGGTTTGCCAAGCGACAACCGACTGATGCGTACGAACGGCAGTGCAGTAGGATTCGGTGTCTGATGCAAGCGTTGGCGAGTAAGTCATGAAGCGCATAACAACCGGCGCAAACATGGCGTCGGCGGCTGAAAACGCGCCAAACAAGAATGGCCCGCTTCCTGATGGTTGGCCGAATCGTTCGCGGGCCTCCCGCCAAAGCGCCTCAATTCTGGCGATGTTTTTAGCGACGTCAGCATTCATGCCGAGACCCGGGAACCTGGCGCGAATGTTCATCGGCATCGCCGTTCTCAGGGGGCGGAACCCGGCGTGCATTTCGGCAGCCATGGCACGCGCAAAAGCCCGGGCTTTTGCTTCTGCGGGCCAGACCTGTTTGTCGCAAAACCGATCTGCCAAGTATTCATAGATTGCAGTTGATTCCCAAACGCAGATGCTGTCGCCGCCGCCAATCTCACCATCCCACAGGACAGGGACCAGTTTCGACGGTGAATAGTGTGCGATTCTTGCATCCCATTCAGCCGAATGAAACTTAAGCATCACCTCCTGAAACGGGATGTTTAGCGCGTGCAGAATCAGCCACGGGCGCATGGACCATGAAGAATAGTTCTTGTTGCCGATAACCAGTGTTAGCATTTTGTTGTCGATTACGATTTGTCATCCGGCACTTGGCGGCTGTCTACAGCGATCCCCTTGCGGAAGTGTTGGTAGCGGCCTCTTCCGCCGTCAGCGTGCAGGTAGGCGTACACCGTATCTTCCATGGCGGCCGGTCGACCGAAGATCGCCGGGAACGGTTCGCTTGAGGTATTCGGCGTTTGCATCGAAGCCACGTTATCGCGGGTCATGATCCTGCCTGGCAAAAACTCAAAAACGGTTGCCTGGAGCGCGGATAGTCTGGCACCCAACCCGATCACCAAGCGTTTTTTACCGGAAATCAGAACGACGAATTCAATTAGTTGCCGCAGGGAGTACACCTTTGGGCCAACCAGTGGATAGGTCTTGCCAACAGTCTCCGGCATATCGATGGCCATCGTGACCGCACGCGCGACGTCTTGCACCCAGACAACTTGAAATGTCGCCTCTGGCGATCCAAGTGGAATTACCGGAAACAGCTTCACTAGCTTCATGAACATGTTCAGGAACTTGTCATGCTCACCGTAAACCACTGAAGGGCGAAATACCGTTACCGCGAGTCCGGTGCGCTTGGCGATCTCTGCGACTACCGCTTCGCCGCGACCACGGGAGCGCAGGTATTGGCTTGGCCCTCCAACGTCCGCACCAATGGCGCTCATATGCACCAGCCGTTGGACGCGGTGTCGAGCGCAGCATTCTGCCACCAGTGCGGGAAAAGCGACGTGAACCGATTCAAAATCGCCATGCAAGCTGCCGACAAGATTGATCACGACATCGTGATGGCGGACGAGTTTGTCAAGGGTGTCGGGGTCTCGAACATTGGCCGATAAAACCTCGCAGGTCGGTAGTAACAACAGGTGTTTGGCGCGCTCGCGATCCCGCGTGGGGACAGTGACAAATTCACCACGCTTGGTGAGCGTCTCGGCAATTGCGCTACCAATCAAGCCGCTGCCGCCTAGTAACAAGATTCTTTTCATGTCCGACTGCTGTTTTTTCTAGCGGGTAGCCGCTGCGAGTTGTGGATTGGGCGGCGGATTGCGCGGGTTCGATATGGTGCCGATAGTGTGGCCGACACCAGCCGTTGTTGTACCAGGCATGGCCGGCACAACTCCCATCAGCGCTGTCAGCGGCACCGATGTGCCATGAATTCGATGTCCGTAGTACCACTTGTTGAGCATGACTTTTTTGACATAGTCGCGCGTTTCGTTGAAGGGGATCGATTCGGCGTAGATCGCACCCTCAAGAGGCACGGATGCGCGCCATCGACGTGCCCGGTTGGGACCGGCGTTGTAGGCGGCGGTTGCAAGCACCGGATGACCAAGGTCATCGAGCACGTGTTTGAGATAAAAGCTACCTAACGATAGGTTGATACCAACATCGGCAACCCGATTCACCGAGTAGTCCTTTACGCCCACTTGTCTGGCGGCCCACTTCGCCGTTGCAGGCATCAGCTGCATCAAACCAATCGCGCCGACGCTCGACCTGGCTTCTGTCATGAAGCGGCTCTCTTGGCGGATGAGTCCATAGATCCACGCCTCGTCCAGCCCAAAAGTCGCCGCGTTGGTCTGTAGCGTCTCACGGTGCGGTAGCGGATAACGCTGGCTGAAGTCATGCATGGTTTTGGTACGCTCGGCGGTGTTGATTGCACGGTCGGGGAGACCTTGCTGTCGCGCAATCTCGGCACCGGCAAGCAGTGTCTCGTCATCCGCATTGCGCATGGCAACTACCCATTCGCGAAACGCATCGCCGCGTAAGTCCTTCACCTCCGGTTTCAGGTCAGCCAGGCGATACAGTGCAAACGATCGTTTGACGGCCGCGCGTTCCCGAAGCCTTGCGATGGCATCGTCGGCTGATTTAACAGTTTGGAAATTTGGTTTAATCGCTGTGCCCAACTCTTCTGCTGCCATCACTGCATAAAAGTGGTTTTCGCGCGATAAGGCCTCGCGCAGGAGGCGGGCGGTGCTGAGGTCGGCAGGATTAGTGGAGTTTGCCAGCGACCGGGCAAGCCAATAGCGCCAAGTTGGATCGCGCCGTTCTACGTCAGACATCTCTTGGATCGTGCGCCGCACATTCGACCACTGTGCCGGGTCGGTTGACGATCCGCGAAGCGCTGCCCTCACCAGCCAGCCTGCTTGCTGGTCATTAAGGACGTACAGGTTGTCCGCAGCGCGCGCGTTGGCAAACCACGTCAATGCTTCCGGCTGAAGCTGCATGGCGGCATGCATGCCGATCTGTGCCCACGCATGGGCTAAAGCGGACTTGGGGAGTCGAGCAGCATTTTTGTCCACCCAGTAAGCTGCCGCCTCAGGGTTGGTGCGCGCCAATCGCGTTATGGCGAATAGGCTCAGCTCGACCAATGCCCGGTCTTCGGGTCTGAGGACGGATTTGGACAGGAAATGGCGCGGATCAAGATTGGCCGCTGCGGTGGAGGCTTCAAAGCCGGCGCGGGTATTCGCTATCAACGCAACAGTTCGTCGGGCGTCGGCAAGCTGGCCTGCATCAAACAGCGGGCGTGCTCGCCGCCACAGGTCGTCTTCAGAGATGTTTTGCGCGACAACCAGCTTGTCGAACAGGTCGTAACAGGGTTCTGCAGCGGGCTTGGCGGTGAGTAGCAGGCTCCTCGCATCCGCAATGGCGCTGCTGCGATCGGTACCGCCCAATTGGAAGCGATAACGCAATCGCTGGCACGCAACCTCGTTGTCGTCGCCCGTGTATGCGGCCTGAAACTGCCCAAACTGCGGCCAGGATTCCAGCTTGCCCAGCGCGCGCAGGTAGTCACGGCGAAGCTGATCAGCGAAGGGGGCGTCGCCATGCTCTGTGCTAAAACGGATGATGTCTGATTCGAGCGCCCGGGCGAATTGCGCGCTTTGCGCGAGTTGTGCGCTGATCCACCAATATCTGACGTAGGGTGCGAGGACAAAATCACTGCGCTGTCCAATTCGCTCTTTTGCCGCATCGAGGGCGGCGACATCGCGGCGCTCGAAAGCCGCGCGGGCGCTGAGCCATTCGCGTTCGGGCTGGCTGAGCGGCTGTGTGGATTTGGCGCTGCCAAAGGGGGTTTGACCCACGGCGGCCGACGGCGCGGCGGCCTTGGCCGGCTCGGCTTTAGCATAGTTGCCAAAGGTCAATGTCAAGGCCAGCGCAGCGGCGTAAAACACGCGTTGCGTACTCGCGGCGCGAATGCCGCTCGATAAATCTGTTGCAATGCCGCAAAAATGGCGCGAATGCAGCGTTAACGGGTATGTTGCCAAGAACATGAAAAATTGCGACGAAGCGAAAGGAAGTGCCTTGAATGAGTATTATTGTAGCCGTTCGTTCGCACCGCGCTACGTCTTGCAAGCTAGCGACCCTGTTTTAGGTTCGCCGTCTCGTTTTTTCAGCGCCGCGCTGTTGCGCTCATCATCCCTGACTCGTACTGGCTAATGCTCCCCTAATGGACCTCCTCGATCCGCTGTTCTTAACTGCGCTGCTGAAGATCATCGGCGTCAACATCATCCTCTCAGGAGATAACGCTGTTGTCATTGCGCTTGCCGCCCGAAGTTTGGAAGGGCGGCAGCAAAAGCTGGCAATCTTCTGGGGCTCCGGCGCGGCGATCATCATGCGTATCGCCCTGACCGTGTTTGCCGTCAAGCTGCTCGCCTTTCCGTGGTTAAAGATTGTCGGTGCCGGCCTGCTGCTCTGGATTGGCATCAAGCTTTTGGTTCCCGAGGATGAGGACGCGCACATTGCGGGACATTCCAATTTGCTCGCGGCGATCAAAACCATTTTGATTGCGGATCTGGTGATGAGTTTGGACAACGTTATTGCAGTCGCCGCTGCGGCCGATGCTGCGCCGGCGGAATTCAAGATTTCTCTACTGGTTCTCGGTTTGGCAATCTCCATCCCACTGATCATCTTCGCCAGCACGATACTCATGAAGTTGATGGAGCGGTTTCCAATCATCATTACGCTCGGGGCTGCGCTACTGGGCTTTGTGGCGGGAGAGATGGCGATTACCGATCCGGTTGATATTGACTGGATCAACGCCAACGCTGGCTGGATGCATTACATCGTTCCTGCGGCGGCTGCGGCGGTAGTGGTAGTGATCGGTAAGGCGCTGGCGAAACGCCAGATTGAACAGGGAGCCGCAGTGTCTTAATCGCGACATTTTGCCAGTGCATTTATGACCTAGAGTTTTTGTTTAGTATCGGCGTTTGATGGTTGGGGCGCTGCTGGTTGAAGTGCAGCGTTTTCGTGGCTCGCAAAAAATAATACGTTGTTAACAGGGACATTACATTCTCGGAGGTCAACATGCACAAATCAGGTCCAACTCAAAATCGCTTGTCGCAATTTCGCCGCACGCTGCTTGCAGGTGCAATCGCCGCATCAATCGGGCTGGGCATTTCGGCTCCTTCCCTCGCTTGGGAGCCAACCAAATCTGTCGAATTTGTCGTACCGGCGGGGACGGGCGGTGGTGCCGACCAGATGGCGCGGTTCATACAGGGGGTGGTGACAAAACATAACCTCATGAAGCAGTCGCTTATTGTCGTGAACAAGAGCGGCGGTGCGGGGGCAGAAGGTTTTCTTGATGTGAAGGGGGCAGTCAAAGACCCGCACAAGATCATCATCACGCTCTCCAACTTATTCACCACACCGTTGGCCACAGGCATACCGTTCAATTGGAAAGACCTCACGCCTGTTCAAATGCTGGCGCTTGATCAGTTTGTGTTGTGGGTCAATGCAGAAACTCCCTACAAGACGGCGAAAGAGTACACTACTGCCGTTAAGGCGGCGGGCCCGAGCAAGTTTAAGATGGGCGGGACGGGCTCCAAACAAGAAGACCAAATCATTACCGTGGCCATTGAAAAGCTCACCGGCGACAAGTTCATCTACATTCCTTACAAGGGTGGCGGCGAGGTCGCTGTTCAATTAGTCGGCAAACATGTCGATTCCACGGTGAACAATCCAATCGAAGCGGTCGAACAATGGCGGGCCGGCAAACTGCGCCCGCTCTGTGTATTCGATGACAAGGTGATGCCTTACAACGCGAAAGTCACGGCGACGCAGTCTTGGGCTGATATTCCGACTTGCAAGAGCCAGGGCATGGATGTGGACTACCAGATGTTGCGCGGCATCTTTATGCCGGGAGGTGTGACGAAAGATCAGGTGGCTTTCTATGTGGATCTCTTCAAGAAAATCCAAGCCACGCCCGACTGGAAAGAGTTCATGGAGAAAGGTGCATTCGATCCCACTTCGCTGACGGGTGACGAGTTTGTCAAATGGCTAACCAAAGAAGAATTACGTCATCAGTCCTTAATGGCGGAAGCGGGCTTCCTCGCAAAAAAATAAGCTAAAAAATAGAGATAGGTCATGTACATCATGCCGCGCTGGCGAGACAATGGTTGTCGACGTTAGCGCGGCGGCTTTTTTGTGTTCGAGGCGACGTTAGGCCGTTAGAGCCGCTCGCTTTCGCAAGTTGTCGTTACCGTTGCGCATTCATGGAGGAGTGTCGCGTGAGTCAGCAAGAATCAAACGAAAAATCGGCTGCATCCGTGCGCGTCGTTGATACCGTCACTGCGGTCATTATCTTCGCCTTTGGCGCGGTGGTCATTTGGGATAGTTACCGCCTAGGGTCGAAATGGGGTGGTGATGGTCCGGAAGCGGGGTATTTCCCTTTCTATATCGGAGTCATTCTCTGTATCGCAAGCGTAATCAATTTGCTTAATGCGCTGCGCGAAAAACCCGAACAAGACGGTGGCGAGTCCTTCGTCAGCCGGTCTGCGATGAAAATGATCATGTCGGTCATGATCCCAACGGTGGTTTATGTTGCCCTGATTGCAGGAATCGGGCCCATACCCGGCGTTGGCATCTATGTCGCATCTGCGTTGTTTATTGTGTTGTTCATGCGCTGGCTAGGTCGCTATGGCTGGGGCAAGGCGGTTGGGGTTAGTGTTGCCGTTCCGATTGTGTTTTTCATGATGTTCGAGATTTGGTTCAAGGTGCCGCTGCCAAAAGGGCCCTTAGAAGCCATGCTGGGCCTCAACTAACGGCGGCCGAAATGGAAGAAATCAATAGCTTGATGCATGGTTTCGCGGTCGCGCTCACGCCGATGAATCTTGGTTTGATGATGGTTGGCATTGTCCTGGGGGTTTTGATCGGCGTGCTGCCTGGCCTGGGCGGCGCAAACGGCGTGGCGATCTTGCTGCCACTGACATTTGCGATGGGTAACACGCCGGCGGGCCAGGTTAGCGCCATCATTCTGCTGTCATGTATTTATTGGGGTGCGCTATTTGGTGGCGCGATCACCTCAATCCTGTTCAATATTCCCGGTGAACCTTGGAGTGTGGCGACGACCTTCGACGGTTATCCCATGGCGCAGCAGGGCAAAGCGGGTGAGGCACTGACTGCGGCATTTACGTCATCTTTTGTCGGTGCATTTATCGCGGTACTAATGATTACGTTTTTGGCACCATTAGTGGCGAAATTCGCGCTGCGATTCGGTCCGCCTGAGTTTTTTGCGGTGTACTTGCTCACCTTTTGTAGTTTTGTTGGCATGACCAAGTCCCCGCCGATGAAAACGGTCGCCGCGATGATGCTTGGCTTTGCCTTGGCTGCGGTCGGACTCGATACCGTTACCGGCCAGTTGCGGCTCACCTTCGGCTTTACGGAATTGCTTAAGGGCTTTGATTTCTTGATCGCCGTGATTGGTCTATTCGGTATCGGCGAAATCCTGCTCACCATTGAAGAAGGGCTGGACTTCAAGGGAATGACGGGCAAGATGAAAATGAAGGTGGTAATCGAGACATGGAAGCAGTTACCCAAGTACTGGAAGACGTCGCTTCGCTCGTCGTTGATCGGCTGCTGGATGGGTATTACCCCCGGTGGCGCTACGCCAGCATCATTTATGGGCTACGGCGTGGCGAAGAAGTTTTCGCCCAACGGCGCTAGTTTTGGCAAAGGTGATATCGAGGGCGTCATTGCACCGGAGACGGCGGCACACGCTGCGGGTACGTCGGCGCTATTGCCGATGTTGACGCTAGGTATTCCTGGCTCTCCTACCGCCGCAGTGCTGCTTGGCGGGCTGCTGGTATGGGGCCTACAGCCAGGGCCGATGTTGTTTGAGGAGAAGAAGGACTTTGTTTGGGGGCTGATCGCCTCAATGTACCTCGGCAATATCGCCGGTTTGATCGTGGTGTTGACGACCGTGCCTTTCTTCGCTGCAATCTTGAGAATCCCGTTTTCGATCATCGCCCCGGTCATTCTGGTGATTTGTGCAATTGGCGCATTCACCGTGCATAGCTCGATGTTTGACGTATGGTTGATGGTTGTCTTCGGCGTGATAGGGTACGTGTTCAAGAAACTCGACTACCCACTGGCACCGCTGGTGCTGGCCCTTGTGCTGGGCGACCGTGCGGAGGATGCGTTTCGTCAGTCGATGCTGTCATCGCAGGGAACAGTGACCATATTCTTCAGCAACGCGCTGGTTGGTTCCATCACCACCCTTGCCCTGCTGATGTTGTTTTGGGGGCCGCTCTCGTCGTTGATCAAACGAATCCGCGGGTAGTTGAGCACGTTGTTGCATCAACCATGGCATCCAGTATGGCGCGATTGGCAGGTGTCTATGCGCAGTTTGCTGTGATGCGTTAAATTGTGTTTCTCTTCCCACTTCCTAAGAGGATAACCATGACGTTCCCATTTTTTAGTGCGATGGTCGGCATTGTCTTTATGGCTGGAATGGTGAGTTTGGTGTTGAGCATCGCGGGGGTCATCCCGCGAGAGCAGATGCCTACGCTGATTATTAGTCACGCCATCGTTGGCTTGCTCGCGCTGGGCATGCATAGTTTTGTCGCACGCAAAAAGCCGCATTAAGCCGGGCATCGCATAAACTGCACGATAACGCGTGTATTGGGCTCGGCACGAGGGTGCCGACAAAAGTCATTATCCGACGGGCGTCTAAAGGAGAAAATGGCTGGAACTGCCCGTCAATCGCGCGGTTCTGGACCGTCAGCGCGCGAGAATGGCCTGAATCTTGCCCTTCTGTTTGAGTCTTGAGAGTGTCTCTGCGGACAGGTTGAGGTGTGCTGCGAGTTCTTTCATCGGTACTCGTTCGTAGAGCTCCGGATGTTTGCGCAAAAACCGCTGTACGCGCCCCTGCGCGTCCAGTAGATGCAGGGTAATGGTATGCGCCATCACCTCCGACATAAGATGCATGACTTCGTACTCAAAGTCACCTTTCATGGCAACATGGCCCTCGATGAATTCAACCCAAATTTCCATCGGCAACATCGCCACGCGCGCCTTGGTGACGGCGCGAATCGCGTACGGCGTTGGCGTGCGCAGTCGCCATGCGGCATAACTGGTCTCCATGTCGTCCTCGGCGGAGAAGCGCAAGATCATCTCTTTGCCCTCTTGGTTGGAAACCACGCGCTTTAGCACACCGTCGAGGATGAAGTACTGGTACATATCGTGCTCGCCCTGGCCCATCAACAAATCACCCTTCTTAAAGTCCGCGATCGAAAGGGATTTCTCAAGGTCGGTGAACGCCCGCGGTTTCAGGGTTCGCAACACGATGTTCCGGGCAAGTTGTCCGCGAATGGTTTCGCGCTGTGGGTGGGAAATGAGCAGGGTCATCTTGTTTTCCGTAGTCAATTGACAGTAGTCAAGGCACAATTATTTTGTCATTTTTATGATGCATGGCAGTTTCGGACATTGCCGAATCATCGGGGCTTGCAGAGTGTGTGCTTCGGACAAGACAAACAAACCCTACGACTCGTGCACCGCTGATGCTCTATCTTGGTGTTGAGTCAAAAAATCAAGGCGAGGCGTCCCATTATGACTACCGATGCAAACACCGAACAAACGACGGATGGCTTTCATCTCGTTATCGACGCACTAAAGCTCAACGGGCTTAACACCATTTATGGCTTGCCGGGAATCCCCATCACAGATTTGACGCGAATGGCGCAAGCCGAGGGCATGCGTGTTATCTCCTTCCGACACGAACAAAATGCAGGCAACGCAGCTGCGATTGCAGGGTTTATTACGCAGAAACCGGGCGTTTGTTTAACGGTGTCAGCGCCCGGCTTTCTAAACGGGCTCACCGCGTTGTCAAATGCGACAACCAATTGCTTCCCGATGATTCTGATTTCGGGATCGAGCGAGCGCGAAATCGTAGATTTGCAACAGGGCGATTACGAGGAAATGGATCAGCTTGCAATCGCCAGGCCACTTTGTAAAGCCGCGTTTCGTGTCTTGCATGCCGAGGATATTGGCATTGGCATCGCACGCGCGATTCGTGCCGCCGTATCGGGGCGTCCGGGGGGCGTTTATCTCGATTTGCCGGCAAAACTGTTTGCGCAAACGATGGGCGCAGCGGCGGGCCAGCAGTCGTTGATTAAGGTGGTTGATCCCGCGCCGCGCCAAATTCCCGCGCCCGATGCGGTGGCCCGCGCGCTCGATTTGCTTAGGGGCGCAAAACGACCATTGATTTTGCTGGGCAAGGGGGCGGCCTATGCACAAGCAGATGCCGATATTCGTGCCTTAATTGAAAGGACAGGAATCCCGTACTTGCCGATGTCAATGGCCAAGGGGCTGTTGCCCGACACCCATCAGCAATCCGCAGCTGCGGCGCGATCATTTGTATTGCCAGAGGCAGATGTCGTCATGCTGCTTGGAGCCCGCTTGAACTGGTTGCTCTCACACGGCAAGGGTAAGACTTGGGGAGGCAAGGATCATAAGACTTGGGGCGGACAGAAGTTTATCCAGGTGGACATCTGCCCGACTGAGGCGGATAGCAACGTCGCCATCGACGCACCGCTAATCGGCGACATGGGCTCGTGCGTCGCGGCGCTGCTCGCTGGCATCGAGCCGGGATGGGCGAAACCACCAGCGCAGTGGCTGTCGGCAATCGCCGAGCGTAAAGCAAAAAATATCAGCAAACTTGCGGAAACCCTGGCGAAGGATCCCACGCCGATGACCTTCCATAGTGCGCTCAACGTGGTGCGTGACATTGTCAAGGCGCACCCGGACGCAATGCTGGTAAATGAGGGCGCTAATTCGCTCGACTTCACCCGCAGCATTGTGGATATGTACAAACCGCGAAAGCGCCTCGACGTCGGCACATGGGGCATCATGGGTATTGGTATGGGTTTCGCCGTCGCTGCTGCGGTTGAAACGGGAGAATCTGTCATCGCCATCGAAGGCGATAGTGCATTCGGATTTTCAGGGATGGAAGTCGAGACCATTTGTCGCTACAACCTGCCGGTTTGTATTGTGATTTTTAACAACAACGGCGTATATCGTGGAACCGATATAAACCCCACCGGAGGCGCTGATGTTGCACCAACTGTGTTCGTCAAAGGCGCACGCTATGATAAGTTGATGGAGGCTTTTGGCGGCGTAGGCATAAACGCTACCACCCCGACCGCGTTGCGGGCAGCGATGGAAGAGGCAATGCGTTCGAAGCGGCCAACGCTGATTAACGCGGTGATCGACGAAACGGCTGGCACCGAGAGTGGGCGAATTACGAGTCTGAACCCGACGGCAGCAAAGAAAAAGTGACGCGTGCGTTTAGGGGCGCGAGCGGCGCGAAGAGTGATTGGTGCCGGATGATGCCTCGTCGATGTATCGGCTTTCTTGTTTGACGGCGTGCAACGCCGAGTGCTTTAGACTGTCAACTTGCGCAGTTTGATCATTGATGAATAGGAAACTTACAGAATGGAAGCGTTGAAAGGTATCAGAATTCTCGATATGACGCACGTGCAAGCTGGGCCAACATGCTCACAGCTGCTCGCGTGGATGGGAGCAGACGTGATCAAGTTCGAGCCGCCGCAGGGTGACGCGACTAGGGGCCAGCTGCGCGACATCCCCGGCGCTGATTCGCTCTATTTCACAATGTTGAACTGCAACAAACGTTCGATTACTGTGAACATGAAATCTGCCGAGGGTAAAACCGTGTTTGTGGATTTGCTGAAACACTGCGATATCGTGATGGAAAACTTTGGGCCGGGCGTTTTGGACCGGTTGGGTTTTACGTGGGAAAAAATTCACGAGATCAACCCGAAGATCATCATGGGCTCGATCAAGGGGTTTGGTTCGAGTGGGCCCTACGCGGAATTCAAGGCCTATGAAAACGTCGCACAGGCGATGGGCGGTGCGATGAGCACAACCGGTACGCCCGACGGTGCGCCCTTCGTCACGGGCGCACAAATCGGTGATTCTGGAACGGGTTTACACTTGGCAATTGGATTATTGGCAGCGCTGAACCAGGCGAATCGCACTGGCCAAGGACAGTACGTTGAAGTCGCAATGATGGACGGTGTCATGAACTTGTGTCGCGTGAAGTTTCGTGACCATCAGCGCCTCACACGCGGCGGCCTCAGCGAGTATTCGGTGCCGACCTCGCAGGGTATGGGTGACGTGCCGAGGGCAGGCAATGATTCCGGCGGCGGGCAACTGGGTAACGCGATTCACTGCAAACCGCATGGCCCGAATGACTGGATTTATGTCGTTGTCCAAGAGGCAGTTTGGGCGGGATTGGCGAATCGCATTGGTGCCGAACTTGGCCTTCCGGAACTGGCGACCGATGCGCGTTTTGCGTTGATTGGTGACAGACGCAAAAACCAAAACGACATGTGGGGACTCATCACCAAGTTCGCAGCGAACTACACCAAACGGGAGTTTATGGCGATCTTGAACCCTATCGATGTGCCGTGTGGCCCGATCATGTCAACAACGGACCTTGCCAACGACGAGCACATTCGGGGTCGCGAAATGTACGTTGAGTTGGAGGATGAAAGGCGCGGTAAGTGGTGGAATGTCGGCATGCCGATCAAGCTGTCTGCATCGCCCGCAAAGATCGAGCGCGCGCCGTTTTTGGGCGAACACAATGATGATGTTCTGATGAATGTTTTGGGCTATGACGCCGCCAAAGTAGAGGCGATGAAAGTTGCCGGGGCGTTTTCGGCACCGCCTAAAAAGGCCTAGGCAGTATTGCTTTCGCTAAGTTTACAAACCCACGATCATCCATGGAGCGATCACATGAAAATTGCCATCATCGGCCAGCAAGACTTTGGTAAATCAGTGCTGGAGGCGCTGGTCGCTCGCGGGGACGAGATCGTGGGTGTGTTTTGTGCGCCGGAAAAAGAAGGTGCCAAGCCCGACCCAATGCGTTTGGCCGCTGAAGCCCGTAGCCTACGCACATTTCAGTTCCCGTCGCTGAAGGCCCCAGAGGCAACTGCCGCCATGCGCGAACTCAACGCAGACATCGGCATTATGGCGTTTGTGCTGCAATTTGCGCCGCAGGAATTTGTGAATATTCCGAAACACGGCACGATCCAATACCACCCCTCATTACTGCCGAAGTACCGTGGCCCGTCTTCGATTAACTGGCCGATCTCTCTGGGCGAAACGGAAACGGGGTTGACCATTTTTCGGCCGACTGATGGACTCGATGAGGGCGCGATTATCCTGCAAAAAACCACACCAATCAGCGAAAACGACACGCTCGGAACCGTCTACTTTGATCGTCTGTTCCCGATGGGGGTTGCGGCCATGCTTGAGGCAGCGGATCTAGTGGTGACTGGCAAACATAGCGAGCGGGTACAGGACGAGTCAAAAGCAACCTACGAAGGCTGGTTCCGCGTAAACGAGTCGAAAATCAATTGGCATAACCATCTCGATGTTGTTCACAATCTCATCCGTGGCTGCGATCCCGCGCCCGGCGCATGGACGACGCTAGGGGGAAAAAAGGTTCAGTTGTTCGGGTCGCGCAAACACCCAGCGCGAACCTTTGGCGAGGTCAAGGGTAAGCCTGGCGAAGTGGTGTCAATTGCTGACTCGATGTTCATTAATGTGCAGGGTGGTCGAATCGAGGTCACGAAGCTAAAACATGAGGATGGCAAGAAAATGGGTAGTGCCGAGTTCGCGGATGCCTACGGTGTTGTGCCGGGCAAGTTGTTGGGGAATTAAGCGGCAGGCACCGGATGGCTAGCTAAACGTCACTCCGGCCACCTAGGGCCCCCGCCAAGACGGCGTTTGTCGCGCCCGAGTAGCAAGTTACGATTATTTACAACGGCTTGTGCGCAATTGACTTGCGTAAGCCTTTCGGCGGCGAGTATCATCTGTGTGCCCAACAGTCGGCACAATCGGTTGGTCAAAAAGCTCTCTAAGGGGTTCTTTATGGGTTTGTCATTTTCCTTTGCCGCATGGCGTACGGCCAGATGCCGTCTCGATCGACCGACTGCTTCGGACAATCTTATGCAAAGCGCAGGTCGCATCCTCTCGTTCGCGCTGATCACCGCCGCAGGTTCTGCCGTTGCGCAGCCCTCTTCTTCGACTGTCGATTCGATCGAGTATTTCAACAGTCGAAGTGGCCAATATTACCGAACTGATGTTCCGGCAGAAATAGCCTCAATTGATCAAAGTGGGTCCGCTTCAGGGTGGGCGCGAACCGGTCAGAGCTTCAAAGTGTGGCGCACGCAAGCGGATGCACCTGCCGGGGCAATTCCTTTGGTTAAGCTGACCTCGCTGAGTTTTGCGACGCCATCTGCACCGCAAGTTTGTAGCCTGAGCAAAACCAGCAAGTTGACGCCGTTGTCAGGTGCTGCGGCAAATTGTCCGGTACAAACCAGTGTGACGTACGTTTTGCCGGCCGACGCGTCTGGCAATTGTGCGACTGGGACGCAGCCTGTCTTTCAAGCTGCCAGCCCAACCGGAATACGGTTGGCCAATCAGTTGTCCGTTTATCAAGAAATGTTTGACCGTGGTTGGCAGGCCCAAGGCGCAGCCATCTGTGTGCCCGGTGTATCGTTGGCCGCTGAAGCCGACGCGTACCGCTTGCTAAAACAAGCCACATTCGGTGCCACCGAAGCGGCGATGAATGAGGTGAAACAAATGGGCGTGACGGCCTGGGTGGATAGCCAACTCAATATGCCGGTGCTGTCGAAGATGCCCGCGCTCGAGTTTTACCCGACCCAGGCGCCGACTACGTGTGCCAACAATGGTGTTGCGAGTTCAGCGGCCTCGCTTTGTGCCCGGGACAACTACACGTTTTTCCAACTGCAACTTAAATTTACCCAGAACGCGTTAAAGCAGGCGGACCAGCTGCGGCAGCGGGTGGCATTTGCACTCTCACAAATTTTGGTGACATCGGGTGTTGATGCCTCGCTCATGCCGTACGGTATGGCCAAGTATCAGCAATTGTTCCTAGACGGCGCGTTTGGCAACTACAAGGACTTGCTGACGGCGGTGACGCTTTCACCGGTGATGGGTGATTACCTCAACATGGCGAATTCAAATAAGCCGGATGTTGCCCGCGGAATTTCGGCCAACGAGAATTTCGCCCGAGAGATCATGCAGCTCTTTAGTATCGGGCTGTATGAGCTGAACCAAGATGGGACGATGAAGAAGGATATACAGGGCAACTTGATTCCGACGTACTCGCAAACCACGGTTGAGAATCTGGCGCGTGTCTTCACGGGTTGGACCTATCCAGGATTTGGTAATGTCGCCCCAACTCGTAATAATCCAGCGTACTACGAGTACCCAATGATGCCGGTGGAATCGAACCACGATACCGGTGCAAAAACGCTGATGAACGGCTTTGTGATTCCTGCCGGGCAAAATGCCCGCCAGGACCTGAACATGGCGCTCGACCATCTGTTCTCGCATGCAAATGTCGCCCCGTTCATTTCCAAACAACTCATTCAAAAGCTGGTTAGCGGAGACCCAAGTCCGGCCTACGTTGGGCGCGTGAGTGCCGTCTTCAACAACAACGGAGCAGGCGTTCGTGGCGACCTTAAAGCGGTGGTGCGGGCAATTTTGCTCGATCCGGAGGCGCGCGGACCAATCAAAACGGTCGCCGGCGCGGGCAAGCTCAAGGAGCCAGTGTTGATGGCGCTCAGCGCCTACCGTGGCCTCGGCGGCATTAATGACGGCGTATGGGTGCGCACGCAGTATGCGAGTATGGCGCAGGACTTGTTCCGGGCGCCAACCGTGTTCAACTACTACGCGCCGGATAACACGGTGTCTAACGGCAAGTTGGGACCGGAGTTTGAGATTCTCACTTCCACAACGGCGTTTGCGCGGACTAATTTCCTGCGCAATGTGACCAACGTAAATTATGCGATCGACGCAACTGTGCCGGGTGCCACAGGCACGACTGTCGATTGGATGCCATGGCAGGCGCTCGCGAGTAATCCCGCAGCACTAGTCGACAAGCTTTCCTGGGTGTTTACCGCAGGCGCTATGTCTGCTTCGGCACAGCAGCAAGTAGTGAATGCCGTGAATGCAATCGCCGCCACGGATACCTTGGGCCGCGCCAGAACTGCGGCGTACTTAGTACTGTCCTCCAGCCACTTCCAAGTTGATCGGTAGGTTACTCATGAACGCTCCCTACGTCATTACTCGTCGCCGTCTACTACAAGCTATTGCCAGTGCGGGTGCGGTCTCGGCGACCGGCACTCTCGATGGATTGGGGCTTTCAGCAGCACTTGCACAAACGGCACCTGTCAACGATTACAAGGCAATCGTCTGCGTTTTCCTCTTCGGTGGTAACGATTCTAACAATCTGGTCGTGCCGATGGACCCAGCGGAATACAACCTCTATGCGACGGCTCGCGGTACACAGGCCAGCGGCGGGATTGCCCTGCCGCAGGCCCAACTCCTCGGTATCAAGCCGAAGACGCTGAACAAAGATTATGGCCTGCATCCGGCGCTGACAGATCTAAAGACGCTCTTCGACGCCGGCAAGATGGCCATACTGACTAACGTCGGAACACTCTCGCAGCCGCTTACGAAAGCGGAGTACAACGCTTCTGCACAGGCAAGGCCAGATCAATTGTTTTCCCATTCGGACCAGCAACTCGCTTGGCAAACTTCGGTTGCAAAGGGCATCGAGCGCACTGGCTGGGGCGGACGGTTGGCCGACGTCATGGGGCCGTCCAATAACAACAATTTTCCGATGATTACTTCAATTGCCGGCTCGGCCATTTATACCAATGGCAGGACACCGCGCGTGGTCGCTATTCCCTCGACTGGCACATTTGGTTTAAGCACATTCGGCACGGCTGCGCAAACCACCGCGCGCGAAGCCGCGCTGAAGAACATCATGAATCTTGAAGCAGGCAACGACTTTGTGCGCGAAGCGGACGACGTCTTGGCACAAGCGTTGGGCGCGTCCGACGTTCTCAACCCGATCATCACGGCAAACAATACAACCATCACACCGATTTTTGCCAATGCAACATCAGGCATAGGCACACAGTTACGGCAGGTGGCAAAGTTGATCGAGGCGCGTAACACGATTGGTTTGAAGCGGCAGATTTTCTTTGTCTCGCTTGGTGGTTTTGACACCCATACCAACGAAATCAATAGTCACAACACCTTGTATGGCCAGCTGGCACCTGCGCTCAAAGCGTTCTATGACGCAACGGTGCAAATGGGTGTCGCGGATAAGGTGACAACCTTCACGATGTCAGACTTCGGTCGCACGTTGAAGGCGGCTTCTGGTGGTGGATCAGATCACGGCTGGGGCAATCATCAGCTTATCATCGGCGGTGCGGTGCGTGGGCAAGAGTTCTACGGCACATTTCCGAATCACACCCTTGGCGGGCCGAATGACGTTTCAACCAACGGTCGCTGGATCCCGACGACATCCGTGGATCAGTATGGAGCCACGATTGCGAAGTGGTTTGGCGTGTCGGCCAGCAACATGTCAACGGTGTTCCCCAATATTGGTCGATTCTCCAATACGGATTTGGGCTTCATGGTTTAGTCGCCAGTCACCACTCAAACTCTGCGGGCTGCGATGTTCTTGCATTGCAGCCCGTTGCGTTTCGGGTAGCCACTGCGTTAACCGCATTCGCGGTATCGCTTGTGACATCGCTTCTTGCTAGAATCAGCGCGAAAACGTGTCGGTAAGGGAAGGCGCATGAAAAAAGAAGGGTTCTGGTCCAAAGACTGGTTTTTCGGCGTGGTCATCGTCGTTGTGGTTATCGGCGCGAACGTGTTCACCAACTCGTTTACCGCGTTGGAGACTAAAGCGTACGACTGGGGGGTATCAGCAACATCCAAGGCACCCTCTGACAAGGTTGCGGTGATTGCGATCGATGAGCAGTCAGTGAACAACCTCGGCCGCTGGCCATGGTCGCGAGAGATTCACGCCAACATGATCGACAAACTCGCCGGGGCAAAGGCGAAGGTCATTGGCAATACCGTGTTCTTCTTCGAGCCGCAAAAAGACGCCGGACTGCTTTATATCAATAAGTTGCTGGAGGTTTTTGCGAAGAATTCGCCGTCACAAGTCGACGGCCAGAAGCCCGCTCCGGTCAATCCGCTGTTGAGCGAATTTGGCCCAATCCTTAGTGAGGCCGAACAGACGCTTAACACCGACCGCCGCTTGGCGGAAAGCGTCAAGAAAGCCGGCAACGTGGTCTTGCCCGTCAATCTAGCGGCCAAGGACCGACAACCCGATGGTCGCCCGGACAGGCCGCTGCCTGATTACATCAAAAACAGCGCCGTCCCCGGGACGGCGAGTGGCGGAATCTATGCGACGGGAACCGGCTATCCGATCGAGGAATTGGGCGCAGTTGCCGCGGCGGTGGGTGACCTAAGCTTGATCCAAGACGAGGACGGTGGCGTTCGCCGGGACATCACAACGGTGGACTACTTCGGGCAGCAGCAAATTCCTTCGCTCGCGCTGGCGATTGCTGCCAAGAGTCTCAACCTGACGGCGAAGGACATCAAAGTCACCCCCGGTGAGAGTGTTTCCCTCGGCAATCTTCGTATCGTCACCGATGACATTGGATTGATGTTTCCTTACTTCTACAAGGACGTGAATCAAAAACCGGCGATCACCATCGATTCGTTCTTTGATGTGTACAGCGGGAAAATTCCTGCCGCTAAGTACCAGGATAAGATCGTCCTCATCGGCGCAACAGCGGGCGGCATCGCAACCTCGACCGTCACCCCGATTGGCCCGCTGAGCTCGGTTGAGACGCTCGCGCATTCGGTCTCCTCCATCCTACAGCAGCATTTTTTCCGCACACCCGCCTGGGGCGTTTGGGTGCGCCTGCTCGGGTTGGTCGTGGTTGCGGGCTACTTGGTCGGCGTCTTGCCCAAACTGCGCGCGGGGCCAGCGGCGGCGCTCACCATCGGCTTGTTTGCCATCCTGTTAGGCACCCACTTCGGTTTGATGATGGGGCCGGGCATTTGGGTGCAGCTCATGCTGCCGGCATCGTTGCTGCTGATCGGTCATGCGTTGCTCACCACTAAACGATTCCTGGTAACCGAGCGCGGCAAGGAGCAGTCGGATCTCGCCGGTGCGGAATCCAATCGCATGCTCGGACTTGCGTTCCAGCAGCAAGGTCAATTGGATATGGCATTCGATAAGTTTCGCAAGTGTCCAGTGGACGAGCAGGTACTCGAAAACATTTATTCATTGGCGCTGGACTTTGAACGTCGTCGTCAGTTCAACAAAGCAGAGTCGGCGTTTACATACATCCACCAGCATGACTCTAAGTTCCGGGATGTTGCGGAGCGAATGGCCCGCGCCAGAGCAATGTCCGAGACGATCATTCTCGGCGGTTCCGCTTCGGCCCGCAGTTCACAGGCAACGATGATGCTGTCGGGTGCGGGTGAAAAGCCCACGCTCGGCCGCTATACCATCGAGAAGGAACTCGGCAAGGGCGCGATGGGTGTGGTGTATCTCGGCAAGGATCCCAAGATTGGCCGCGAAGTTGCCATCAAGACCATGGCTCTGTCTAGCGAATTTGAGGGTGACGAGCTACAAGAGGCCAAGGATCGCTTTTTCCGTGAGGCCGAATCAGCCGGCAAGCTGGATCATCCGAACATCGTCCGTATCTTTGACGCCGGCGATGAGCACGATTTGGCCTATATCGCGATGGAGTTCCTCAAGGGTAGGGATTTGGTCGAACATACCAAGGTGCCGAATCTCCTACCCTTCGATGAAATGTGCGAAATCTTTATCAAGGTTGCCGGCGCGCTCAATCATGCTCACGAACAGGGAGTCTTCCACCGCGATATCAAACCCGCCAACATCATGTACGATCCCGAGTCTAAATCGCCCAAGGTCGCAGACTTCGGAATTGCGCGAGTGACCGATTCGTCAAAGACGAAGACAGGGATGGTGCTGGGCACGCCGTCCTACATGTCGCCAGAGCAACTAGCCGGCAAGAAGATCGACGGGCGTTCCGACTTGTTTTCGCTCGGCGTCAGTTTTTACCAAATGGCGTGCGGCAGGTTGCCGTTTACGGGCGAATCGATGACCCAACTGATGTTTGCCATTGCCAACGAGCAGCAACCGAACATTCTCGAAATCAATCCTGCGCTGCCATCGTGGGTCAAGGACTTTATCGAACAGGCGCTTGCCAAGAATGTCGAGCAGCGTTTTCAAAACGGCAATGAATTCGCGAGCGCGATCAAGACCTATCGGCTAATCGGGTGAATTAGGACAAAATATCGTTCAGAGCCCTGACAAAAAGCGCCCTTCGGGGCGTTTTTGTTTTTTCCGTATCGTAGCCGATGAGCCTGATCATGCCCCTTTCTGCCCATGTCCCCCGTCAGCCACTTCACCACCGCAAAATCTCGGCGAGGGGATACAAACGCGACGACGGACTGTTCGAGGTGGAAGGGCATCTGATTGATACCAAAGCATATTCGTTTAAGCTGCGGAGCGGTGAACGGCTCGCGGGTGAGCCGGTACACGAGATGTGGTTGCGCATCACGTACGACACCTCGATGACAATTATCGACGCAGAGGCGAGCTCGGACGCCCATCCCTACCCGGGATTTTGTGGCGAGATTACGCCACGCTATCGAGCGATGATTGGTTGGTCGATGCGACCTGGTTTTAGCGCCAAAGTGCGTGCTGCCTTTGGGGGAATCAAGGGCTGTACCCACTTGACGGACTTGATATCAGTGTTGGCGACAACGGCCTACCAGAATCTAGCCGGACAACTTCCGTCCAATCCGGAAAAGAAGCCCTTCCAACTAGACGGCTGTCATGCGCTTGCGAGCGACGCCGCGGCGGTCGCTACCTTTTATCCCAAATGGTACCGGGGGGACGGCTGGGTTGATCAAAGCAGTGAAGATGATCAAACCAATCCGTGACCATGATGCACGCTAAAATACGGATGCAGCAAGTTCGTAGTAATTCTACTTTTCTTCAAGAGCTCCCCAATGAATGTTCATGAATACCAAGGCAAGGAAATCTTGCGCAAATATGGTGTCGCCACGCCGCGCGGCGTAGCCTGTTTTTCGGTCGACGAAGCGGTCAAGGCTGCGGAAACTCTAGGCGGCAAGGTTTGGGTCGTAAAGGCGCAGATCCACGCTGGTGGACGCGGCAAAGGGGGTGGCGTCAAAGTTGCGAAATCGATTGATGAAGTGCGGCAGTATGCCTCGCAGATTCTCGGCATGACCTTGGTGACCCACCAAACCGGGCCTGAAGGGCGTCTAGTCAAGCGCTTGCTGGTCGAAGAGGGGGCCGACATCAAGAAAGAATTGTATGTCGGTATGGTGGTAGATCGTGCGTCGCAACGCGTGACGTTGATGGCGTCCAGTGAAGGTGGTATGGATATTGAACACGTCGCCGAACACACGCCGGAGAAAATTGTTAAGGTTCACATCGACCCAAATATTGGCCTGACAACGGCAGAAGCTGAAGACGTCGCCAGAAAGATTGGCGTCCCGGATCAAGCCGTTGCGCAGGGTGCGGCATTTATGCAGTCGCTTTACAAAGCCTTTGACGAGTGTGATTGTTCGCTCGCGGAAATCAACCCGCTGATCTACACGGGAGACAACCGAGTATTGGCACTCGATGCAAAGTTGAATTTCGACTCCAACGCCCTCTACCGCCACCCCGACATTGTCGCGATGCGCGATCTTGACGAGGAAGATCCGGCGGAAGTCGAGGCCTCGAAATTTGACCTTACCTACATTTCGCTCGATGGCAATATCGGCTGCCTCGTTAACGGTGCCGGTTTGGCGATGGCGACCATGGACGTGATCAAACTCTACGGCGGCTCACCAGCCAACTTTCTTGACGTGGGTGGTGGTGCCACGACTGAGAAGGTAACCGAAGCGTTCAAGATTATGTTGCGCAATCCAAACCTTAAGGCGATTCTGGTCAATATCTTCGGCGGTATCATGAAGTGCGATGTAATCGCCAATGGTGTGATCGCCGCCGCGCGCGAAGTCAAACTGTCGGTACCGCTTGTAGTGCGCATGAAGGGCACTAATGAAGATCTGGGCAAACAAATCCTCAAGGATTCGGGACTGCCGATCATTTCTGCAAACAATATGGCTGAAGCTGCTGAGCGCGTCGTAGCGGCAGCGAAGGGTTAATCGATCATGTCAATTCTTATCAATAAAGACACGCGTGTTCTCACCCAAGGTATCACCGGCAAGACCGGTATGTTCCATACCAAAATGGGCAAAGAATACGCCAATGGTGCAAATTGTTACGTCGCAGGTGTGACGCCCAAGAAGGGCGGCCAGAATTATGAAGGCATCCCGATTTTTGACACCGTCGCTGAAGCCAAAGAAAAGACAGGCGCGAATGCATCGGTGATTTATGTTCCGCCACCGTTTGCCGCCGCCGCCATTGATGAAGCGGTTGACGCGGGTATTGAACTGGTGATCTGTATCACCGAGGGTATTCCGGTTCGCGACATGATTCGCACGCGCGAGCGGATGCAAGGTAAAGGCACCATCCTGATTGGGCCAAACTGCCCGGGCGTGATTACACCGGACGAAATCAAAATCGGCATCATGCCTGGTCACATCCACAAGAAAGGTCGTATCGGGGTGGTGTCGCGCTCGGGCACGCTGACCTACGAAGCAGTCGGTCAGTTAATGGAGCTAGGCCTCGGTCAATCCTCATGTGTCGGTATTGGCGGCGACCCGGTTAACGGCATGAAACACATCGATGTGATGAAATTGTTTAACGATGATCCCGAAACCGATGCGGTTATCATGGTTGGTGAAATTGGCGGCGATGCGGAAGAGACTTGCGCGCGCTGGATTAAAGACAACATGAAGAAACCGGTTGTCGGATTCATCGCGGGTGTCACCGCCCCTCCCGGAAAACGGATGGGCCACGCGGGCGCCATCATCTCAGGCGGCAAGGGCACCGCACAGGAAAAGCTGACAGTGATGGAAGAGTGCGGCATTAAAGTGACAAAGAACCCCGCCAAAATGGGCGAATTGCTTAAGTCTGTTCTCAAGTAAGTCTAGCCCTGATCAACGGCTGCTGCGGCAGCCGTTTTCATTTGCCGAAAGCAATTTATGTCCTCTCCCTATCCCCATCTTCTCGCGCCGCTCAACCTGGGATTTACCACGTTAAAAAACCGCGTACTGATGGGCTCAATGCACACCGGGCTCGAAGACAGGGTTCGAGATTTTCCGCGACTTGCCGCCTACTTCGCCGAACGTGCCGGCGGTGGTGTGGGGCTGATCGTGACAGGCGGCTTCGCGCCCAACGTAGAAGGCTGGTTGTCGCCATTTGGTTCGCGCATGGCTTCCAGCGCTGCGGCGCGATCACACAAGATCCTCACAGACAGCGTCCACCAAGCGGGCGGCAAGATTGCGTTGCAGATTCTTCATGCGGGCCGGTATGGTTATTCGCCATTCTCGGTTGCGCCGTCGCGCATCAAATCGCCGATCACACCCTTCACACCGCGCGCCTTGTCGGATGGCGGTATTGAGCGACAGATCAAGTGTTTTGTCCGGGCTGGAAAGCTGGCGCGAGACGCCGGTTATGACGGCGTGGAAGTCATGGGATCAGAAGGTTATTTTATTAACCAGTTTCTGAGTCTTGCCACCAACAAACGTGACGATCGCTGGGGCGGTGCGTATGAAAACCGCATGCGGCTACCGATCGAAATTGTCTCGCGCATGCGAGAGGCAGTGGGCAAAGATTTCATCATCGTCTATCGCCTGTCGATGCTCGACCTGGTACCAGAAGGACAGTCTTGGGATGAAGTGGTCATGCTCGCCAAGGGCATCGAAAAAGCAGGGGCGACCATCATCAACACGGGGATCGGTTGGCATGAGTCACGGGTGCCAACAATTGCCACATCAGTACCGCGCGGAGCGTTTGCGTGGGTCACCAAGAAAATGAAAACGGAAGTGAGCATTCCACTCGTTACCACCAACCGGATCAACACGCCGGAAGTGGGCGAACAAATCATCGCAGATGGTTGCGCGGATATGGTGTCGATGGCGCGACCGTTGTTGGCGGATCCGGAGTTTGTCAACAAGGCTGCGGCCAATCGCGCCGCAGATATAAACACCTGTATCGGTTGCAATCAAGCTTGTTTAGATCACGTCTTCCAACAGAAGGTCGCCTCGTGTTTAGTCAATCCACGCGCATGCCACGAAACCGAATTGGTGTTTACCAAGGCCGTCGCGCCGAAGAAGATTGCGGTGGTCGGCGCCGGGCCTGCGGGACTGGCGTGTTCAACCGAACTCGCAGCGCGCGGGTACGATGTGTCGCTGTTTGATGCCGCAAGCGAAATCGGCGGCCAGTTCAACATGGCCAAGCAGATTCCGGGCAAGGAAGAGTTTCACGAGACGCTGCGTTATTTCCGTCGCCGTCTCGACGCGACTGGTGTAAAAGTGTATCTAGACCAACGCGTGTCAGCCGATGACTTGAAGGGCTTTGATGAAGTGGTGGTCGCCACCGGCGTGACGCCGCGTGACCCGAAAATTCCTGGCCAAGACAGCTCAAACGTATTGAGCTACATCGACGTTTTGTTGCACAAGAAACCAGTCGGCAAACGTGTTGCCGTGATTGGCGCGGGCGGTATTGGTTTCGATGTCGCCGAATTTTTGGTCGAAGATCATTCGCCGACCATCGATCTGGAAGCGTGGAAGCGCGAATGGGGTGTGGGCGATCCTTCCGCAGCACGCGGCGGCTTGGTTAAACCCGAGGTCATGCCACCGGCAAGACAGGTCACGTTGCTGCAACGGAAGGCGACCCAGCCGGGTAAGGGCTTGGGCAAGACCACCGGGTGGATTCACCGCGCGGCATTGAAGAAAAAGAAAGTCGAAATGCTCGCCGGCGTGAACTACGACGCCATCGATGAACGCGGGCTTCACATCAACTTTGGCGAGAGAAAAGAAAACCCGACGCTGCTTGAAGTCGACACCATCGTCCTGTGCGCAGGCCAAGTGCCGCTGCGCGAGTTGGTCGCTCCGCTGGAGGCAGCGGGTGTCAAAACCCACCTGATCGGTGGCGCGTTTGAAGCCGGTGAACTTGATGCTAAGCGTGCGATTGATCAGGGCACGAGGTTGGCGCTTTCTATTTAGTTCAGCCATTCGATACGGCAGCACCAGATGGACAACATCGCCTATTGACGGGCGCTTCCAGGCATTTTTGGCTGGAAACGCCTGCCGACTGGCGGGTTTGGGGTTTTCTATCTGACACGATTGTCTTGATATTCGTCATGGGGCACACGCCGCGAGGCCGCTATCCTTATGGACGACAAATTTTGGTGACTGTGCCCAGCCAAGGCCACACCACCAGCAGCGCGCCACGTATCCGCACGGACGCCGAACCCGCTAAGTTCCGGAGAGTATTTAGATGAACGACCGCGCCACGATTGCGATTCCGCTGGCCGAAGTCCGCAGCAAGATGAAGGCAAGGGCGACGCCCAAGGGCCGTCAAGTTGATCCCGCTGCACGTGGAGAGATTGCCGCGCTCTTGGCAGGGGTGGATGCAGCTGGTCACCTCCGCCGCGATCTGCTGATCGAATATCTGCATCTGATCCAAGATAAATTCGGCCACCTTGGCGCGCCGCATCTGGCGGCGCTTGCCGAAGCCATGAAGATCTCACAGACCGAAGTTTATGAAGTGGCGACGTTTTATCACCACTTCGACGTTGTCAAAGAAGGCGATACCGCGCCGCAAGCGCTGACTGTTCGTGTTTGCGAAACCTTGAGTTGCCGCATGGCGGGCGCGCAAGACCTACTTCGGAAGCTGCCCGGCATTTTGGGCAAAGACGTGCGCGTGATCGCTGCACCGTGCATCGGCCGCTGCGCGGAAGCACCGGCGGTATGCGTCGGGCAGCACGCGTTTGGTCACGCCACGATCGAGCACGTCGCCAAGGCTGTGCGTGAACAGGACACCAAACCCACCGCGCAACAAACCACGACACACATCGGACTCAAACAGTACCTCGCTGAAGGTGGCTATCAGACGCTGCTCGCGATGGTGCAGGGCAAACGCGACGTGGAAGCCGTCATCGCAGAGATGGAACACTCCGGCCTGCGCGGCTTGGGCGGCGCGGGATTCCCCGCTGGCCGCAAGTGGCGCATCGTCCGAGGTGAGGCCGCACCGCGTCTGATGGCGGTGAACATTGACGAAGGCGAGCCCGGCACGTTTAAAGATCGCCATTATCTTGAGCGCGATCCGCATCGCTTCATCGAAGGCATGTTGATCGCCGCGCATGTGGTGGGTATCGATGCCTGTTATGTTTATCTGCGCGATGAATATCACCACTGCCGTGCCATCATCGAGGCCGAAATGGCCGCCGCCATCGGTTGGACAAATGCGCGTGGGCTCGGGTTGCCGAAGATCGAAATCCGTCGCGGTGCGGGCGCGTATATCTGCGGCGAAGAATCGGCGATGATCGAATCTATCGAAGGTAAACGCGGTATGCCGCGGCTGCGTCCGCCATATGTGGCGCAGGTGGGTTTGTTTGATCGCCCGACACTCGAACACAATTTTGAGACGCTCTACTGGGTGCGCGACATTCTCGAAAAAGGCGCGGCGTGGTTTAGCAGCCATGGACGCAACGGCCGCAAGGGACTGCGCTCATTCTCCGTGTCGGGCCGCGTCAAGCAGCCCGGGGTGCATCTGGCCCCTGCGGGCATCACAGTGAAAGAGCTCATCGATGAATACTGTGGTGGCATGCAAGACGGTCACACCTTCTACGCGTACCTGCCGGGTGGCGCGTCGGGCGGCATCTTGCCGGCGAGCATGGGTGATATCCCTCTCGACTTCGATACCTTGCAGCCGCATGGTTGCTTCATCGGATCGGCGGCGATTGTCATCATGTCGCAGCACGACAAAGCGAGAGACGCCGCGCTGAACCTGATGGAATTTTTTGCGCACGAGAGTTGCGGTCAGTGCACGCCGTGTCGTGTGGGTACGGAAAAAGCCGTGACGCTCCTCGAAGAATCAAAATGGAAGACGGGATTGCTCGAAGAGTTATCGCAGGCGATGGTCGATGCGTCGATTTGCGGGTTGGGGCAGGCGGCGCCGAACCCGATACGGTGTGTGATTAAGCATTTTTCGCATGAGATCTCGTGAGTGAATTGAGGTCTTTGGAATACGCAGAACGGTTCTTGTTGTCGCCAGCAGAAGCCTGTCGTCCCGGCGCAGGCCGGGACCCAAGTTTGTTGTTCAAGGTACGCTGCGAAAATTGGGCCCCGGCCTGCGCCGGGGCGACAGTTTTGTTAGCGGTGGCTCGATGAACTATCTCCGCGGAATTGCCTATGTTCGCGGCGTCCGACGCTCAGAGCCGCCAGTCAGTATTGAGGTGATTGCATGAACATGATGTCCGAACCCCTCGTCGAACGCACCACTGTCGAATTCACGCTCGACGGTGAAAAGGTCACCGCGTTTGCCGACCAAACGCTGATCGAAATTGCCAAACAACACGGCAAGGAAATTCCACACCTCTGCTACAAGCCCGGCTATCGCCCCGACGGCAACTGCCGCGTGTGCGTGGTCGAGATCAAAGGTGAGCGCACGCTGGCACCGTCATGCTGCCGCCACCCGAGCAACAACATGGAAGTTTCAACCGCATCGCCACGCGCGCTGCACTCGCAAAAGATGGTGCTGGAGTTGTTGAATTCGGACGCGCCGGACAAAAACCACAAGCCGCAAGAAAACGAACTCACTATGTGGAAAACGCGTCTCGGTGTAGGCGAGTCCCGTTTTGCGTCGAAAGTGGCGAAGCATCCCGCACCAGCGCCGGACTTCTCACATCCGGCGATGAGTGTGAATCTGGATGCGTGCATTCAATGCACACGCTGCGTTCGCGCCTGCCGTGAAGAACAAAACAACGATGTCATCGGCTACGCGTTCCGCGGTGCCGAGTCGAAAATCGTATTCGACTTTGACGACCCGATGGGTGCATCGACTTGTGTGGCGTGCGGCGAATGCGTGCAAGCCTGCCCCACTGGCGCGCTGGCGCCGGCTAATGAAGCATATGCGGTGGTGGCGGACAAGAAAGTCGATAGCGTTTGCCCTTACTGTGGTGTGGGTTGCCAGCTCACCTATCACGTCAAAGATAACAAGATCATTCGTGTCGAAGGCCGTGACGGCCCGTCGAATCAATCGCGCCTGTGCGTCAAAGGCCGCTTCGGTTTTGATTACGTGCACCACAAACAGCGTCTCACCAAACCGCTGATCCGCAAAGCCGGTGTGCCGAAGAACGGCGACTTACACATGAACCCGGAGAACTGGCGCGGCATCTTCCGCGAAGCGACTTGGGAGGAAGCGCTCGACCTCGCGGGGGGCACTCTTGCCAAGCTGCGTGATAACCATGGACCAAAATCGTTGGCTGGCTTCGGCAGTGCCAAGGGCTCAAACGAAGAAGCGTACCTCTTCCAAAAATTGGTGCGCGTTGGCTTTGGCTCGAACAACGTCGATCACTGCACACGTCTGTGTCACGCCTCAAGCGTGGCCGCGCTGCTGGAGGGCGTGGGCTCGGGTGCGGTATCAAATCAAGTAGGCGACGTGGAAAATGCCGAAGTGATTTTTGTCATCGGCGCGAATCCAACGTCAAATCATCCCGTTGCGGCGACGTGGATCAAGAATGCCGCTAACAGGAATGCAAAACTGATTGTTGCCGACCCGCGCCGCAATGATTTGTATCGCCACGCATGGCGCTACCTGCAGTTCAAGCCGGATATGGATGTGGCGATGTTAAACGCGATGATCCACACCATCATCGACGAAGGTTTGGTCGATGAAGACTTCATCAAGAATCGCACCGAGAACTATGAAGCACTGAAGGCCAATGCAACAGACTTTTCACCAGAAAAGATGGCGCCTCTGTGTGGCATTCCAGCCCATACACTGCGTGAGGTGGCGCGGGCTTACGCAACCTCGAAAGCCTCGATCATTCTTTGGGGCATGGGCATCTCGCAACACGTCCACGGTACCGACAACGCGCGCTGCTTGATCGCGCTGACGTTGATGACCGGTCAGGTGGGGAAGCCAGGTTCGGGATTGCATCCGCTGCGCGGACAAAACAACGTACAGGGCGCATCTGACGCGGGCTTGATCCCGATGATGTTCCCGGACTACAAACGTGTTGATAACCCCGATAACCACGCCCACTTTGAAAAACTTTGGAACACAAAACTAGATGACAAGCCCGGGCTCACGGTTGTCGAAATCATTGATGCGGCGTGCGATGGCCGTATCAAGGGCATGTACGTGATGGGGGAAAATCCCGCGATGTCAGACCCAGACTCCAACCATGCGCGTGCCGGCTTGGCCAATCTGGAAATGCTGGTGGTGCAAGACATCTTCTTGACCGAAACCGCCTATCTTGCGGATGTGGTGCTGCCAGCATCTGCTTGGCCGGAAAAAATGGGAACGGTCACCAATACTGACCGGATGGTGCAGCTTGGCCGCCGCGTGCTCGATATGCCAGGCGAGGCCCGGCAGGATTTATGGATCATCCAACAGCTCGCCAAACGTCTCGGCTTGGATTGGAATTACGTCGGCGAGGAGAGTGGCGTTGCCGCCGTCTACGAAGAAATGCACATCGCGCAAAGCTCCATCAGCGGCATCAGCTGGGATCGCCTCAATCGTGAATCGTCCGTCACCTATCCGTGTAAAGACGATAACGACCCCGGCCAGCCGGTGGTGTTTATCGATACGTTCCCCACGGCATCCGGCCGCGCTAAATTTGTGCCGGCCGACATCATTCCCGCTAACGAGCGGCCCGACACTGAATTTCCATTTGTGCTCATTACCGGGCGTCAACTCGAACATTGGCACACCGGCTCCATGACGCGCCGGGCGTCGGTGCTCGACGTGATCGAGCCCAGTGCGGTGGTGAGTATGAACCCGATCGATATGCGCAAGGTTGGTGTTGCTGCGGGCGAAACCGTGACCATCGCATCACGCAGAGGTAAAGTCGGTATCACGGTTCGTGCAGACGAAGGCACACCGGTAGGCAGCGTATTTATGCCATTCGCGTTTTATGAGGCACCAGCCAACATGCTCACCAATCGGGCGCTCGACCCGTTCGGCAAAATTGCAGAGCTAAAGTACTGCGCGGTGAACGTCACCAAGGGTGCCGATCTGGTTGAGCTTTCGAGTTACGGCGGTGGTATGGCCTTCAAGAATACGGACGCGGCCACCTAGCCTGAACATTTCATGGGTCGCCGGTTGCTTAGGAGGACGTTGCCTCTGGGCAGTTGGTAAACCAATTGGGCGCGTTTCTCGCTTGCTGTGGATGCGGGCTGCACGTTCGCTCTCGGGCGATTGGACGGCGTTTTTCCGCCTTCCTGCCGAAGCATAGTCGGCTATGCTGTGGTCGGTCAGGCAAAAAATCGCTCGCCTGTTCACCTACTCGCCCGCTTTCCAACGCGCCCCCATGAAATGTTCAGGCTAGCTACAAAGTATTGCGCTGCAACAAATGGCCTAAATCGCTGTCAAAATGCGGCATTGCATCCTCATTACCCTGTGCGGCAATATTTGGCGCACCACCTTTGCCAATCGAAGCGCCGATGGATGCGCCTATAGGATTGCCGCATGACGATTAAGACACACAAAATTGCCGTGATCCCGGGGGATGGGATTGGGAAAGAAGTGATGCCAGAAGGCCAGCGCGTGCTGGAAGCGGTCGGCCGTAAATTCGGTATCAACTTTCAGTGGGACGAAAAACCTTGGAGCTGTGACTACTACCAGCAATACGGTCGTATGATGCCCGCCGACGGCTTGCGCGAAATTCGTCATCACGACGCGATTTTGTTAGGGGCGGTGGGATTCCCCACCGTACCAGACCACCTATCTTTCGGCGGGCTGGTGATGGCGATTCGGCGCGAATTCAAGCTTTTCGCAAATGTGCGACCGATCCGCTTTTTTCCCGGCGCGATTTCACCGCTGAGCAGCAGCCGCCGCCCGAGAAACATTGATTTAGTTGTGGTTCGTGAAAACATTGAGGGGGAGTATTCGTCGATCGGCGGGCGTATGTACTCCGGCAGCGAAGAAGAGATTTCGATGCAACAAACGGTATTCTCGCGTCGCGGCATGGATCGTGTCATGCGGTTTGCTTTTGAGCTTGCGCGTAAGCGTGAGCGGCAGCATGTCACCTCGTGCACCAAGTCGAATGCCATCGCCCACACCATGCCGCACTGGGACGAGCGATTCGCCAACATATCGGCCGAGTACCCTGAAATTCGTACCTCGCAGTTTCACATCGATGCGCTTACCGGTGAACTCGTCAGTCACCCGGATTTGTTTGACGTGATCGTCGCATCAACGTTATTCGGCGAGATTCTTTCACGGGTGGGGTCAGCCTGTGTGGGGCCGATTGGCATTGCGCCTTCCGCAAACTTGAATCCTGATCGCGCTGTGCCCAGCTGTTTCGAGCCGGTGCATGGCAGCGCGCCGGATATATTTGGACGCGGCATCGCCAACCCGATCGGGCAGATCTGGAGCGGGGCCATGATGCTGGAACATCTGGGCCATACCGACGCGGCGGCCGCAGTCATCAAAGCCATTGAGATTGTAATCGCCGCCGGGCCAAGTACCATAGACCTCGGTGGCAAGGCGTACACGTTTGAAGTCGGCACTGCGATCGCCGAGGTGATTTAGTCCCCTGCCAAATAAAAAAGGCGCTACGAATCTCGAAGCGCCTTAAACTCACACTCGCTGAAAAATCATCGGCGATGGCCGCGCCAGCCGCCACCATGGTGTACATAGCCGCGCGGCCAGTAGTAGCGGCCCGCGACATAGCCCAAGCCCAGCGTTAAGCCAAGCGGGACGATTGGCCCGTAGAAATAAGGGTCGTAGTAGCTGCGATAGCCAGGCTCGATATAGACCCGCTCGACAACCCGTAGCGCCGACCCATAGCCGGGTTCATAGCTTGGTGTTGGTGTGACCGAAGGTGTGGATGCAGGCGTAGTCGACGTTTCTATACCGCTAGAGGAAGTCTCAAGTGGGATGGTGGCACCGACCGGGAATGGCAGCTGCACCTCGTGTTGTTTGCCGTTGTATTCGTATACAACCTTGTAGCCAATCAACCGATCTTCGGTTACCAACTCACACGCGCGCTGCGGCGCAGGCCTGCACCCACGTGGTGTCTCAGTGACACGTTTCATCACTGGCGTACTGGAAATGACGTTGCCGACGGCTTGGGCGAACGATGGCGCGCTAAGCGCCGCTGCGGAAACTATCGCCGATGCGAGAGCGGAAACTTTCAGAAAATGACGCATGGGACTTACCTCCTTGTGACGCAGCCGATGTCACCATCGACACGGCGCTCACTTTGCCTAAACATGACGACCAAACTTGGACTAATGATATGCTGTTTGTAGACTGCCGTCGCGGGGGTAAGTTCAGAAATACGTGACGATCTGTAACCGCACTGAACGGGTTGGCGGCCTTCAGGACACCCACAGGGGACCTACGGAAGAATGGATCTATGGTCCCAAAGACGACCCGAAGATCAATCCCGATGGTAGTACCCAGCCAAACACCTGGACGACGCCTGACAAATATCCAGACAAAGATACTGCAACCGACAAACTAGACCCGTTCAAGCCGGTCGAGGGACGTAGGCCAATGACGATACCTGAAGGAACCGATGTTAAACGAGGGAAAACGCCGGGCGGAGAAGGGCCATATAAGGGACGAGGTGGGGCAAGAGAAACCCTTATACCCGGCGGTCTGCCGCCCGGATCAGTTGGGCCTTGGAGACCACTATGAACTTCAAGTACCGGCTGCAAGAGCCTTGGATTAGTAAGGTATCCGCAATGGAGGAATTCGCAAATGGAGCCACTCAAGCCACTATTAAGTTGAAAGAAGGACGTGTATTTCACAAAGCGTTGATTTCAGACGCAACGTATTTGATCGCCATGCGGGGGTTCGACGACTTACCGTTCGATTTAATTGATATTGATGAAATTACGCAGGGACCAGGTGATAAAAACCCATCCGAGCGCGGGGGTTGGAAGTATTGGGATGATTGGAAATAAGAGAAAGTAAATGGGGTAGAAAGTAAATGGGGTATAACGACAGGAGCGGCCATGCTCGCAAAACTCACATCCAAGAATCAACTAACACTCCCCAAAGCAGCCGTAGAACAAGTGCGCGCCGAGTACTACGCTGTTCGCACCGAGGGGCAGAGTATCGTGCTCATACCGGTAAAGCTCGGTGGGGTCGATGCGGTGCAAGAAAAACTTGCCGCCCTCGGCATTACCGAGAAAGACACCAAGGCTGCAGTCGGTTGGGCACGTGGCAACCAGCCTGCCATTCGTAAGGGCACACAAAAGCGCGCAACCCGCGGGAAGTGACGTGGCATCATCCGCAGCACCTAAGCCCCGCCGTGTGGCGCTAGACACCAACGTGTTGCTTTCCGCACTGCTTTTCAAAGGCGAATTAGCGACGATCATGCACGCGTGGCAGCAGCCACGCGCAACACCGCGAATCGTACCCATCGTTTCGAAATACACAGCGGAAGAATTCATCGCCGCCCTTCAATATCCAAAATTCGCGCCCACACCCGCCGAACAAGCCGAGGTTCTTGCTGAATAGTTGCCGTACTGCGAAAAAATTCCGGTACCCACCACGAAGAGACGTATACCAATTTGCCGCGACGTCCATGACCAGCCATTTCTGGTGCTCACAGTTGCGGCAAACGCGGATGCTCTCGTCACCGGCGACCGCGTCCTGCTCGCGCTGAAGGGGCAGATCGATGCCGAGATCATTACGCCGAAAGAGCTGATTTTGCGTTTGGCGTGACCAGCCCCCTTTCTTTGCCCGTCTTCCCAGCCATCGCGTAGCGCAACCGCCGTAGCCAGTCGCCCCTGCATTTCGCGCAGCGCCACCTCTTAGCCCGTCGTCCCAGCTCAGTTACGTAACCCCGCTGGGACCCACCCCACCCACCCACTGACTCATCCATCAATCTGACTACCAGCGCCATCTTCTGTAAAGTGCAGCTATGGCAGACCTCAACACACTCCGTGACCAACTCCGTACCTTTGCCGCCGAGCGCGACTGGGATCAATTCCACTCACCAAAGAACTTGGCCTCCGCCCTCGCCGTCGAGGCCGCTGAACTACTCGAAAAATTTCAATGGCTCACCGAGGCCGAGAGCCGGAGCCTGCCGCCGAAGGCACTCGACGGCGTCCGTCAAGAAGTGGCCGACGTGCTGCTCTACTTGATCCGTATCAGCGACAAACTTGGCATTGATCTCATCGCCGCAGCCCAAGCGAAGATGGCCCTCAATGCGCAGAGATACCCGGTGGAGCTCTCGCGTGGCACGAGCAGGAAATATGATGAGGTGTAGCAGCGCTAAACCCGCTAAACATGAAATATCCAATAGCGGCGGGCGTTTTCAAGCCAAAGGGCCTAAAGATTTCCGTGCATATTGGAGAGGTACGTTTTCTGGCCAAATTCTTCGGCAAGGACATTGCCGAGTTCACGCCTTATGCGCCGTGGTGGGTTGGCGTCGCGCTCGCCGCCGACTGCGCTTTTCTCCTGCGTGGGCTGGCACACCCGCCAACCCATATCGGGTACGATGGCAGCGATGGACATCGCTGCCCGCCGCATTACTGCCCTCGGTTGATACTCCCATCGCGTCAATCTTCTAAACTTGTCGAATGACAACCGCCGTCCCAAGCATTTTTCATCTCGCCTTAAACATCCGTAATCTCGACCAAGCGCGCCAGTTTTACGGTGGCGTACTTGGTTGCGAGGAAGGCCGCAGCACAGCAACGTGGGTCGATTTTTCATTTTTTGGTCATCAGTTATCGCTGCATTTGGGTACGCCGCTAACGACCGCGCCGACTGGTCAGGTTGGTGAGCACTTGGTACCCATGCCGCACTTTGGTGTGGTGCTGAGGCTCGATGATTGGCGTGCGCTTGCGGCCCGGCTGACTGCTGCTGGAATCAGATTTGTCATCCCGCCAACAGTTCGCTTCGCCGGTGAACCAGGCGAGCAGCACACGATGTTTTTTGTTGATCCGTTCGGCAATCCGCTCGAGATCAAAGGCTTTCGCCATTGGGACGCGGTTTACGCCTGATCGCCGTACGCTAACCAGTCCTCACAGAGCCCGCGCAAACCATGACGACACCGACGAATTCGCGCTCTGGCGCACTTGCGCCCATCGCCTTCGTTTCACAGCATGATGGCTCGCGCTGGATTGAGGTGCTTGCGCAAGCGATGCCGTATGAGCGTATCGTGGACGATAATGCGCTGTCGGATGCGGAAGCGCTTTTGGTTGAAATTGCCATCGTCGCCGATCCGTCGCCTGAGCGTATGGCTCGTTATCTCCATTTGAAGTGGATTCACAGTGTATGGGCAGGCATTGAGCGCTTGGTCCCACTGGCGGCGGCGCGACAGTTGCCGCTAGTGCGTCTGGTGGACCCGGCACTTGCTAACACCATGGCAGAGGCCGTGCTGGCGTGGACGCTCTACATCCACCGCGATATGCCGGCTTATGCGGCGCAGCAGCGCGAACGCATGTGGCGGCCACGCAACTATGTGCCCGCGGGTGAAATCACCGTCGGTATTCTTGGTCTCGGTGAGTTGGGTCGTGCCGCCGCGGCGCGGCTGGTCGCTGCCGGTTATCGCGTCACCGGCTGGAGCCATTCGGCTAAGGCGATCCGGGCTGTCGAGACATTCACCGGTGCGACAGGGCTGCATACGGTGCTGGCCACAGCCGATATCGTTGTTGTGTTGTTGCCGCTCACTTCGGACACCCATCACGTGCTCAATGCCGAACGTATCGTCGTGATGCGGGAAGGCGCAAGTGTGATTAATTTTGCGCGGGGTGCCGTTGTCGATACCGATGCGTTGTTGCGTGCATTGGACGCCGACAAACTGTCTCACGCGGTGCTCGATGTGTTCGAGGCAGAGCCGCTGCCGACGAACAGCGCACTTTGGAATCACCCAAAAATCACCGTGCTGCCGCATATCTCCGCACCGACCAATCGAGACAGCGCCGCAATAATCGTCGCTTCCAACGTCACGCGCTTTCGCGCCACCGGCGAATTACCGGCACTGGTGAGAGTCGAACGCGGCTATTGAATCTCC